>NZ_OX336385.1:0-600000 GCF_946902905.1 Streptococcus sp. Marseille-Q6470
GAGCAAGACGCAGTGGTTGAGTGGGCTCTACTACGCTGATTTCATCAGCTTTTACAGCCCTACTCAACTGTGCGGAGGTGGGACGACGAAATCGAATTCTAACGAATTACCGATTTCTGTCCCACTCCCTTCTTTAGACCTTTATATAGTGAGAAAAAGGCTTCAATTAGATAAAAAATGTAATCTTACAATAATGTAAGATAAAAAGCCTCTTTTGTAAGGTTATGTTATGGCAAGCAAGTTTTCTTTGAGGTAAACTAGACTCATAAAGAAAAAGGAGTAAGAACATGAAAAAATTATTTCAAGAAAAATTTTCAAAAAAACCAAGTCAGAAAGAAATCGAGCGAGTTCAAATCGGCATCGAAATGATGCAAGCTCAGTTTCAATTAATGGGATATTAAAAAGGAGATTATCATGACACTATTAGATGTAAAACACGTACAAAAAATTTATAAAACACGTTTTCAAGGCAACCAAGTAGAAGCCCTCAAGGATATTCACTTTACCATAGAAAAAGGCGACTACGTTGCCATCATGGGTGAATCTGGTTCTGGGAAGTCAACGCTACTCAATATTCTTGCTATGCTTGACAAACCAACTCGTGGTCAAGTCTTTCTAAATGGAACTGACACAGCGACCATTAAAAATTCTGAAGCCTCAAGCTTCCGTCGTGAGAAGTTAGGTTTTGTCTTCCAAGACTTCAATTTGTTAGATACGCTTTCTGTTAAAGACAATATCTTACTCCCTTTGGTATTGTCTAGAAAGCCTATTACAGAAATGATGAAAAAACTGGTGGTAACGGCTGAAAATCTTGGCATCAATCAATTGCAGGAGAAGTACCCTTATGAAATTTCTGGTGGACAAAAACAACGTGTAGCAGTTGCACGCGCCATCATCACAGAACCAGAAATTCTCCTTGCTGACGAGCCAACAGGTGCCCTAGACTCTAAATCATCTGCAGCCCTCCTTGATATCTTTGATCAGATCAATGAACAAGGGCAGACCATTCTCATGGTAACCCACTCAACAGCTGCGGCCAGCCGTGCTAAACGTGTCCTTTTCATCAAGGATGGCATTCTCTATAATCAAATCTACCGTGGTGAAAAGACGGATCGTCAGATGTTCCAAGAAATCTCTGACACCTTGACTGTTATGGCAAGTGAGGTGAACTAGTATGTTTCGATTAACCAATAAGTTGGCCATATCCAACTTAATCAAAAACCGCAAACTCTATTATCCGTTTGCTTTGTCTGTCATTTTGGCAGTCACTATTAGCTATCTCTTTTACTCTCTAGCCTTTAATCCTAAAATTGTGGATTTACGTGGTGCATCTGCTATACAATTTACCCTACAACTAGGGCTTGTTGTTGTGACACTTGCATCTGCCATTATCGTTCTTTATGCCAACAGCTTTGTCATGAAAAACCGTTCCAAAGAACTGGGTGTCTATGGTATGTTGGGACTAGAAAAGCGCCATTTAATTGGTATGACCTTTAAGGAACTCTTGATATTTGGGCTAGTAACAGTCACTGCCGGGATTGGAATTGGTGCCCTCTTTGACAATCTCATCTTTGCTTTATTGCTCAAACTTGCAAAGATGAAGGTAGAGTTAGTTGCAACTTTCCAATGGTCCGTAGTGCTTTCAATACTTCTGGTATTCGGTTTTATCTTTTTAGTCATCGTTTTCCTGAACGCTGTACGCATTATTCGTATGGATGCTCTCCAGCTTTCTAGAGAAAAAGCGAAGGGTGAGAAGAAGGGGCGTTTCCTAGTTCTTCAGACACTTGTAGGGCTAATTACTCTAGGTGGTGGCTACTACCTAGCACAAAGCGTAAAAGATCCAGTTTCAGCGGTCTTAACTTTCTTCATAGCAGTTATGTTGGTCATTTTTGCAACCTACCTCCTATTCAATGCAGGTATTACAGTTTTCTTGCAGTTGCTCAAGAGAAACAAGAGATATTACTACCAACCAAATAACCTCATCTCTGTTTCTAACCTTATCTTCCGTATGAAGAAAAATGCTGTCGGTTTAGCAACCATTGCCATCCTTTCAACCATGGTTTTGGTTACTATGTCTGCAGCTACTAGTATCTACAACGGATCTGAGAATATGAAAAAACTTATGTATCCTCACGATTTTGATGTTAAGGGACAAAATGTAGAAGTTGAAGATTTAGACAAGCTTTTGACGCAATATGCCAGTGAAAAGAACCTAACCATCAGCAATAAGGACGTCCTCGGTTATGCCAGTTTCGGTCTTTCTAGTCAAGATGGGACCAAGTTAACCACCTTTGAAAAAGGGCAGAATAGTGTTATGCCCAAGACGGTCTTCTTAGTTTTTGATCAAAAAGATTATGAAAAAATGACTGGACAAAAGCTAAACCTTACTGGTAATGAAGTAGGACTTTGGGCTCGAAATGATCAACTTAAAGGTCAGAAAGCATTTAGTCTGAACAATCAGAACTATACGATCAAGCAAGAAATCCAGCAAGATTTTGTCATCAATCATGTTTCAAATCAATATGTTCTCTTGGTATCGGATTATAACTATCTAGTTGTACCAAATCTTCAAAACTTTTTGGAACAGTACCAAGATTCCGCTGTCTACACTCAGTTCTACGGTGGTATGGATGTAACTGCTAGTCAAGAGGAACAGTTAAAGCTAACTGATGATTTTGATGCGTATGTGAACAATTTTAGTCATAATCTCAAGAGTGAAGATGCTATGGTTTATAATGGAACTACTAGAGGTGATGCAATTGCTGAAATGAACGCTCTCTTTGGTGGAATTCTCTTTATCGGTATTTTCCTCTCTATCATCTTTATGGTAGGTACAGTTCTTGTTATCTACTATAAACAAATCTCAGAAGGTTATGAAGACCGTGAACGCTTTGTGATTCTGCAAAAGGTGGGCTTGGATCAAAAACAAATCAAGCAAACTATTAATAAGCAAGTCTTGACCGTTTTCTTCCTCCCTGTAATCTTCGCCTTTCTCCATCTAGCCTTTGCCTATCATATGTTAAGTTTGATTCTTAAGGTCATTGGGGTAGTAGATACAGCTATGATGTTAAGTGTAACACTTTCTATTTGTGGCATCTTTGCCCTCATCTACGTACTTATCTTTATGATTACTTCAAGAAGCTATCGTAGAATTGTTCAAATCTAGAGACAAATGCATCAAAAAAGCAACAACTGAAACAGTTGTTGTTTTTTATCTAGTGGGATTTTGTCCTAGGTTTTATCTCTTATTTCTCAGCACGAGATTTGTTGGCGATATCAGTAAGGATTGCTGCTACAAACACATTAAACATTAAAACGGTATCTCCTTTCAGAGGAGATATCGTTTTTCTTCTTCGGATAAGGATACAAAAATTTCTTCCTTTCTCTATCTTTTAAATGAATTGAGTTCTTCAGAGAAAGGTTGTAAAATTTTTGATATAATATCAAGTATGGACTGATGGATATTTAAAGGATTATTTTCAAAAGAATGACAGGTGAGAATTAAAAATATGTCAGTTTAGACAGAAGTCTCTCTACCTCATCCATACAGAAACAAGATTATATGAAATAAAAGGAGCAACCAATGACCGGAAACTATTCAACACGTGAATTCCGCGAGAAACTATATGATGATCTTCATGTTCGATTAAGAGATACACTGATTTTGATGTGTTCGATTTTTATTGCCTCTATAGGTCTAAATATGAATTCAACAGCTGTCATTATTGGAGCCATGTTGATTTCCCCTCTTATGACACCGATTGTTGGACTGGGATTCGGTTTAGCTATTTTTGATACGCGTTTAATCAAGCAATCTCTAGAGGTTTTATTTACTCAAGTATTGGTCAGTTTGCTTGTATCGACTCTGTATTTCTGGATTTCTCCCTTATCTTATGCAAGTAGCGAGTTGATTGCACGAACCTCTCCAACCATTTGGGATGTTCTCATTGCTATTGCTGGTGGGATAGCAGGTGTTATTGGTTCAAGGAAAAAAGAAGCAAACAATATCGTGCCTGGAGTAGCCATTGCAACAGCTCTAATGCCACCTATCTGTACTGCAGGCTATGGTTTAGCTAATGGAAATGTACGATTTTTATTTGGGGCTCTCTATCTTTTCTTGATTAACTGTGTCTTTATCATGCTAGCCAACATTGTTGGAACAAGAATTTTGATGAGAAAATCTCCTTTAAGTTCATTTAAAGAGCTAAACATGAAAATGAAAATTGGGTTGATCTCCTTAATTGTATTATTGGTTCTTCCAGCCAGCTATTCAGCAGTCGCTCTGACGATGGATCAAGTGCGAAAAGATGGGATTAAACAGTTTGTAGGTAAAGAGTTTGCCAATTATACGGTCATTAATCAAGTCTACAAGTCCAGGGACAATGAATTGGTCTTGACAGTTGTTGGAGATCCGATTTCAGAAGAAGAATTAGAAACCATCCGCCAAAAGCAGGCCTCTTACGGTATTCAAACTGTTCAATTGAAAGTCAATCAAGTCCATAATTCGACAAAATTAGATAGTGAGATGACCAAGGAATTTTATGAAACCATTGACAAGTATATCGATCAAAAACTCTCTGAAAAAGATTCACCAAAAGATTTCGTAAAAGAAAATGAAGCAGACAAGGACTGAGGATAGTCAACTTATCTAACTCATGGAAGCAAATCTTGGGAGAATATCCTATATCCAAAAGTTAATGGATAGAAAGGATTGTTGATGAGGATACATTTGTGGTGGTTTGAGCAATCACTACTAGTCAGGTAAATAAAGTATAAAAAAAGCAACAACTGAAATAGCTGTTGCTTTTTTAGTAGCTGGGATTTTGTCCCAGATTATATGGTTTATTTTTCAACTCGTGATTTGTTGGCAATATCTGCGAGAATCAATTCTACAAATGCATCTACTGGCATAGTTTCAGTTTCTTTTTGACCATAGCGGCGAACGTTTACAGCTTGCTCTTCCATTTCCTTATCACCAACGATTAATTGGTAAGGAATTTTTTGAGTTTGTGAAGCACGGATCTTGAATTGCATTTTTTCGTTGCGTTCATCCACATCAGCACGGACACCACGGTCACGGAGCTTCTTAGCTACTTCCCAAGCGTAGTCCACATGTTTCTCGTTAGAAACTGGGATGAGGGTTACTTGGTGTGGTGCCAACCATGTAGGGAAGGCACCCTTGTAGTTTTCAATCAAAATCGCTGTGAAGCGTTCCATCGTTGAGATAACCCCACGGTGGATCATAACTGGACGGTGCTCTTCACCATCAGCTCCGATGTATTTAAGGTCGAAGCGTTCTGGAAGCAAGAAGTCAAGTTGGATTGTAGAAAGGGTTTCTTCTTTACCAAGAGCTGTCTTGACTTGGATGTCCAATTTTGGTCCGTAGAAGGCTGCTTCCCCTTCAGCTTCAAAGTAGTCAAGTCCCATGTCATCCATAGCTGATTTCAACATACGTTGAGCATTTTCCCACATTTCATCATTGTCAAAATATTTGTGAGTATCTTGAGGATCACGATAGGATAAACGGAAACGATAGTCAGTCAAGTTGAAATCTTCGTAAACGTCGATGATTAATTGAAGGGTACGTTGGAATTCATCTTTGATTTGTTCAGGTGTTACGAAAGTGTGACCGTCATTAAGTGACATTTCTCGTACACGTTGAAGACCAGTCAAAGCACCAGATTTTTCATAACGGTGCATCATACCGATTTCAGCAATACGGATTGGCAATTCACGGTAAGAGTGCACGTGGTGCTTAAAGACTTCGATATGGTGAGGACAGTTCATTGGACGAAGAACGAATTCTTCACCATCACCCATATCCATAGTTGGGAACATATCTTCACGGTAGTGATCCCAGTGACCAGAAGTCTTGTAAAGTTCTACTGAGGCAATTGGTGGAGTGTAGACGTGTTGGTAACCAGCAGCGATTTCCTTGTCGACGATGTAGCGTTCCAATTCACGACGGATAGTCGCTCCATTTGGCAACCAGAATGGAAGACCTTGACCAACCTCTTGAGAAATCATGAAGAGGTCAAGCTCTTTACCAAGTTTACGGTGGTCACGTTCTTTGGCTTCTTCACGCATTTGAAGGTAGTTCTTCAAGTCTTTCTTGTCAAACCAGGCAGTACCGTAGATACGTTGCATCATGGCATTGTCGCTATTACCACGCCAGTAAGCACCAGCTACATTGAGAAGGTGGAAAATTTGGATACGGCCTGTTGATGGGACGTGTGGGCCGCGGCAAAGATCTACATATTCACCTTGACGGTAGATGGTCAAACCACCTTCGTCTTCAGAGTGCTCTTCAATCAATTCCAATTTGTATGGATCATTTTTGAAGATTTCACGCGCTTTATCTTTAGTCACTTCCTCACGAATAGATGGGAAGTTTTCCTTCACGATTTTCTTCATTTCTTCTTCGATACGAGGAAGATCTTCGTTAGAGATTTGACCCGCTTCATTGTCAGTATCGTAGTAGAAACCATCTTCGATAGCTGGACCGACACCCAAGTGGATATCTGGGAAGAGGCGACGAGCTGCTTGAGCGAATAAGTGAGCTGCTGAGTGACGCAAGATTGGAAGAGCATCTTCGTGATCAGGTGTCACGATTTCGATGCTTCCATCTTCAGTGATAGAACGAGTAGTGTCAATCAATTTGCCATTGAATTTACCAGCAAGGGCTTTTTTAGCTAGGGAATTGCTGATAGATTGTGCAATTTCAAAAGTTGTAACGCCAGATTCGAATTCACGAACAGCGCCATCTGGGAAAATAATTTGAATCATGATTTTCTCCTTATATTAGTTCTCCATTATTTCTATAGCAGAAGTGTTTCCCTATTTTGCAGTCTTAAATCAAGAAAAACAAAAAGCGACCTCCTCAAAAGGACGTCGCAACGTGGTTCCACCTTCATTTATGTTCCTCGAAAAAGAGGGACACCTCTGATTGGCTCTAACGTGGCCACCGTTTTATGTTTGCATAAAAGTCAGTAGAGTAGTATCAGTATAGTCTTCCTATGCGTTCTCAGCAACCACGCACTCTCTGGTAGAAAGGGGCTAAGTGACTTGTCTCTATGCATTATTATAGCATGATTGTGAGATTTTTCAAGGATTTTGTGAAAGTTTTTTGTTTTTCAGTTTTTGCATTAGATACCTGATAGCGGCACCAATAACTGTACCTAGTAGAATAAGAATTTCATAGGCTAGGAAATAAACAATGATAAATTCTCTGAAAGGAATGATAGTAAAGCCATAGAGTAAGCAACTACCTAAAAGCCAATGCAGTGAAAAACCAAAACGGTAGCTATAAAGAAGTGAAACTATAAAAACTACAATGGGCGAAATGATGAATATATTTAGAAGATAGAGGCCTGTTAAATCAGGATTCGATGATAGTAGTATAAATAATCCATAAAGTGGACAATAAAAGAAAAATACGACCAGATAGTAGGGGAGATATTTGAAGAATTTACGCATAATCAATCACCTCGTTATAAAACTATCAACTTAGATGTCCTTCCTATAACTATTATAGCATATTTAAGACTTGGATAGTAAATCAGTTGACAAAGATGATTGTTCTTGATAGAATAGGAAATGTCGTAAAGACAAATAACTTCTTCTTGGTTACAGGCATGCCAACCTGTCACTCGGATGAAGCCAAATAAAAAGGAGAAACATCATGGCAATCTCAAAAGAGAAAAAAAATGAAATTATTGCACAATATGCACGTCACGAAGGTGATACAGGTTCAGTAGAGGTTCAAGTTGCTGTCCTTACTTGGGAAATCAACCACCTTAACGAACACATCAAACAACATAAAAAAGACCACGCTACTTACCGTGGATTGATGAAGAAAATCGGTCGCCGTCGTAACTTGCTTGCATACTTGCGTAAAAACGACGTTAACCGTTACCGTGAGTTGATCAACTCTCTAGGACTTCGTCGTTAATCTGCTTTATTTTTCTCTTACATTGCGTTGTCACCTTACCTCGATATACTCAAGTATAATCTTCGGTTACGGTTCCTAGCACTGTAAGGTAAAATAAACCAGAATGATCTCCCTTCGGGGAGATTTTTTGTTTCACTAACATTTTTGTACAATCTTCGGCTTGGCGCCTAGTCTATAAACGTTTTATCCAGCAAGAATAAAGCTCTCTGATTTCAGAGGGCTTTTTGTTTTTGCCAAGTGCTTAGGTCGTGTTCAATTGAGCATATCTTGAGAATTAGGCTACTCTAGTTGAGTAGCTTTTTTGTTTTTGTCACCTTACCTGGGTATACGCAAGTACAATCTTCGGCTTCGGTTCCTAGCATCGTAAGGTAAAATAAAGCAGAAAGCTCTCCCTTCGGGGAGATTTTTTTGTTCACTAGGATTTTAGCCCGAGCTCAAATTGGCTCTCTGACTTCAGAGGGCTTTTTTTGTGTGCATTTTTCTAGTCTTGTTCCTGATTTAGAAATGTGGTATACTAATTATGAAAATTGTCTAAATTTTTAATTTTTATTAAGGGAGGGTTTCATGCTTTCCAAATTTTCTGGAAGCCATCAAAACCTGCGATATGTTTTTCTCCTAGCTATGTTGCTCGGAGCTTTGGGTATTTCTTTGTTTCTGGCAGTTTCTATGGGTTCTGTTCAAATCAGCTTGAGTGATACCTATCGAATCATTTTGAGCAAGTTAGGTGCTCCTTTTGATATAGGAGAAATCTCAAAGTCTATGCTTGCTATTGTTTGGAATATGAGATTGCCACGGGTTTTTCTTGCTTTGATTGTTGGTGCAGGCCTATCTATGTGTGGTAGTGTCATGCAGTCAACAGTCAATAATCCAATCGCAGAGCCCTATGTGTTAGGAATTTCTGCTGGGGCAACCTTTGGTGCGACTTTGAGTATCATTCTTGGGTTTAAGGTCATGATTGGTCTCGGATCTTTCCTTGGAGCGCTTGTGGCAACAGTTGCAGTCTTACTCATTGCTTCCATGCAAGGAAAAATGACAACTTCTAGCCTCATTTTATCAGGAACGGTGGTCAATGCACTCTTTTTGGCTTTTTCAAATTTTATTATCTCAATTGGCGCTAATGCTGACAGTGTCATGACCATCAAGTTTTGGACCATGGGTTCTTTAGCGGGAACCTCTTGGGGACACTTAACCTTGCCAACTATCATCGTAGGAATCGCTTTTTTATTTTTCTCTACACAATATCGTGTTTTCAATGCCATGATGATGGGAGATGAGGCGGCTTTGACTTTGGGAATTCCCTTGCGTTTTTACTGGTATCTCTATGTGACGATTGTAGCTGTGATGACGGCAGTCCTAGTTTCGACTTGTGGGATCATCGGTTTTGTCGGTTTGATTACACCGCATTTGGCTCGAAGTTTGGTTGGTACAAATTATAAAAGGCTTTTTCCGATTGCAACATTACTAGGCGCCCTCTTTGTCGTCTGGGCAGATGTCTTTGCTCGCGTTCTGATTCAAAATGCTGAACTACCGATTGGAATTTTCACGGCCCTAGTAGGAGCACCTTTCTTTATCTATATGGTTGCAAGTAGACGAGGGGAGGTGAGAGTCTGATATGGACTTATTGTGTCAGGATATTCACTTTGGAATCGGAGAAAAAAAGATTCTCAAAGGAGTCTCACTTAAACTTGAGGGAAACCAATTTCATACTATTTTGGGACCAAATGGAAGTGGAAAGACCAGCTTGCTGAAACTCTTCTATCGACAGGAAAAGCCGAATCAGGGCTTGATTTCTTTAGATGGGAAGCCTCTAGACCAAATGAGCGTCAAAGAAACGGCAAAGCAGATGGCAGTTATCACGCAGTTTAATCAACTCCAGTTTGATTGTACGGTTGAGGAGATTGTCATGCTGGGCAGAACTCCTCATCTCGCTTTCTTGCAAAAGGAAAAAGACAGAGACTTTGCCTTGGTTGAGGATGCCTTGGTCAAGGTGGATATATTCGAAAAGAGAAATCAACTCTACTCTTCTCTGTCAGGAGGAGAGAAGCAGCGGGTTCTGTTAGCACGCGCCTTGGCCCAAGAGCCGACCCTCTTGCTCTTAGATGAACCAACCAATCATTTGGATATCAAGTATCAGCTAGACTTATTGACCATTGTCAAAAATCTTCAGATCAATGTGCTAGCTGTCTTGCATGATATTCAGCTAGCTTGTCGCTATTCAGACTATCTCTACCTAATGAAAGAAGGGGAGATTGTTTACCAAGGTACTCCAAAGGAGACCATCACACCCGAGTCTTTGCAGGCTGTCTATGGCGTTCAAAGTAAGGTCACTTGGACAGAAGATCAGCAAGCCATGATTCACTATTTATAAAAATTAAAAAGGAAAATAAAAACATGAAAAAAACACTTAGTATTTTACTTGTAACAGTAGCTACCTTATCTTTGGCAGCTTGTGGTAACGCATCTAAAGAAACAGCAACGGCACCGGCTACAACAGAAGCTAGTCAAAAAGCTACTACAGAAACCAGCTATCCTGTAACTATCAAAACTTATGATGCTAAAGGAAACGAAGTCGATCAAGTCTTTGAAAAGGCACCTGAAAAGGTCATCACAAACAACCTCTCAACAACTGAAATCCTGCTTGAACTCGGTTTGCAAGATAAAATTGCCGGTATGCTCAATCCCGATAATGCTGTAACTGGTAAATACAAGGATGCTATTGAAGCCATCCCTCACATTGGTGATAAAAAATCTGTCTCACAAGAAACAGTTCTTTCTTATGAACCAGATGCCTTGATGGGACGCAACATGATGTTTTCTGAAAAGTCAATGGGAACCATTAGTGCTTGGAATGAAAACAAAATCCCTGTTTATACGCAAAAAGCTTCACTTTCAACTATCCAACAAGATCTAGGGAATATCGTAGAAGATGTGAAGAATCTTGGTACGATCTTCAATGTCCAAGACAAGGCCAACCAATACGCAGAGCAATTACAAGCTAAAATCGATGCGGTTAAAAAAGCCAACTCAGAAACACAAGGTGAAAAGAAAAAGGCTTTGATTATGGTAGCCTACAATGACGAAACCTTTGGTGCCTACAAGTCAGCCCTACAAGAAAGCTTGCTCAACCAACTTGGTTATACCAATGTTGCAACAGGAACATCTGGTTTGACCTTGGAAAATCTAGTCTCTATGGATCCAGAGTTGATTATCTATGTAACTAGTGACCGCAATCAAAAGTTAGATGAAAAAGCAGTGGATTTGATGAAGGCAAATGCTGTTTTGGAAAATGTACCAGCAATCAAGAATCAAAAAATCATGACCATCTCTTACGATGAGTTGATGGATTACGGTCCTGCAGTGATTGATTCCCTTGAGAAGATCAATGACTTTATCAAGAAATAAGGAGTTTAACTGGGAAGGGATTCGAGTTAGGGTCAGTCTTCCTTCAAACTATGATCCTCAACAAGTATATCCACTTGTGCTTTTAAATGATGGACAATTGGACTATTTGTCAGATCTATCCCAATCAGTGATTTTGGTGGGTTTGATTCCAGAAAATCGTCTAGATGACTTTACACCTTGGCAGTCTGATGCTTTGAAAGAAGGGGCACCAGACTTTGGTGGGAAGGTAGACCAATACCATCAGAAGCTATTTCAAGGGATTCTAACAACTCTTCAAAAGGACTACTTGATTGATGAAAGTAGAATTGCTTATGGTGGCTATTCACTGGGTGGTCTTGCTGCCGTCTATAGTCTCTATAGTAGTTATCTTCCTGCGACCTGTATCTTTTCTATCTGTGGTTCCTTCTGGTATCCTGAATTTACAGAATATTGTGGGGAACATGACTTGATACAGAATCAAAGCCTGATTTATTTGCAAAATGGTCAGACAGAAGGTGCCAATCATTCCAATCGTCTGTCTAAGGCTCCTATTTATGCCAGAGATCTACATGATCTGATTTCAGAGAAAGTCCCTTCGACTTATTGCACATTTGATGCTTATGGGCATCATGAAGCTCTTAAGGAACGTTATCACTATTTTTGTGATTGGCTGAGAGACGAGTGGAAGCTCAATTAATCCTATAACACTCCTTGTTCATCATAACTAGGAGTGTTTCTTATGTATGCTTGGTTGTTAAAATGTTCATGGTATTATTCTTGACGGAAATCCATCCCCTGTAATAGACTAAATTATGGTATAATGAGTAGATAGATAGAATCGAGGAAATTATGTCATTTACACAATTTAAATTTAAAAAATATATAGAAAAAGCCTTGGAGGAGTTGAAATTTACGACTCCTACCGAGGTTCAGGAAAAGTTGATTCCTATTGTCCTGGCAGGTCGTGACTTGGTTGGTGAATCAAAAACAGGTTCAGGTAAGACTCATACTTTCTTGTTACCGATTTTCCAACAGTTGGATGAAGAGAGCGATAGCGTGCAGGCAGTTATCACAGCTCCAAGTCGTGAATTAGCGACTCAGATTTACCAAGCTGCTCGTCAGATCGCAGCTCATTCAGATGTTGAGATTCGTGTTGTGAACTATGTTGGTGGTACAGACAAGGCACGTCAGATTGACAAATTAGCAAGTAATCAACCCCATATCGTTATCGGAACTCCAGGTCGTATCTATGATTTGGTAAAATCAGGTGATTTGGCTATCCACAAGGCTAAGATTTTTGTTGTCGATGAAGCAGATATGACCTTGGATATGGGATTCTTGGAAACAGTTGATAAGATTGCAGGAAGTCTTCCTAAGGACTTGCAGTTTATGGTCTTTTCAGCGACTATCCCACAAAAATTACAACCATTCTTGAAGAAATACTTGTCCAATCCTGTCATGGAGAAAATCAAGACCAAAACGGTTATCTCAGACACTATTGACAACTGGTTGATTTCGACCAAGGGCCGTGATAAGAATGCTCAGATTTATGAGTTAACTCAAGTCATGCAGCCTTATCTAGCCATGATTTTTGTCAATACCAAGACTCGTGCAGATGAGTTGCATACATACCTAACAGCCCAAGGTTTGAAGGTGGCTAAGATTCATGGAGATATCGCACCTCGTGAACGCAAACGTATCATGAATCAGGTAAAGAACCTTGATTTTGAGTACATCGTTGCGACTGACTTGGCTGCGCGTGGGATTGACATCGAAGGTGTCAGCCATGTTATCAATGATGCTATCCCACAGGACTTGTCTTTCTTTGTCCACCGTGTTGGACGAACTGGACGTAATGGTCTGCCAGGTACAGCCATTACCCTCTACCAGCCTAGTGATGACTCAGATATTCGTGAGTTGGAGAAATTGGGTATCAAGTTTACTCCGAAAGTCGTCAAAGATGGAGAATTCCAAGATACCTATGATCGTGATCGCCGTGCTAATCGTGAGAAGAAACAGGAAAAACTGGACATCGAAATGATTGGCTTGGTTAAAAAGAAAAAGAAAAAAGTTAAACCAGGCTATAAGAAAAAAATTAAATGGGCAGTAGATGAAAAACGTCGCAAGGCTAAGCGAGCAGAAAGTCGTGCCCGTGGACGTGCAGAGCGCAAAGCTAAACGCCAAACATTTTAAAAATAAAACAGTAGAACCAAGTGGTTTTACTGTTTTTTTTGACTCTTACAGCCTAAGATAGTATAAGTAAAAATCGCTAATTAATTTGAATAGCAAAAAAAAATGTCATAGAGACTGATGCTATAGGATTTTTAATCAATATTTTGATTCCAGAAAATATTTGAAAACATTCTTAATTTATGTTATTCTAAAAAAAAAACAGATTTTAAAAAAATATTAAATCTGTTAAAGAAAAGAGGTCATTATGGCAAAAGGAATGTTTAAGCAAGAACGTTTTTCGTTTCGTAAAATGAAAGTTGGATTGGCATCTGTGGCTATCCTCTTTGCTTTTGCACAACTTGGACAAGTTTCTGCTGATGAAACTAGTAAAGTTTCGTCAAGTGAAATTACTAAGGTAACTGAGGCACCAAAAGTAGTTGAAGAAGTCAAATCGCCTATTGAGGAGGCTAAAGCAGAAATTGCAACTGAAAAATCAAGACCTATTGTCAAAGAAACTGAAGCAAAAGCTGGAGATTTGATTGATGTCTCAAAGAAAGAATCTGCTGTCGAAGTAAAAGAAAAGCAAGAAGGCAATCAGAAAGTCCATATTGAAACCTCTGTGGCTGAGGTAACTAAAACTGAAATTGCTCCAGAAAAAGTGGAAAAGCTTCCAGAACCTGTAACTACGACAAAAGAGAATACTGTAGCTGCTAAGGATAAAGATGGAAATTCTTATACTCAGTACGAACGAGTAGACAAGACAACAACTGTGGAAATAACTAAAACACCACCAACTGTTAAAAAAGCAGGAGAAGCAGATATTGTTTTTGTTGTTGACCGTTCAGGATCTATGTCTTCAACGATTAATACTGTTCGTAAAAATGTCAATGAGTTTGCAAGAAATCTTGCCAAAGATGGAGTAGCGGCACGTTTTGGATTAGCTACATATAGTGATGAAGTATACGGACGTCGATTAGGAAAAACTGACGAAGATACAATTCTAACGAAATTTGGTGAGACTTATTTTACAACAGATCCAGTTGAACTTGAAAAAGCTTTAGAAAAAATTAAGATTGCACATGGGGGAGATTCTCCTGAAACAGCAACTCCTGCTCTTACAAAGATTGTTTCTGCTTACGACTGGTCTAAGTCACCAAAAAATAAAAAGTTTGTGGTGTTGTTAACAGATGCTAGGATGAAAGAAGATCCGTCAATTCCATCTATCGCTGAGACATTAACAACTCTGAAAAAAGCTGGTATTGATAGAATTGTAGCGACAACCTTGTATAATCAACGAAACTATAAAGATTTTGTGTCTGAGGGACGTTTAATGGATATTGATCGTAACTTGGCTGACTCTTTAACTAAGGATGCAGCTTCATGGATTGTGGAAACAGTCAGTGAGGGACGTCAGTACAAGGTAACAAAAGACAGCTACCAACTCTACTTAGAACGTCGTACAACTGTGCCAGTTTTGGAGCAGAAAGCAACTCCTAAACCAGAACCTACTGCTTACAAACCAGCACCAGCTAAACTTCCTGAAACAGGAAGCAATGATACAAGAAATCAAAGTCTCATGGGACTTGGTCTATTGTTCGCTGGACTTGGATTGGTTACAAGCGCTAGAAAATCAAAAGAACAGTAAGATAAATTAATAAAAATAAAACACCTGAATTAGAGCTATATAGGCTTTATCAGGTGTTTTTTTGATTCCGTAATTAAGATTTTGGGTGCTAAATTGGTGCTAATAGAAAAATAAAAACGCTGAAATCATTGATTCCAAGCGTTTTTTTGAATAACTTACTCTACTCCCACTCAACGGTTGCAGGTGGTTTACTTGTGATATCGTAGACGATGCGGTTAACGTGGTCAACTTCGTTTACGATACGAACTGAGATTTTTTGGAGAACTTCCCAAGGAATCTTAGCGAAGTCAGCTGTCATACCATCGATCGAAGTGATAGCACGGATAGCGATGGTATAGTCGTAAGTACGTCCATCTCCCATAACACCTACTGAACGAACGCCAGTGTTAACAGTGAAGTATTGCCAGATGTCGCGGTCAAGACCTGCTTTAGCGATTTCTTCACGAAGGATAGCATCTGATTCACGAACTGTTTCAAGTTTTTCTTCAGTGATTTCACCCATGACACGGATGGCAAGACCTGGACCTGGGAATGGTTGGCGCCATACGATATTATCTGGCATACCAAGCTCAGTACCGAGGGCACGAACTTCATCTTTGTAAAGAGTGTTAAGTGGCTCGATGAGTTCAAACTGCATGTCTTCTGGAAGTCCACCAACGTTGTGGTGAGACTTGATTGTTTGAGCGGTATCTGTACCTGACTCTATAACGTCTGTATAAAGAGTACCTTGAGCAAGGAATTTCACATCTTTTAGTTTACTTGCTTCGTCATCAAAGACATAAACAAACTCGTTACCGATAATCTTACGTTTTTGTTCTGGATCAGACACACCAGCCAATTTATCAAGGAAACGTTTGGCAGCGTCTGCTTTGACAATGTTCAAACCAAACTTACCACCAAGCATATCCATAACTTGGTCAGCTTCCCCTTTACGGAGAAGACCGTGGTCTACAAAGATACAGATCAATTGATCGCCGATGGCTTTTTGGAGAAGAACCCCAACAACAGAAGAGTCAACACCACCTGAAAGAGCAAGGAGAACACGTTTGTCTCCAACCTTTTCACGGATTTGTTTGATTTGCATCTCGATAAAGTTATCCATAGTCCAGTCACCTTTGGCACCACAGATATTCAAGGCAAAGTTACGAAGGATATCATAGCCGTGAACTGAATGACGAACCTCTGGATGGAATTGGATACCATAGATTTTCTTGTCTGGATTTTCGATTGATGCATAAGGACAGTCAGCTGATGTACCAGTACGAATGAAATCAGCAGGAATTTCTGTAACAGCATCTCCGTGGCTCATCAAGACAAGTTGTTCTTCTGGAGTTCCAGCAAAAAGAGCAGATTCTGTGTGAGTCAATGTTGATTGACCGTATTCACGGGTACCAGCATCGCCTGCAGGAACAACCTTACCACCAAGCTTGTGAGTCAAAAGCTGCATACCATAGCAGATTCCTAAAATTGGAATTCCCAGTTCGAAAATTTCTGGATCAATATCAAACGATCCTTCTTCGTAAACAGAGTTTGGACCACCTGAAAGTACAATCCCGATAGGATTGATAGCACGGACTTCGTCAGCCGAAATCTTGTGACTTTTTAGTTCTGAAAAGACACCAATCTCGCGAATTCGACGGGAGATAAGTTGGTTATACTGGCTTCCGTAGTCCAGTACGATGATCTTTTCGACATCTTGCAAATCAGTTGAAATGTTGGTCATCTTTTCCCTTTCTTAAAAGAAATATCTTCTTGAATATTCTATCATAAATGAATCGTAATTACCAACTAAACAAGTGATGTTTGACTTTTACATATGAGATACGGTACAATGGAAAAAATAAAGAAAAGAAGTGAGCAAGCATGTTACCAGCTTATATGAAAATCCATGACCAAATCAAAAAAGACATTGATGAGGGAAATTGGAAAATTGGAGAGAGACTTCCTAGCGAGCGAGATCTAGCTGAGGAATTTGCCGTTAGCCGCATGACCCTGCGTCAAGCAATCTCTCTTTTGGTTGAAGAAGGGGTTTTGGAACGGCGTGTTGGTAGTGGGACCTTCGTTTCAAGTACACGAGTTCAGGAAAGAATGCGTGGAACAACTAGTTTTACGGAAATTGTTAAAGCTCAAGGGAAAACGCCATCTAGTCATCTGATTTCCTACCGTCGTACGATTCCAAATGAGCAAGAAGTGGATAAACTAGGTATACTGCCAACTGAAAATATTATTCGTATGGAACGTGTTCGTTATGCGGACAAGGTTCCTGTTGTCTATGAAGTGGCATCGATTCCTGAGAAATTTATCAAGAATTTCAAAAAAGAAGAAGTAACCAAGCACTTTTTCCAAACTTTACAGAAACATGGTTATCGAATTGGGAAATCGCACCAGACCATTTATGCTCGCTTAGCCAAGGAAAAAATTGCTCATTATCTGGAAGTAGAAAAAGGGCATGCCATTTTAGGTCTGACTCAAGTTTCCTACTTTGATGACGGGACAGCTTTTGAGTATGTGAAAAGCCAATATGTTGGGGAACGTTTTGAATTTTATCTAGAAAATAATTAGTTTATAACATCACTCTTAAAGTAGAAACTCATCTACTTTAAGAGTTTTTATTTGCTTCAGATTAGAAAACATTTTCCTATGAAGAAAAATAGCAATCATACGAGTATTTTTCAAAGATTCGTGTTATAATAGTTAGGTTATATGGTCCCGATAAGGTGGTGGGATTGATTGTAAATACTCTTCCTACCAGTTCTTTGTAACTCTATAACGAATATTTTTTAAGGGGGGACATTTTTATGTCAGAACGTAAATTATTCACGTCTGAATCTGTATCTGAGGGGCATCCGGATAAGATTGCAGACCAAATTTCAGATGCCATCTTGGATGCTATTTTAGAGCAAGATCCAGAGGCGCACGTGGCTGCTGAAACTGCTGTTTATACAGGTTCAGTCCATGTCTTCGGTGAAATTTCAACAAATGCTTATGTCGATATTAACCGAGTGGTTCGTGATACTATTGCAGAGATTGGTTATACCAATACTGAGTATGGTTTTTCTGCGGAGACGGTTGGAGTTCACCCATCTTTGGTAGAACAATCTCCTGATATCGCCCAAGGTGTTAATGAAGCCTTGGAAGTTCGTGGAAACGCAGATCAAGATCCACTAGACTTGATTGGAGCAGGTGACCAAGGTCTCATGTTTGGTTTTGCGGTGGATGAAACAGAAGAACTCATGCCATTGCCAATTTCACTCAGTCACAAACTGGTTCGTCGCTTGGCAGAGCTTCGTAAGTATGGTGAAATCAGCTATCTTCGTCCAGATGCCAAATCTCAAGTTACGGTTGAGTATGATGAAAATGACCAGCCAGTGCGCGTGGATACTGTCGTTATTTCAACTCAACACGATCCAGAAGTCAGCAATGAACAAATCCATGAGGATGTAATCAACAAGGTCATCAAAGAAGTGATTCCAGCTTCGTACCTTGACGATGAGACTAAATTCTTCATCAATCCAACTGGTCGTTTCGTTATCGGAGGACCTCAAGGAGACTCAGGTTTGACGGGTCGTAAGATCATCGTAGATACTTATGGTGGTTACTCACGTCACGGTGGTGGTGCCTTCTCTGGTAAGGATGCCACTAAGGTTGACCGTTCCGCTTCTTATGCAGCTCGCTACATTGCTAAAAACATTGTTGCTGCAGGTCTTGCTAAGAAAGCAGAAGTGCAATTGGCCTACGCGATTGGGGTAGCTCAACCTGTATCTGTCCGTATCGATACTTTCGGTACTGGAACAGTAGCTGAAAGTAAACTTGAAAAAGCAGCGCGTCAAATCTTTGACCTTCGTCCTGCAGGAATCATCCAAATGCTTGACCTCAAACGTCCAATCTACCGTCAAACAGCGGCTTATGGACATATGGGACGTACAGATATTGATCTTCCATGGGAACGCTTGGACAAGGTAGAAGCCTTGAAAGAAGCAGTTAAATAAAATCAAAAAAGATTGGTGTAATGACCAATCTTTTTTAGTTTACAATTACTGATCCAGTATTTTTACAAAAGCCCAGTTTCCAATAGATTTTGTTCCGTATTCTAACATCATCGAATCTAGTAATTCATACTTGTTTTTTTCATAGAAGCAAACATTTTTTTCAGTACTAGTAATCAAGCCCAAGCGTTTGCAGCCTTTGGATTTCAGATAAGGTTCAACGCCTTCTTGTAGAAAAGCACTCCCGATTCCTTGGTTTTGGACTGAAGCATTGACTCCTAACATCATCAAATACCAGTCAAAATTTCCTGATCTTTTCAAATGCTCTTCGGAACGTTCCACCAAATCAAGATATTTCAAGAGATTGCGTGGAGTAATAAAACGGAAAAGCTTGACAATCCCATTCAACAAATAAGATAAGATGGAAAAATCCTTTTGTTGTAGAAGTGCGATAGCCAGAATTTTCCCGTCTCGTTCAGCGACTAGACAGGTCTCTCCTTTGATGTAGAGTCTGGTCAAAAGGCTATACAGCAATTCTAAGAATGCTGGGTAATATTCTGGTTTCTTTAAATCATCTTTGATAAGAGTCATGAAAGGGTAGTTCATAAAGGATCCAGCCAATACTTTCCCGATTTTTTGGTGTTCATCTAGCCTGGCTTCTCTATATACTATTTCTTTCATATCATACTCCTTCATTAAAATCTCTCTATCTATTATAACTAAATTTCTCTCATTTTTCGATTAAAATGTGAAATATTCACAAAAAAGCTTTAGCTACAATAATTTATTTAAAGAAATAAACAAGAAAAGGGACTAAAAAACCCCGCAGTTTTAACTGTAGGGGAGATTTATTCTATTTTGTAGGGATTGAAATCTCAATCAATTTATCAGAATAGAGGGTTTTAATATTTGCCTTATCAATAGCCTGTTGATTAATTTTACGACTGAGGAAAAATTCTTTGATTATTTCCATTTCTTTTTCCCGGATTGCCCGATGTTTATTGGAAATGAGGATTTCGTAATGAAGTGGAGCCTGAGTAAAAATAACATCTGTATTTCCCGCAGAATAAACCTCTACAAGCGTTGCGTCGGTGCTTTCTAGCTGACTTTTAACAAGTTGCGAGTGTGAATTTGTAGTATTGATAAGCTTCATAGGGTTTCCTCCTGTATTTCTATGTCTATTATAGCACTTTTTGGGAAATTTGGTAAAGATAGTTTAAATTTGATGTTGTTTTTTCCATGCTTCAACTGCCCATTTATGACTACCACGTTTCAAGTTGGCGATAGCTTCATCGATTGGGAACCAAGCTAGGTGATTGAAGTCCTCGAGAGGTTTTTGGATTTCTTGATAAGAAGTAGCTTCATAGAGATAGGCTGGGTTATAGTAGTACG
Organism: Streptococcus sp. Marseille-Q6470; assembly: GCF_946902905.1. NCBI lineage: Bacteria > Bacillati > Bacillota > Bacilli > Lactobacillales > Streptococcaceae > Streptococcus > Streptococcus sp. Marseille-Q6470. Next base: position 20,528 of record NZ_OX336385.1, read on the forward strand.
TATCACGATAGCTAGAATAGAAATACTCATCTGCTTGTCCATAATAGGTGCCAATCTCAGCAGTAAAACCCAACTCTTCAATCAGTTCTCGTTTGAGAGCTTCGAGATGGTTTTCGCCTGCTTCAATCTCCCCACCTGGTAAGAACCATGCACCATTTGGAGCTTGGACGAGGATAATCTTTTCATGGTTTGAATCCGGTATGACTGCATAAACACCATATCGAGTTTTATAGGTTACTCCCTCTTTTTTTTCTCCAAATGTTGGATTTGTCATAAATTTCTCCTTCGTGAGTGCGCTTTCTTTCTATAATAGTAAAGAATGCTCTCACTGTCAAGCAAGAACATTCTTTTGTATGTGAGGAACTAGTCGTTTGATTCGACTGTTTCCGTTTTATTTTTTGACTTAATCATGATCTTACCCTTGCTGGTCATGACAGCCTTGAGTTCTTTTTCACTTGGATTTTCAAGGTAGTAGTCTGTGATTGCATCTTCGATATAGTCTTGAATGGTACGACGTAATGGACGAGCTCCCATTTTTGGATCGTAACCAAGGTCTACAAGTTTTTCTTTAACCTTATCTGTTACATCTAAGTGGATGTTATTGCTTGAGAGACGTTTATTCACATCGTCCAACATAAGGTCAACGATTTGAAGGAGATTTTCCTTGCTGAGAGCCTTAAATTCAATAATACCATCAAAACGGTTCATGAATTCTGGGCTAAAGAAGTTGCCTAATTCTCCAAGAACAGAGTTGGTACGCCCTTCTCTAGCAGCACCAAATCCAACGCTTGCTTCAGCCTTGCCTGTACCTGCATTTGAGGTCATGATAATGATGGCATCCTTAAAGCTAACAGTTCGTCCTTGACCATCGGTTAAACGACCATCATCCAATACTTGAAGGAACATATGCATAACATCTGGATGAGCTTTTTCAACCTCGTCCAAGAGGATCAGTGAGTAGGGATTACGACGAACTTTTTCAGTCAATTGACCAGCTTCATCATAGCCAACATAACCTGGAGGAGCACCGACCAGTTTAGCAACACTGTGTTTTTCCATGTATTCACTCATATCAAAGCGAATCATGCTGTCAGCAGAACCAAAGAGTTCGATGGCCAGCTGTTTAGAAAGTTCTGTTTTACCGACACCAGTAGGACCAACAAAGAGGAAGCTACCGATTGGACGGTTTGGAGTGCCTAGACCAACACGATTACGACGAATTGCCTTGGCAATCTTATCAACAGCATCATCTTGACCGATAACATGAGCCTTGAGGTCATCTGCTAGGTTGATCAGTTGAGACTGTTCTTTTTCTTTAAGGTCGCCAACTGGAATGTTGGTCTTTTGTTCGATGATGTGTTCGATTGTTTTTTCACTGATGATTGGGGTATCTTGATCCGTTACCTTAGTCTTTTGCATTTCCTTATATTTAGCAATCTGGTCACGGAAGTAGGCTGCTTTTTCAAAATCTTCATCACGGGTTGCTTGTGCCTTGAGATTTTCTGCTTCGATTAAACGTTGGTCGATGACCTTTGGATCCACAAAATTCAAGGTTAAGTTCATTTTAGAACCAGCTTCATCTAGGAGGTCAATGGCCTTATCCGGCAAGAAACGATCTTGGATGTAGCGGTTAGAGAGAGTAGCAGCTGCTTCGATAGCACCATCGGTATAATGAACATGATGGTAATCTTCGTATTTCTTTTGAATACCTTTCAGGATAATAATGGTTTCTTCAACAGTTGGTTCATCAACCTTGACTGGCTGCATACGACGTTCAAGGGCTGCATCTTTTTCGATGATGCGGTATTCATTGAGGGTAGTAGCACCAACTAGTTGGAGTTCGCCTCGAGCAAGAGCAGGTTTGAGGATATTTCCTGCATCCATATTTCCTTCTCCAGCAGAACCAGCACCGACGATTTCGTGAATTTCGTCGATAAAGAGGATGACGTCTTTGCGCTCACGAATTTCTTCCATGAGCTTTTGCATGCGCTCTTCAAACTGGCCTCGGATACCTGTACCTTGGACAAGGCTAACAACGTCTAAACGAATGACTTCTTTCCCTTGAAGTTTATGAGGGACATCTCCATCAACAATTTTCTGTGCTAAGCCTTCGACAACGGCTGTCTTACCAACACCAGGCTCCCCAATCAGTACTGGGTTGTTTTTAGTTCTACGGTTGAGGATTTCAATGACACGGATGATTTCTTCGTCACGGCCGATAACTGGGTCGACATTTCCACGACGGGCAATCTCAGTTATATTGATACCATACTCATCCAAGAGTCCTTTTTCCTGACTAGGAGGAGGAGTTTGAGCCGGTCCACGATTTTGGGAACCATAGCCACCATTACCGCCGTATCCACCACCTGACTGAGTATGGGGAGTGTTGTTATTATTAGAAGATGGTCTAAAGTTATTCAGATCGTTAAAGAAGTCACCAAATGGATCAAAATCACGATTGTTTAAATCTGTAATGCCTTTAAATAAGCTATTATTAGGATCTGTTTTGATAATTTTGTAGCAATTTTGGCAAAGATCGATTTGCTTTTGTTGTCCATTCAGATTAGTGTAAAGATGGATTGTTGAGTCATTGATTTTACAATTTTGACAGAGCATACCTCTACCTCGTTTCTTTCTTGGCTTTGACTACAACCGAAAGGTCAAAAATAGTCAAAGTTCTTTAGTCTCATTATATCATGATTGAAGGGGAAAGCAAGTAAAAAGATTGGGTCTTAATACTGACGATATGAGACTATGGTAACTAATGTTTTTTAGATAAAAAGAAAAATCCCATTTGTGATACAAAAAGGATTTTCTCGGTCAAAGCAAGAGTATTCTCCAGCCTTTATTTAACGATTAGTATAAGAGTTCGTAGATTTCCATCGCAATGAGGTCGATGCTATCAAATGTATATGTTTCACGAGCTTCAACGTCACGAAGTGTGAAAAGTGGTCCGTTTTCTTCGTCGTGGTTAAAAGCAACCTCTGCGACAACAACTCCTTCGCGCTCAAAGTTACGTTTCAAGTTACCGCCATCTTTTGTCATTGCTTCTAAGCGATTGATGATTCTAACCAAATGTGATTCCATTTTGATTCTCCTCCATTTCTTATCTTTACTATTTTACCATAAACAGACTCTACTTGACTAGAAAAAACTAAGATTTCTCGCTATTTCTATCGTCTTTGAAAATTTTTTGAAAATATCAGGGCAAGTTGTTGCATTTTTATGCAGAATATGTTATCCTTATACAAGTTTTTAAGTTTAAATATTACAAATAGAAAGTAGAGCATCCATGAATTTTTCTTTTTTACCGAAATACTTGCCATATTTTAACTATGGTGCCATTGTTACGATTATCATTTCTATCTTAGTGGTCTTTTTGGGGACTATTTTAGGGGTAGTGTTGGCCTTTGCACAACGTTCGAAGATTAAACCACTTGCTTGGTTTGCTAATCTATATATCTGGGTGTTCCGTGGGACACCGATGATGGTGCAGATTATGATTGCCTATGCATTGATGCATATTAGTGCTCCAACAATTCAAATCGGGATTTTGGATGTTGATCTTACTCGTTTGATCCCAGGGATTATTATTATCTCTATGAATAGTGGTGCCTATGTATCAGAAACTGTTCGTGCTGGGATTAATGCAGTGCCAAAGGGACAGTTAGAAGCAGCGTATTCACTAGGTATTCGTCCTAAAAATGCTATGCGCTATGTCATCCTACCACAGGCTATCAAGAATATTTTACCAGCCTTGGGGAATGAGTTTATTACCATTATCAAAGATAGCTCGCTCTTGTCAGCTATCGGGGTTATGGAGTTGTGGAATGGGGCTACTACGGTGTCAACAACTACTTACCTACCATTGACTCCACTTCTATTTGCAGCCTTTTACTACTTGATTATGACATCTATCTTGACACTAGTCTTGAAAGCTTTTGAAAATCGTATGGGACAAGGAGATAAGAAATAATGACTGAAACGCTAATTAAAATTGAAAACCTTCATAAAAGCTTTGGAAAGAATGAAGTTTTAAAAGGGATTGATCTTGAAATTAAAAAAGGTGAAGTAGTAGTAATTATCGGACCATCTGGTAGCGGTAAGTCAACCCTCCTTCGCTCCATGAATCTTCTCGAAGAGGCTACAAAAGGAAAGGTTGTCTTTGAAGGTGTAGACATTACGGATAAGAAAAACGACCTTTTTACCATGCGTGAAAAGATGGGAATGGTTTTCCAACAATTCAATCTCTTCCCAAATATGACAGTTATGGAAAACATTACACTTTCTCCGATTAAGACTAAGGGTGAAAGGAAGGAAGTGGCTGAAAAGAGAGCGCATGAGCTCTTGGAAAAGGTTGGTTTGCCAGATAAGGCCGATGCCTATCCACAAAGTTTGTCTGGAGGTCAGCAACAACGTATTGCTATCGCGCGTGGTCTTGCCATGGAACCAGATGTCCTACTCTTTGATGAACCGACTTCTGCCCTAGACCCTGAAATGGTAGGGGAAGTACTAGCAGTTATGCAAGAACTTGCTCAGTCAGGAATGACCATGGTTATCGTAACGCATGAAATGGGCTTTGCGCGTGAAGTAGCAGACCGTGTCATCTTTATGGCAGACGGTGTTGTTGTCGAAGATGGAACGCCAGAGCAAGTCTTTGAACAAACACAAGAACAAAGAACCAAGGATTTCTTGAGTAAGGTTTTGTAAGAATATCATGAAAAGCTCCAAGTGGGCTTTTTCTTATAGTTTCAGACTATAGGGTATCTTAGGTAAGAAGTGTTAGAATGCAGAATGAATTTTTGTTATAATAGAGGATATTTGTTAGAAAAGAGAAAATACATGACACAGATTATTGATGGCAAGGCTTTAGCAGCCAAGCTACAAGGACAACTGGCTGAGAAAACAGCCAAACTAAAAGAAGAGACAGGCTTGGTTCCTGGTTTGGTGGTTATTTTGGTTGGGGACAATCCTGCTAGCCAGGTTTATGTTCGTAACAAGGAACGTTCAGCTATCGCAGCGGGCTTCCAAAGTGAAGTTGTACGTGTTCCGGAGACCATTACTCAAGAGGAATTGTTGGAGTTGATTGCCAAATACAACCAAGATCCAGCATGGCATGGAATCTTAGTCCAGTTGCCATTGCCAAAACACATCGATGAAGAAGCTGTTCTATTGGCTATTGACCCTGAAAAGGATGTGGATGGTTTTCATCCGCTCAACATGGGGCGTCTTTGGTCTGGTCACCCAGTGATGATTCCTTCAACTCCAGCAGGGATTATGGAGATGTTTCATGAGTATGGGATTGACTTAGAAGGTAAAAATGCAGTCGTTATTGGTCGTTCAAATATCGTTGGTAAACCAATGGCCCAGTTGCTTTTGGCTAAAAATGCAACTGTAACCTTGACCCACTCTCGCACCCACAATCTAGCCCAAGTAGCTTCTGAAGCCGATATTCTAGTAGTAGCAATTGGTCGTGCTAAGTTTGTGACTGCTGACTTTGTCAAACCTGGAGCTGTTGTCATTGATGTGGGGATGAACAGAGACGAGAATGGCAAACTTTGTGGAGATGTTGACTATGATGCTGTTGCAGCAGTTGCTAGCCATATCACACCTGTACCTGGCGGAGTAGGACCTATGACCATTACCATGCTGATGGAGCAGACTTATCAGGCTGCTTTAAGAACGCTGGATAAAGATTAATCTCGAGTACAATCATTAATAGATATTTAAAGAGCAAGTTCTAAAAAGGGCTTGCTTTTTTTTTTTGCTCGATTTCTACTAAAATTCCAGTAAAACTTCTACAAATTATTGAAAAAACTCTACTATTTTGATATATTAAAAGTAACAATATGTATATGTAAATGAAGTAAGCGTCTAGAGGGAGGTTTATTTTTTGAAGCAAAATGTAATCGCTTACTATAACTTAGAAAGGAACCATAATGGATAAGAGATTTTTTGAAAAACGGTGTCATTTTAGTATTCGTAAGTTTGCAATTGGTGTGGCTTCAGTTATGATTGGAGCTAGTATTTTTGGTCTTCAGGTAGCGCAAGCAGCTGAAGCAGAAACAGCTAGTCCTAGCGAAGAAACAATTCATCAAGTTCAACCTTTAGATAAACTTCCAGATGATCTTGCTGCAGCCATTGCAAAAGCTGAACAAAACAGTCCACAAGATTCTTCTACTGATAAAGAAGAAAAGGATAAGGTGGAAACTGAAAAACCAGCAACTGAAGAAAAAGAGCCTGAGGTAACAAGTCCTAAGGAAGAAAAGGAAGCAGAAGTAGTCACCCCTAAGGAAGATAAAGCTGAAAAACCAGCAACTGCAGAGGATGAAAAAGCGCCTACAGTTTCAGAAGCTAGTTCTGAAAAGCCAGCAGTTTTGGAAGAACATACTGCTGAAGCAAATCAGAATAAACCAGTAACTAGTGATAAAGTTAAGGAGGAAAATACTTCTGCAACAGCATTACCTCAAGTCACTAAGGAGAAAGAAAAAGAAGACCAACTTTTACAAGAAAGAAAACAAAATTTCAACAAAGACTGGTACTTTAAATTAAATTCTCAGGGTGATTTTTCTAAGAAAGATGTAGATGTTCATGATTGGTCTAAGTTGAACCTTCCTCATGACTGGAGTATTTATTTTGACTTTGATCATAAGTCTCCTGCTCGAAATGAAGGTGGTCAATTAAACGGGGGTACTGCTTGGTATCGTAAGACTTTCACTGTAGATGAAGCTGCAAAGGACAAAGATGTTCGTATCAATTTTGATGGAGTTTACATGGACTCTAAGGTCTATGTAAATGGTAAATTTGTAGGCCATTATCCTAGTGGTTACAATCATTTTTCATACGACATCACTGAATTTTTAACTAAAGATGGTAGTGAAAATACCATTGCTGTCCAAGTTACCAATAAACAGCCAAGTAGTCGTTGGTATTCAGGAAGTGGTATCTATCGTGATGTGACGCTGAGCTATCGTGACAAGGTGCAAGTAGCTGAAAATGGAAATCATATTACAACTCCAAAGTTGGCTGAACAAAAAGATGGCAATGTTGAAACACAAATCCAAAGCAAGATTAAAAATACTGCCAAGACTCTAGCTAAGGTATTTGTAGAACAACAGATTTTTACCAAGGAAGGTAAGGCTGTTTCAGATTTGGTTCGTTCTGTAACTAAGAGTCTAGCAGGAAATGAGACAGCTGACTTTAAGCAAACGATTTTGGTTAATAAGCCAACCCTCTGGACAACCAAAAGTTACCATCCTCAGCTCTATGTTCTAAAAACAAAGGTTTACAATGAAGGTCAGCTAGTTGATGTAACAGAAGATACTTTTGGTTATCGTTATTTCAACTGGACAGCCAAGGATGGCTTCTCTCTTAACGGTGAGAGAATGAAATTCCATGGGGTTAGTATTCACCATGACAATGGAGCCTTGGGAGCAGAAGAAAACTACAAGGCAACCTATCGTAAATTAAAACTCTTGAAGGATATGGGAGTTAACTCTATCCGTACAACCCATAACCCAGCAAGTCCACAATTGCTCGATGCTGCAGCAAATCTAGGACTTTTGGTGCAAGAAGAAGCCTTTGATACTTGGTATCGTGGTAAGAAAACGTATGACTATGGACGTTTCTTTGACCAAGATGCAACTCACCCAGAAGCTAAGAAGGGTGAAAAGTGGTCTGATTTTGACCTCAGAACCATGGTCGAACGAGATAAAAATAATCCATCCATCGTCATGTGGTCACTCGGTAACGAAGTGGATGAAGCAGATGGTGGTGAGCGCTCTTTAGAAACAGCTAAGCGCTTGAAAGCTGTCATCAAAGCTATCGATACAGAGCGCTATGTAACCATGGGTGAAAATAAATTCAGTAGTAGGTCTACAGGAGAGTTCTTAAAATTGGCAGCAATCATGGATGCTGTCGGTATGAACTATGGTGAACGGAACTATGACGCTGTTCGTAGGGCTCATCCAGATTGGTTAATCTACGGTTCAGAAACTTCTTCAGCGACTCGAACTCGTGATTCCTACTTTGACCCTGCTCATTTACTCAGCCATGACAACCGTCGTAATCGTCATTATGAACAATCCGACTATGGAAATGACCGTGTTGGATGGGGTAGAACAGCTACTGAATCATGGACTTTTGACCGTGACCGTGCGGGTTATGCAGGTCAGTTTATCTGGACTGGTTTTGACTATATCGGTGAACCGACACCTTGGCATAACCAAGATAATACACCAGTGAAAAGCTCATTCTTCGGTATTATCGATACGGCTGGTTTGCCTAAGAATGATTTCTATCTCTACCGTAGTGAATGGTATAGTGCCAAAGAAAAACCAACCGTTCGTATCATGCCTCACTGGAATTGGACAGATGAGACACTTAGAGAACGCAATATGCTGGTCAATGGCAAGGTTCCTGTACGTACCTTCTCAAACGCTGCTAGTGTAGAATTATTGTTGAACAACCAGACTCTCGGCAAGAAAGAATTCACCAAGAAAACCACTGCGGATGGTCGACCTTATCATGAAGGTGCGAACCCTGGTGAATTGTATCTTGAGTGGTTGGTGGAATATAAACCAGGCAGCTTGACTGCTATTGCTCGTGATGAAAATGGTAAAGAGATTGCGCGTGACAGTGTAACAACAGCAGGAGAACCTGCTAGAGTTCGCCTCACTAAGGAAGAACATGTTATTACTGCAGACGGTAAAGATTTGTCTTATATCCATTATGAAATTGTTGATGAAGATGGGAATGTTGTGCCAACTGCTAATAATCTTGTTCATTTCAATCTTCATGGGCAAGGACAAATCGTTGGTGTGGACAATGGAGAACAAGCTAGTCGTGAACGCTACAAAGCTCAGAAAGATGGTACATGGCAAAGAAAAGCCTTCAATGGTAAAGGTGTTGTCATTGTAAAATCTACTGAAAAAGAAGGGAAATTCACCCTATATGCGGATTCTGCAGGTTTAGCTTCTGATCAAACAACAGTCACAACCGTTTCGGGCAAGAAAGAAAATCGCCACTTTGTCGCTTTTGCCCCTGTTAAGGCAACTACTGATGTCAGCGAAAATCCTAAATTGCCAGAAACTGTGACAGCTATTTATAGCGATGGTAGTGTCGAAGAAAAAACAGTGACTTGGGATATTCCAGAAAATCTCCGTGCAAGCGCTGGTGCGAAAAAAGTCCTAGGTAGTGTGGAAGGTATCGAATCCAAGGCTGAGGCCCTTGTCAAGGTCATTGCCCTTGATAAGTGGTTACCTAAAGTTGCAACTGTTCCTGTTGGTACAAGCGTAGAAGATTTGGATAAGACTGTTACAGCTGTTTTATCAGACGGGAACTTAGTTGATGCGGATGTCGTTTCTTGGACCTTGAAAGATCCATCTGCCTTGACCAAAGAAGGTGGACGTACTGAAGCAACTGGTAAATTAGTAGGTAATGACTATGAGGTGACAGCAACCTTTATCGCAAGTGATCAGGAAACAGAAAATACTGTTACAGGTCTCACTGTTGGTGACAAGGCTCTCGCTGACTTTGAGTCTGGAAAAACCTATTACCGAGTAAGCCTTCCTTACAGTGCTGAGATTCCAAATGTCAGCGCACAAACTACTGGCTACCAAGTAACTGTTCAACAAGCTTCAGCTGCCAATGATTATCAGGCTTCTGTATTCTTGAGTAACCAAAAAGGTGATTTGGTTCAAACTTATTTGATTCAGTTTGTGAAGGAAGCTCCTGCTTTGACACGCTTGGAAGTAAGTGTAGAAGGAAAAGAGAATGCAACTGAAGATCAAGTCCTTTCTTATCATGTCATTGGACATTACGAAGACGGTTCACAGAGTGAATTTTCAGCTTCAGATATTCATTTGGATGCTAGCTCTTCTGATGGCGGACATCTTGAAGTAAATGGACAGAACTTGTTACTTTATACGAAAGGTAGTGTGACGCTCACTCCTCGTATTGACAATCAAACAGAGAAAACACAATCTGTAGCAACTGTAGTGGTCATCAAAGAAAATAAAGCAGCCAAAAGAATTGTTAAGCTTCATCCTGTTTCAGTCTCTACAGATATCAATCAGCAACCGAATTTGCCTGATCAAATCGGCGCAGAATTTGACCAAGGTTTGCCTCGTAAGGTAGCTGTAACTTGGGACAAGGTAGATGCAAAAGAACTCGCTAGCTATCATAGCTTTACCCTTAAAGGTCATGTAGAAGGTACAGACATTGAAGCTACTGCGAATGTGACTGTTGAAGGTTTGCAGGTCGCAGAAGAAATCAGTCTCACTCTTCCTAAAGGTGAAACTGTTCAATTGCCAGCAAACGTACGCGCCTACCATTCTAATGGAACAACTGTCTATAAAGATGTCGTTTGGGACAAGGTTCCAGCCAACTTTAGCCAAACTGAAGGTATCTTTGAAATCAAGGGTCAATTGGTTGGAAGTCATTTGACTACCAAGGCTCATGTTCGTGTTTCCAGTCAAGTTGTTGCTGGAAATAATATCTCTAAACAGTGGACTGGTTCTCAATTGCCAGCTGCTATTGTATCCAATACCGGTGGGGATGATTCAGCTAATACTTTGAACGATTTGACGGTTTCAAGAGCCAATACAGATGTCAAGAATCGATGGACTACATGGCAAACAGGTACAGATAATGATTGGGCGTCTATCTTATTTGGTAATTCAGGAGATTTGACCAAACGCTTTGTCGATAATCTCTCAGTTGATTTCTACACAGATGGTGCAATCGGACTTCCAAAAGAATATGTCATCGAATACTATGTTGGTCAAGAAATTCCAGATCTTCCAACTGATGTCAACCATGCTCAAGGAGATGCCAAACATCCATTTAACAATGCTGCCAACTGGAAAGAAGTTGAACATCTCAAAGCTCCAGGGCAATTATCCGCAAGCCAAACTAACCACTTTACCTTTGACAAGGTTGAGACCTATGCAGTTCGTATTCGCATGAAGAAAGCAAATGGAACTGCCGGTGTCGGTTTGACTGAAATTACAATCCTAGGAAATAAGGTTCCAAGTGCTACAAGTTCAGACATTACGATCAAAGTAGATGGTCAAAAGCTTGAGCATTTCAATCCGTCTAAGACAGACTACCATATTGCTCAAACTAGTAAAGAAATCACTGCAACAGCTAGCAACAATGGTGTAGTAACGATTGTCCCTGCCACAAGTTCAACAGGAGCAACTCGTCTCATTTTGAAGGCAGAAGACGGAACCATCTTGAAAGAATACCGTATCTTCCGCGATGGTGAAAAAGAATCTACACAACCAGCAGCTGCAGAAAATGGTGCTGTGACATTAAAAGTTGGTGATAAGCTTCAACTACCTACAGAAGTGACAGTCTATTATCCATCACAAACAGATTGGACGACAGATAAACTAGCCGTAGAATGGGATGGAGTCTCTGAACATGCGACAGACCAAGAAGGCACCTTTGAAGTGCTTGGTCATATTCTAGGAACAGACTTGACAACTAAGATGCAAGTAACAGTTCTTGCAAGAGGAAATCAAGTTATCTCAGAGAATGCAAGCAATAATGCGACTGACTCTAAAGCCTTTGCCTCTACCACAAACGATACCCAGGCCGCTTCTAATGATAGAATCTTCTATATCAACGATGGTCGATTTAATGAAGATGGACGTTGGACCAACTGGTCTCGTACTCCAAAAGACCAAGAGGTATCTGTAGGAGTACTCTTTAAGAAGAATGGTCAGATTACACCTCAATCGGTTGGAAAAGTAGCCATTCAGTTCTTCAAAGACAGTGGTACAGATGCACCAGCGACAATGGTACTCGAAAGATATGTTGGACCAACATATTCTGAACCAAGCACTATTTCACGTTATGAGGAAAATGCGGATCATCCGTTTAACAAGGCAGAAAATTGGCAAGAAATTCCTTATAAGGCATCTAGCGCAATCGAGGCTGGTAAACCAATCGAATTTACCTTTGATCCAATACAGACAACCGCTATTCGCGCACGTATGACTCGCAAATCAACCACTAATGGCCTCGCAATGGTTGAGTTTAGTGCTTATTCTCCAGCTAAAGCAAGTGATTCAGAAACACCTGCAGTGACTATTTCAGTTGCTGGAAAAGCATTGGAAAACTTTGATCCTACTGTTTCAGAATATCGATTGACTTCAAATGGAGCGAAACCAAAAGTGACTGTCCAAACAAGTGGTAATGCTGTAGCGACTGTCGTTGAGTCAAGCCAAGACAATCTTCCAACACTTGTTCGACTTCTTGCTAAAGATGGTAGTCTCGTGAAAGAATATCGTCTATACTTCCAAGCTGGTTCTGAAGCTAGTCATGCAGTAGATGATCAAGCTCTTGTCTTAGATCGTCCAAGTCTGGAAGTTGAGAAATCTGTCATTCCATTTAAGGAAATTATTCGTGAGAATAGTGATTTAGCTAAAGATGAACGTCGTATCGTATCAGAAGGCAAAAATGGAGAAAAAGTAGACTATGTCGAAGTTTTAGGAACAAGTCGTAAAATTGTTCACACTGAAACAAGTGATGCAAAAGATCAAATTGTTGAAGTAGGAGTAAAAGCACTTGTTACAAGTAGCAAGGGTGATGAGCCGGCTCCTGTTCTTGAAATTCCAGAATACACAGCCCCTATTGGAACTGTAGGTGAGGATCCTGCCCCAGTAGTAGAAGTCCCAGAATATAGCGGCTTTATCGGTACTGCAGGTGACCAAGCAGCCCCAATCGTTGAAGTTCCAGAGTTCAAGGGTGGAGTTAATTGGGTCGAAGCCGCTAAAAATGAAGTTCCAGAGTTCAAGGGCGGAGCTAATTGGGTTGAAGCTGCTAAAAATGAAGTGCCTGTATTCAAGGGTGGAGTCAATGCTGTGCAAGCAGATAAGAACGAGCTCCCAGAATACACAGGTCCTTTAGGTACCTCAGGAGATCAAGCAGCTCCAACAATCGACAAGCCTGTTGCCGATATTCGAGGTTTATCTGATAAACCTTCAGAAACTCAGGCTTCTGCTAAGCAGACCCAGGCTTCACAAGTTCTTGAACAAGCTTTAGGGAAAGCAGACTCAGCAAGACTTCCAGAAACTGGTGAAAGTCAATCAGATACAGCAATTTTCCTAGCAGGTCTCAGTCTAGCCTTATCAGCAGCATTCCTAAATGGGAAACGCAAGGAAGAATAATGACTCATAACTCACTATTCTTAAAAGGCTAATCATTATAAAATAAGGAGAAGACTATATAGTCTTCTCCTTTATTAATTGGGGAGTGAGGTGTATAATGAAAGTAGGAACAAGCATGAAGGAGTAGTGTATGAAAGTCATTGATCAAGCTCTACTAAAAAAAGTGATCATCGAGCGTCCTCGTTCTAGTCATAAGGGAGACTACGGTCGTCTTCTCTTGATTGGGGGGACGTATCCTTATGGTGGAGCGATTATTATGGCTGCCTTGGGAGCGGTTAGAAGTGGTGCAGGTTTAGTGACAGTAGCAACGGATAAAGAGAATATTCCAGCTCTTCATAGCCATCTGCCTGAGGCTATGGCCTTTGGCCTTGATGATGAGCGATTACTTGAGCAACAGTTGCAGAAAGCTAGTATTGTATTAGTTGGCCCTGGACTAGTGGATGATGAGCGTGGAGAAGAGCTTCTCCAAACAGTCTTTCATCATTTAACTCAAGACCAGGCACTCATACTGGATGGTGGTGCCCTATCGATTTTTGCTAAGACGGGGATGAAATTTCCTACAGCTCAGCTTGTTTTAACTCCACATCAAAGGGAATGGCAAGTCTTATCAGGCTTAGATTTGACTTCTCAAGGAGCTGAGGAAACAGGAGAGGCTTTGAAGAGTTTTCCTTCAGGGACGATTCTAGTTCAAAAAGGTCCTGCGACTCGAATCTGGCAAGCAGCTCAAGCTGATTTTTATCAGTTAGAGGTTGGAGGTCCCTATCAGGCGACTGGGGGCATGGGGGATACTCTGGCTGGGATGATTGCTGGCTTTGCTGGACAATTCTCACAAGTTAGTCTCTATGAAAGAGTGACGGTAGCGACATATCTGCATTCAGCAATTGCCCAAGAACTAGCTGAGGATAACTTTGTAGTTCTGCCAACCACGATTAGTCAACATATTCCTGAATTCATGAAGAAAATACAAAAAGACACCTGAATTTTTCAGGTGTCTTTTGACTATTAGAAGAGGCCTTTGACCTTATCTACAAGACCGTCAAGCCCTTCTGAGCCTGAAACCAATGCTTGCGCTTGGCTAAGGTAGCCCCCTAGTTGATCCTTGTTTTCTTCAACAAAGGTTTTTGCTGCAGAAAAGTCTTTTTTCTCAACGAGTTCTTTTACTTGATTAAACAAATCCAATGGGTTCATGAATTTCCTCCCTTTCTACCATTCCATTCAATCATTTTTGTTCAAATCTTGCAAGAAACTTGACTCTTCAAATAAAGTTCAGGGGTGTCAAATGATGTAAATTTTGATATAATTTTTAGTGATGAATTTTAGAAATGATCGGTACGTGGTTGTAGATTTAGAAGCTACAAGTACCGGAAGTAAGGCAAAAATCATCCAAGTGGGAATTGTAGTCATTGAAGATGGTGAGATTGTTGAGCAATATGCTACTGATGTCAATCCTCATGAACACTTGGATTCTCATATCAAAGAATTAACGGGTTTGACAGACAAGCGTTTAGCAAAGGCTCCAGAGTTTTCCCAGGTAGCTGGAAAGATTTTTGAACTGGTCAAAGACGGTATTTTTGTTGCGCACAATGTTCAGTTCGATGCCAATTTGTTGGCAGAATTCCTATTTTTTGAAGGGTATGAATTACGCACCCCTCGTATCGATACGGTTGAGTTGGCTCAAGTCTTTTATCCTCAGCTTGAGAAGTATAATCTTGGTATTCTTTGCCAAGAGTTGGGGATTCCACTTGAGCAAGCTCATACAGCCCTTTCTGACGCCCAAGCAACTGCAGAACTCTTTCTTTGTATGAGACAAAAGATGTTTCAACTTCCAAAAGGTTTGTTGGAGCGCTTATTGAGTTTGTCAGATAGCCTGTTGTATGAATCTTACATGGTTATCGAGGAAGTTTATCAAAAACAGTCTCTCTTAGTTGAACATGACTTGGTCGAGGTGCAAGGTCTATTTTTGAGAAAAGAAAAATCAGCCCTTTCTCCACGAAAACTATCTAAAGATTTCCAAACCAATATTGCCTTGCTAGGGTTGGAGGAGAGAAACTTGCAAGAACGCTTCGCACAAAAGGTTCAAGAGTGCTTGCAAGGGGAAGACACTTCTTTTATTCAGGCTCAAACTGGGATTGGAAAAACCTATGGCTATCTCCTGCCAGCCTTGTCTCTTGAGAATGAAGGGGGGATCCTACTTAGTGTTCCAACTAAAATCCTTCAAAATCAGGTAATGCATGAGGAGGCTAAAAAACTCGAAGAGATTTTCCATATCTCTATTCACAGTCTCAAAGGGTCACAGAATTACTTGAAGTTAGATGCCTTTCATGCGTCGCTAGAGGAAGAAGAGTCCAATCGTTTGTATACTCGTTTCAAGATGCAACTCCTAGTTTGGTTGACTGAGACTGATACTGGAGATTTAGACGAAATTGGTCAACTTTATCGCTACCAGCAATTTTTGCCAGACTTGGTTCATGATGGAAATCTTCACAAAGATTCTCTCTTTTGGCTTGAGGATTTTTGGAGACGTGGTCAGGAAAAAGCGCGTTCTTGTAAGTTGCTAGTGACCAATCATGCTTACCTCGTTACTCGACTTGAAGATGATCCAAGTCTTTTAGAGGGACGTTTCTTGATTTTGGATGAAGCCCAGAAAATCTTGTTGACCTTGGAAAATCTTTCTCGAAAAACGTATTTGCTTACAGATTTGCTAGAACAATTAGACCAAGCTCTATCAAGGGAAGAAGGTATGCTTAAAAGACGCTTGCTAGAAAGTATTCGTTTTGAAATTTCTTACCTACTTGATCAGTTTCTATCTGGTAAACGTAAGCTGTGTCCAGCTAGTAGCATTGATAAGCTCCGACAAGATTTTTCTGAGTTGAATTTACCAGAATTTAAAGATTATCAGAAGTTTTTTGCATCTGAGGGAGAATTTTGGTTATCGACTTCAGATGTGTCTAGTAAGAAGGTTGAAATAACTTCTAGTCGCAATCAGCGTTTGCTATTTTCTCAGATATTTCCAGAATCCTGTCAGCTTCTCGGAATCTCTGCAACCCTTGAAATTAGTAGCAGAGTTTCTTTGCCAGAATTGTTAGGATTCCCGCAAGCAAATATTTCTTACCTAGATGAACAGTTTCAGGAAAATCAGGAAATTTTCTTGGTGAATGATTTTCCATTGGTGACTGAAGTTTCGCTTGAGGAATATGCACAAGCAGTTGTGGAAGTTCTAGAAGATTTGTCCTACCTTGAAGAACCGATTTTAGTCTTATTTACTGCAAAAGATTTATTGTTGCAGGTATCTGATGCCTTAAGAATTCCCCATTTAGCCCAATATAAGCATGGGGAACCAGCTCAATTGAAAAAACGCTTTGAAAAAGGAGAGCGTGAACTCTTACTTGGCGCCGGAAGTTTCTGGGAAGGTGTTGATTTTTCAAGACATCCTCAAGTGATAGAAGTGGTGACACGTTTGCCTTTCCAAAATCCAGAGGATCCCTTTACTAAAAAGATGAATCAAGAACTCCGTCTTGAAGGGAAGAATCCTTTTTATGATTACCAACTTCCTATGGCGATTATTCGTCTCAAGCAAGCGATAGGTAGGACCATGCGCCGAGTTGGTCAACGCTCCGCAGTTTTGATTTTAGATAGCCGTATGTCAAGTAAACGATATGGCAAACAAATCAGCAAGGCTCTGTCTCGCACTAGTCGAGTAAGGAACATTAGCCGAGAGCAAGTATTTGTCAACGTTCAAGATTTTTTAAAGAAACAATGAAATGAATACCAGAAAGAATGAAGGAGGCCGTTATGAAACGTTCATTCGACTCTAGGGTCGATTATAGTTTAATATTACCAGTGTTTTGTTTATTGGTGATTGGAGTTGTAGCGATTTATATAGCAGTTAGTCATGACTACCCAAACAATGTTTGGCCTATACTTGGACAGCAACTGGCATGGATAGCCCTAGGGATTATCTTCAGTTTTGTAGTCATGTTTTTTAACACAAAATTTTTATGGCAGTCTACTCCTTATCTCTACGGTCTAGGTCTTGCCCTGATGATTCTGCCCTTGGTCTTCTATAATCCAAGTTTAGTTGCAGCAACAGGTGCTAAAAACTGGGTATCAATCGGTGGTTATACACTTTTTCAACCATCCGAATTCATGAAGATATCTTACATCTTGATGCTGGCTTATGTGATTGTAACCTTCACTAAAAAACACAAGGACAAAACACGGACCATCGGTTTAGATTTCCTTTTGATTCTTTGGATGATCATATTTACGATCCCAGTTTTAGTGTTACTGGCATTACAAAGTGACCTTGGAACGGCAATGGTTTTTGTTGCGATCTTTGCAGGTCTTGTCTTGTTGTCAGGTGTTTCTTGGAAAATTATCATTCCAATTTTTGTAGCAGTTGTGTCGGCGATTACAGGATTTTTAGCCATCTTCATTACAAAAGATGGGCGTGCCTTTCTGCACCAAATTGGCATGCCGACTTATCAGATTAATCGTATCTTGGCTTGGCTCAATCCCTTTGATTATGCTCAAACAACTACCTATCAACAGGCTCAAGGTCAAATTGCCATCGGTAGTGGTGGAGTATTCGGTCAAGGTTTTAACGTGTCCAATCTGCTCATTCCAGTCCGTGAGAGTGACATGATTTTTACAGTTATCGCTGAAGATTTCGGTTTTATTGGTTCAGTTGTAGTGATTGCACTTTATCTGCTCCTCATCTATCGTATGTTAAAGATAACCCTCAAATCTAACAATCAATTTTACACCTATATCTCTACAGGATTTATCATGATGCTCTTGTTCCACATCTTTGAGAACATTGGTGCCGTCACAGGACTCCTTCCTCTTACGGGGATTCCTTTGCCCTTTATTTCCCAAGGGGGATCAGCCATTATCAGTAATCTCATTGGTGTTGGACTGCTTTTGTCTATGAGTTATCAAACACACCTAGCTGATGAAAAGAGTGGTCGAACAAGATTTAAACGTAAAAAGGTTGTCCTGAAGAAAGTGAAATAAGGAGGTTGCTATGCCTAAAGTTGCAGTTATTCTAGCAAACGGCTTTGAAGAAATCGAAGCCCTAACAGTCGTAGATGTCTTGCGTCGTGCAAATATTACCTGTCATATGGTCGGATTTGATGAAAAAGTGACAGGTTCACATGCTATTCAAGTTCAAGCTGATCAGGTGTTTAACGGTGATTTATCTAATTATGACATGATTGTACTTCCAGGAGGTATGCCTGGTTCTGCCCACTTGAGGGACAATGAGTCGCTAATCTCTGAACTCCAAAAATGTAATCAAGGTGGGAAAAAGCTAGCAGCCATTTGTGCAGCACCAATTGCTTTAAATCGGGCAGGTCTACTTGAAGGAAAAAACTTCACTTGCTACGATGGTGTTCAAGAACAAATTGCTAACGGTCACTACCATAAAGAAACAGTCGTTGTAGATGGCAATATCATTACGAGCCGTGGTCCAGCAACAGCTTTGGCTTTTGCCTATCACTTAGTTGATACGCTTGGCGGAGATGCGGAATCTCTGAGAAATGGGATGCTCTATACAGACGTATTTGAAAAATAATAAAGAAACTGAGAAGGATCTTTCTTACTTGAGAAGATTCTTCTCTTTTTTAAGGTCAAAATCAAGCTAAACATCGCTTTTTTCATAAAAAAATGCTATAATGAGGGGTATGAAATATCACGATTACATCTGGGATTTAGGTGGTACTCTGCTTGATAATTATGAGACTTCTACAGCAGCTTTTGTAGAAACCTTAGCAGAGTTTGGAATTGAGCAGGATCACGACAGTGTATACGAAGCCTTGAAGGTTTCGACTGCCTTTGCCATCGAAAAGTATGCTCCAGGTATTGAAAACTTTCTTGAGAAATATAAGGAAAATGAAGCCCGAGAGCTCGAGCATCCTGTTTTGTTTGATGGGATCCCTACTCTTTTAGAAAACATTTGGGACCAAGGTGGTCGTAACTTCTTGGTTTCTCATCGAAATGATCAAGTGTTGGAAATTCTATCGAAAACCAAGATAGCCCCATACTTTACAGAAGTAGTGACGGCTAGTTCAGGGTTTAAACGCAAGCCTGATCCTGAGTCGATGATTTATTTACGTGATAAGTATCATATTACATCAGGTCTAGTCATTGGTGACCGTGCCATTGATGTAGAAGCAGGACATACTGCAGGCTTAGATGCCTATCTCTTTGAGGACGTTGTAGCCTTAAAACAAGCAATAGACATGTAAGAAAAAGGGGAAAAATGACAGAAGATATTAAAAACCAACAGGCACAAGATTATGATGCCAGTCAAATTCAAGTTTTGGAAGGTCTGGAAGCCGTTCGTATGCGTCCAGGGATGTATATTGGATCAACTTCCAAAGAAGGCCTTCACCATCTAGTCTGGGAAATTGTAGATAATTCTATCGATGAGGCTCTAGCAGGATTTGCTAGTCATATCGAGGTCTTTATTGAACCAGATGATTCGATTACAGTTGTCGATGATGGGCGTGGTATTCCGGTTGATATCCAAGAAAAAACAGGACGCCCTGCCGTTGAAACAGTCTTTACTGTTCTTCACGCCGGAGGGAAATTCGGCGGTGGCGGATACAAGGTGTCAGGTGGATTGCACGGTGTAGGTTCATCCGTTGTAAATGCTCTTTCAACACAGTTGGATGTTCGGGTTCATAAAAACGGTAAGATTTATTACCAAGAATACCGTCGCGGTCATGTTGTAGCGGATCTCGAGGTGATTGGAGATACAGATAAAACAGGGACAATCGTTCACTTCACTCCAGACCCAGAAATTTTTACAGAGACAACGACATTTGACTTTGATAAATTAAATAAACGGATTCAAGAGTTAGCCTTTTTGAATCGCGGTCTTCAAATTTCCATCACGGATAAACGTGAAGGATTGGAACAAACTAAGCGTTATCACTACGAAGGTGGGATTGCAAGCTACGTTGAGTACATCAATGAAAACAAGGATGTTATCTTTGAAACTCCAATCTACACAGATGGTGAAATGGATGACATCACAGTAGAAGTTGCGATGCAGTACACAACGGGTTACCACGAGAATGTCATGAGTTTCGCTAACAATATTCATACCCATGAAGGTGGAACACACGAACAAGGTTTCCGTACAGCATTAACTCGTGTTATTAACGACTACGCTCGTAAAAATAAACTTCTCAAAGACAATGAAGACAACCTCACAGGGGAAGATGTCCGTGAAGGTTTAACTGCCGTTATTTCTGTTAAACATCCAAACCCACAATTTGAAGGACAAACCAAGACTAAACTTGGAAATAGTGAAGTTGTGAAGATCACGAATCGCCTCTTTAGCGATGCATTTTCTGACTTCCTTCTGGAAAATCCACAGATTGCTAAACGCATCGTAGAAAAAGGGATTTTGGCTGCGAAAGCGCGTGTTGCTGCCAAACGTGCGCGTGAAGTTACACGTAAGAAATCTGGTTTAGAAATTTCAAATCTTCCAGGAAAATTAGCGGACTGTTCATCAAACAATCCAGCTGAAACTGAACTTTTCATCGTCGAAGGAGACTCTGCAGGAGGTTCTGCAAAATCAGGACGCAATCGTGAGTTCCAAGCCATCTTACCAATTCGTGGTAAAATCCTTAACGTTGAAAAAGCGAGCATGGATAAGATTTTAGCTAATGAGGAGATTCGTAGTCTTTTCACAGCTATGGGAACAGGATTTGGCGCTGAGTTCGATGTTAGCAAAGCTCGCTATCAAAAACTGGTTATCATGACAGATGCCGATGTCGATGGAGCCCATATTCGTACTCTCTTGTTAACTCTGATTTATCGCTATATGAAACCCGTTCTAGAGGCTGGTTATGTTTATATCGCTCAACCACCAATTTACGGTGTCAAAGTTGGTAGTGAGATTAAGGAATATATTCAACCTGGCGCAGACCAAGAAGTCCGCCTACAAGAAGCCTTGGCTCGCTACAGCGAAGGTCGTTCCAAACCAACCATTCAACGTTATAAAGGTCTTGGAGAGATGGATGACCACCAACTTTGGGAAACTACGATGAATCCTGAACATCGTCTCATGGCTCGTGTATCAGTAGATGACGCAGCAGAAGCAGATAAGATTTTTGATATGCTCATGGGTGATCGAGTTGAACCACGTCGAGAATTTATCGAAGAAAACGCTGTTTACAGTACTCTTGACGTATAAAAATATTGGGAAATAGTTCCCAATGTTTGAAAAATATGATATAATCATTACAATTGTGTCATGTATAAAAGGAGTTTGATATGTCAAATAATCAGTTGATTATTACTTTGATTGGAATTGCAGTCCTGCTTCTTATTGCTTTTGCAGTAGCAATTTTGCTACGTAAACGAAATGAGAGTAGACTTGCAGCTTTAGAAGAAAGAAAAGAAGAACTATATAACCTTCCTGTTAATGATGAGGTAGAGGTTGTAAAAAACATGCATCTGATCGGTCAAAGTCAGATTGCTTTTAGAGAATGGAACCAAAAATGGGTTGATTTATCTCTTAACTCATTTGCGGATATTGAAAATAACCTCTTTGAAGCTGAAGGTTACAATAGCTCATTCCGTTTCTTGAAAGCTAAGCACCAGATTGATCAAATTGAAAGTCAGATTGAACTTGTTGAAGAAGATATTGCAGCAATTCGTAATGCCTTGTCTGATTTGGAAAAACAAGAATCAAAAAATAGTGGACGTGTTCTGCATGCCCTAGATTTATTTGAGAAACTACAAAACACTGTAGCTGAAGATTCTGAAAAGTATGGTCAAGCTCTTCCAGAAATTGAAAAACAATTGGAGAACATCCAATCTGAGTTTTCTCAATTTGTAACCTTGAATTCTTCGGGAGATCCGGTTGAAGCAGCAGGGATTTTAGATAACGTTGAAAATCATATTTTAGCTTTGACACATATCGTTGAAAGAATTCCAGCGATTGTCAATAAGCTTACTACTGAATTGCCAGAACAACTTGAAGATTTAGAAGCTGGTTACCGCAAGCTTTTAGATGAAAACTACCATTTTGTAGAAACTGATATCGAATCTCGTCTTCAACTTCTCTATAAAGCCTTGAAGAATAATCACGAAAATATCCGTACATTGGAGTTGGATAATGCAGAGTATGAAAACACTCAAATCCAAGAAGAAATCAATGCACTTTATGATATTTTTACACGTGAAATTAAAGCACATAAAGCTTTTGAGAAATTGGTAACTACCCTTCCTACCTATCTTAAACACT
Source organism: Streptococcus sp. Marseille-Q6470 (assembly GCF_946902905.1). Taxonomy (NCBI): domain Bacteria; kingdom Bacillati; phylum Bacillota; class Bacilli; order Lactobacillales; family Streptococcaceae; genus Streptococcus; species Streptococcus sp. Marseille-Q6470. The sequence continues at coordinate 42,971 of NZ_OX336385.1, forward strand.
TGAAAGAAAACAATCAGGTACTAGTTAAAGATATCGAACGTCTTGGGAAAACCTATTTGATTTCAGAAAGCGATGTGAATCGAGTTCGTCGTCTTCAAGCTGATATCTCAGCCTTGAATGCTACTATTGAAGAAATGACTCATGCAGAGTCAGAAGTTTCAGAAGCATATTCTGTCTTACAAGAACGTTTGGAAAATCTCCAATCTACATTAAAAGATATTGAAGATGACCAAATCGGTGTTAGTGAACGTCTCGTTAAAATTGAAAAAGATGACATCAATGCTCGTCAAAAAGCAAATGTATATGTCAACCGTCTGCATACGATTAAACGCTACATGGAGAAGAGAAATCTTCCAGGAATTCCACAAAAATTCTTGAAGCTCTTCTTTGATGCAAGTCACAGTACAGAAGACTTGATGGCTGAGCTGGAACAAGCGCAAGTGAATATCGAATCTGTGAATCGCATCCTTGAGATTGCGACAAATGATATGAATATGTTAGAAGAAGAAACATACAGTATCGTTCAAAATGCAACATTGACAGAACAATTGCTTCAATATTCGAACCGTTACAGATCATTTGATGATCGTATTCAACAAGCTTTCCAAGAAGCTTTGAATATCTTTGAAACAACATTTGATTATCAAGCATCTTTCGAAAAAATCTCTCAAGCATTAGAAGTTGCTGAGCCTGGTGTTACCAATCGCTTCGTTACTTCTTATGAAAAAACAAGAGAAAGTATTCGTTTCTAATTTATAAAAGAATCCTAGATTTTTCTAGGGTTCTTTTACTTTTCTTTACCTATTTTAAATCTTTTTGTGCCATGTTTTCATTGAAATTATAGCTCATATTTGATATGATAAGACTATGACAAAAAAGAGATTACCCCAGAATAAAGTAAAGAAGAAAAACAATAAAAAACTTGGCATTCTTGTCTTGCTTTTGTTTTTCACAATGCTAGCACTCGGTAGTGTGATTACCTATAAAGTGTTGAACAAGCAAGCCTTTGAACAGAAGATTGAGAGTCTCAAGAAGGAAAAAGATGAAGCCTACTCCCAAGGAAGTCAAAAAGAACATTTCCGCAAAGAGAAATCGGAAATCATCACCTATTATCCACTAGTAGGAGACAGCCTTATTTCCTCTGTCAAAGATATCATCGTAAAAGACATCACTGACAAAGTAGAAGGTAAAGAACAGTTAATTTTTTATTACTCAGAAAAAGGGGAATCCTCTTTAACTGGGATTGAAAATCGTTTGATAAAAAAACAAGCCTATGACTTGGCAAATTCTAATGTAGTCGAATTAGAAAATACTACTTTAGACCAGCTGTATCTGAAAGAGGATGGTTCTATCTTTACCTTGGATCAACTCTTTACAGACCCATCCACAGCCAAGGAAAAAATCCTTGAGGCTGTTAAGTCAGATCTCCAAGATAAAAAAATAGAGCAATCAGTTGTTGACCAAGTTTCAGCTGATTTCTCAGTTGCAGAATTGTCAAGCTGGAAGTTTGCTTACAAAGATAGTCAATTGCTTCTATATCCAGTCAAAGCAATGACTAATGTAGAAGAAATAGCAATGCCTATTTCTGATTTCTTTGATTATATTCAAACATCCTATCTAACAGAGAAAGATGCTGAACTTTATAAAAAAGTTCAAGCAGAAAAACATAAAAAAGTTGTAGCCTTAACCTTTGATGATGGACCAAATGCAACAACAACTCCACAAGCCTTAGATATCTTAGCTAAGTACAAAATCAAAGCAACCTTCTTTGTAATGGGTCAAAATATCAGTGGGAATGAAGCTATCCTCAAACGTATGCAGGCTGAGGGACATGAAGTAGGAAATCATAGTTGGAACCATCCAGTTTTAACACAACTCTCATTAGAAGATGCTAAGAAACAAATTACGGATACAGAATCAGCAATCACTAGTGTGCTCGGGAAGAGTACAAAATTGATGCGTCCGCCATATGGTGCTATTTCGGATGATATTCGTAATAGCCTTGATTTGAGCTTTATCATGTGGGATGTAGATAGCTTAGACTGGAAGAGTAAAAACGAAGCTGCTATTTTAACAGAAATTCAACGTCAAACGACTGATGGTTCTATTATCCTTATGCACGATATCCATCAAACATCTGTTAACTCATTGCCAAAAGTTATTGAATATTTGCAGGGACAAGGGTATAGCTTTGTTACAGTCTCTGAGTTACTAGGGAATCATGTAAAACCACATGAGATATACTATTCTCGTAACCAATAGTTGAAATTAAATTCAAATATTAGAAAAAAATTAAAAAAGATTATTTTTATCTTGACAAGTAGGGAAAAACTTGATATCATATACAAGATGAGAAAAGCAGAAGTGAGAACTTCTCGCCTTGCGACTAACGTTGTCTGGCCCCTACAGATCAAGTTTCAGAAATGAACTATAATCATGTAGAGCGGATTTGCGTTAGCAAGTCCGCTCTTGTTTTTCTCTAAAATAAAAAAAGAGGTGAAAACCATAGCAAAGCAAGACTTATTCATCAATGATGAAATTCGTGTACGTGAAGTTCGCTTAATCGGTCTTGAGGGCGAACAATTGGGTATCAAACCACTTGGTGAAGCGCAAGCACTTGCGGATGACGCTAATGTGGACTTGGTTCTCATTCAACCTCAAGCTAAACCTCCTGTTGCGAAAATTATGGACTACGGTAAGTTCAAATTTGAGTACCAGAAGAAACAAAAAGAACAACGCAAAAAACAAAGCGTTGTGACCGTGAAAGAAGTTCGATTGAGCCCAGTTATTGATAAGGGGGATTTCGATACGAAACTTCGCAGTGCTCGCAAGTTCCTTGAAAAAGGGAACAAAGTGAAGGTTTCCATTCGCTTTAAGGGTCGTATGATTACCCATAAAGAGATTGGAGCAAAAGTTTTAGCCGATTTCGCTGAAGCAACTCAAGATATTGCTATCATCGAACAACGTGCTAAAATGGATGGTCGTCAAATGTTCATGCAGTTGGCCCCAGCAACTGACAAGAAATAATCTGTCAGAAAGTTAAAAAAAGGAGAAAATATCATGCCAAAACAAAAAACACACCGCGCATCAGCTAAACGTTTCAAACGTACAGGTTCTGGTGGACTTAAACGTTTCCGTGCTTACACTTCTCACCGTTTCCACGGAAAAACTAAGAAACAACGTCGTCATCTTCGTAAAGCATCTATGGTGCATGCAGGAGATTTCAAACGTATCAAAGCAATGCTTACTCGCTTGAAATAATCGCGTATTTGTAAGTTAATAATTCTAGGAAATATTGGAGGAAATATAAATGGCACGTGTTAAAGGTGGCGTTGTATCACGCAAACGTCGTAAACGTATTTTAAAATTAGCAAAAGGTTACTATGGAGCTAAACACATCTTGTTCCGTACTGCAAAAGAACAAGTAATGAACTCTTACTACTATGCATACCGTGACCGTCGTCAAAAGAAACGTGACTTCCGCAAATTGTGGATTACACGTATCAATGCGGCAGCTCGTTTGAACGGACTTTCATACTCACAATTGATGCATGGTTTGAAATTGGCTGAGATCGAAGTAAACCGTAAAATGCTTGCTGACTTAGCTGTTAACGATGCAGCAGCTTTCACAGCTCTTGCAGATGCAGCCAAAGCAAAACTTGGTAAATAATTATTCATAAGACTGGTGCAAGTTTGTTCCAGTCTTTTTTAAACAAAGGAGAAAAAATGGCTTCAAAAATGTTACACACTTGCTTGCGAGTAGAAAATCTTGAAAAATCAATTGCTTTTTATCAAGATGCTTTTGGATTTAAGGAATTGCGTCGTCTGGACTTCCCAGAACACGCTTTTACCATTGTTTATCTAGGTCTTGATGGCGATGATTATGAATTGGAGTTGACCTACAACTACGATCACGGACCTTATGTTGTGGGGGACGGTTTTGCTCACATCGCTCTAAGCACACCTGACCTTGAGGCTCTTCATAAAGAACACAGTGATAAAGGCTATGAAGTGACGAATCCAAATGGACTTCCAGGAACTCAACCTAACTATTACTTTGTTAAAGATCCAGATGGATACAAGGTAGAAGTGATTCGTGAAAAATAAGAAAAATTCCTCATTTGTCAAATTGAGCTAGGCAATCTCACCTGACTCAAAAAAACTTGATAGGGAGTAGTGTAGGTCATTTATGTTAGTTTCTTTCAGATAAATGTTGTAGTTTATCTGAGGCTAACATAAGTGGCTTTTTCTGTCTAGCTTAATGTGACAAATTGAGATATAATAAAAATAATTAAACAAATTAGTGGGAGAAACAAATGTCAGACCAAAATTCAAATGTAGAGCTAAACAAAGAAGAAGATAAACTAATTGTAGAAAATAATTTGGTGAAAGATATGAAGAATGGTCCAAAAGCAGTTAAGAAAGCGTCGACTCTTCTTTCTTTCTCATTTTATTTGGCACTTACCTATATTCTTCTATTTATATCTCTTGCTTTATTTACTGCTCCATGGGGATTTGTATTCTTGATTTTTCTAGGTCCTAATTTAATTGCTTACGCTATAGCAACTGTCTTAACTGGGGTAGGAATCAAGAAAGTAAATAAAACCGTCTTGTATACGAGTGCAGGATTTTATTTGCTTTCAGGACTCTTAGCATTCGATCCGGATTGGCAGATGTTTAGGGTTTTCCCTTATCTCTCACTAGTCCTAGTTCTAATCGGGATATTTTTAACGAAAGATACAAGTAACTAAGTTAAAAAAGCTAGGCGCAACTCTTCTTCGAACTTATTTCATATCATAAAACCATAGCCTTTAAGGCTGTGGTTTTTTAGTTTAATGATTAGAAAGAAATTGTGTTTCTATTTTTTAAAATGGTATAATAGAAAAAGAAAAAGGGAGGTGAGAAAGAATGATTGCCCAACTGGATACGAAAACTGTCTATAGTTTCATGGAGAGTATGGTTTCAATCAAGAGATATGTCAGCCTTGGGAAGGAATATGGCTATTCATCGCTTGGAATCATGGATGAAGACAATCTCTATGGAGCCTATTATTTCATCAAAGAGTGCCAAAAACAGGGGATCCAGCCTTTACTGGGTCTTGAGATGACAGTTTATCATAAAGAAGAAGTGCTCAATCTACGTTTTCTAGCCCTCTCAAACCATGGTTATCGAAACCTGATGAAGCTGTCGTCTTTAAAGATGACAGGTAAAAAAGAATGGGCTGATTTCTCTTCCTATCTTGAAGATATTTGTGTCATTGTTCCTTACTATCCTGAAGTTGATTCCTTGGACTTAGGGCATGACTACTATATCGGAGTGTATCCAGATACACCTCAATTGAATGTTTCTCACCCCATTCTCCCTCTTTATCGTGTTAACTCTTTCGAATCTGAGGATTTAGAAGCTCTCCAGATGCTTAAAGCGATTAAAGAGAACGTGACCTTGAGAGAGGTTGATGTTCAATCTCAACAGGGCTTGTTTTTGCCTGCAGAACGTCTTGAACAGGTTTTTCTAGAGAAGTTCCCAATCGCACTGGATAATCTTGAAAGATTGGTCAAGGATACTTCCTACGAGATTGATAGTAGTCTCAAGCTTCCACGTTTCAATCCAGAGAGACCTGCTGTTGAAGAACTTCGGGAAAGAGCTATCAAGGGCTTGGAACAGAAAGGATTATGGAATCAGGTTTATCAGGTTCGTTTAGAAGAAGAACTGTCTGTGATTCATGATATGGGATTCGATGACTATTTCTTGGTTGTTTGGGATCTCTTACGTTTTGGCCGTTCTCAAGGTTATTATATGGGGATGGGACGCGGATCCGCAGTTGGAAGTTTAGTAGCCTACGCCCTAGATATCACTGGAATTGATCCTGTAGCTAAGAATCTTATCTTTGAACGCTTCTTGAATCGTGAACGCTACACCATGCCAGATATCGATATTGATATTCCAGATATCTATCGTCCAGAGTTTATTCGCTATGTTCGTGATCGTTATGGTAGTATCCATGCTGCGCAGATTGTCACTTACTCGACCTTTGGAGCCAAGCAAGCCATCCGAGATGTCTTCAAACGTTATGGCGTGCCTGAGTATGAGTTGACAGCTATTACAAAAAAAATAGGTTCTAAAGATACTCTAACGACAGCCTATGAAGGGAATCTAGGTTTTAGACAACTCATTCAAAGTAAGATTGAGTACCAAAAGGCCTTCTCTATTGCTAAAAAGATAGAAGGCTATCCACGACAAACTTCTATCCATGCTGCTGGAGTCGTTATTAGTGACAAAAATCTAACAGATTACATTCCTCTCAAGTATGGGGAAGATATGCTCATTACCCAGTATGATGCTCATGGCGTTGAAGGAAATGGCCTGCTCAAGATGGATTTCTTGGGTCTACGCAACTTAACCTTTGCTCAAAAAATGCAAGAGCTCTTATTTGAAACTCAAGGGATTTCACTAAAAATTGAGGATATTGATCTTGAGGATAAGGCAACCTTAGCCCTCTTCGCAGCTGGTAAGACCAAGGGGATCTTTCAGTTTGAGCAGCCTGGAGCTATACGCTTATTGAAACGAGTGAAGCCACAAAATTTTGAAGAAGTAGTGGCGACGACCTCCTTGAACCGACCAGGTGCGAGCGATTATATCGATAACTTTGTAGCCAGAAAACACGGCAAAGAAAAAGTGACAGTTCTTGACCCAGTCTTAGAAGATATCTTAGCCCCAACTTATGGTATCATGCTTTATCAAGAACAGGTGATGCAGGTAGCTCAGCGTTATGCTGGCTTTAGCCTTGGGAAAGCCGATATTTTGCGTCGTGCCATGGGGAAAAAGAATGCTGCAGAGATGCATCGGATGGAGGAGAGTTTTATCCAAGGTGCACTCGAAAAAGGGTATGGAAAAGAACAGGCTCAAGAAGTCTTTGCTGTCATGGAGAAATTTGCTGGTTATGGTTTTAACCGTTCGCATGCTTATGCTTATGCAGCTTTAGCTTTTCAGCTTGCTTATTTCAAAACACATTACCCATCAATTTTCTACCAAGTGATGTTGAACTATGCGAGTGGAGATTATATTTTCGATGCGCTTGAAATGGGCTTTGAATTAGCCCCGCTTTCTATCAATACGATTCCATTTCAAGATAAGTTAGCAGATAAGACAATTCATTTAGGTCTTAAGAGCATTAAGGGAATGCCTCGTGATTTTGCCTATTGGATTATAGAGAATCGTCCATTTTCTAGTGTTGAAGATTTTATCACCCGATTGCCCAAAAATTATCAAAAGGAGAGTTTATTAAATCCTCTGGTAGAAGTTGGTTTGTTTGATAACTTTGAGAAAAATCGTCAAAAAATCTTAACCAACCTACTAACTCTATTTATCTTTGTAGAAGAGTTAGGTAGCCTCTTTGCAGATTCTAGCTATAGTTGGACAGATACAGAGGATTTTTCAAATATTGAGAAATTTCAAAAAGAGCAGGAATGGTTAGGAGTTGGAATCAGCCAACACCCATTGATATCCCTAGCAAAGAATCCTTTGTATCCAATTGTGAGTCTATCTGAACTTTCCGAAGGTCAGACAGCTACAGTGCTCGTTGAGATACAATCCATTCGTGTGATCCGAACTAAAAAAGGTGAAAACATGGCCTTTTTGAAAGTCAGTGATAGTAAAACAAATCTGGAGGTTACTGTTTTTTCGAATCAGTATCGCCAATTTAAAAATCTCTTACACGAAGGTAGTTTCTATTATCTAAACGGAAAAGTTCAGGCTAGGGACGGACGTCTTCAATTAGTTTTGAATAATCTAAAAGAGGCAGTGAGTGAACGTTTTTGGATTCAAGTTGCCAATCATGATCACGACTCTGAAATTTATCATATTTTAGAACAATATAAGGGACAAATCCCTGTTGTCATTCGATATGAAAATGAACAAAAAAATGTTCTTTTGCCTGGTTATATGGTTACAAAAGATACGAGCTTACAAGAATCTTTAAAACAAATTGTCATGAAAACGATTTATCGTTAAAAATCAATGAAAATAAAAGAATTTTAACTTTAAATATGGTATAATCAGTTAGAATGTTAAAAGAAAAAGGAGCAAAACCAAATGAAACGTATTGCTGTTTTGACTAGTGGTGGGGACGCCCCCGGTATGAATGCTGCCATTCGTGCAGTTGTTCGTCAAGCAATCTCAGAAGGAATGGAAGTTTTTGGTATCTATGATGGATATGCTGGTATGGTTGCTGGTGAAATTTATCCACTTGATGCTGCTTCAGTAGGAGACATCATTTCACGTGGTGGTACTTTCCTTCACTCTGCTCGTTACCCTGAGTTTGCGAAACTCGAAGGTCAACTTAAAGGGATTGAGCAATTGAAAAAACACGGTATCGAAGGTGTCGTAGTTATTGGTGGTGATGGTTCTTATCATGGAGCTATGCGCTTGACTGAGCATGGATTCCCTGCTATTGGACTTCCTGGAACAATCGATAACGATATCGTAGGTACTGACTTTACAATCGGATTTGATACTGCAGTAACAACTGCTATGGATGCAATCGATAAGATTCGTGATACATCATCAAGTCACCGTCGTACTTTTGTTGTTGAAGTAATGGGACGTAACGCTGGTGATATTGCTCTTTGGGCAGGTATCGCAACAGGTGCTGACGAAATCATCATTCCTGAAGAAGGCTTCAAGATGGAAGACATCGTAGCAAGTATCAAAGCTGGATATGAACACGGTAAAAAACACAACATTATCGTTTTAGCAGAAGGTGTTATGTCAGCGGCTGAATTTGGTCAAAAACTAAAAGAAGCTGGAGATACAAGCGACCTTCGTGTAACCGAACTTGGTCATATCCAACGTGGTGGCTCACCAACTGCTCGTGACCGTGTATTGGCTTCACGCATGGGTGCACACGCTGTTAAACTCCTTAAGCAAGGAATCGGTGGTGTCGCTGTGGGTATCCGAAACGAAAAAATGGTTGAAAATCCAATTCTTGGTACAGCAGAAGAGGGAGCTTTGTTTAGCCTAACAGCTGACGGTAAGATTGTTGTCAACAATCCTCACAAGGCTGACTTAGAACTAGCCAAATTGAATAAGAGCTTGTCCTAATTTACTTTCATTAACTTAGTTAATCAGACCTAAAAGGTCTAAAAAATAAAGGAGTTTCATAATCATGAACAAACGTGTAAAAATCGTTGCAACTTTAGGTCCTGCGGTTGAAATCCGCGGTGGTAAAAAATTCGGTGAAGACGGATATTGGGGTGAAAAGCTTGATGTTGAAGCATCAGCAAAAAACATTGCTCAATTGATTGAAGCAGGAGCTAACACTTTCCGTTTCAACTTCTCACACGGTGACCACCAAGAACAAGGTGAACGTATGGCAACTGTAAAACTTGCTGAAAAACTTGCAGGTAAAAAAGTTGGTTTCCTTCTTGATACAAAGGGACCAGAAATTCGTACTGAATTGTTTGAAGGTGAAGCTAAAGAATATTCATACAAAACTGGTGAAACAATCCGTGTTGCAACTAAACAAGGTATCAAATCAACTCGTGATGTCATTGCATTGAACGTAGCTGGTGCACTTGATATTTTTGATGATGTTGAAGTTGGTCATCAAGTATTGGTTGATGATGGTAAGCTTGGTCTTCGCGTTGTTGAAAAAGATGCTGCTAACCGTGAATTTGTTGTTAAAGTTGAAAACGATGGTATCATTGCTAAACAAAAAGGTGTTAATATCCCTAACACTAAAATTCCTTTCCCAGCCCTTGCTGAACGCGATAACGATGATATTCGTTTTGGTCTTGAACAAGGTATCAACTTCATCGCGATCTCATTCGTACGTACTGCTAAAGACGTGAACGAAGTTCGTGCAATCTGTGAAGAAACTGGTAACGGTCACGTTCAATTGTTCGCTAAAATCGAAAACCAACAAGGTATCGATAACTTGGATGAAATCATTGAAGCTGCTGACGGTATCATGATCGCTCGTGGTGACATGGGTATCGAAGTACCATTCGAAATGGTTCCAGTTTACCAAAAAATGATCATCACAAAAGTGAATGCTGCTGGTAAAGTTGTTATCACTGCAACAAACATGCTTGAAACAATGACTGAAAAACCACGTGCAACTCGTTCAGAAGTATCAGACGTATTTAACGCTGTTATCGACGGAACTGACGCGACTATGCTTTCAGGTGAGTCAGCAAACGGTAAATACCCACTTGAGTCTGTCCGTACAATGGCAACAATCGACAAGAACGCTCAAACTCTTCTTAATGAATACGGACGTTTGAACTCAGATTCATTTGAACGTAACTCTAAAACAGAAGTTATGGCTTCAGCAGTTAAAGACGCTACAAACTCAATGGATATTAAATTGGTTGTAACGTTGACTAAGACTGGTCATACAGCACGTTTGATCTCTAAATACCGTCCAAATGCTGACATCTTGGCATTGACATTTGACGAATTGACAGAACGTGGTTTGATGTTGAACTGGGGTGTTATCCCAATGTTGACAGAAGCTCCATCATCAACTGATGACATGTTTGAAATTGCTGAACGTAAAGCAGTTGAAGCAGGCCTTGTACAATCTGGTGACGACATCGTTATCGTTGCAGGTGTGCCACTTGGAGAAGCAGTTCGTACTAACACAATGCGTATCCGCACAGTACGTTAATCTGACATTAAAAACCTATCATATCAAGCTTTCCAGCTTGTGTGATAGGTCTTTTTTTGTTTCATAAGGTCCAGAACCCCATTCGTTTAGGACAAGAAAAAACTCTCTGGAAAACCAGAGAGTGTGAGAGGCATCTCCATGAGAGAAACTGGTTCACACAATTTCTCAAGGTCCGCTCCTGCGTTATGACCTCCTTTGCGCAATTGTAGCTTTCGCTACATATCGACTCATCGCAGCCTTTATTTTACTATAGAGACCAATACTTTGTCAAGAAAAAAACAGCTCCTTAAATAGGAACTGATGAATGATGCTAATTGCCGGGATCGAACCGGCGACCTCATCCTTACCATGGATGCGCTCTGCCTACTGAGCTAAATCAGCTTACTTTGAAAGTATACTATAGATTGAAGCTTTTGTCAATATGCTAATTAGTAGCTTAACTCATTGGAAAAGCCCAAGTAAGAAACTTGAGCTTGTGGAGATTCGATTATTGTAATTGCTCTCTCTTTTTATCTGGATTCCAAACAAAACTTGCAACAAAGGTAAAGAGGATTGTCAGAATTCCGATTACAATTGCGAGGATCAAGGCCGGGATACGGATGAGCCACCACAGTGGGTTTGGTTTTTTATTGTTGTGCCACTCTTTTGTTTCCTCATCCAGGCGTTGAAACTCAGATTGGATGCGATCTGCAACCATCTCAATTCCCTCATCATTCATCTTTTTAATGTCTGAGATATCAATAGGATTTCCAAAATTCATATCAATTCGCTCGCGGCTGATGAGTCCTTTTAGAGTCATAGGTCCAGTATAAGTAACTGGCACAATACGAACCTTAGCCATTTTCGCAATCAGAGCAACACCACCCTTAACATCGTTGGAATGGCGACTACCACTTGGGAACATAATCAGTGAGCGATTGCTCTTTTTAAGGACATTGATTGGATATTTGATGGCAGAAGAACTTGGATTTTCACGATCGATAGGGAAGGCACCGCACATACGAATCCACCACCCAAAGATACGATTTGCAAAGAGTTCTTTTTTTGCCATAAAAACAAATTGTTTTGGTTTGGTTGCAAAAGCCATGTAGACGGGGTCCCACCAAGTACGATGAGGGGCAACAAGGATATAATTCTCATCCATACTTGGAATTTTATCAGTATTGTGAAAGTGAGCATTTCCATTGATTGACCATAGAATCAACATAACCAACCCACGTAGATAAGTATAAAACATGGTGTCTCCTTCAGTTTTCTTTCTTTTATTATACCTTATCATAGTAGGACAGGCAAATGTTTTTTGTAAAGGCTGAAAAGCTCTTTATTTGAAATTAGAATTATTCACAAAAAAATGATATGATAGAATTTATGGATAAAAATAAAATTATGGGCTTAAGCCAATCAGAAGTTAAAGATCGTCAGAAACAGGGACAGGTCAATGATTTCAAAGCTTCAGCTAGTACCAGTACCTGGCAGATAGTGAAGAGAAATGTCTTTACTTTATTTAATGCTTTAAATTTTGCCATTGCCCTAGCTCTCGCCTTTGTTCAAGCTTGGAGCAACCTAGTTTTCTTTGCAGTTATCTGTTTTAATGCTTTTTCAGGAATTGTGACTGAGCTACGTGCGAAACATATGGTTGACAAACTCAACCTCTTGAATATAGAAAAGATTACGACAATTCGTGATGGACAAGAGATAGCTTTGGATCCCGAAGAACTTGTTTTAGACGATGTGATTCGTTTATCAGCAGGAGATCAGATCCCAAGTGATGCCATTGTCTTAGAAGGTTTTGCCGAAGTCAACGAAGCCATGCTAACGGGTGAAAGTGACTTGGTTCAAAAGGAAGTTGAAGACTTAATGATGTCAGGTAGCTTTCTTGTCAGTGGTTCCGTCTTTGCCAAGGTCAAACATGTGGGGGCGGACAACTACGCAGCTAAGCTCATGCTTGAAGCCAAAACGGTGAAGCCAATCAACTCACGTATCATGAAATCGCTAGACCAACTAGCTGGCTTTACTGGGAAAATCATTATTCCTTTTGGAATTGCTCTCTTGCTTGAAGCCTTGGTCTTAAAAGGTTTGCCACTGAAATCTTCTGTAGTCAATTCATCTACAGCTCTTTTGGGGATGTTGCCTAAAGGAATTGCGCTCTTGACTATCACCTCTCTCTTAACCGCTGTTATCAAGCTTGGTTTGAAGAAGGTTTTAGTACAAGAAATGTATTCTGTTGAAACCTTGGCGCGCGTGGATATGCTCTGTCTGGATAAGACAGGGACCATCACTCAAGGGAAGATGCAGCTTGAGACTGTCCTTCCTCTTACTCAAACTTACGATAAGGATGCCATTGCCAAAATACTAACTAGTTATATGGCACACAGTGGGGATAAAAATCCAACAGCTCAAGCTATCCGAACGCGTTTTGTGGGAGAGGTAGCTTATCCGATGATTTCAAGTCTTCCATTTTCTAGTGATCGAAAATGGGGAGCAATGGAATTGGAAGGTCTTGGAACTGTTTTCCTAGGAGCACCTGAAATGTTGTTAGAGGTTGAAGTTCCTGAAGCTAGAGAAGCTCTTGAACGAGGATCTCGTGTTCTGGTTCTGGCCCTCAGTCAAGAAAAACTTGACCATCAAAAACCGCATAAGCCATCTGATATTCAAGCCTTGGCTCTACTTGAGATTCTAGATCCAATCCGAGAAGGGGCTGCTGAAACTTTAGACTATCTTCGTTCTCAAGAAGTGGGATTGAAAATTATCTCTGGTGATAATCCAGTCACTGTTTCAAGTATCGCTCAAAAAGCAGGTTTTGCAGACTATCACAGCTATGTAGATTGCTCGAAGATTACCGATGAAGAATTGATAGCCATGACTGAGGAAACAGCTATTTTCGGACGTGTTTCCCCTCATCAAAAGAAACTGATTATCCAAACTCTGAAAAAAGCAGGTCATACCACTGCAATGACAGGGGATGGTGTCAATGATATTCTAGCTCTCCGTGAGGCAGATTGTTCCATTGTGATGGCTGAAGGAGACCCAGCGACTCGTCAGATTGCAAATCTGGTCCTCTTGAATTCAGATTTCAATGATGTTCCTGAGATTCTCTTTGAAGGTCGTCGTGTGGTCAATAACATTGCCCACATTGCTCCGATTTTCTTGATCAAGACCATCTATTCCTTCTTGCTAGCAGTCATCTGTATTGCCAGTGCTTTGTTGGGTCGTACTGAATGGATTTTGATTTTCCCATTCATTCCTATTCAGATTACCATGATTGACCAGTTTGTGGAAGGATTCCCACCGTTTGTATTGACTTTTGAGAGAAATATCAAACCTGTAGAACATAACTTCCTCAGAAAATCCATGCTTCGTGCTTTACCAAGCGCCTTGATGGTAGTCTTTAGCGTTTTGTTTATTAAAATTTTTGGAACCATTCAAGGCTGGACAGCCATTGAAATTTCGACACTTTTGTATTATCTATTGGCATCAATTGGTTTCATGTCTGTAGTGAGAGCTTGCTTGCCATTTACCCTTTGGCGGGTTCTCTTGATTGTTTGGTCAGTTGGGGGCTTCCTTGGAACAGCTCTATTTCCAAGAATTCAAAAACTGCTTGAAATTTCAACCCTTACGGCACAAACGCTACCTGTCTATGTCGTCATGATGTTCATTTTTATTGTGATTTTCATCCTGACAAGTCGTTATCAAATGAGAAAATAAAGAAAGACTGCAATCGATGGTTGCAGTCTTTTTTAGGTGCAGGATTGCTAGATAAAATATGGTATAATAAAGGGAAATAGAGTTTTTGAAAGTGAGAGAATATGATTTCAAAGAGATTAGAAACGGTAGCTTCCTTTGTACCACAAGGAGCCGTTTTGCTAGATGTGGGGAGTGACCATGCTTATCTACCGATTGAATTAGTTGAAAAAGGTCACATCGAGCGTGCCATTGCAGGTGAAGTTGTAGTAGGTCCCTACCAATCTGCGGTAAAAAACGTTGAAAGTCACGGATTGTCTGATAAAATCCAGGTTCGCTTGGCTAATGGCTTGGCAGCTTTCGAAGAAAGTGATCAGGTCTCTGTTATCACTATTGCAGGAATGGGTGGTCGTTTGATCGCTTCTATTTTAGAAGAGGGATTTGACAAACTAGCTCATGTTGAGCGTTTGATTCTCCAACCCAATAATCGTGAGGACGACTTGCGTAGTTGGCTACAAGACCACGGTTTTCAAATTATCGCAGAAAGCATCCTAGAAGAAGCTGGCAAATTTTATGAGATTCTAGTAGTGGAAGCGGGACAAATGAACTTGTCAGCAAGAGACACCCGTTTTGGTCCTTTCTTATCCAAAGAAGTCAGTCCAGTATTTGTTCAGAAATGGCAAAAAGAAGCTTCTAAGCTCGAGTTTGCCCTAGGCCAAATTCCAGAAAAAAATCAGGAGGAACGTCAAGTTCTAGTAGATAAAATTCAAGCTATCAAGGAGGTGCTCCATGCAAGCAAGTGAAGTGATTAAACGTTATGAAATTTTTTGTCCCCAAAAATTTTCTATGGAGGGTGATAATCGTGGTCTGCAGATTGGAACTTTGGACAAGGATATCCAAAAAGTTATGGTTGCCCTTGATATTCGTGAAGAAACAGTGGCTGAAGCTATTGAAAATGATGTTGATTTGATTATCGTTAAGCACGCGCCAATTTTCCGCCCAATCAAGGACTTGGTAGCCGATCGACCTCAAAATCAGATTTATATCGATCTCATCAAGCATGATATAGCAGTCTACGTTAGTCATACTAATATTGATATTGTTGAGAATGGTCTTAATGACTGGTTCTGCCAGATGCTAGGTATTGAGGATACAACTTATTTGCAGGAAACAGGTCCTGAACGAGGGATTGGACGCATTGGTAACATCCAATCTCAAACTTTTGAAGAATTTGCTAAGGTTGTCAAAGAAGTCTTTGCTCTCGATAGTTTACGAATGGTCTATTATCAAGATAGCGATTTAAGAAAGCAAATTTCAAGGGTTGCTATTTGTGGTGGTAGTGGGCAATCTTTCTATCCTGATGCCTTAGCTAAAGGTGCTGATGTCTATATTACTGGTGATATCTACTACCACACAGCTCAGGACATGCTATCAGACGGCTTGTTGGCTCTGGATCCTGGGCATTATATTGAGGTGCTCTTTATTGAAAAAATTGCAACGCTTCTGAACGAATGGAAGAAAGAGAACGCTTGGTCGCTAGAGGTTATCGCAAGTCAAGCATCCACAAATCCATTTCATCATATCTAGATAGAAGGTAAAGAAAATGAGAAAGGTTGCCATTGTAGGGGCAGGAATTGTAGGGGCGACAGCTGCCTACTATCTCTCCAAAGAATCTGATATGGAAGTAACTGTCTTTGACCATGGACATGGCCAGGCGACCAAGGCAGCAGCAGGAATTATCAGTCCCTGGTTTTCCAAACGTCGCAATAAAGCCTGGTACAAGATGGCGCGCTTGGGAGCAGATTTCTATGTGGATTTATTAGCTGACTTAGAGAGAATCGGTCAAAAAGTTGATTTTTATCAGCAATCCGGGGTCTTTCTCCTTAAAAAAGACGACTCCAAACTAGAGGAACTCTATCAACTGGCTCTGCAACGTAGAGATGAATCTCCCTTAATTGGAGAATTAGCCATCTTAGACCAAGCGACTGCAAGTAACTTATTTCCAGGTATAGAGGGATTTGAGAGATTGCTCTATGCTTCTGGTGGAGCTCGAGTGGATGGGCAACTGTTAGTCAGTCGCTTACTTGAAGCCAGTCAGGTTAAGGTTATAAAGAAAAAGGTTAGTTTAAGACCTCTAGTATTGGGTTATCAGATAGACAATCAAATTTTTGACAAAGTTATCTTGTCAACTGGTGCTTGGCTCGGTCATTTATTAGAGCCCTTAGGTTATGAAGTTGATGTTCGCCCACAAAAAGGACAACTCCGGGATTATCAGGTTGATTTAGACATGGCATCTTATCCCGTCGTTATGCCTGAGGGAGAATGGGATTTGATTCCTTTTGCTGGTGGGAAATTGTCCTTAGGTGCTACACATGAAAATGACATGGGATTTGACCTAGAAGTTGATGAAAGGTTGCTCCATCAAATGGCTGAAGAAGCAAGTCCATTTTATCCAAGTTTAAAAGATGCAATGATTAGTGGCGAACGCGTGGGAATTCGTGCCTACACTAGTGACTTCTCTCCGTTTTTTGGACAGGTGCCAGGATTGGAAGGTGTTTATGCAGCCAGCGGTCTAGGGTCATCAGGACTCACAACTGGTCCTATTATCGGTTATCATCTGGCTCAAATGCTTCAAGGGAGAAGTGGAGTATTGGATCCAGCGGATTATCCGACTGAAAGATATATTAAAAAGAAATAATCGTAAACTTTTTACCTAGTTTTTACGATAGGGTTAGGATAGCAAATGACTTTCCCTATCAAAAATGGTAAAATGAAAAAAATAATTCAAGAATAGAGGAAATAAGATGCAAGAAAAGATTTTGGTAACAGGTGGAGCAGGTTTTATCGGAACTCACACTGTCATTGAACTGGTCCAAGCTGGACATCAGGTTGTTGTGGTAGATAATTTGGTTAACAGTAGCCGTAAAAGCCTAGAAGTAGTGGAAAGAATCACAGGAGTAGAAATTCCTTTCTACGAAGCTGATATCCGAGATACGGATACACTTCGCGATATTTTCAAACATGAAGAACCAACAGGTGTGATCCATTTTGCTGGTTTGAAGGCAGTTGGTGAGTCCACTCGTATCCCTCTTGCCTACTATGATAACAATATTGCCGGTACAGTTAGCCTTTTAAAAGCAATGGAAGAAAATAACTGCAAAAATATTATCTTCAGCTCTTCAGCAACGGTGTATGGAGATCCACATACTGTTCCAATCCTAGAAGATTTCCCACTTTCAGCTACCAACCCTTATGGCCGTACCAAGCTTATGCTGGAAGAAATCTTGACAGATATCTATAAAGCAGATTCAGAGTGGAACGTTGTTTTGCTTCGTTACTTCAACCCAATTGGAGCGCATGAGAGTGGAGACCTAGGAGAAAATCCAAACGGCATTCCAAACAACCTTCTACCGTATGTAACACAAGTCGCAGTTGGTAAGTTAGAACAAGTACAAGTCTTCGGTGATGACTATGATACAGAAGATGGAACAGGTGTTCGTGACTATATCCACGTTGTTGACTTAGCCAAAGGACACGTTGCAGCCCTTAAGAAGCTTCAAAAAGGCTCAGGACTCAATGTTTATAACCTTGGTACTGGGAAAGGCTACTCTGTTCTTGAAATTATTCAAAATATGGAAAAAGCTGTTGGACGCCCGATTCCTTACCGTATCGTTGAACGTCGCCCTGGTGATATCGCAGCTTGTTACTCAGACCCAGCAAAAGCTAAGGAAGAGCTCGGATGGGAAGCAGGACTTGGTATTACAGAAATGTGTGAGGATGCATGGCGTTGGCAAAGTAAGCATCCAAATGGATTTGAAGACTAATCGTTTGATTAAACAAAAAAAGAGGAAGTAATTCCTCTTTTTTTATAACTTTATATGTGGTTGAAATAAAAAAATTGATTAGTGCTTAAGTGATAGAAAAATGTCTTAAAAGAACGGTTTATTTATTATTGAAATGCTGGAACAAATAAAAGTGAAATTGTATAAAAATAGCTAGCAAAAGACTATAATTTTCTAGAAAAATATGCTAAACTAGAGAGAGTAGAAAATAGAAATCTATGTTCCACTAAATGTTAAGATTCATCTATAATCAGAGCACGAGTAGGGCAATTTTTAACGGCTTCTAAAATGTCGTCCTTGCAAGTAATTTCTCGCTCTAATTGCTCAGATTCATCGTAAAAACGGACAATACCATTATCATGGTAGTCAAATAAATCTGAATAAGTTTGGCAGAGCCCACAAGCGATGCAGCGTTCAGGTATAAGTCTAATCTTCATATTTATATTGTAATAAGAAACTAAAAAAAACTCAAGGAGTAAGGTATGGAAAAGGAACCGTGGCAAGAAGATATTTATGAAAATCAAGAAGAGGAATCAAGATCAGAGCGTCGTCAACGAAACAAAAAAGGATCAGGTGTCGTTGCGAATCGTATTTTAACTGTTTTAGCTATTCTTTTCTTTGTCATTGTTGTTGGTATGGTAGTTGTCTTAGTCTACTTATCATCAGGTGGAAGCGACCGCACTTCAGCTCTGAAAGATTTTTATGATTCTTCAGCTCCAAAAGTAGAAGAAGTTACAACAGTGGCTACTACTACTCAGTCAACAGAGACAACTGAAGCAGAAACAAACCAACAAGAGCATACAGAGGCACATACTGACTCTGAAGGAACAATCACAGTTTTACCAGGAGAGGGTGAAGCAGCGATTGCAGCTCGTGCTGGAATCTCTATTGCTCAACTGGAAGCCTTGAATCCTGGTCATATGTCTTCAGGAACTTGGTTTGCAAATCCTGGTGATGTCCTTAAGACAAGATAGGAGTGACAATGAAAACAATTCAGATTGCTATTGATGGACCAGCTTCAAGTGGTAAAAGTACAGTAGCAAAGATCATTGCTAAGGACTTTGGCTATACTTATCTGGATACGGGCGCTATGTATCGCGCTGCGACTTATATGGCCTTGAAAAACCAAATAAGTCCAGAAGAACCTTCTCAACTCCTTGAATTATTGGAGCAATATCCAATTAGCTTTGGACGTGCTGAAAATGGAGAGCAGCTTGTTTTCGTTGGAGATGTTGAGGTGACAAATCCAATCCGAGAAAATGAAGTAACAAACGCTGTTTCTGCCTTTGCCGCTATTCCAGCTGTTCGAGAGAAACTGGTTGCCCTCCAGCAAGAGATTGCTAAACAAGGTGGTATTGTTATGGATGGGCGCGATATTGGTACTGTGGTCTTGCCTCAGGCTGAATTGAAGATTTTTCTAGTAGCATCTGTAGATGAGCGTGCAGAGCGTCGTTACAAGGAAAATCTTTCAAAGGGAATTGAAACCGATTTGGAAACTTTGAAAGAAGAGATTGCTGCGCGTGATTATAAAGATAGTCATCGTGAAACTTCGCCCCTTAAACAAGCTGAAGATGCAATCTATTTGGATACAACAGGTCTTTCTATTCTAGAAGTTGTTGAAAAAATCAAATCAGAAGCTCAAAAACGTTTATAAGAAACTTTAAAACGATTAACCAATTTTTGGTTAATCGTTTTTTATCATGATTTGTCAAATAGTCTGTTTTAAGGTATAATAGTTGCTGTTAAAGAAAATTTGACATTCAAATAATCATAAATTTTTTAAGGAGATAACATGAATCATTTACCAAATTGCCCAAAATGTAATTCAGAATATGTATATGAAGATGGCGCACTTCTAGTTTGTCCAGAATGTGCTTACGAGTGGAATCCTGCTGAGCAAGCAGAAGCAGAAGAAGGCATTGTTGCCATCGATGCTAATGGAAACAAACTAGCTGATGGAGATACAGTGACTTTGATCAAGGACCTTAAGGTCAAAGGTGCTCCTAAAGACCTCAAACAAGGAACTCGTGTGAAAAACATCCGTATTGTTGAAGGTGACCACAACATTGACTGTAAGATTGATGGTTTTGGCGCTATGAAACTTAAATCAGAATTTGTGAAGAAGATTTAATCATGATTAAAAATGAAAAAGTAATATTTTATAGTCGTATCTTTTTATTCATAGTAGCCTTTACCGGTGTATACTTGGAGATCACCAAGCGTGGTGGTTTAGGGATGTTACTCTACTATACAGTCCTTTCTAACCTTTTGGTTGTACTCTTTATAGGATATCTTTTGATAAAGATGCGTAGTGGCGGTGATAGTTGGCAGAGTTCTGGTATTCTACGTCTCAAAGGTGGCGTCACTATGAGTATTATGATTACTTGTGTCATCTATCATTTCATGCTAGCTCCTTTGACGACAGATTTTTACCGTTTGGAAAATTTCCTTTGCCATTATATTGTCCCTCTCTGGTTTTTAGCAGATACAATTATTTTTGACAAGAGTCGCCAATATAAGTTGGTTGATCCCATGCTTTGGACTAGCCTTCCTTTGCTTTATATGATTTTTGCCCTCTTAAACGGTTTTGTTCTAAAGATGGATGTCCCTAATGCTAAGGATAGTCCCTTCCCTTATTTCTTTTTGAATGCTACCAAACATGGTTGGGGCTTTGTCTTTAAATGGGCAGCCACTATCTTTGTTGCCTACATGGTTTCAGGATATCTCTTTTATCTTGTGAAAAGCATTAAAAAATCAAAGAAATAAAATAGTACCCTATAGGGGTACTATTTTTGTTTGTGACAATTGTACCCGGACAAATGAACTTTTTTAATCTTGTGATGTAGTCATTTCTATTTTACAATAAAAGTGTAGCTACCAATAAAACAATTGAGGAAGAAGAAATGACTGAAAATCGTTATGAACTAAATAAGAATTTGGCACAGATGCTCAAGGGCGGCGTTATCATGGATGTTCAAAATCCTGAGCAAGCAAGAATTGCAGAGGCTGCAGGTGCAGCAGCGGTAATGGCTTTGGAGCGAATCCCGGCTGATATTCGTGCAGCGGGTGGTGTATCTCGCATGAGTGATCCAAAGATGATTAAGGAAATCCAAGAAGCTGTTAGCATCCCTGTTATGGCGAAGGTTCGAATTGGTCATTTTGTTGAAGCACAGATCTTAGAAGCCATCGAGATTGACTATATCGATGAGAGCGAAGTTCTATCTCCAGCTGACGATCGTTTCCATGTGGACAAGAAAGAATTTCAAGTTCCTTTTGTTTGTGGTGCTAAAGACCTAGGAGAAGCCTTGCGCCGTATCGCTGAAGGAGCTTCTATGATCCGTACAAAAGGGGAACCAGGAACAGGAGACATCGTTCAGGCGGTTCGTCATATGCGTATGATGAATCAAGAAATCCGTCGCATTCAAAACCTCCGGGAGGACGAGTTATATGTTGCTGCAAAAGAACTCCAAGTTCCGGTAGAATTAGTTCAATATGTCCACGAACATGGGAAATTGCCAGTTGTTAACTTTGCAGCTGGAGGTGTTGCAACACCAGCGGATGCTGCTCTTATGATGCAGCTTGGTGCAGAAGGCGTCTTTGTTGGCTCAGGGATTTTCAAATCAGGTGATCCTGTTAAACGTGCCGCAGCAATTGTTAAGGCAGTTACAAACTATCAGAATCCTCAAATTCTGGCTCAAATCTCGGAAGACTTGGGAGAAGCCATGGTAGGTATCAATGAGAATGAAATCCAAATTCTCATGGCTGAGCGAGGAAAATAGATGAAAATTGGAATCTTGGCCTTGCAAGGTGCCTTTGTGGAACATGAGAACGTGCTTGCCGAACTAGGAGTGGAAAGTGTTGAACTGCGAAATCTAGAAGATTTTCAGAAATATCAGAGCTCCTTATCCGGTTTGATTTTACCTGGAGGCGAGTCAACAACCATGGGAAAACTCTTGCGAGATCAGCAGATGCTCATTCCTCTAAGAGAGGCTATTCTCAATGGTTTACCAGTCTTTGGAACTTGTGCGGGTTTAATTTTGCTAGCAAAACAAATCACTTCTCAAGAGGAAAGCCATCTAGCGACCATGGACATAGTAGTAGAACGCAATGCCTATGGACGTCAGCTAGGAAGCTTTTATACAGAAGCTGACTGCAAGGGCATTGGTAAAATTCCAATGACCTTTATCCGTGGTCCAATTATCAGTAGTGTCGGTGAGGATGTTGAAGTTCTAGCAATCGTCAACGATCAAATCGTTGCTGCTCAAGAAAAGAATATGCTGGTAACCTCCTTTCATCCTGAATTGACAAATGATCTTCGCCTGCATCAGTACTTTATGAGTATGTGTAAATAAAAAAAGAGGTTGGGATTTTTCCCAACCTCTTTTTTACATGTAATAAACAATAGCAATATATTGGAGAGCAGAGGCTGCTAGGATAAAGAGATGCCAAATCATATGGAAGTATGGTTTCTTTTTAGCGTAGAATCCAGCGCCAACTGTATAGCAAAGGCCACCTGATACCATAAGACTCCAAAACATTGGACTTGTCTGACTGATGATTGCTGGTAAGATAGCTAATACAAGCCATCCCATGATGAGGTAGAGGATGAGACTGAATTTTTCATTGACCTTTTTGGCAAAGATTTTATAAAGAATACCGAAAATAGTTGTCCCCCACTGGATAGCGATAATGAGATAACCAAACCAGTTGTTCATCAAAGTTAAAACCACAGGAGTATAAGATCCAGCGATTGCCACATAAATCATAGAATGGTCGATGATACGCAAGACATACTTATGAGTCGAACCATAAGCCATAGAATGATAAATGGTCGATGAAAGAAACATGAGAAAGAGGCTGATGACGAAGATGGAAACACCGATAGACGATAAGAAACCATGTGCCTCATAACTGTAAGTAGATGAAATAGGAAGTAGGATGAGCATGATAAATGCTCCTACAGCATGGGTAACGCTGTTGGCAATTTCTTCTCCAAAACTAAGTCGTTTACTAAGTTTTAAGCTAGTATTCATTTGTTTCCTCCTCTTCGGTTTCTGAATAGACTAGTGCAAGTGTTTGATGATAGAGTTTGACCGTTTGGCAGCTTGCCTGGATAATGGGATTAGCTGGATCAATATCTTCATTCATATAGTCCACAAAAGCATTGTAAAGTTCTTCTGAATTAGTGTCTGTGTGTAGGGTATTAAGGGTTTGAGCAATTTCTTGGATAGAAAAAACAGACTTGAGAGTGGTAATAGCAATCAATCGTGCGATTTGTTTGCGTTGATATTTTTTCTTCTCAGGTTTACTGATATAACCGTGTTTGACATAGTTATTGACCATAGAAGCTGTCAAACCTTTCTCCTTGTCAGGAGAAGCTGGAGGACAGATTTGATTGACATAGAGTAGAACCTGGTCCAGATAGAGATTGATACTTGGAATTTCTTCCCATTTTGGATAGGAAAAAGTGATTTTCATTTCCAACTCCTTTTTATCTAGTTTTAATAACTAGATTATAAAACATTAGAAATAATAAGTCAAGTTTCAAGTGCTTGTAGAAAGAAATAATTTATGCTATGATGAGAGGAAATAGTATGAAAAGAGGATAAATGATGGAGATTCGCTTAGCCTTTCCAAACGAAGTTGATGCAATTATGCAAGTGATTGAGGGAGCCAAGAAATGTTTGGCAGAAGCTGGTAGCACTCAGTGGCAAAACGGCTACCCAGATGCAGATACAATTATTGAAGATATTATCTCTGGACAGGCTTACGTAGCGCTGGAAGAAGGAGAACTCTTAGCCTATGCAGCAGTGACTAAAAGCCCGGAAAAAGCTTATGAAGCAATTTATGATGGCAACTGGGAGGGAAATGAAGCAGAATACTTAGTATTTCACCGTATTGCTGTCGCTAGTGATGTGCAAGGGCAAGGTGTTGCCCAGACCTTCTTGGAAGGCTTGATTGAAGGCTTTGATTACTTGGATTTTCGTTCGGATACGCACGCTAAAAACAAAGCTATGCAGCATATCTTTGAAAAACTTGGCTTTAAACAGGTTGGTAAAGTTCCAGTAGACGGGGAACGCTTGGCCTATCAAAAATTAAAATCAAATGCCTAAGAAGTATGCAAAGATGCTGTACAAGTCACCGATTGGTCCCCTATCTCTGGTAGCAGATGACCGCTATCTGTTTGGGATATGGATAGAAGAAGAGAGCGATTTTGAGAAGGGATTATCTGAAAATGATGTAACTCTTGTTGAAAGTCATCCCATTTTAAATCAAATTACTTCCTATTTAGAGACTTATTTTAAGAGGAAAAATCAAGACTTATCTGAGATGCCTTTAGCTCCTGTCGGTAGTGACTTTGAAAAAAGAGTCTGGAACTACTTGCGTGGCATTCCTTTTGGACAGACTGTTACCTATGGACAAATAGCTAAGGACTTGCAAGTAGCTTCTGCCCAAGCAATCGGAGGAGCAGTAGGGCGCAATCCCTGGTCTATTCTTGTCCCCTGTCACCGTGTGCTAGGTGCTGGAGGACGTCTGACAGGCTATGCTTGGGGACTTGATAAGAAGGCTTGGCTCTTAAATCATGAAGGTGCAAGTTATCAAGAAAATAAAAAATAGAAAGAGAAAATATGTTAGAATTTATCGAATATCCAAAATGTACAACTTGTAAAAAAGCTAAGAAAGAATTAGATCAACTTGGACTAGAATATAAAGACGTTCATATCGTTGAAGAGACTCCGAGTGAAAAGGTCATTTTAAATTGGCTCGAAACTTCGGGATTTGAATTGAAGCAATTTTTCAATACTAGTGGCATCAAATATCGTGAACTCGGATTGAAAGATAAGGTTGGAACATTGTCAAACAAAGAAGCAGCCAAACTCTTAGCTAGTGATGGTATGCTGTTAAAACGTCCGATACTAGTTGAAAATGGTCTTGTAAAACAAATTGGCTATCGTAAAACATACAATAACTTGGATTTGAATTAGTTTTTGTCTATCTCCTTGATAGATAAAATATATAACCTCCCACTTTTAAAGTATGATAAACTAGAAGGTAGATAATGTACGATATGCCCGTAGCAAATATTTTATATTAGGGCAGAAGTATGATAGAATGAATCATTATCTTGAGAGGATGTTTCTATGAATGTTACAACAATTTTAGCATCTGATTGGTATCAAAATTTGATGCAATATATCCCGGATGGCAAACTGTTTAGTTGGCGTTCGGTTTTTGATGGGATTCCAAGAATTCTACAGCAATTACCTACAACATTGATGTTAACAGTATTTGGTGCCTTTTTTGGTATCATACTAGCCCTAGTCTTTGCGATTGTGAAAATCAATCGAGTTCGATTTATATACCCAGTACAAGCATTTTTTGTTAGTTTCTTAAAAGGAACCCCAATTTTAGTTCAACTGATGTTGACCTATTACGGGATTCCATTGGCTCTGAAAGCATTGAATCAACAATGGGGAACTTCTCTAAACATTAATGCTATCCCAGCAGCAACATTCGCGATTGTGGCCTTTGCTTTTAACGAAGCAGCCTATGCTAGCGAAACTCTCCGGGCGGCTATCCTTTCTGTCAATCCAGGTGAGATTGAAGCCGCTCGTAGTCTTGGTATGACACGTGCACAAGTTTATCGTCGAGTCATTATTCCAAATGCAGCGGTAGTAGCGACTCCAACCTTGATTAACTCCTTGATTGGCTTGACCAAGGGAACTTCTCTAGCCTTTAGTGCAGGTGTTGTAGAAGTCTTTGCCCAAGCTCAGATTTTGGGTGGTGCAGACTATCGTTACTTTGAACGTTTTATCTCAGTTGCCCTTGTCTACTGGGTGGTAAATATCCTTATTGAAAATCTTGGCCGTTTCATTGAAAGAAAAATGGCTATTACAGCACCAGATAATGTTGAGACAGATATGAAAGGAGAGCTTCGCTAATGATTAAAATTTCAAATTTAAGCAAATCCTTTTCAGGTCAAACCGTTTTAGACCATCTGAACTTAGATATTCAAAAAGGAGAAGTTGTTGCCTTAATTGGTTCTTCAGGGGCTGGGAAATCAACCTTTCTACGTAGCCTAAACTATCTAGAAACTCCTGATAGCGGAAGTATTCAGATTGATGATTTCAAAGTTGATTTTTCTCAAATTACTCAAGAAGAAATTCTAACTCTCCGTCGTAAATTATCGATGGTTTTCCAACAGTTTAATTTATTTGAGCGTAGAACAGCGTTAGACAATGTTAAAGAAGGCTTGGTGGTAGTTAAAAAACTATCGGACGAAGAAGCGACTAAGATTGCAAAAGAAGAGTTGGCTAAGGTTGGGCTTTCTGATCGTGAACAGCATTATCCACGTCACTTGTCAGGTGGACAAAAACAACGGGTCGCAATAGCGCGTGCCTTAGCTATGAAACCAGATGTATTGCTCTTGGATGAACCGACTTCAGCACTTGATCCAGAATTGGTTGGTGAGGTAGAAAGATCGATTGCCAATGCTGCAAAGTCAGGTCAAACCATGATTTTAGTTAGTCATGATATGTCTTTTGTTGCTCAAGTTGCTGATAAGGTGTTATTCTTGGATAAAGGAAAGATTATTGAATCTGGAACACCGGATGAGATTATCAACCATCCGAAAGAAGAACGAACAAAAGAATTCTTTGCTAGTTACAAACGGACCTATATTTGATATAATAGAAGATAAGAAAAACTCAGTTGGCTAAGCTAACTGGGTTTGCTCTTTAAAAATAATAGAAATGAGAGAGAGCATGCTAGTTCAGCTATTTGCTTTGTATTTAGAGAGTTTAGTTTTGACCATTTTATTAGTCTTGCTTGTCTTAGGGATTTGGATTGGTTTTAGAGCCCTGTCAGGTGTCGATAAAACTGCCAAGGAGCGTCAGGCCCACCTCTATGATATGATTATGATTGGAGTTTTAATAATTCCAGTATTGTCTTTTGCAACCATGAGCATCTTGTTGGTTCTCAAGGCCTAATAGTTGTCAAATAAGGTTTTATCCGTTAGAATAAAAATAGTTACAACAAGAAAGAAGGAAATAGAATGTACGATACGATTATTATCGGGGCAGGTCCTGCTGGGATGACTGCAGCCTTGTATGCGGCTCGCAGCAATCTCAAAGTTGCTTTGATTGAAGGTGGCCTTCCAGGAGGTCAGATGAACAATACTTCTGACATTGAAAACTATCCAGGTTATGCGAATATTAGTGGACCTGAGTTAGCAGAAAAGATGTTTGAACCTCTTGAAAATTTAGGGGTTGAGCATCTCTATGGCTTTGTCGAAACTATTGAGGATCACGGTGATGTTAAGAAAGTAATCACAGATGATGAAGAATTTGAAACACGTACAGTCATCGTAGCGACTGGTTCTAAGCACCGTCTTTTGGGAGTTCCAGGTGAAGAAGAACTGAATAGTCGCGGGGTTTCTTACTGTGCGGTTTGTGATGGTGCCTTTTTCCGTGACCAAGATTTGTTGGTTGTAGGTGGAGGAGATTCGGCTGTTGAAGAAGCAATCTTCTTAACTCAGTTTGCCAAATCTGTAACCATCGTTCACCGTCGTGATGAACTTCGCGCCCAAAAGGTTTTGCAAGACCGCGCTTTTGCCAATGAAAAAATAAACTTCATTTGGGATTCGGTTGTTAAAGAAATCAAGGGTGAAAACCGAGTGGAGTCTGTTGTCATTGAAAATGTTAAAACAAATCAAGTGACTGAACATGCCTTTGGAGGTGTCTTCATCTATGTTGGTTTAGATCCAGTTAGCGATTTTACAAAAGATTTACAAATCCAAGATGAGTCAGGTTGGATTGTGACAGATGACCACATGAAGACAAGTGTTGCAGGTGTCTTTGCAGTTGGAGATGTTCGTCAGAAAGACCTTCGCCAAGTTACAACAGCAGTTGGAGATGGTGCGATTGCAGGTCAAGAAGCCTATAAATATATTACTGAACACAGTTAAAAAAGAGAGTGGGACAGAAATCGGTAATTCGGTAGAATTCGATTTCGTCGTCCCACCTCCGCACAGTTGAGTAGGGCTGTAAAAGCTGTTGAAATCAGCGTAGTAGAGCCCACTCAACCACTGCGTCTTGCTCGACAATCCAAAGACAATTGAGAGGCTAGGACTTTTGTCCCAGCCTCTTTTTTATAATCGATTGCGGAAGACTTCGTACATAAGAATAGCAGCAGCAACGCTTGCATTGAGACTCTGTACATGTCCATTCATTGGAATGGTGATCATCTCGTCCACTTGTTTTTTGATGTTGCTAGAGATTCCCTTACCTTCATTCCCGATAATGAGGGCAATCTTTCCTTTGGTATTCCATTTGTGGCAAGGAGTTCCATTCATATCCGTTCCAAAAGTCCAGAAGCCTTCTTCTTTAAGTTTATCTAAGGTTTGGCTGAGATTGGTTACGCGGGCGATAGGAACGTGCTCAATAGCACCAGTGGCTGTCTTTGCAACTACGGGTGTCACACCAACAGCTCGATGTTTTGGAATGATGACACCTGAAACATTGGTTGCATCTGCCGTTCTTAGGATAGAGCCTAAGTTGTGAGGGTCTGTTAGTCCATCTAGAATCAATAGTAGTGGATTTTCTTCTTGACGAGTCTTAGCAAGAATCTGCTCAAGTTCAGTATAGGCAAATTCAGAAACACGTAAGACGAATCCCTGGTGAACAGCTCCTTCAGTCATTTCAGAAAGAGCCTTTTTTGAAGTCCAAGAGATGGATACTTTCTTTTCAGTCGCCAGTTCCTTGACTTTTTCTACATTCTTACCTCGTAAATCATCCTGGAGATAGAGTTTGTTTCCAGTATTTGCTAACAGTGCTTCGGTAACGGCGTGAACGCCATAGACAATATCATTTGTTTTCATGGCTCTATTATAACATAAAACCCCGTCTTTCAACGGGATTTTCTTTATTCCAGAATTAGTAAACCTTCTTTGACTGCAAAAGGATCCTTTTCATTGATACGATCATAAAACATAACACCATTTAAGTGGTCAATTTCATGTTGGACAACGATGGAGTTGTAGCCTTTTAGCTTGATACGATGTTTTTCGCCATCCTTGTCAAAGTAGTCAACAGTCACTCGAGCGTGACGGATAACATAACCTGGAACAGCTCGGTCGACTGATAGACATCCTTCCCCCTCACCTAGAGCAGCATCTTGGACTGAATGTGAGACAATCTTAGGATTGTACATAACAGCTTGTAAGTCATAGGCTTCTTGAGGTGTTTCACCTTCCTCGGTGATATTAGGAACCAAAACAGCGATGATGCGTTTAGAGATATCTAATTGTGGTGCTGCAAGTCCGACTCCTCCACGTAGCCCTAACTTTTCAACCATAACTGGGTCTTGTGAATGTTTCAAAAATTGCATCATTTTCTCTCCTAGAATGATATCTTGATCACTCAATGGGAAAGTGACTTCCTCGGCAACTGCACGTAGGGTTGGATTGCCCTCGCGGATAATATCTTTCATATCGATTAAATGTGAAGCTTTTGTAATACGTTCTATAGCAGACATTTTCTCTCCTTCCTTCCATTACAGTTCCATGATAACACAAAATAGTTGAGAAAGAAAGTCACAGAAGCTGTTATAAAATATTAGAATAAAAGAAAATACCTGTTTGTCTGTGGTATAATAAGATAAGGAGACTTGCATTAAAAAGCAAGGAGAAGAATGATGGAAAAACGCAGTAGTAGAAATCAAAAAGGTCCTGTCTTAGGACTTGTCAGAAAATTAATTCGATTTTTTAGAAACTATCGCCAATGGAGTAATAAAACCTTTATTGCTGTTTTGTTGATTGTAGTTGCTATCTCGATGGTATTGACCTTATTAGCTGAAGGACTAAAGGGTATTCCTTTAGTAAATAGTAGTGCAACTACAGTGAGTCAGAGTGCTAATTCTAAGGAGAAGAATACTGTAACAGAACAGGAAACAAGTGCTCGTATCATGGCAAATGGTGATTTGCTCTACCATGATATTATTTACATCTCAGCAAAAAAGTCAGATGGCACCTACGATTTCCATGAAAATTTTGAATACGTAAAGCCTTGGCTGAAGCAAGCTGATTTAGTTCTTGGTGATTTTGAAGGAACCGTAAATAAAGACCACTATCTTGCAGGTTATCCTTTGTTTAATGCACCTGGTGAAGTTATGGATGCTATAAAAGATGCAGGCTATCAAGTGCTAGACTTGGCTCATAATCATATCTTGGATTCTCAGATTGAGGGAGTCGTTTCAACCGCAGATGCTATTGAAAAGGCAGGAATGACACCAGTCGGGGTCTATACCCATGAATCACGAGATAAGGCGCCTTTAGTTATCAAGGAAGTCAACGGTATTAAAGTTGCTATTTTAGCCTATTCCTATGGTTTTAATGGCATTGAACAAAGCATTTCTCAAGAGGATTATAATCGCTATCTTTCAGACTTAGACGAAGAGAAAATGAAGGCTGAAATTGAACGAGCAGAGAAGGAGGCGGATATTACAATTATCATGCCTCAGATGGGAGTTGAGTATCAAATTGAGCCGACTGAGGAGCAAAAGAAACTTTACCATAAAATGATTGATTGGGGAGCAGATATTATCTTTGGTGGTCACCCTCACGTTGTTGAACCAGCTGAAACGGTTGAAAAAGACGGTGACAAAAAGCTTATCATTTACTCTATGGGGAATTTTATCTCAAATCAACGGATTGAAACTATGCAGGATGTTGAAAATGCCAAGTGGACGGAACGTGGAGTCCTCATGGATGTGACCATTAAGAAGAAATCCGGTAAAACGACTATCGAGACAGCCCAAGCTCATCCAAGTTGGGTGAGTCGGACTCCAAAGGGAGGTTATTCGTCAGAAGGCTACCCGCTCTATCTTTACCAAACCTTTATCTTGGAAGATTTTATTGAGGGTGGGAAATACCGTAGTCAGTTAGACGAGGCGACCAAGGAACGGATTGATACAGCCTATAAAGAAATGAATGAACATGTAGGTTTGAAGTGGTAGTGATTCGAACCTCAAGGAGACACAATGGAAATTAAGATAATAGCAACGGATATGGATGGTACTCTGTTAGACCCAAAAGGACAACTGGATCTATCACGGCTTGAAAAAATCTTGGATCGTCTAGATCAACGTGGCGTTCGTTTTGTCATTGCAACGGGAAATGAAGTTCATCGCATGAGACAATTACTGGGACATCTAGCAGAAAGAGTCGTTCTTGTAGTTGCTAACGGTGCTCGTATATTTGAAAATGATGAATTGCTTCAAGCACAAACTTGGGATGATGCCATGGTTGATAGGGCTTTGAACTATTTTAAAGGTAGAGAATGTCAGGATCAGTTTGTCGTAACTGGTATGAATGGTGGCTTTGTAAAGGAAGGTACTGTCTTTACAGAACTGGATAAATTTATGACTCCAGAGATGATTGAAAAGCTCTACCAACGCATGCATTTTGTTGATGAATTTGACTCCAGCCTTTTCGGTGGTGTCCTCAAGATGAGTATGGTTGTTGGTGAAGAACGATCAGATACAGTTTTGCAGGAAATTAATGACTTGTTTGATGGGCATGTGCGAGCTGTTTCCAGCGGTTATGGTTGTATTGATATCTTACAAGATGGGATTCATAAGGCGTGGGGCCTAGAAGAATTGCTCAAACGTTGGAATTTAAAACCTGAACAAATCATGGCCTTTGGTGATAGTGAAAATGACATTGAAATGTTAGAGTTGGCAGGTATTTCATATGCCATGGAAAATGCAGAAGATGCTGTTAAAGAAGTAGCTACAAAAATAGCCCCAGCCAACAGTCAGGCGGGTGTTTACCAAGTTTTAGAAAACTGGCTAGAAAGAGGAGAATAACTTGGCAGTACAACTATTAGAAAACTGGCTCTTAAAAGAGCAAGAGAAAATCCAAACCAAGTATCGTGAACTCAATCAGATTTCTGTAATTGAACCCAATATCATTTTTATCGGTGATTCTATTGTTGAGTATTATCCCTTGCAGGAATTGCTAGGGACAGCCAAGATCATTGTGAATAGAGGGATTCGAGGCTATCAGACTGGACTTTTGCTAGATAACCTAGATGCTCATCTCTATGGTGATGCGGTGGATCAGATTGTGCTTTTGATTGGGACAAATGACATCGGAAAAGATGTCCCGATGAGTCAAGCATTAGCGAATCTTGAAAGAGTGATTCAAAGTATTTCTCGCGACTATCCGCTGTCACAGATTAAGCTAGTGTCCATTTTGCCAGTCCATGAAGGTGAAGAGTACAAACAGACTGTTTATATTCGTACCAATGAAAAAATTAAAGAATGGAATCAAGCCTATCAAGAACTGGCATCAGCCTATATGCAGGTAGAATATGTATCTGTTTTTGAGAAACTACTAGATCAGGAAGGTCAACTCAAATCAGACTATACAACAGATGGTCTTCATCTTAGCGTCTCTGGCTATCAGACTTTATCAAAAGCCTTGAAAGATTACATTTTCTAAGCTTTTGCCTACTTTTTGCTTTTTAAAGCTAGATAAGGTATAATATCTTTATAGTCTTTGGGGTCGTTACGGATTCGACAGGCATTATGAGGCATATTTTGCAACTCGTGTGGCGACGTAAACGCTCAGTTAAATATAACTGCAAAAAATAACACATCTTACGCTCTAGCTGCCTAAAAACCAGCAGGCGTGACCCGATTCGGATTGCTCGTGTCTGATGATGGGTCTTATTATTAGCGAGATACGATCAAGCTTTGTCTAGCAGTTTGATAAGAGATTGATAGGCTCGCAGTTCCTGGGCTTGAGTTATGTGTCGAGGGACTGTTAAAACAATACATAACCTATGGTTGTAGACAAATATGTTGGCAGGTGTTTGGACGTGGGTTCGACTCCCACCGGCTCCATTAATAATTTACTTATTTTGTAAATATTTTTAAAGCGTTGTTAATTCAACGTTTTTTATTTTATTCTTTTATATTTCTTGGTAATCCTTTTTTAAAAAAGGATTCAACAAAGGATACAACATTCCACCGTATCCTAAATATAAAACAGGTACTGAATTTCTTCAGTTTTTTAAAAAATTTGTGATATAATTAAGGTACCTTAAGAAAATTTATGAAAATTATCAGTAGTTTTTCGCAGCCATTTTCAGTATCTTATGGGTTTATATTATCTTTCAGTAATGATAAGCGACGAAAGGGTCGGTTTAGAAAGAGGTAAAGAGAAATGTCTTCTCATAAAAAGGTTTCACTTTCTGAGATTAATCAGTCTATAGAGACTCCAAATAATAATCATTTCTGGCAAAATTTAAAGGCCTTTTTAGGTCCGGGTGCTCTTGTAGCAGTTGGTTATATGGATCCAGGGAACTGGATAACCAGTGTTGTCGGTGGTGCTTCCTATAAGTATAGTCTCTTGTTTGTCATCTTGATTTCATCTCTCATTGCCATGCAACTTCAGCAGATGGCAGGAAAGCTTGGGATTGTAACCCAGATGGACTTGGCTCAGGCAACAGCTCATCATTCACCTAAATGGCTTCGTTATAGCTTATGGGTGATTTTAGAATTAGCCTTGATGGCGACAGACCTGGCAGAAGTACTAGGTTCAGCCATTGCTCTTAATCTTCTCTTTAAGATTCCGATTATGATAGCCATCCTTTTGACGGTTCTAGATGTCTTTCTCTTATTGCTACTGATGAAATTTGGCTTTAAGAAGATCGAAGCTATCGTTACAACACTGATTTTAACAATCTTAGCAATCTTTACTTATCTGGTAGCTTTGTCACATCCAAGCTTCCAAGGAATCGCTGAGGGTTATTTACCAAATTCAACCTTATTTGAGAGTCCATTGCCAGGACATGAAAGTCAATTAACATTAGCGCTGGGAATAGTAGGTGCGACAGTGATGCCCCATAACCTCTATTTGCATTCTTCCTTGTCTCAAACTCGGAAAATCAATCACAAGGACAGAAATGATGTTCGAAAAGCGGTGCGCTTTATGACTTGGGACTCAAATCTCCAATTATCCTTGGCCTTTGTGGTTAACTCCCTTCTATTGATTTTAGGAGCGGCCCTCTTCTTCGGCCATGCATCCGAGATTTCTGCCTTCTCTCAAATGTATAATGCCTTGCAGGATTCAACCATTGCAGGAGCCATCGCTAGCTCGACCTTATCAACCTTGTTTGCCTTGGCCCTATTAGCCAGTGGTCAGAATTCGACTATCACAGGTACCTTGACAGGACAAATCGTTATGGAAGGTTTCTTACATTTGCGATTGCCTCAGTGGTTCATTCGTTTGGCGACTCGTCTCTTTGCCTTACTGCCTGTCATCATAGTAGCAGTTTTGTTTGGTCATCAGGAAAAAACATTGGATCAGTTGTTGGTTTATTCACAGGTCTTTCTTTCTATTGCTCTTCCATTTTCAATCTTTCCTCTGATTTATCTAACCTCAAAAAAATCACTGATGGGAGAATTTACCAACGCCAAATGGAATACTATCCTTGGTTATATCGTTTCCATTATCTTGACCATCCTCAATGTGAAATTGTTATTTGATATTTTCTAAGAAATTCACCCGAGTTATAAAACAAACATATAAAAAAAGATACCCAAGATTTCTTGGGTATCTTTTTTAGAAAATAAACGGAAGACATGGGATTCGAACCCACGCACGCTTTAACACGCCTACCGCGTTTCCAACACGGCCTCTTAAGCCTCTTGAGTAATCTTCCATTGCTTACTCACCTAGTCTACCATAAAGCCTTCTTTCTTGCAAATTTATTTGAAGTTGAGGGGGCGGTGACAGAAAATGAAAGAAAATGATAAAAAATGCTTGACTTTGATATTTTTTATGATAGAATGAATAATGTAATCGTTAACAGGAGGTGGGTTCGTGCTAAAAAGCGAGAGAAAAAAGTTGATTTTAGAAGAGTTAAGTAAGCATAAAATCGTCTCTCTAGAGAAATTGGTAGGCTTGTTAGATACTTCAGAATCAACAGTTAGACGTGATTTGGATGAATTGGAGTCTGAAAATAAACTTCGTCGAGTGCATGGAGGAGCAGAGTTGCCTCACTCCTTGCAAGAAGAAGAAACCATTCAAGAAAAATCTGTCAAAAACCTTCAAGAGAAGAAGTTGATTGCTCAAAAAGCAGCTTCCCTCATCAAAGAAAAAGATGTTATCTTTGTGGATGCAGGAAGTACGACAGCCTTTCTCATTAAAGAATTGGAGCGAAAAGACATTACAGTGGTAACCAATTCCATTCACCATGCGGTTCAATTAGTGGATAAGCAAATCCCAACGGTGATTATCGGTGGTGGAGTCAAGATGACAACGGATGCCAGTATTGGGGGTGTAGCTCTCAACCAGATTAACCAATTACACTTTGACCGTGCCTTTATTGGTATGAACGGGGTAGATGAAGGTTACTTTACAACTCCAGATATGGAGGAGGGAGCTGTTAAGCGTGCTATCTTAGAAAATGCTAAACAGACTTATGTTCTAGCAGATTCATCTAAGATAGGTCAGTCTTGTTTTGCTAAGGTTGCCCCTATAAAACGCGCTATTGTCATTACAAGCAAGGGTCATGAGCTCTTGTCAGCTATCAAAGAGAAAACGGAGGTAATAGAAGTATGATTTATACAGTCACACTCAATCCATCTATAGACTACATTGTCCGTTTGGACAAAGTGGAAGTTGGTAGTGTCAATCGTATGGATAGTGATGATAAGTTTGCTGGTGGTAAGGGAATTAATGTCAGTCGCGTCTTGAAACGTCTAGACATTCCAAATACAGCGACTGGATTTATCGGAGGCTTTACAGGTAAATTTATCACAGATACTTTAGCTGAGGAGCAAATTGAAACCCGATTTGTTCAAGTAGCAGAAGATACGCGTATCAACGTTAAAATCAAGGCAGACCAAGAAACCGAAATCAATGGGACTGGTCCTACTGTTGAAGCAGATCAACTGGAGGAGTTGAAAGCTATCCTTTCAAGTCTAACAGCAGAGGATACAGTTGTATTTGCGGGATCGAGTGCTAAAAACTTAGGCAATGTTATCTATAAGGATTTGATTGCCTTGACCCGTCGGACAGGCGCACAAGTTGTGTGTGATTTTGAAGGTCAAACCTTGATTGATAGTTTGGATTATCAACCACTTTTGGTCAAACCAAACAATCATGAACTTGGAGCTATCTTTGGAGTGAAACTTGAAAGCTTATATGAGATTGAAAAATACGCTCGAGAGTTGCTGGCTAAAGGTGCTCAAAATGTCATCATCTCTATGGCTGGTGACGGTGCCCTTCTGGTAACCTCCGAGGGAGCATACTTTGCTAAACCGATTAAGGGAACCGTGAAAAACTCAGTGGGAGCTGGTGACTCAATGGTTGCTGGATTTACTGGTGAGTTTGTAAAATCAAAAGACGCAGTAGAAGCCTTCAAATGGGGTGTGGCTTGTGGAACAGCAACGACATTCTCAGATGATTTAGCAACTGCAGCATTTATTAAAGAGACTTATGAAAAAGTTGAGGTAGAAAAAAGATGAAAATTCAGGATTTACTGAGAAAAGATGTGATGTTGCTTGATTTGCAAGCAACTGAAAAAACAGCAGCTATCGAAGAAATGATTCATAGCTTGGTAGAACACGGCTACGTGACAGATTTCGAAACCTTTAAAGAAGGAATCTTGGCGCGTGAAGCTTTGACTTCTACAGGTTTGGGTGATGGTATCGCAATGCCTCATAGCAAGAACGCTGCAGTTAAAGAAGCAACAGTTCTCTTTGCTAAGTCAAACAAGGGTGTTGACTACGAAAGTTTAGACGGACAACCAACTGATCTCTTCTTTATGATTGCTGCTCCAGAAGGTGCCAATGATACTCACTTGGCTGCCTTGGCAGAATTATCTCAATACTTAATGAAAGACGGTTTTGCTGACAAACTTCGTCAAGTAACATCAGCTGACCAAGTTATTGAACTCTTTGATCAAGCCTCAGAGAAAACTGAGGAACCAGTTCAGGCTTCTGCAAATGATTCTGATGACTTTATCGTTGCTGTAACTGCTTGTACAACAGGAATTGCCCACACTTATATGGCTCAAGAAGCTCTTCAAAAAGTGGCTGCTGAAATGGGTGTTGGGATCAAGGTTGAAACCAACGGTGCTAGTGGTGTTGGCAACCAATTAACAGCAGAAGATATCCGTAAGGCTAAAGCTGTAATTATCGCTGCAGATAAAGCAGTTGAAATGGATCGTTTCGATGGCAAACCATTGGTAAATCGTCCAGTAGCAGACGGTATCCGTAAAACTGAAGAATTGAT
The DNA here is from genome assembly GCF_946902905.1 of Streptococcus sp. Marseille-Q6470. Classification (NCBI taxonomy): domain Bacteria; kingdom Bacillati; phylum Bacillota; class Bacilli; order Lactobacillales; family Streptococcaceae; genus Streptococcus; species Streptococcus sp. Marseille-Q6470. Next base: position 80,472 of record NZ_OX336385.1, read on the forward strand.
CAACCTTGCTCTTTCTGGAAATGCTGAAGTTTACCATGCTGCTAATGGAGCAAAAGCAACAACAGCATCTAATGAAAAACAAAGTATCGGTAGTGCCTTCTACAAACACTTGATGAGTGGTGTATCCCAAATGTTGCCATTCGTTATCGGTGGAGGTATCATGATTGCCCTTGCCTTCTTGATCGATGGTGCTTTGGGTGTTCCAAATGAGAGCCTTGGAAATCTTGGTTCTTACCATGAACTAGCTTCTATGTTCATGAAAATTGGTGGTTCTGCCTTCGGTTTGATGCTCCCAGTATTTGCTGGATATGTTGCCTACTCTATCGCTGAAAAACCAGGTTTGGTAGCAGGTTTCGTAGCAGGAGCTATTGCTAAAGAAGGTTATGCCTTTGGTAAAATCCCTTACGCACAAGGTGGTGAAGCAACTTCAGCACTTGCAGGAGTATCATCAGGTTTCCTTGGAGCCCTTGTTGGTGGATTTATCGCAGGTGCCTTGGTGATCTTGGTTAAGAAATACGTGAAGGTTCCTCGCTCCCTTGAAGGTGCTAAATCAATCCTACTCTTGCCACTTCTTGGAACAATCTTGACAGGATTTGTCATGCTGGCTGTAAATATCCCAATGGCCGCAATCAACACTGGTATGAACAACTTCCTTGGTGGTCTTGAAGGTGGTTCAGCTGTCCTTCTTGGAGTCGTTCTTGGAGGAATGATGGCTGTCGATATGGGTGGACCTGTCAATAAAGCAGCTTACGTCTTTGGTACTGGTACTCTTGCAGCAACAGTGGCAACAGGTGGTTCAGTAGCCATGGCAGCAGTTATGGCTGGAGGAATGGTTCCACCACTTGCAATCTTTGTGGCAACACTTCTCTTTAAAAATAAATTTACGAAAGAAGAACGTAACTCTGGTTTGGCGAACATCGTCATGGGATTGTCATTCATCACTGAAGGTGCGATTCCATTTGGTGCAGCTGACCCAGCTCGTGCTATCCCAAGCTTTATCCTCGGTTCAGCAGTAGCAGGTGGACTTGTTGGTCTTGCGAATATCAAACTCATGGCACCACACGGAGGAATCTTTGTTATCGCCCTTACTTCAAACGCACTTCTTTACCTTGTCTCTGTCTTGGTAGGAGCACTTGTCAGTGGTGTCGTTTACGGTTACCTTCGTAAACCATCAGAAAAATAATCACAAACACATTCAAATGACTGAACACGAAAGTGGGCAGTCATTTTTCAACCCCTCGAAAAGTTCATGAAATATGTTATAATAGAAGAATGGCAAACAAGAATACAACTAAAACAAGACGCAGACCGTCGAAAGCAGAATTGGAAAGAAAACAAGCGATTCAACGAATGTTGATTTCCTTAGCTTTGGCTATCTGTTTAATTTTTGCTGCCCTTAAATGGGGAGCTGTAGGAATCACCGTTTACAACCTAATCCGCTTACTTGTGGGGAGTTTAGCTTATCTAGCTATTTTCTTTCTCTTGATCTATCTCTTCTTTTTCAAATGGATTCATAAACAAGAAGGATTGCTAGCAGGTTTCTTTTTCATTTTTACAGGCTTACTACTAATCTTTCAATCCTATCTTGTCTGGAAATTTAGCATGGCAAACGCCGTTTTTCAAGGAACGGTTGGACAAATTTTTAAAGATTTAACCAGCTTTCAAGTGACCAACTTTGCTGGTGGAGGTGTGATTGGGAGTGGACTCTACATTCCGATAGCCTTTTTGTTTTCAAACATTGGCACCTACTTTATCGGAGCGATTCTAATCTTAATCGGAGCTCTTTTAATAAGTCCATGGTCTATCTATGATATCGCTGATTTTCTGTCAGCTCGATTTGCTATCTGGATGGAACGCCACGAACAGAAAAAACAAGAGCGTTTTATCAAGCGTGAAGAAGAAAAGGCACGAAGAGAAGCTGAAGAGCAAGCAAGACTTGAGAAAGAAAGAGAAGAGCAGGCATTGCTTGATCTGCCTCCTGTAGATATGGAAACAGGAGAAATTTTATCAGACGAACCAATACAAGAATTTCCTCCACTACCAGAGGAAGAATGGGTAGAGCCTGAGATTATTCTCCCTCAAGCCGATTTTGAATATCCTGAGGAAGATCACTATCCGATGGAAGAAGATTTCCCAGAAGATGATGACGAAGATGTTGAAGTAGACTTTTCTGCTAAAAAGGCCTTGGAGTATAAGCTCCCAAGCTTGCAACTCTTTGCACCTGATAAACCAAAAGATCAGTCTAAAGAAAAGAAAATTGTTCGAGAGAATATCAAAATTTTGGAAGAAACCTTTGCAAGTTTTGGTATCAAGGTAACGGTTGAACGTGCTGAAATTGGCCCATCTGTTACTAAGTATGAGGTTAAACCAGCAGTTGGTGTTCGTGTCAATCGTATTTCCAATCTAGCAGACGACTTAGCTCTGGCCTTGGCTGCTAAGGATGTCCGTATTGAAGCACCGATTCCTGGAAAATCCTTGGTTGGGATTGAAGTTCCAAACTCAGAAATCGCAACTGTTTCCTTCCGAGAACTATGGGAACAGTCTCAGACTAAACCTGAAAACCTGCTAGAAATCCCTCTTGGGAAAGCAGTCAATGGTACAGCTCGTTGCTTTGATTTGGCTAAAATGCCTCACTTGCTAGTGGCCGGTTCTACAGGTTCTGGTAAATCTGTTGCAGTTAATGGTATTATCGCAAGTATTTTGATGAAGGCTCGCCCAGACCAAGTCAAGTTTATGATGGTAGATCCTAAGATGGTCGAGTTATCAGTTTACAATGATATCCCTCATCTCTTGATTCCAGTTGTAACCAATCCTCGCAAGGCAAGTAAGGCCCTTCAAAAAGTCGTAGATGAAATGGAAAACCGCTACGAACTCTTTGCCAAAGTCGGAGTTCGGAATATTGCTGGTTTCAATGCTAAAGTTGAGGAATTCAATGCTCAGTCTGAATACAAGCAAGTACCGCTACCTTTAATCGTCGTGATTGTGGACGAGTTGGCAGATTTGATGATGGTTGCCAGCAAGGAAGTAGAAGACGCCATTATCCGACTCGGACAAAAGGCGCGTGCAGCTGGTATTCACATGATTCTTGCAACCCAGCGTCCTTCAGTAGATGTTATCTCTGGTTTGATTAAGGCAAATGTTCCGTCACGTGTAGCATTCGCTGTTTCTTCAGGAACAGATTCACGTACGATTTTGGATGAGAATGGTGCTGAGAAATTGCTTGGTCGAGGGGATATGCTCTTTAAACCAATTGACGAAAACCATCCTGTTCGCTTGCAAGGTTCCTTTATCTCAGATGATGATGTGGAACGCATCGTAAACTTCATTAAGGCGCAAGCTGATGCGGATTATGATGAAAGCTTTGACCCAGGAGAAGTGTCTGAAACAGAAGGTGACTTTAGTTCTGGAGATGATGGTGGAGATCCGCTTTTCGAAGAAGCCAAGGCTCTTGTCATCGAAACTCAAAAAGCCAGCGCATCCATGATTCAACGCCGTCTTTCGGTTGGTTTTAACCGAGCAACTCGATTGATGGAAGAATTAGAAATGGCTGGGATTATCGGCCCAGCTGAAGGAACAAAACCTCGTAAAGTCTTACAACAATAAATTGTTTGAAAATAGAATAAAAATTCAAGAAATCACCTTTAGGAAATTTGGGGAATTTACTCTAATTTTTCTAAGGTGGTTTCTTTCTTTATACCTATGATTATAAGTATTTTTGTTCTAAAAAGACTTTCAGGTTGGTCCAATCTTTAGATTTTACTTTTACTAATTTTAACTAATAAAGTATTGATTTTTAAACTGGTTTTTGATATATTAAACTGGTATAAGAAATATTTAAATGTTTAAAAAATAAGCGAAAAGAATAAAGGGGGTTATTTTTTTAAGGGTAAATGCAAACGCTTACTTTTTAAGCAGAAAGGAATAAAAAACAAATGAATAAAAGGTTATTTGAAAAACGTTGTAAATATAGTATTCGGAAATTTTCATTAGGTGTTGCCTCTGTTGTCATTGGTGCGACATTTTTTGGAACAAGTACCGTTTTAGCAGATACAGCCCAAACTGGATCTACCGCAAATATGCCAGCTGATTTAGCAGCAGCTCTTGCCAATGCAAAAGATGATAATGGGCATGATTTTGAAGCACCGAAAGCTGGAGAAAATCAAGGTTCTCCTGAAGTTACTGAAGGACCAAAAACTGAGGAAGAATTACTAGAGAAAGAAAAAGAAGGTGCAGCAACTTCAGCAACTGAAAATGAACTTCCAAAAGATCTGCGTGAAAAACTCGATAAAGCCGAAGACAGCGGCCATACTGCTTCAAAAGAAGACCTGGAAAAAGAAGATAAAAGTTTAGTTCCAGAAGAAGTTGCCAAAACAAAAAATGGGGAATTGAACTACGGTGCTACAGTTGAAATTAAGAGCGAAGCTGGGACTGGTAGTGGTATTGTTATTGGAGAAAATCTTGTCTTATCAGTATCTCATAACTTTATCAAGGATGTTCCGGATGGGAACAATCGTAAAGTAGCTGATAATATTGATAGTGATAAAGATGTTTATACAGTTTCTTATGAAGGTGCACCAGACGTTAAATTTAGTAAAAATGATGTAAAACACTGGGATCGTGAAGGCTTCCTGAAAGGTTATAAAAATGACTTAGCCATTGTCAAACTTCGCAGTCCTCTTGCAAATGCTCCAGTTGAAGTTGCGGATAAACCGTCAACTATCAAGAAAGGAGATAAGGTTCATGTATTTGGATATCCAAAAGGAGTGCTCGATCCAATCCTCAATACTACTGTCGAAGATATTAATGACCATGGAGAAGGCGTTCGTGGAATTAGCTACCAAGGAAGTGAACCTGGTGCAAGTGGCGGTGGAATCTTTGATGAAAATGGAAAATTAATTGGGATTCATCAAAACGGTGTATCTGGTAAACGTAGTGGTGGTATTCTTTTCTCACCTGCACAGTTAGAGTGGATTCAAAACTATATTAAGGGTATTGAAACAACTAAACCAGCTGGTCTAGATGCTCTTGATAAACAAGTTGAAGATAAAGAAGAAAAACCAAAAGAGGATAAACCTCAGGAAGAAAAACCAGCTGACAATAAACCAGCAGAAAACAAACCAGCAGAAAACAAACCAGCAGAAAACAAACCAGCAGAAAACAAACCAGCTGAAGCAGCAACGGGAGAAACTAGCGACGCTACTGCCGAAGTGAAAAAAGAGTGGAATTCAGTAAGCCGTGTGAAAGGGAATGTTGAAGTCGTTGAAGAAGGCGGAGTACGCTACAACAAATTAACTTCAACAACAGCTAACGACAATGGAGCAAACGAAGCTTTATTTGAAAAAGCTGGATTACAGGCGGATGCGGAAGGAAATGTAAGCGTTGACTTAACGTTCAAGGCAAACACTCCTCCAGCTGAAACTCGCTTTGGGGTATATCTAAAATATAAAGATAATGACAACAACATCTTTGTAGGGTATGACAAGGGCGGTTGGTTCTGGCAATACAAAGGACCAAATGTAAACACATGGTATAGCAAGACTCGTGTAGAAGCACCAAATGTAGGGGAAGAAAACCATCTATCTATCGTGTACAAGAAAGACGGTCAATTAAACGCTACAAATAATGGACAAAATTTATTTAGCACAGAAGTCGTTCCAGAAGCTGTCAAGAACGCTTTAGCTGATGTGAATAAAGTTTACCTCAAAGCTGGGACTTACGGTACAGAATTATCTTCTGTATCGATCAAAGCGGATAACCAAGATAACATCAAACCTGAAGAAGAAACTCCGGCTGTGGATGATGGATTACGTCGCAATGACCAAGATGTTCACTATGAAACTTTACAATCAGAACAATTAAAAGCGATTATCGACACAGCGTTTCCACGTGTTAAAGAATATGAATTAGATGGAAAAACGTTAACAGGTCAAGTTCAAAAATTAGATAAAATGTCAATCAACGGTGTATTAGTCACTCCAGAAGTTCAATACCGTAAGATTGATGACACTACTGCAGAATATGTAATGAAAGTAAGAAACGATGATGAATTCATCAACGCTGAAATCACTGTGAAATTACAATTAGTCGGCAACGAAATGCACTTCGATGTGACAAAAGTAGTGAACAAAAACAATGTCGAAATGGGTAAACCAGTCGACAATGTTCGCAAATTAATCCAAACCATTGAATTCCCAGGAAACACATTAGTGTCTGTAGGTTCAAATAAACAAGGTGCGAAATTCGATGGTGCTCAAATGTCAACAAACACACATAACCGTGGAGACTATCATTTAGACTTGAAAGAAGGCAAGATGAATGAATATACTTACGGTTTCATGTATGGATTTGTTTCTTCTAACGAATTAGCAGCGTCTGTTTGGAGTAACTCTCAATTTACTTACAGAGGAAATGACTTTGCACGTTTAACAACAGCGTTAGAACGTGTAGAAGGCGTGAACTACTTAGGTATTCAAAGCTCACCTTACTGGTACCAACGTGCTTATAAGAACTTGGTATTCCCAGAATACACATTAGAATTACCAAGTTCTAAAGTAGTCATCACAAAAGACTTAAACAAAGATAATGTTGTGGACTGGCAAGATGGTGCGATTGCCTATCGTAATATCATGAACAATCCTAAAGGAGCAGAATCTGTTCCAGATTTAGTAGCGTATCGTATTGCGATGAACTTCGCATCTCAAGCGCAAAACCCATTCTTAATGACATTAGATGGTATTAAGAAGATTAACTTACACACAGATGGTTTAGGCCAATCAATCCTACTTAAAGGGTATGGTAGTGAAGGTCACGACTCAGGTCACTTAAACTATGCAGATATCGGTAAGAGAATCGGTGGCGTTGAAGACTTCAAGAAATTATTAGCGAGAGCAAAAGAATACGGAGCTAAAATCGGTATTCACGTAAACGCTTCTGAAACATATCCTGAATCTAAATACTTCAGTGAAGCCATTTTACGTAGAAACTCTGACGGAACATATATGTACGGTTGGAACTGGTTAGACCAAGGTATCAACATCGATGCAGAATATGACTTGGCTCATGGACGTTTGGATCGTTGGAAAGAATTAAGAGAAAAACTAGGTGCTGACTTAGACTTCATCTATGTGGATGTTTGGGGTAACGGACAATCAGGAGATAACACTGCTTGGCCAACTCACATACTTGCTAAAGAATTAAACTCTCAAGGATGGCGTATGGCTATCGAGTGGGGCTTCGGTGCGGAATATGACTCAACATTCCAACACTGGGCGGCTGACTTAACTTACGGTGGATATTCACTGAAAGGTATTAACTCAAACATCACTCGATTCATCCGTAACCACCAAAAAGACTCATGGGTTGGTGATTATCCAAGCTACGGTGGTGCCGCTAACTATCCATTACTTGGTGGATATAACATGAAAGACTTCGAAGGATGGCAAGGTCGAAGCGACTACGAAGGATATATTCGTAACCTCTTCGAAAACAACATCATGACGAAGTTCTTCCAACACTACAAAGTCTCTAAATGGGTGAACGGTGACCCAGTTGCGATGAGCGACAACGGTCAAAACTACAAGTGGACTCCAGAAATGGAAGTTGATTTAACAAATGACAATGGAGACGAAGTGAAGATTGTTCGTCAATCGAACGACCCTAATAGCCCAGACTACCGTAAACGTGTAACTACACTAAACGGTCGTGTTATTGAAAATGGCGGAAGCTACTTAGTACCATGGAACTGGGATGAAAATGGTAAAGCTTTAACAGGCGACAAAGAAAAGATGTACTTCTTCACAAATACTGCTGGAACAACTGAATGGACACTTCCAGATGATTGGACTGGAGATAAAGTATACCTTTACCGTCTAACAGACCAAGGTAAGAAAGATTTAGTCGAATTAACAGTCGGCGCAGACCGTAAGATTCAAATTACGGGAGATGCGTACCAACCATATGTACTTTACAAAGCTCCTCAAGGCAAGAAGACAATGGTATGGAGTGAAGGACTACACATCTATGACCAAGGTTTCAACAGCGGAACATTAGATCATTGGGAAAAAACTGGTGACAGCGAACATGCTGAAATCGTGAAATCTCAAGGGGCTAACGAAATGTTACGTATTCAAGGAAACACTGAACGTGTGACATTGAAACAACGCTTAACAGACTTGAAACCTAATACAAGATATGCTGTTTATGTAGGTGTAGATAACCGAAGCGATGCACGTGCAGATATCACAATCCGTGTCGGAGATAAAGTGATTTCTAACTACACAAATAAATCAATCGCGAAGAACTATGTACAAGCACATGCGCATAACACACTTAAGAAGAATGCGACAGTAGATAATACAAGTTACTTCCAAAACATGTATGTATACTTCACAACAGGCGAAGATGTTTCTAATGTGACATTAGAACTTGGACGTGATGCGGATGCAGCAGCAACTTACTTCGATGAAATTCGTGTATTTGAAAACCAATCTGTAATGTACAACGAAAAACACGACACAGGAAATGGTAAATTCAAACAAGACTTTGAAGAAGTGCCTCAAGGTATCTTCCCATTCGTAGTCGGCGATGTTGAAGGCGTACAAGATAACCGTACTCACTTATCTGAGAAACACGAACCATATACTCAACGTGGATGGAATGGTAAGAAAGTCAACGATGTTATCGAAGGCGATTGGTCATTGAAGACGAACGGTTTAACAGGAAATGACAAACTCGTTTACCAAACAATTCCACAAAACTTCCGCTTCGAAGAAGGTAAGACTTATAAAGTAACCTTCGATTATGAAGCAGGTTCAAATGGAGCATACTCATTCGTTATCGGTAATGGCGAAAATTCTCGTCGTAGTAAATTAACGAAATACGACTTAGAAAACACTTGGGAAAATTCATCAACTCCTAAGAAAGTAAGCTTCTATGTTACTGGTGAAAAAGGTGGAAACACTTGGATTGGTATTTACTCAAATGCGCGTGGTGCCGATACTAAAGGAGATACAGATAACAACGAAATCAACTTCAAAGGTTATAAAGACTTTATGTTAGATAACCTTGAAATTGAAGAAATTAAGTTAACTGGTAAGATGATCATCGATGAAGCATACGAAAAGAATACTCCAATCGTAAATGGCAACTACAAACAAGATTCATTAAATGCTTATAAAGACGCTGTAGCAGCTTTATTAGAAGCAGACGATGATATTAGTGTGGATGATGCTAAAGCTCTTGTAGAACGCGTTAACGAGGCTAAAGAAAAACTTGCGGTGAAACGTAGCGCTCCAGATTGGGACGATATTCATGATCTTGATGCTCCTTATGAAGAAGCAGATAATGTATGGTATGCATTTGATGGAAATACAAATACTTTATGGCATACACCTTATGGAGTGAATAGCTTAGGAAAACCATTAACAGTAGAGTTCAATAATCCGATGGAATCAACTCGCTTTGAATATGTTCCTCGTCCTTCAGGTCCAAACGGACGTGTGATGAGCGGTAGCCTTACAGTGATTGATGAAAAAGGACAAGAACATAACTTTAACTTTACTGGATGGGCAAATGATGCGAAGACAAAAGTGATTAACTTTGATGCTCCAATCAAGGTGAAGAAAGCTATCTTTACTGGTAACGAAACATACGGTGACCCTGGACATATTTCAGCAGCGGAATTACGCTTCGTCCTTCCAATTGAAAATGATAAACCATTAGATGAAGCTGCATACAATGCTGAAGTAGAACGTGTTCGTAAGATTGATCGTCAAGATGCGAAAGAATACTTGGCAGCTGTTGAAGCGTACAAGAAAGGTCTTGCAGAACATAACTTATTAACTCCAAACGGACTTAATAAATTGGTAGAAGGCTTGAAAGAAATTAAAGAAACTGAAGAACCAACTCCAAATCCAGAGCCAACTCCAGATCCGAAACCAACTCCAACTCCAAATCCAGAGCCAACTCCAAATCCAGAGCCAACTCCAAATCCAGAGCCAACTCCAAATCCAGAGCCAACTCCAAATCCAGAGCCAACTCCAGATCCAAAACCAACTCCAGATCCAGAGCCAACTCCAGATCCAGAGCCAACTCCAGATCCAGAGCCAACTCCAGATCCAAAACCAACTCCAGATCCAGAACCAACTCCAGATCCAAAACCAACTCCAGATCCAAAACCAACTCCAGATCCAAAACCAACTCCAGATCCAGAGCCAACTCCAGATCCAAAACCAACTCCAGATCCAAAACCAACTCCAGATCCAGAGCCAACTCCAGATCCGAAACCAACTCCAGATCCAGAGTCAACCCCAGATCCAAAACCAACTCCTGAACCTGAAGTATTATCAAGTAAGGGAGATCAGCAACCACCAGTAGTTGAAATTCCAGAATTCAAGGGTGGCGTTAATGCTGCAGAAGTGGCTGTTTATGACATTCCAGAATTCAAGGGTGGCGTTAATGCTGTAGAAGCGGCTGTTTATGACATTCCAGAGTTCAAAGGTGGCGTTAATTGGGTTGAAGCGGACAAGAATGAGCTCCCAGAATTCAAGGGTGGTGTTAACGCAGTTGAAGCGGACAAGAATGAGCTTCCAGAGTTCAAGGGTGGCGTTAATTGGGTTGAAGCTGCTAAGAATGAGGTTCCTGAGTATAAAGAAACATTAGGTACAGGAGACAATCAGACAAATCCAGTTGCAGAAAAACTTGATCAGAAACCATCTCTTACACCAACACCTGCTATGCAAGCAGCACAAAAAGAAACAGAACAGCCTAAACTTCCTGAAACAGGTGAAGGCACAACTGAACACCTCTTCCTAGCTGGTCTTACATTAGCAATGTCTGCTCTATTTCTTCAAAAAAGAAAAGAAGATTAAAATATCATAGAGTTTTATACTATGAAAACTCAAACTCCTAGCTTATTGTAATGGAGAAAACCAAACACCTAGAGAGGACCTCTTGGTCCTCCCTTTTTAAAAGGGAAATGATAACGCTTACCCAATTTAAGCGTGGGAAAGGAAATAAAGAAAATGGGAAAACATTTTTTTGAGAGACGGTGTCATTACAGTATACGTAAGTTTGCAATGGGCGCTGCTTCTGTCATGATTGGTGCAAGCATTTTTGGTGCTGGTATGGTTCAAGCAGCCGAAACAGAAGGACCTGCAGAGACAGAAGGAACAGTAACACAGGTTCAGCCCCTGGATAAGTTACCAGCGGATATAGCAGCAGCTATTGAAAAAGCTGAATCAGCAAAACCAACTGATCCTACTGAAACGAATCCGACTGATGCGGAAGCTCAGCCTGAAAATACTGGAGAAGTATCTCCAAAACCAGCTGAAACTCCAGTTCCTAAGGAAGAAGCAACACCAAAACCAGCTGAGACTCCAAAAGAAGAAGCAGCACCAGTAGCTAAACCAGCAGAAAAACCAGTTACTAAAGATTTGGTTGAAACTCCAGATGTCAATCATTTGGAAAAGGCTACTGCGACAGCATCAAACCATGAAGCGAACACACCATTTACAGCTGAGAAGGCAATTGACGGAAATCCAGATACTCGTTGGGCAACTGACCGTGATGTTGTGAAACCAACAATCGAATTTAAGCTTGAAAAGACAACCTTAATCAAGCATGTGGAAATCGATTGGGACCGTCGTGTTCGTGGTGAACAAAATGATCCAAACATCAAATCTTGGAATCTCTATTATGCAGGTCAAGACGAAGTCAATGGATCAGGTCCTGGAGAATGGAAGTTGGCTCATCAACGAACAGGAACTCCGGTTCTAGATGAAAAAGTTGACTTAAAAGAAGCCGTTCAAGCTAAGTACCTCAAACTGGAAATTACAGATTATCAAGCCGGTACTATGCAATGGAAAAATGTGGGTATCCAAGAAATTCGTGCCTACTCAAATATTCCGGATGCTAGCAAACCAACAGATATTCGTCAAGTTACAGAAATTACTGTTGCTGAAGATGGAAAATCACTTGTATTGCCTAAATTGCCTGGTCAAGTTAGTTTGATTGGAAGCAACAAGCAAGGAGTTGTTGACCTAAATAATAAAATCTATACACCATTGACAGACCAACATGTCAAAGTGATGATCCAACAAACCAATGATAACCATACCTTCACAAAAGAATTTGAAGTTGTCATTAAAGGCTTGCATGCGGATGAAGGTGTTGGAACCAAACCTGCAGTTGCCCCAGCAGTTCAACAATGGTACGGCACTGAAGGTAAAACTTCTATTACTTCTGAAACTGTCATTTCAGTAGGAGATTCAGGATTTGACAAGGAAGCTAAGTTCTACCAAACTGACCTTGAAAATCGTGGTTTGGAAGTCGCAACCGGTGATCAATCAGCTCAAAACCGAATTGAATTTAAAAAGGTTGAAGACAAGGGCTATGGTAAAGAAGGCTATGGTATCACCATTAAAGATGGAGTTATCACAGTAGAAGCAGCGACTAATGCAGGTGCATTTTACGCAACTCGTACTCTTCTTCAAATGGGAGAAAATGACCTACAGAACGGTGAAATCCGTGACTTCCCAAGCTTCAGCCACCGTGGTTTTATGCTAGACACAGGTCGTAAGTTTATTCCTTATGACACGCTTGTAGATATCATGCTAAATATGGCTTACTACAAGATGAATGACTTGCAGTTGCACCTTAATGATAACTATATCTTCCTAGAAAAACACTTGGAAGGAAAACATCTTAGTCAACAAGAGGAACTGGATTATGTTCTAAAAAATGCCAAGACAGGTTTCCGTGTGGAAACTGATGTTGTCGGAGAAAATGGTGAAAAATTAACATCAAAAGAACATTACACCAAGGAAGAAATGCAACAGATCATCAAGTTGGCTAAAGCTTTGCATATCAACCTTGTTCCTGAGATTGACACACCAGGTCACGCTTTGTCCTTTGTTAAAGTTCGTCCAGACCTTATGTATAAAGGTAGTCTGAGCGATTATAGAGGTAAGCACAATGTAGAACGTGTTGCTATGTTGGACTTGGATAATAAGTACGAAGAAACTCTTGCTTTTGTTAAATCAGTCTATGATAAATTGCTCGATGGAGAAAATGCACCACTTCATGGTGTCTCAACAGTTCATATCGGAACTGATGAGTACTACGGCAGTAGAGAAAGCTATCGTCGCTACGTCAACGATATGATTCAGTACATCAAAGGAAAAGGTTATACACCTCGTATTTGGGGCTCACTTAGTGCTAAGCCTGGTACAACGCCAGTTGATTGGAATGGAGTAGAAGTTGATATCTGGAGTATTGGTTGGCAACGTCCAGCGGCTGCAATTGCTCAGGGTGCCAAGATTATCAATATCACAGATATTCCAACCTATAGTGTCCCAAGCGGAAGCAACAGTCAAGGTGGTTATGGCGATTATGCTAACTACGAAACTCAATACAATCGCTGGACACCAAATGACTTCTCAACAGGTGGAGGACCACGCTTAGAAGCATCTAATCCAAATATCATCGGTGGTGGTCATGCAGTTTGGAATGACAATATTGACCTCCATGAAACTGGTTTAACTTCATATGATATTTTTAAACGCTTCTTCAAGAGTATGCAATCAACTGCAGAACGCACTTGGGGTTCAGATCGTGCAGCTAAGACCTATGCAGAACGTATCCAGCCTACTAGTATTTATGCACCACGTTCAAATCCAGAAAAGACAATAGAAGATAGCGACCTCTTTACAATTAAACCCGAAACTATCAAGGAATATCTTGCTAAGAATGTGAAGAAAACAGAAGCAGGATTGAATTTTGAAAAAGATTCTAGCATCGAAGGCTTAGTAGGTGATGTTGGTCCTAGTCACGTTTTGAAATTGGATGTAACTGTTACAGGCGAAGGCGAACAAGTCTTCTCAACTAGTGGAGACAACCAACTTTATCTTGCGGACAAGGATGGCTACCTCGCTTATAAATTTGAACAATTCCATATTCAATTTAATAAGAAACTTGAAAAGAACAAACGTTATCAAATCTCAGTTGTAACCAAACCTCAAGTGACAGAAGTTTATGTAGATGGCGAAAAGGTTGAACGTATTGCAAATCCAGCTCATCCTCGCTTGGCCCACAATACCTTGGTACTTCCACTTGAAACAATCGGTGGCTTCCAAGGAATCTTGCATAGTGCTGAGTTGTCCAATGAAGCATTTGTAAATCCACGTTTGATCCCAACGGATCACTTTAGTGTTTCTGCAACTAGTCAGGAAACACCAGGAACAGAAACTGAAGGACCAGTAGAAAAAGCTTTCGATAATGATCCGAATACTTTCTGGCATTCAAAATGGACTGGAGACCGTGCTCCATATACAGTTGCAATGAATTTGAATGCTCCTGAAAAAGTCAATGGTTTGACTTATCTTCCACGTCCAGGTGGAGGCAACGGAGTCGTGACTTCTTATGAAATCTATGCTCAAAAAGATGGTCAAATGGTAAAAGTTGCTTCAGGAACTTGGGAAAATAATGCCAAAGAAAAAACTGTTAATTTTGCGACAGTTGAAACTAACAAGGTAGAATTTAAAGTTCTATCAGGTTTCGCAGGATTTGGTAGTGCTGCAGAAATCCAACTACTTAAGCCACTTTCTGATAGTGAAACAGAAGAACCAGTTGTTCCAGAAAAACCAGTGACTCCAGAGAAACCAGTGACCCCAGAAGAACCAAAAGTTGGAGAAGTGGGCGATGGTACAACTGAACTCCCTGATAGTTTTGTAGCTAAGAAGCCAGCTAGTGATGATGCGATTGCTGCTGCAGCACAAAGTCAAGATTATCTCAAGAAAGAATACAAGGTATTCCCAACACCACAAAAAGTCACTTATGGTGAAGGTGTCACCAAGCTTCAAAAACAAGTTAATCTTGTAATGGGCAATCAGTTAGATATTTATACTCGTAACCGCTTGAAGAGTGTCTTGCAAGATCATCAAATCTCTTACACAAGCAGTTCAGCAGCAGTAGCAGGTGCTACAAATATCTATCTTGGTGTTCATGGTCGAAATTCACAGGCTGAAAAAGAAATCTCTGGTATTTCTCAAGGACTCTTTGATAAGATTGATGCCTATGCTTTGTCAATCAAGAACAATACAATCTCAATCGTTGGTAAAGATACAGATGCTGTCTTCTATGGTTTGACTACTCTTAAACACATGCTTAATGAAAGTGAAGCTCCAGTTTTACGTAATGTAACAGTTGAAGACTTTGCTGAAATTAAGAACCGTGGCTTTATCGAAGGATACTATGGTAACCCTTGGACAAATGCTGACCGTGCTGAACTCATGCGCTATGGTGGTGACTTGAAGTTGACTCAATACTTCTTTGCACCAAAAGATGATCCATACCACAACAAGAAATGGCGTGAACTTTATCCAGAAGAAAAATTAGCTGAAATCCGTGAATTGGCGCGTGTCGGAAACCAAAACAAGACTCGCTATGTTTGGACTATCCACCCATTCATGAACGATCGTATCCGTTTTGGTAATGATGCACAATATCAACAAGATTTAGATACGATTAAGGCTAAATTCACTCAATTGATGGATGTCGGTGTCCGTGAGTTCGGTATTCTAGCTGATGATGCTCCAAGCCCAGTTGGTGGCTACAATAGCTACAACCGCTTGATGAAGGACATGACTGATTGGTTGACTGAAAAACAAGCAACTTATGTTGGCCTTCGTAAGGAAATGATCTTCGTTCCAGGTCAGTATTGGGGTAATGGTCGTGAAGATGAATTGAGATCTCTAAATGAAAACCTTCCGACTTCAACTTCAATGACCCTTACTGGTGGTAAGATTTGGGGTGAAGTATCAGAAAACTTCCTTTCTAATCTTAAGAATAACCTTACTGCAGGTGGTAAGATCTACCGTCCAGTATCTCTATGGATTAACTGGCCATGTACAGACAACTCTAAACAACACTTAATCTTGGGTGGCGGTGAGAAATTCCTTCATCCAAATGTGGACCCAAGTCTCCTTTCAGGTATCATGTTGAATCCAATGCAACAATCTGAGCCTTCTAAGATTGCCCTCTTCTCTGCAGCTCAGTATGCATGGAAACAATGGAAGTCTGAAGAAGAAGCTAAGAAAGTCAACGATATCGCCTTCAACTTTGTTGAAACTGGTAAGTTTACAGATAGTGAAACATCTGTTGCCTTCCGTGAACTTGGTAAACACATGATCAACCAAAATATGGATGGTCGTGTTGTGAAGTTGGAAGAATCTGTTGAGCTTGCTCCGAAATTAGAAGCCTTCATGTCTAAGCTAAAAGCTGGTCAAGATGTAGGCGCTGAGCGTAATGATTTGCGTGCAGAATTTGCTAAACTGAAAGCTGCAGCTCAGCTTTATAAAGCATCTGGTGATGAAAAGATGCGTTCTCAAATCCACTACTGGTTGGATAATACGATTGACCAAATGGATGCTTTGAGTGCTTTCCTAGATGGAACAGAAGCGATTGAAAACAATGATTCTGCTAGACTTTGGGATAGCTACTACAAGGGATTGAAACTTTACGAACAATCACAAACTTATACTTTCCATTATGTAGACCATGATGAGAGAGCTGAGTTGGGTGTCCAACATATCCGTCCATTCTTGCTTGGCCTTCGTGAAGTATTGGCAACTGAAGTTCAAAAAGCCTTGCACCCTGACCAAGTGATTAGCACCTTTATCACAAATCGTACTGGTGTAGAAGGTGGACTTGCTGAAGTTACTGATGGAGATTTAGGAACACATGCCCTTATCAAATCACCAAACAGTATCCAAACTGGTGACTATATCGGTTTGAAATTTAATAAGGCTGTTCCAATCCAAAACTTGACATTTGCAATGGGAACTCAAGCAAATCCACGCGATACCTTTAACAATGCTAAAGTTGAGTATCTCAATGAAAATGATCAATGGGTAACACTTTCAGAACCAAGCTACACTGGTAATGAGCCTCTTCTTAAATTTGAAAATCTCAATATCAATGCCAAAGCTGTTCGAATGATTGCCACTTCTGATCGTGGAAATACTTGGTTTGCAGTGCGAGAAATTGCTGTTAATCGTCCTGTAGAAGTAAGTCGTCCTAAACAGACAGCTACAGTGACTATCAGTCCAAATCTCATGTACAAGTACAACACGACAGTTGCTCAGATTACAGATGGTCGTGATAATACTGAAGCTATGCTTGCAAATGCTGATCGCACGGATACAACTCCTGTAGATGGTTGGGTACAACTAGACTTGGGCGAAGTCAAACCTGTAACTAAGGTTCGTCTCGTTCAAGGTTCAGGAGATAAGTTAGCAGAAGGTGTCCTTGAGTATTCTACAGATGGAACTTCATGGCAAGAATTGGATCGTTTGACAGGTGAACAAACCAAAGAAATTGAAACTCCAATTTCAGCACGTTACATCCGTGTTCGTAATACCAAGAATATCAATCTATGGTGGCGTATCGCTGACTTCTCAGTTGAAACACGTGCAGGCAATAGCGAGATGACAGATACTAATGTTGAAAGCTTGAAATCAACTCCAGTATATGACAGTCTCGGTCGTTATGACCTGCAAATTCCAAGTGGAACTAAGCTTCCAGCTCATAGCTACTTGGGTATGAAACTTGATCGTCTTCACCAGGCAGAGAGCATTCAGGCTATTGGTATTGGAAATCCAGCCCTTGACTTGGAATTCTCTCCAAATGCACAAGAATGGTATCCAGCTAGTCAAGTAACAGATAAGTCCTTGGTACGTTATGCTCGTTTGGTTAATAAGACTGACCAAGAACAAGCAGTGACCGCAACATCTCTACTTGTTAAGACAAAAGAAGTGGAACCAACTAAACTTGATTCTACATCTATGGGAATTGATGCCTATTATGGTGCTAATGATGTTCGCAAGATCAAGAATTTGGATCAGTTGTTTGATGGTGTTTACAATAACTTTGTAGAGTTCTCTGATTATGCACGTAAAGATGGTCACATTACCTTGAAACTTGGTAGCGAACGTGAAATCAAGAAGATTAGAGCTTATATCCAAGATGGTACGAAGAACTATCTTCGTGATGGTAAGATTCAGGTTAGCCAAGACGGCAAGACTTGGACTGACGTTGTGACAGTTGGTGATGGCCTTGCAAATGACATGCATGATGATTCATTGACAGATGGATGGACACATGATTCTAAGATGCCTGGAAATCGCTACATCGAGGGTGAACTTGCAAGTCCAGTGAAAGCCAATTATCTACGTGTTCTCTTTACTGCTAATTACGACGCTCGTTTTGTCGGATTTACTGAATTAGTCATCAATGATGGTGAATTTGTGAAACCTATCAACGACCCAACGGTTCAAGGAAATGGTGGAGAAAGTAGAGGCAACCTTTACACCAATCTTGTAGATGGCAAAGTCTTGACAAGCTATAAGGCTGAGAAAGGCCAAGGTGAGTTGGTTTACCACTTATCAGAACCAACAGATGCTAACCATATCCGACTTGTTTCTAGTCTTCCTCAAGGAGTAGCGGCTCGCGTACTGGCTCGCACTCTGAAAACAGACAGAGACGGTGCTTGGACAGATTTAGGCGCAATTACCTCAAGCTTCCAAACATTTGCAGTGAGAGATAAAGCTCCGTTACTTGATGTTAAACTCATTTGGGAAGGTGGTAAGCCAGAGTTCTATGAAATGACTACTTACTACCAAGAACTTTCAGAAGAACCTGAGCAACCAACTCCAGATCCAGAACCAACTCCAGATCCGAAACCAACTCCAAATCCAGAACCAACTCCAGATCCAGAGCCAACTCCAGATCCAGAACCAACTCCAGATCCGAAACCAACACCGGATCCAAAACCAACTCCAGATCCAGAGCCAACTCCAGATCCAGAGCCAACTCCAGATCCAAAACCAACCCCAGATCCAGAGCCAACTCCAGATCCAAAACCAACCCCAGATCCAGAACCAACTCCAGATCCAAAACCAACCCCAGATCCAGATCCAACTCCAGATCCAAAACCAACCCCAGATCCAGAACCAACTCCAGATCCGAAACCAACACCGGATCCAGAACCAACTCCAGATCCGAAACCAACTCCTGAACCTGAAGTCCTTTCTAGTAAAGGAGATCAACAACCGCCAGTAGTTGAAATTCCAGAGTTCAAGGGTGGCGTTAATTGGGTTGAAGCGGACAAGAATGAGCTTCCAGAGTTCAAAGGTGGCGTTAATTGGGTTGAAGCGGACAAGAATGAGCTTCCAGAGTTCAAAGGTGGCGTTAATTGGGTTGAAGCGGACAAGAATGAGCTTCCAGAATTCAAGGGTGGCGTTAATTGGGTTGAAGCAGCTAAGAATGAGGTTCCAGAATATAAAGAGCCTGTTGCAAACCCAGCTACACCACTTGCGGATCACAAGCAAACTTCAAGTTCACCAAGTCAAAAACAAGAACCAGAAGGACCAAATGCACCAGCGACTGAAGCTAAAGGCCAGCTTCCAGCAACTGGTGAGCAAGATTCAGTAGGCTTAGCCTTCCTAGCTAGTCTTGGATTGGTTCTATCTGCAACCTTTATCAAAAAAGGGAAAGAAGACTAAGTAAGAATCTTCATTTGATGCAGAATAACTTGTTTTAAAAAAGGAAAAACCAGGGACAAGAGTTCCTGGTTTTTTTGATTAGAATGATGATAAGAATAAATAAAAAACCAACGGAGTAACCGTTGGTATTGAGAATTGCTTAAGATGCTCCGTTAGTAGCGCTAACTCCTGCTTCAGTAGTGGGAGTGTTTGATGACGAATCAGATTGCTCATTTTTTTGAGAATTGTTATCTGATTTTGTATCTTCTTTTTTGCTTGGAGTTTGAAGGTCTTCTTTTTGAGTTGTTTCTTGGTTGTTGGATTGATTTTGTGCAGGAGCATTGGATTCAGCGGGAGCTTCCTTTTGAACTTCCTTGATGATGGTTGTTTGTGGAGTCGTATCTTTATGATCCTTGTTTTTATCTAAAGCATTCATGATAGTGATACTAGCTGTAATCAAACCAAGGATACTGGCTAAAGTTGCAATTATTTTTTGAAAGACGGTAAAGCCTTTTTTGATATGTTCAGTTTTAGGTTTTGATTTTCTACGATAGTTAGACATAATTTCTCTCCTTTACCATGATTCATTATACCCAAAATCTTTAAAAAAAACTTAAATGAACCTGAACGGCATTTCTTGTCGCCTGAACTGTTTCGTGTTACAATAGAAGGAGTGATTTTAGAAAGTGTGAGAAACAATGATTTACTTTGATAATTCGGCTACGACCAAGCCTTATCCTGAAGTACTTGAAACCTATATGCAGGTGTCTACAAAAATTATTGGTAACCCATCTAGCCTTCATCGTTTGGGTGATCAGTCTACCAGAATTTTAGAAGCTTCTCGTCAACAGATTGCAGAATTAATTGGCAAAAAAAGTGAGGAAATCTTCTTTACCTCTGGTGGTACTGAAGGGGATAACTGGGTTATCAAAGGTGTCGCTTTTGAAAAAGCTCAGTTTGGTAAACACATCATCGTGTCTGACATTGAACACCCAGCGGTTAAGGAATCAGCTCTTTGGCTCAAGACTCAAGGATTTGAAGTGGATTTTGCGCCTGTTGATGAAAAGGGATTTGTTGATGTAGCTGCTTTAGCAAATCTACTTCGTCCTGATACCACACTTATTTCTATCATGGCTGTTAACAATGAAATTGGCTCAATCCAGCCTATTGAAGCTATCTCAGAACTTTTAGCTGATAAGCCAACTATTTCTTTCCATGTGGATGCGGTTCAAGCTTTAGTCAAGATTCCGACAGAATCCTACCTAACTGATCGAGTGGACTTTGCGACTTTCTCTAGTCACAAGTTCCACGGAGTTCGTGGTGTTGGATTTGTCTATATCAAGTCAGGTAAGAAAATTACGCCACTATTAACTGGTGGTGGCCAAGAGCGTGACTATCGTTCAACTACTGAGAATGTCGCTGGTATTGCAGCGACAGCCAAGGCCCTACGTTTGGCTATGGAAAATCTAGATTTGTTTACGAGCAAAACAAGTCAGATGAAGGAAGTCATCCGTCAAGCCCTTCTTGAATATCCAGATATTTTTGTTTTCTCAGGTGAGGAAGACTTTGCCCCTCATATTCTGACCTTTGGGATTAAGGGAGTTCGTGGGGAAGTCATTGTGCACGCATTTGAAGACTATGATATTTTCATTTCCACAACCTCTGCTTGTTCGTCCAAGGCAGGAAAACCTGCTGGAACCTTGATTGCTATGGGGGTTGAAAAAGATAAGGCCCAGTCAGCAGTCCGCCTCAGCCTAGACCTAGAAAATGACATGAGTCAAGTAGAGCAATTTTTGACCAAGCTAAAATTAATTTACAATCAAACTAGAAAAGTAAGATAGGAGTATTCATGCAGTATTCAGAAATTATGATTCGCTACGGGGAACTGTCAACCAAAGGTAAAAACCGGATGCGTTTCATTAATAAACTACGTAATAATATCTCAGACGTTTTATCTATCTATCCTCAAGTCAAGGTAACTGCTGATCGCGACCGTGCCCATGCTTATTTGAATGGTGCAGATTATGAACCAGTAGCTGAGTCTCTCAAACAAGTTTTCGGGATTCAAAACTTTTCACCGGTGTATAAGGTTGAAAAATCTGTAGAGTTTCTTAAGTCTGCTGTCCAAGAGATTATGAAGGACATCTACAAGGAAGGCATGACCTTTAAAATTTCAAGCAAGCGCAGTGACCACAATTTTGAACTAGACAGTCGTGAACTCAACCAAACGCTTGGTGGAGCCGTATTTGAAGCCATTCCAAATGTGCAAGCTCAAATGAAAAATCCAGACATTAATCTTCAGGTGGAGATTCGTGAGGAAGCAGCCTACCTTTCTTATGAAACCATTCGTGGTGCTGGTGGTTTGCCAGTTGGAACTTCGGGTAAAGGAATGCTGATGTTATCAGGAGGAATTGACTCGCCTGTAGCAGGTTATCTTGCTTTGAAACGTGGTGTGGATATCGAGGCTGTCCACTTTGCTAGTCCACCCTATACTAGTCCAGGTGCCCTCAAGAAAGCTCAGGATTTGACTCGTAAATTGACTAAGTTTGGTGGCAATATCCAGTTTATCGAAGTACCTTTCACTGAAATCCAAGAAGAAATTAAAGCTAAAGCCCCAGAAGCCTATCTCATGACTTTGACTCGCCGCTTTATGATGCGGATTACCGACCGTATCCGTGAAGTGAGAAATGGTTTGGTCATCATCAATGGTGAAAGTCTTGGTCAGGTGGCAAGTCAAACACTTGAAAGTATGCAGGCTATCAATGCCGTGACCAACACGCCAATTATCCGTCCAGTTGTAACTATGGATAAGTTGGAAATCATTGATATTGCTCAGGAAATTGACACCTTTGAAATTTCTATCCAACCTTTTGAAGATTGTTGCACGATTTTTGCGCCTGATCGTCCGAAAACAAATCCAAAGATTAAGAATGCTGAACAGTATGAAACACGTATGGATGTTGAAGGATTAGTTGAGCGAGCAGTGGCAGGGATTATGATCACAGAAATCACACCGCAAGCCGAAAAAGATGCTGTCGATGAATTAATTGAAGATCTTCTTTAATGAATGAGAATACAACTAAAAGTTAGTTTATTGTCCTAAATTTGGACGGAAACTGACTTTTTTTCTATTTTTATGCTATAATAAGGTAAAATTTTGAATATAGAGAGTTTTCTGACAATGAATCAATCTTACTTTTACCTGAAAATGCGAGAGCATAAATTAGTAGTTCCCTACACAGGTAAGGAGCGACGGGTACGTGTACTTCTTCCTAAAAACTATGAGAAAGACACGGATCGAACTTACCCAGTTGTCTATTTCCACGATGGACAAAACGTCTTTTATAGTAAGGAATCTTACGTTGGACATTCTTGGAAGATTATTCCTGCCATCAAGCGAAATCCTGATATCAGTCGCATGATTGTGGTAGCTATTGACAATGATGGTCTAGGACGGATGAATGAGTACGCAGCCTGGAAATTCCAAGAGTCCAACATTCCTGGTCAACAATTTGGTGGTAAGGGAGTTGAGTATGCTGAGTTTGTCATGGAAGTGGTCAAACCCTTTATCGATGAAAACTATCGGACAAAATCAGACCGGAAACACACTGCCATGATTGGATCTTCTCTGGGTGGAAATATTACCCAGTTTATCGGCTTGGAGTATCAAGACCAGATTGGGTGCTTGGGTGTCTTTTCATCTGCTAACTGGCTTCACCAAGAGGCCTTTGATCGCTATATCGAGCGTAAAAAACTCTTGCCTGACCAGCGTGTCTTTATCTACGTTGGGACAGAAGAAGCAGACGACACAGATAAGACCCTCATGGCTGGCAATATTAAGCAGGCCTATATTGATTCTTCTCTTCGTTATTATCATGATTTGATAGCAGGAGGAGTTGAGTTGGAAAATCTCTCTCTCAAGGTTCAGGCTGGAGCTATTCACCATGAAGTACCATGGTCAGAGAATCTTCCAGCTTGTCTATGTTTTTTTGCAGAAAATTGGTAAATAGTATAAAGGAGACAGGATATGAATATTGAACATCTAAGCCACTGGAGTGGAAATCTAAATCGTGAAATGTACGTCAATCGTTATGGACACGCAGGTATCCCAGTTGTTGTCTTTGCTTCCTCAGGAGGAAGCCACAATGAATACTATGATTTTGGCATGATTGATGCTTGTGCATCCTTTATTGAAGAAGGCCGCGTGCAGTTCTTTACCCTTTCAAGTGTCGACAGCGAGAGCTGGCTTGCGACTTGGAAAAACGGTCATGACCAAGCTGAAATGCACCGTGCCTATGAACGATATGTCATTGAAGAAGCCATTCCTTTTATCAAGCATAATACAGGATGGTTTGATGGTATGATGGCGACAGGTTGCTCCATGGGAGCTTACCATGCCCTCAACTTCTTCCTCCAACATCCAGATGTCTTTACCAAGGTCATCGCCCTCAGTGGTGTCTACGATGCCCGTTTCTTTGTTGGTGATTACTACAATGATGATGCCATCTATCAAAATTCACCAGTAGATTATATCTGGAATCAAAATGACGGCTGGTTTATTGACCGTTACCGTCAAGCTGAGATTGTTATCTGTACAGGTCTAGGTGCTTGGGAACATGATGGGCTCCCTTCTTACTACAAGCTAAAAGAAGCCTTCGATCAAAAACAAATTCCTGCCTGGTTTGCAGAATGGGGACACGACGTTGCCCACGATTGGGAGTGGTGGCGTAAACAAATGCCTTATTTCCTCGGTCATATGAGTCTATAAAAGGAGTTGCTTATGAATTATCTTGTAATTTCACCCTATTACCCACAAAATTTCCAACAATTTAGTATTGAACTAGCCAATAAAGGAATTACAGTTCTAGGGATTGGGCAAGAACCCTATGAACAACTAGATGAACCATTGCGCAATAGCTTAACGGAGTACTTCCGAGTTGATAATCTTGAAAACATCGATGAGGTTAAACGCGCCGTCGCCTTTCTTTTTTATAAGCATGGTCCAATTGATCGTATCGAGTCTCACAATGAATACTGGCTAGAGTTGGACGCTGCTCTTCGTGAACAATTCAATGTTTTTGGTGCCAAACCAGAAGACCTCAAGAAGACCAAGTTCAAGTCTGAGATGAAAAAACTCTTCAAAAAAGCTGGGGTTCCAGTTGTGCCAGGTGCTGTCATTGAAACTGAAGCAGATGTTGATAATGCTGTGAAAGAGATCGGTCTTCCCATGATTGCTAAACCTGACAATGGAGTTGGAGCAGCCGCAACCTTCAAACTTGAAACAGCAGATGATGTCAATCACTTTAAGGCTGAATGGGACCATTCAACCGTTTATTTCTTTGAAAAATTTGTCACCTCTAGTGAGATTTGTACATTCGATGGTTTGATCGATAGAGATGGAAATATTGTCTTTTCTACGACCTTTGACTACGCACATACACCCCTTGATCTCATGATTTACAAGATGGATAATTCTTATTACGTTCTCAAAGATATGGATCCAAAATTGCGTAAATATGGTGAGGCAATTGTCAAAGAATTTGGTATGAAAGAACGTTTCTTCCATATCGAGTTCTTCCGTGAGGGTGATGACTATATCGCTATTGAGTACAATAACCGTCCAGCGGGTGGTTTCACTATTGATGTCTATAACTATGCCCATTCTTTAGATTTGTACAAGGGCTATGCTGCTATCGTAGCAGGTGAAGCATTCCCAGAGTCTCCATTTGAAACCCAGTATTGCTTGGCAACATCTCGTCGCGCCAATGCCAACTATGTTTATTCAGAAGAAGACTTACTTGCTAAATACGGTCAGCAGTTTAAGGTCAAGAAGGTCATGCCAGTAGCCTTTGCTGAATTGCAAGGAGACTATCTCTATATGCTAACGACACCAAGTCGTGAGGAAATGGAGCAGATGATTCAGGACTTTGGGCAACGTCAAGAATAATCAAAATCAGGAGGCTGGGACAAAAGTCCTAGCCTCTCAATTGTCTTTGGATTGTCGAGCAAGACGCAGTGGTTGAGTGGACTCTACTACGCTGATTTCATTAGCTTTTACAGCTCTACTCAACTGTGCGGACGTGGGACGACGAAATCGAATTCTAACGAATGACCGATTTCTGTCCCACTCTCTTTTTTGAAAAGTTGAAATAAAAGCGTTTTCCTATGGAATTCTTTTAGAAATTCTGTTGCTAAAAGCCTTAAAAATTGATAGAATAGGGATTGTCTAAAAAATATTAAGGAGAATCTATCAATGGATTTCGCATGGGCAGTCAAATATGCCACTGAATTTTTGGGAACAGCCATCTTGATTATCTTGGGAAATGGTGCGGTTGCCAACGTTGAACTTAAAGGTACGAAAGGTCACCAAAGTGGCTGGCTCGTTATCGCTGTTGGTTACGGTATGGGGGTTATGATTCCAGCTTTGATGTTTGGTAACGTTTCTGGTAATCACATCAACCCAGCCTTCACTCTTGGACTTGCAGTTAGCGGTCTCTTCCCTTGGTCACAAGTAGCACAATACATCATCGCGCAAGTTTTGGGAGCAATCTTCGGACAAGCCTTGGTTGTTGCGACTCACCGTCCTTACTACTTGAAAACAGAAAACCCAAATAATATCTTGGGAACTTTCTCAACAATTTCAAGTTTGGACCAAGGTACAAAAGAATCACGTTTTGCAGCAACTGTGAACGGTTTTATCAACGAGTTTGTTGGTTCATTCGTTCTTTTCTTTGCAGCGCTCGGTATGACAAAGAACTTCTTTGGTGCTGAATTGCTTTCTAAAGCTCAAGGAATGATTAACGATCAAGTGGCACAAGCGACTGCCCAAGGTCAAACAATTCCTCAAGAACAAGTAACAGCAGCTCTTGAACAAGCAAAAACACAAGTAGCTCCATTCTTGTCACCAGGTCTTGCTGTTGCACACTTGGCTCTTGGTTTCCTCGTAATGGCCTTGGTTACTTCACTAGGTGGACCTACAGGACCAGGTTTGAACCCTGCTCGTGACTTTGGACCTCGTCTTCTTCACGCTGTACTTCCTAAATCAATCCTTGGTGAACACAAGGGTGATTCAAAATGGTGGTATGCTTGGGTACCAGTAGTAGCACCGATTGCAGCTGGTATTACAGCAGTAATGCTCTTCAAGTTCCTTTATATGTAATTATTAAAAAACTGGGAATTCCCAGTTTTTCTTTTTCTATAAACTTGGAATAGGCTTTAGCTCATCATTGTTGAAATCGTCAGACTTTTTTCATTTTAAATCAAAAGATGTAAATATGGCAAAAATATGGTAAAATAGAGTATTAAGTAAACGTTAAAAAGGAATATTATGCGTAAAGAAATTGCACCTGAATTATATAATTACAATAAATTCCCTGGTCCTGAATTTCATTTGTCTGGAGATAAAGTCGAGGCGGAAGGTTTTACTTTTACCTTAGTTGAAAATAGCAAGGAAGCCTTCGATGCAACGGTATTTTCTCAACGCTTTTCAGAAGTTTTGACCAAGTATGATTATATTGTAGGAGACTGGAGTAATGAACAGTTGCGCTTACGTGGTTTCTACAAAAATGAGCGAGCTGAAGAATCTCTCGAGAAAATCAGTCGTTTACAAGATTATCTACTCGAATATTGTAGCTATGGATGTGCTTATTTTGTCTTAGAAAATGAGACGCCGAAACGAGCACCATTTGATCAAAAAATGCGCAAGAAAGAAGAAAAAGACAACCGAAAAGGGAAGAAGTCTTCTCAAAATAAGAAAAAAAATCATACAGACAAGAGGAATAGACGTCGCCGTAAAGAACAGAAACCTCAGAATGAAGAAAAGGGACAACGTCATTTCGTCATCCGTAAGAAAGACTAGAAAATAAGGAGAAAAGATGAAACCGTCGATTTATAGTTTAACTCGTCAAGGAATGCAAGAATGGGTCTTAGAGCAAGGAGAAAAAAAATTCCGAGCGGATCAAATCTGGGAATGGCTTTACCGTAAACGTGTTCAGACATTCGAAGAAATGACTAACTTGTCTAAGGATTTGATTGCCAAGCTTAACGAGCAGTTTGTAGTCAATCCCTTGAAACAACGTATCGTTCAAGAGTCAGCCGATGGTACTGTGAAGTATCTCTTTGAGTTGCCAGATGGTATGTTGATTGAGACTGTGCTTATGCGTCAACACTACGGCTTATCAGTCTGTGTAACGACTCAGGTAGGATGTAATATTGGTTGTACCTTCTGTGCGTCAGGTTTGATCAAAAAGCAACGGGACCTCAATAACGGAGAAATTGTTGCCCAAATTATGTTGGTTCAAAAATATTTTGACGAACGTGGACAAGATGAACGTGTTAGCCATATCGTTGTTATGGGTATTGGAGAACCATTTGATAACTACAATAACGTTTTGAACTTTATTCGTACCATCAATGATGACAAGGGAATGGCTATCGGTGCTCGTCATATCACCGTATCAACTTCTGGTTTGGCTCATAAGATTCGTGAGTTTGCCAATGAAGGAGTCCAGGTTAACCTTGCTGTTTCTCTTCATGCTCCAAACAATGAACTGCGTTCAAGCATTATGAAGATTAACCGTGCCTTTCCAATTGAAAAACTCTTTGCAGCGATTGAGTATTACATCGAAACAACTAACCGCCGTGTAACTTTTGAGTATATCATGCTAAATGAAGTCAATGACGGAGTCGAACAAGCACTTGAGTTGGCAGAATTGCTCAAGAACATTAAGAAATTGTCATATGTCAACTTGATTCCTTACAACCCGGTTAGTGAGCACGACCAATACAGTCGTAGTCCGAAAGAGCGTGTTATGGCCTTCTATGATACGCTCAAGAAAAAAGGCGTCAACTGTGTTGTTCGTCAAGAACACGGTACAGATATCGATGCCGCATGCGGACAATTGCGTTCAAATACTATGAAACGTGATCGCCAAAAAGCAGTAGCTGAAGTAAATCCATAAGATGAATCGAAAAAAAATAATAATTTTGGGAGTGCTATTATACTGTCTTTGTATCGTCTGTTTTTGTTTTACTCCCCAGCCTCAACTTCCTACAGGAGTGGAAACTCCAGGTATTCAAACTTTTGGACGCCTGGTTTTTCTTTTGACGCCTTTTAACTCCCTTTGGAATCTGGGAGAAGTAACAAGTCTTTTACAGCTATTCTGGATTTTTTTGCAAAATGCCTTAAATATCCTCTTGCTCTTCCCACTGATTTTCCAGCTTCTCTATCTCATCCCTAGTCTAAGAAAAACGAAGAGAGTGATTTTGTTTAGCTTTTTATTGAGCTTGGGAATCGAATGCACACAGCTAGTTTTAGACTTTTTCTTTGATTTTAATCGGGTATTTGAGATTGATGATTTATGGACCAACACTTTGGGTGGTTACCTGGCTTGGGTCCTTTATAAACTACTACATAAAAACAAGATAAGGAATTAAAATGAGTATCTTAGAAGTAAAAAATTTAAGTCACGGTTTTGGTGACCGTGCGATTTTTGAAGACGTATCCTTCCGTCTCCTCAAAGGTGAACACATCGGTCTAGTCGGTGCTAATGGTGAAGGGAAATCAACCTTCATGAGCATCGTGACTGGTAAGTTGGTACCTGATGAAGGTAAGGTGGAATGGTCCAAATATGTGACAGCAGGCTACCTTGACCAGCACGCTGTGTTAAAAGAAGGTCAAACCGTGCGTGACGTTTTGCGTACAGCCTTTGACGAATTATTCAAAGCTGAAGCTCGCATCAATGACCTTTATATGGAAATGGCAGAAGAGGGCGCTGATATTGATGCCTTAATGGAAGAAGTCGGCGAACTGCAAGACCGTTTGGAAAGCCGTGATTTCTATACCTTGGATGCCAAGATTGACGAAGTTGCTCGTGCTCTAGGTGTTATGGATTATGGTATGGATACAGACGTAACAGCCTTGTCAGGTGGACAAAGAACCAAGGTACTCTTGGCTAAACTCCTCCTTGAAAAGCCAGATATCCTACTTCTTGATGAGCCAACCAACTATCTAGATGCTGAGCATATTGACTGGCTCAAGCGTTATCTGCAGAACTATGAGAATGCCTTTGTCCTTATTTCGCACGATATTCCATTCCTCAATGATGTTATCAATATCGTATATCACGTTGAAAATCAACAGTTGACTCGTTATTCTGGAGATTACTACCAGTTCCAAGAAGTCTATGCCATGAAGAAATCGCAACTGGAAGCAGCCTATGAGCGTCAACAGAAAGAAATTGCGGATCTCAAGGATTTCGTGGCCCGTAATAAAGCTCGTGTCGCAACTCGAAATATGGCTATGTCTCGCCAGAAGAAATTGGACAAGATGGACATTATCGAGCTTCAAAGTGAGAAACCAAAGCCATCATTTGATTTCAAAACAGCTCGTACACCTGGTCGCTTTATTTTCCAAGCCAAGGACTTGCAGATTGGATACGATCGTCCCCTTACCAAACCCTTAAATCTTACCTTTGAGCGCAATCAAAAGGTTGCCATTATCGGTGCCAATGGTATCGGGAAAACAACCCTCTTGAAGAGTCTTTTGGGGATTATTCCTCCAATCGCTGGGGAGGTTGAACGTGGGGACTATCTAGAACTCGGCTACTTTGAGCAAGAAGTGGAAGGTGGCAATCGTCAGACGCCACTGGAAGCAGTTTGGAATGCCTTTCCGGCGCTCAATCAAGCAGAAGTCCGTGCTGCCCTTGCCCGCTGTGGTTTGACAACGAAGCACATCGAAAGCCAAATTCAAGTCTTATCAGGTGGGGAACAAGCCAAGGTTCGTTTCTGTCTCTTGATGAACCGTGAGAACAATGTACTTGTACTTGACGAGCCTACCAACCACTTGGATGTGGATGCTAAGGACGAACTCAAACGTGCTCTGAAAGAATACAAGGGTTCTATCCTCATGGTTTGCCATGAACCAGACTTCTATGAAGGATGGATGGATCAAATCTGGGATTTCAATGAGTTAACATAAATAGTCATAAAAAAGCCAAGTCTATTTGACTTGGCTTTTTTACGAGGATTGCAACTAGTAGAAGTCATAATGCTATCTCCTAGTTTTTGTATCAAAAATAACTAATTGGTTTGATTTCCCACGATTTCATCCTCTTCAAAGTGTCCCACACCATCTTCAACAACAAATGGGCAAGTAACTTTCTTTTTTATTCCATTTTCATCATAGGAACTAGTGATGTTATAGATTCCATCGGAAAATGAATTTTTTGGTAAAGATAAGATTCTTTCCTTAAAGGCGTCCACAGGACTACCATTTTCTGCCTTTATAATCGAAAGGTCACAATCAAAATCGAGAGTAAGACCTTTGTTTTTCATGAGATCTTTTGTTGTAATATTATAAAATCCAGCTGCGTCAGAATCTCCTTTTTCTCGATTGCTGACAGCCTGCGCCATAATTGCCACATAGTAGTTTTCTATTGGATATTTTCCAAATTTAAAACTAGAAGCTATTGGTGTATCAAAAAGCTTATTTATTTTGTCAGCAGTAGTATTTTTGATACTATCTTCTTCTTGTTGTAGATTCGGTCTTTCTTTGTATACATCTAGTAAGAAACTGAATTCATCTTGTTTGACAGTGTGAAACAGTGCCTTTTCTTTGTCGTTAAGAAGTGTTTCAAGATCTGTTCCTGAAAGAAGAAAGAAATTTGATAAATGTTCTCCACTTCTTCCTTGAATTTGTGCAGTAGTAGTTTCTTTTAAAATAGTTCCATCGGATAATTTTTCTGTATATGTTAGCTTGTAGGCTGTTCCATAAAATGCTTCAATCTCTCTGTGTTTATCAACTACTTCAACCTTTCCTTTAAGCCCAAGTGATTGAAATTCTTCAGCGAAAGAAGGAGTAGTGTGTTTAGTAGTGTGTTTAATTGATGGAGAAGTGATTATAACTAGTGCTATGATAGTGAGAAAAATGATCATCCCCCCAAAGATAAAGCCAGCTATGGTAGCATTATCTTTTTCTTGCCCTAGCTTTATTGTCTGATAAATAGCAATCATGATAATGATAGAGTATACAATACTTGCGCAAACCAGTACGGGATAATTATCAATGTAATTAAGTGGAGCTCCCTTGAAACCTATTATTTGCATAAAAAATCCAATTGTAGCTAGGACTAACTGTATTGTAGAAGATTTTTGAATAAACGCATTATCTTCAAAGGAGGCTTTTAATTTTGAAATATCTCTAAACATAAAAATATTTCCTAGCACAATTGCCCCATATGAAAAGATAAGTTCTTTCCCCATGGATATAAAAGCAAAACCTCCGGAATCATAAGTAATCGAATAAGCATAATTAAAGATAAAGTATCCTATCATGATAAGACTGAGCCGAGCTACACTAATTTTGTATGGTTTCATAGGAGAACCTCCTCGTTTCTATTGACTAAATTATATCATATTTGAAGTGGAAAAGAGAGCGTTTACATAAAAGTGTAAATAAAAAAGATAGGCCGAATGACCTGTCTTTTTTTAATAGTTTAAATATTGTTCAATCTCAGATTTTTGGATTTCTTTACCGTAGTGACAAATCGGACAAGAAACGAAATAAGTTTTTCCGTAAGGAAAGAGTGGAATCCAATAAAGAGTGAACTTGCGTCCATATTCCGTAATTTCCCAAGTATCAACATTGTTACAATGGCCACATTCGATAGTAGTCTGTGTATGTCCCAACACTTTTTGGTAACCTTTTGACCCCCAAAATAGAATCATTTTACATCTCCTTATAACTAATGATGTTATTGTTTACTGAAATCGTAGTCTTTAACAATTTCGATACTATCGATAGTGATAGCAGTAGTCGGCTTGTCTTTTTCATCTTTTTCAGCCTTAGCAATTTTATCTACAACGTCCATCCCATCGATTACTTGACCAAAGACTGGGTGTTTTCCATCAAGAGTTGGATTTCCGCCTTCTTTGTAGGCTTCGATAATTTTCTTAGGATAGCTACTTGTAGGAAGTTTAGATGAATAGTCTGTTGTACTTTGGTTAATGAAGAATTGGCTACCATTTGAATTTGGCTGACCAGTATTGGCCATAGATAGAGAACCACGGATATTATAGAGATATGGAGAAATTTCGTTTTTGAAACCTGTTCCCTTGTCCTTGGTTTTATCCTTATCATGCCAGATAGATTCACCACCTGTTCCATCTCCCTTAGGATCCCCAGTTTGTATCATAAAGCCGTCAATTACACGGTGGAAAGTCACACCATTGTAGTAACCTTCTTTAGCATGAGTAAGGAAGTTTTCAACCGCAAGTGGAGCTAACTTAGGAAAGAGTTTGATACGAATATCACCTTGACTTGTGTGAAGGATAGCTTCAGCCTCATCTTCAGCTACTTCCTTAGAAAGTTGAGGGAAGTTAGCATTTTCGTTTGTTAAGGCGTCTTTCAAATCTTTTTCTGCTTGGGCAGCAGCTTTCGAACTCTCTTCAGCAGCAATTTTAGAATCCACGTAATCATCACCACGAAGTGCACGTTGGATGCTTGTGCATCCACCAAGAGCAAAAGTTGAAATGAGTAGTAGTGTAGCTAATTTTTTCATATTAGTCCTTTCAAAAATCATTTTTACTATTGTACCGTAAAAGAAAGGGGATTTCAAATTTTCAATTAAGAATATTAATCTAACACATGTAACTTTATAGCTTTACTTACTCCATTTTGTTCATTAGAGTCAGTAACTGCTTTTGCACAAGTTTTGACATCTCTAGGAGCATTCCCCATGGCTATACCTAGCCCTGCGGTCTCAATCATTGGAATGTCATTATAATTATCTCCAATCGTCATAATTTCAGTAAGTGATAGTTGATAATACTTGGCTAATTCTAATAAAGCTTGTTTTTTGGATACTTGATTATGTGTAACTTCTAGATAGTTATCTTTAGAGAGATAGAAGTCGGTTTGAGGGAAATCCATGGTTGCTAATGTCTCTTTAAGTTTCTGGATAGTAGATGCGTTATCTATTAGTAAAAGTTTATGAACAAGAGTTTTCTCGTCTTTTATAAAATCTGCTAAAGATGTAACTTTTGGACTTTCTCCAGTAATAGTTGCTTCGATTTCTACCCATTCATCAATAGTATTCACAAGCCAATCTTTTCCAGAATAAACATTGATAGAAACTGTCGGGAATTCTTTTTTTAAGAAGTCATGAAGTAAGAGCAATTCGCTTTTATCAATAGAATGCTGACTTAGGATTTTATCTCCTAAACTGATGAGTGCTCCATTATAGCAGGCAATGGGACAGTCGGTGATGCCAAGCTCTTTAGAAATTGGCGCTATACCGAGAGGAGATCTAGCAGAAGCTAAAACAAAAGGAATATCACATTGTTTTAAAAGTGGCATCAGTTCTATCAAATGAGAATCTACTTGGTGATTTTTATCCAAAATAGTACCGTCAATATCACTCACGATTAACTTTATTACTGACATATGTTTCTCCTTTTTATTAAAATAGAATAGTTGTTTTGCCATCTAAAGATTGTTGAATTTCTAAGTCGGGTTCTTTGTCTGTAATCCAATAATCAAAATCAGTAATTTCGGAAAGAATATAATGAGAGTGTTTGTTTATTTTGCTAGTTTCAGCTAACAAGACGCGAATTTTACTAGTTTTAAATGCTCTTTTTTTTATTAGAACATCTTCTTGATCCTCAAAGCTAACTTGTCCGTCTGAAAGACTAGCTGCACCAAAAAATGCTATGTCAAATTTAATTCTATTCAAAGATTCGGATTCTTCTAATGAGTAATAGAAACGATTCTTTTTATGAAATCGTCCACCGATAATGTGAAAATCAACATTTTCATTTTCTCCTAAGACCAGTGCATTATCCAATGAATGGCTGAAAATAGTAACCTTTTTATCAGTTATTTTTGCTAACTCAAGTACAGTTGTTGAAACATCATAGAAAATTAATTGTGAATCAGAAATGAGTTGGGTAGCTAAATGAGCAATTTTCGCTTTTTCTTTAGAAGATTGTTCTGCTCGACCTTGGAAACCAAGAATTCTTTGCTTTTGAATTGGCAATAAACCTCCATGAGTTCTTTTTGCTCGTTTCTCCTTTGCGAGAATAGCAAAATCTCTACGGATGGTATCTTTGGAAACATGGAAATATTCAACCATTTCTTTTGCTGATAGACTTCCTCTATCCTCTAAAAGTTTTATGATTTCTTCTAATCGTTGTTCTTGGTACATAGGAATTCCTCCTTTTTTAAATACTATACTCTTTCTGTAAGTGTTTGTCAATAATTATAATGACTTGTAAGTCTTTTGAAAATTTACAAAAAAAAATCAACCAGTCTTGGTTGATTAAAGATTCTTTTTAGGATGGCGGTCAATGATTGCCTGATGGTCCTTGAGAGCCTGTTCTCCTTTTGGAGTTAGTTTATAACCGCGAATGGAAAAGAGACTAGCTAATTCCTCTTCTGAAAAATGGTTATGAAGGGCTTGATCCAAGTCGGAAGCCTTCATTTTGGAAAGTCCAGTAACTCCCTTCTTTTTTAGGATATTCTTTTTCATAGTAGCATTGATATGATCCAGCGATTCAAAAGCAGTTTCGACAAGAGCATAGCCTTTTTCAACAAGCTTATCTAAATGTTTTGGTGCGTCAATTCCATAAGTATACTCAAAATACTTTGGAAACCAAGTTTCAGTGGTGAAAGTTCCAAAGTTGATTCTCCAGAGGAGGATAATATCACCTGCAAGAAGATCGTCCTCTAGTAGTTCCATATTGCGTTTTGGAACAGGCTTAGGGTTTAGTAGCCAAGCCTCCATATCACGATTAGGAGAGATATAGGGCTTGACAGGGTAGTCTTTATAGATAGAATTTAAAGTAGTATTCATAAAATTTCTCTTTCTCTTTCTTTTTTCCTTACCAGTCTAACAAATTTCAAAAAAAAATTAAAAATATTTAAACTCTGTCAAGTTTTTTTCTTGACACTAATCGGAAATCTGCTATAATAGAACATGTGGTAAATAGCCTAGCTATTTGACCGACTAAAAAACAAAAGAAAAGAGATATTAAAAATGGCAGTAAAAATCCGTTTGACTCGTATGGGTTCTAAGAAAAAACCTTTCTACCGTATTAACGTAGCAGATTCACGTTCACCACGTGACGGACGTTTCATCGAAACAGTTGGAACTTACAACCCACTTGTTGAAGAAAACCAAGTAACTTTGAAAGAAGACCGTATTTTGGCATGGTTGGCTGATGGAGCTCAACCTTCAGATACAGTTCGCAACATCCTTTCAAAAGAAGGCGTATTGAAGAAATTCCACGATTCTAAATTCTCAAAATAAGTTTAAAGTAGGTTGACAGATGGATACGATTGAAAATCTCATTATTGCAATTGTGAAACCTTTGATTTCACAACCAGATGCCTTAACTATCAAGATTGAAGATACACCAGAATTTTTGGAATATCATTTGGATCTTGACCAGAGCGATGTGGGTCGTGTAATCGGTCGTAAGGGTCGCACTATCTCTGCGATAAGAACGATTGTCTACTCTGTCCCAACTGAAGACAAAAAAGTAAGAATCGTTATTGATGAAAAATAAGAAAAGCGGGACGAGGTCTCGCTTTTTTTGCAAGGAGAAGGAATGAGAGATTTAACAGTTAGACAACTAGAGGAATACTTACTTGATCATTACCAACAATCTAGAACAGAAGAAGGACTTTTTATCAAACTAGTGGAAGAAGTTGGAGAAGTCGCTGAGGTTTTAAATGGACGTTCCGGTAGAAAAGAGGGTGTCCAAGATTCAAACGAGGAATTGGCAAAGGAGTTGGCAGATATCATTCACTATACAGTGGCAATTGCAGCTATCAACCATATCGACCTAACGAAGACCATTTTTGAAAAAGACAAAAAGGCAGCCATCAAGTATCAACATGAACAAGATTTGGAAGGCTTCTTAGCAGGAAACCATCCATAGTTGCTCTTTTCTCCAACTTGTGAAAATCCCTGGAACGTGATAAAATAAAGGGTAAGGGTATATAATAAATCATTGTATAGAATGAGTGGTTTCTTTATGAAGAGGTTTGAAGTATCTACAGAAATTGGTAGTCTCTCTGTTACTTATCAAAAGCAAAAGAAAGTGCTAGTTTGTTTAAGTGGCGCAGGTTTGCTACCTAGTTATGAAAATTTTTCACTTATACTTGAAAAACTTCCTCCCACAATTGGTTATTTGACAATTGATTTTCCAAACACAGGTAGGAGTCTGATTTATGACCAAGCTGGAAAAAATCTAGATAATCTTACAGATGCGGTTTATGAAGTACTTGAAGAGTTGGAGATTTCTGAATATATACTTTGTGTACATAGTTTGAGTGGAATTGTAGCTTGCAAATTACTCAACAAACCAATTAAGTGTCAGGCCTTAGTAGCGATTGAACCAACAACTAAAAAAGTAATGTTTGCTGATTTTTCAGAAAATCCTTATCCAGAAATGGAAGAGCAGATGAGACTGATTGAAGAATTCGGTCCTGAACTTTATTTTAAGAACTTAACTCAAGCCACATTTAGCCCTGAAACTAACAAAGAAATTTGGAAATTAATGCAAGAAAAAGGTTCAGAGTTGGAAAATCAAGATCCAGGATTTCAGATATCTGGAGAGATTACTGAGGAAGATTTTGAGGATATGTCAATAGCAGATCGTATCCCTGTATTTATTTTTTGTCAGGCTTATAGAGAAAAAGAGTACAGAGAATCAGAATATTGGACTTCCAGTACTAAACTCATTTTAGGAGGGAATCACCATTATTTACAGTGGTCTGAATCAGAGAAAATTGTAGATATTATTAAAAAATTGTAAGAAGAAAATGGAGATAAGGAAATTACAGGAGATCAGATGAACTACTTTAACGTTGGGAAAATTGTCAACACTCAGGGTTTGCAAGGTGAGATGCGAGTCTTGTCAGTGACAGATTTTACTGAAGAACGCTTTAAAAAAGGGGCAGAACTTGCCTTATTTGATGATAAAGATCAATTTGTTCGAACAGTGGTCATCGCGAGCCACCGGAAGCATAAGAATTTCGATATTATCAAGTTTAAAGATATGTACCATATCAATGATATCGAAAAATACAAGGGTTATAGTCTAAAGGTTGCAGAGGAGAATCTCAATGACCTAGATGACGGCGAGTTTTACTACCACGAAATTATCGGTCTAGAAGTCTATGAAGGAGATAACTTGATTGGAACCATCAAGGAAATCCTTCAACCAGGTGCAAATGATGTCTGGGTAGTTAAACGAAAGGGTAAACGTGACCTACTCTTACCTTATATCCCACCAGTAGTGCTGAATGTGGATATTCCAAATAATCGTGTGGATGTAGAACTCTTAGAAGGGTTAGACGATGAAGATTGATATATTAACCCTCTTTCCAGAAATGTTCACACCCTTAGAACATTCCATCGTTGGAAAGGCTCGTGAAAAAGGACTCTTAGATATCCACTACCATAATTTTCGTGACTACGCTGAAAAGGCCCGTCATGTTGACGATGAACCCTACGGTGGTGGTCAAGGAATGTTGCTCCGAGCACAACCCATCTTTGATGCCTTCGATGCTATTGAAAAAAAGAATCCGCGCGTGATTCTCCTAGATCCAGCTGGAAAACAGTTTGACCAAGCCTATGCGGAAGATTTAGCTAAGGAAGAAGAACTCATTTTTATCTGTGGTCACTACGAAGGGTATGACGAACGAATTAAGACTCTGGTGACGGATGAGATCTCGTTAGGAGATTATGTCTTGACTGGTGGAGAACTAGCAGCAATGACTATGATTGATGCGACGGTTCGCTTGATTTCAGATGTTATCGGAAAGGAAACTAGTCATCAAGATGACAGCTTCTCATCCGGTCTCTTAGAGTATCCTCAGTACACAAGACCTTATGATTTTCGTGGTATGGTAGTCCCAGATGTGCTTATGAGTGGACACCATGAAAATATCCGTCAATGGCGACTCTATGAGAGCCTGAAGAAAACCTACCAACGTAGACCTGATTTGCTGGAACAGTATGAATTGACAGCAGAAGAAGAAAAAATGTTAGCAGAAATAAAAGAAAATAACAATTAAAAGGAGAAACCTATGCAAGTAATTAAACGTGATGGACAAGTCGCTGATTTTGATCCAGATAAAATCTACCAAGCTATTCTTAAGGCAGCTCAAACAGTCTATGTATTGACGGACGATTTGCGCCAAAACCTAGCTCAAGTTACTAAAAAAGTTGTTTTGGACTTGGAAGAAGCAAAAGTAGAGCGTGCAACCATCAGCATGATCCAATCAATGGTTGAACACCGCTTGCTTGGAGCAGGATACATTACCATCGCAGAACACTATATCTCTTATCGTTTGCAACGTGATTTGGAAAGAAGTGGTTATGGTGACCACATCGCAGTTCACTTACATTTTGAACAAATTCGCTAAGATAAAAAGAGTGAGATGATAGAAGCATCTCACTCTTTCTTAAATCTTCTTTTTTGAGCAGTTTGGATAGTAGAAGGAACAAATGTTACTCTCCGGATATCCGATACTCGAATAATACGGCTTACATTTTTGGCGAAATTTTTAACAATAATTTGTTGGCGGTCAGTATCATACTTGATAATATCGCCTGTAAAACTCGTTTCCGCAAAGATGATATGTACAGCCTTTTTTTGGGCTAGGGCTTCTTCAAGTCTAGCAATTAGGGAATCGCTTTTTTCAGGAATGGAATCTTCATGTCCATTGACAAAATCATGGACTTTTTGCAAAGCCTGTTTTAATAAATCTTTCATTCCGGCCTCCCTTCTTTACATCATTATATAAAAATTTTATGAAATCTACAAGATTTTTCGAATAATCAATTGAGAACAAAAAGGAGAAGAACATGGCAGAATTTACATTTGAAATCGAAGAACACTTACTTACTCTATCTGAAAACGAAAAAGGATGGACCAAAGAAATCAATCGTGTCAGCTTTAATGGTGCACCAGCAAAGTTTGACATTCGAAGCTGGAGTCCCGACCATACCAAGATGGGGAAGGGAATTACCCTATCAAACGAAGAGTTTCAAGTCATGGTGGATGCTTTTAAGAATCAATAAACATTCATCTAAGATGAATTAAAAAGAGGCTAGGGAAAATCCCGGCCTCTTTTATTTGCTTGAAAAATAAGCTTGTGTACGAAGACGTTGGAGTAGTGGTCGGCTGATGAAGCTAATGGCTACAATTTTGGCAAGATCAGGTATGATAAAAGGAATAACACCGACAGCCAGTGCTTTATCAAAAGTCATTCCAGCTAAAAAGTGGAGACTGAGAATACCACCGACAAAAACAAGTGAATCTCCCAAGAGATTTGCAAAGAAAATACGGAGGATACCACTATTGGTGTGAATGAGATAGGAAGCAAGCCCTGCATAGACAAGATCGAACCAAAGATAACCAGCGCTTGGTCCAACTAAAACGTGAAATCCAGCTCCACCGTTAGCAAAGACTGGTAGGCCAATAGCCCCAAGTAAGAGATAAATTCCGACAGAGAGAACAGCTTCTCTAGGTCTAAAAACAGTAGCGATGAGTCCGATAGCAAAGTTTTGCAGAGTGAAAGGAACTGGACCAATCGGCATACTGATTTGGGCCAATACAGCAATCAGTGCAGCCCCGATAGCTGGGATAGCGTAAATGTGTGCTTTTTTCAAAATAGTTAACCTCTTCTATAAATTATAGTAACTATTATACTGAATGAGACAAAATTGTCAACCTATTTTAAAATAAAAGGTTACAAAATTGTAACGGCCGATTGAGATAAAAAAAGAGACCAAGGGGTCTCTCTTTTCTTTTAACGCATGGTCACAAATTCTTCTGAGCCAGTTGGGTGGATAGCGACAGTAGCATCAAAGTCTGCTTTTGTAGCTCCCATCTTGATAGCAACTGCGAAACCTTGGATCATTTCATCGACGCCATAGCCGATACCATGAAGTCCAACTACCTTTTCGTCTGCACCAGCTGTAACGAGCTTGAAGCGAGCTTCTTGACGGTGACTAGTAACGGCAGAATACATAGATGCAAATTTTGAAGTATAGACTTTGACATTTTCTTGACCGTACTCTTTTATTGCTTCTTCCTCAGTCAGACCGACTGTTCCGATTGCTGGGTGTGAAAAGACTACAGTCGGAATAGTAGTGTAGTCCATTTTGGCATTGGTTTTACCGTTGAAAAGTCTTTCAGAGAGTGTACGACCAGCCTTGATAGCGACGGGAGTCAACTCTTTTTCACCGGTGACATCTCCAAGAGCGTAGATACCTTCAACGACTGTGTTCTGGTATTCATCAACCTGGATAAAGCCACGTTCATTGAGGGTAACACCAGCTTTTTCAAGTTGAAGTTCTTCAACGTTTGGACGACGACCAGTTGCCCAGATAACTTGACTGGCAGTATGAGTGCTACCATCTTCAAAATGAATGGTAATGCCTTGATCTATTTTTTCAAGTTTAGAAGGAACCTTATGTGTGTGGAGGTTTAGTCCTGTATTTTCCATTTCTTGAACTAGACTCTCAACGATATAGCTATCAAATCCACGTAGCGGACGTTCACGACGGACAAATAAATCTGTCTGAACACCAAGTGTATGGAGGACACCAGCCAATTCGACAGCAATGTAACCGGCACCCAGAATAGCTACTGATTCAGGCAACTCTTCCCAAGCAAAGACATCATCAGAACTACCACCTAGTTCTGCACCAGGAATGGCAGGAATTTGAGGATGTGCACCAGTCGCAATCACGATGTGCTTAGCGCGGATCAATTCGCCATTAACACTGACAGTATGAGCATCAACAAACTCGGCACGACCTTCAAATAAATCAACTCCGTTACGTTTGAAGCTTCCGTCGTAAGAAGAACGAGCACGATCGATGTAGGCTTCACGATTCTTACGAAGTGTTGCGTAATCAAATTCGTTATTCGTACTTGTGAAACCATAGTCAGGTCCATATTTGTGGATACTCTCTGCAATTTGCGCTCCG
Source organism: Streptococcus sp. Marseille-Q6470 (assembly GCF_946902905.1). Taxonomy (NCBI): domain Bacteria; kingdom Bacillati; phylum Bacillota; class Bacilli; order Lactobacillales; family Streptococcaceae; genus Streptococcus; species Streptococcus sp. Marseille-Q6470. The sequence continues at coordinate 122,020 of NZ_OX336385.1, forward strand.
TACCACATTATTTTCTTAGGAACGCAGCCAATATTGACACAAGTTCCCCCTAATTTTTTTTCTTCAATAACTGCGGCTTTGGCTCCGTGTTCACCAGCACGATTCATGGTAGCAATACCCCCGCTACCTCCTCCGATGGCGATAATATCATATTCTCTCATAGAAAGCTCCTTTGTTGTTTTCTAGTCATATTCTATCTTTTTTTGGAGGTCAATGCAAAAATCTGCTACGTATAAAGATTTTATGTAAGTGCTTGCAAAAATATAAAAGAAGGTGTATTATATAACTAATACAACAACAAAAGATAAAGCAGCTAATTTTGGATAATTGGAAATAAATTGTCCAATTTCAGGACATGTGCTATAATCTTAATATATGCAATTAAAAAGGAGTATGGATATGAAAAGAAAGTCAAAAGCCAAGAAATGGCCTTTATTTACAGCTATCGGTGTTGCCTCAGTTCTTGTAGTGGGAGCGGCTGCCGTTCTTCTATTAAGACAACCAAATCAAGCAGCAACCAAAGAGGAAACTGCAAAGATTGTTCTTGCAAAAGATGGTTCAGTGGCTTCATCGGTTCTCTTATCAGGTACTGTGACGGCTCAGAATGAACAATATGTTTATTATGATGCTAGTAAAGGTGACTTAGATGAGGTTTTGGTTTCTGTAGGAGATAAGGTTAGCGAGGGGCAAGCACTAGTCAAGTATAGTAGTACAGAAGCCCAGGCTGCCTATGATGCTGCCAGTCGTGCTGTGGCTAAGGCTGACCGTCATATCAATGAATTAAACGATGCACGTAATACTGCTGCGGCAACACCAAGTCTTCCTCAAGCAGGTCTTGAAGGAGCAACTGATCAAACCCAAGCTCAATCTTCGACATCCGCTACAGCTTCTATTGATTCTCAAATCAGTGATGCACGTGATGTTCGTGCAGACGCAGAAGCACAACTTGAAAAGGCTCAAGCCCAATTGGATGCGGCAACAGTATTGAGCACGCTAGAAGGTACGGTTGTTGATGTAAATCGCAATGTTTCAAAATCTCCAACTGGAAATAGTCAAGTATTGGTCCATATCGTCAGCAATGCTAACTTGCAAGTCAAGGGAGAGCTTTCTGAGTACAACCTTGCCAATCTTTCCGTAGGTCAGGAAGTCACCTTTACATCTAAGGTTTATCCAGATAAGACATGGAATGGTAAGATCAGCTATATTTCAAATTATCCAAAAAATAATAGTGAAGCAAGCGCAAGTGTTGCGGGATCAAACTCAGGTTCTAAATATCCATATACCGTCGATGTAACAAGTGAACTCGGTGACTTGAAACAAGGTTTTACTGTCAGTGTCGAAGTGAAAAGCATGAGTAAAGCATTGCTTGTTCCTATTACAAGTATCGTCATGGAAGAAGATAAAAACTATGTTTGGATCCTTGATGAAAATCAAAAGGCCAAAAAAGTTGAAGTTGGATTGGGCAATGCAGATGCAGAAAACCAAGAAATCACATCTGGTCTGACAGATGGAGCAAAAGTCATCAGTAATCCGACAGCTTCCTTGCAAGAAGGAAAAGAGGTGAAGACTGATGAAACAACTAATTAGCCTCAAAAATATCTGCCGTAGCTATCGTAATGGTGACCAAGAACTTCAAGTCCTTAAAAACATTAATCTAGAAGTTCATGAGGGAGAATTCGTAGCTATCATGGGACCATCAGGTTCTGGTAAGTCCACCCTCATGAATACCATAGGTATGTTAGATACACCTACAAGTGGTCAGTATTTTCTAGACGGAAAAGAAGTAGCTGGTTTAGGTGAAAAACAATTAGCCAAAGTTCGAAATCAAGAAATCGGCTTCGTCTTTCAACAATTCTTTCTCTTGTCCAAAATGAATGCTCTACAAAATGTAGAACTTCCCTTGATTTATGCAGGAGTTTCAGCTTCTAAACGTCGCAAATTAGCAGAAGAGTATCTGGAAAAGGTTGAACTGACTGAGCGTAGTCATCACTTACCTTCGGAGTTGTCAGGTGGTCAGAAGCAAAGGGTTGCCATAGCGCGTGCACTCGTTAACAATCCTTCTATCATCTTAGCTGATGAACCAACAGGAGCTCTGGATACCAAAACGGGTAATCAGATTATGCAACTCTTGGTTGAATTAAACAAAGAAGGAAAAACCATCATTATGGTAACGCATGAGCCTGAAATCGCTGCTTACGCTAAGCGTCAGATTGTCATTCGTGATGGCGTCATTTCATCTGATAGTGGTCTCGTAGAAAAGGAGGAAAACTAAGATGCAGAATCTGAAATTTGCCTTTTCATCCATTATGGCCCACAAGATGCGGTCCTTCTTAACCATGATCGGGATTATCATCGGTGTATCCTCAGTTGTCGTGATCATGGCCTTGGGCGATTCCATGTCTCGTCAGGTCAATAAAAACATGACAAAGTCCCAGAAAGACATCCATGTCTTTTTCTCACCTACCAAGAGTAAGGACGGTTCCTTTACACAAAGACAATCTGCATTGACCTTGTCTGGTGGTCAAGAAGAAAATTTTGTTGAACCACCTAAACCACAAGAAGCCTGGGTTAAGGAAGCTGCTAAGCTCAAGGGTGTGGACAGCTACTATGTAACCAACTCATCCAATGTGACCTTGACTTATAAGGATAAAAAGGTTGAACGTGCGAGCTTGACAGGTGGAAACATCACTTATATGGATGCGGTTGAAAACAAAATCGTTGCAGGCCGTAGTTTAAGGTCACAAGATTATAAAGATTTCGCTAGTGTTATCATTTTAGATGAAGAACTTGCTAATAGCCTTTTTGGTTCAGCACAAGAAGCTCTCAACCAAATTGTTGAAGTAAATGAAATCAGTTATCGTGTTATTGGTGTTTATGCAAGTAAGGAAGCTAAGGCTGCAAAAACTTTTGGGATTGGAGGACTACCAATCACGACCAATATTTCTCTTGCGGCCAATTTTAACACCGACGAAATTTCTGATATTGTGTTTCGTGTTAACGATACGACCCTGACTCAGACTTTAGGTCCAGAATTGGCTAGAAGAATGACAGAGATTGCAGGTCTTCAACAAGGGGAATATCAAGTTGCAGATGCGTCTGCTGCCTTCCAAGAAATTCAACAACTCTTTGGCTTCATAACAACGATTATTAGTGCTATTGCGGGGATTTCCCTTTTTGTCGGTGGTACTGGTGTTATGAACATTATGCTTGTTTCAGTGACAGAGCGTACCCGTGAGATTGGTCTACGTAAAGCACTAGGAGCAACTCGGGGGAATATTCTGGTTCAATTTTTGATTGAATCCATGATTTTAACCTTGTTAGGAGGGGTCATCGGTCTCGTGCTGGCTGCAGGGGTGACTATGCTTGCAGGTGTCCTTCTTCAAAACATGATTGCAGGAATCGAAGTTGGCGTATCCATCCCAATTGCTCTCTTTAGTTTAGGTGTCTCAGCTGGCATCGGTATGATATTTGGTGTTCTACCAGCCAATAAAGCTTCTAAACTTGATCCGATTGAAGCCCTTCGTTATGAATAAGATAATCAACAGGAAAAACAAGATGGACATTAGTCTGTCTTGTTTTTGTATGGATTTCCTTATCGAAAATCACTAAAAATGTGGTATAATGAAGTGTTAGAAAAACAGGTTTCATTAGCCTGGAAAGGAAATATTATGTCTGAAAAGAATTTTTATATTACAACACCGATTTACTATCCATCTGGTAAACTTCATATCGGTTCTGCCTACACTACCATCGCTTGTGATGTCCTAGCTCGTTACAAACGCCTGATGGGCTACGATGTCTTTTATCTGACAGGTCTGGATGAGCATGGTCAAAAGATCCAGCAAAAAGCGGAAGAAGCTGGTATCACACCACAAGCCTATGTTGATGGTATGGCAGTTGGAGTTAAAGAACTCTGGAAATTACTGGATATCTCATATGATAAATTTATCCGTACCACAGATGACTACCATGAAAAAGTAGTAGCACAAGTTTTTGAGCGTTTGCTTGCTCAAGATGATATCTACTTGGGTGAATACTCTGGTTGGTATTCAGTTTCAGATGAGGAATTCTTTACAGAAAGTCAACTTGCGGAAGTTTTCCGTGATGAAGCTGGCAATGTAACGGGTGGTATCGCTCCATCAGGCCACGAAGTGGAATGGGTTTCAGAAGAGTCTTACTTCCTTCGCCTCAGCAAGTATCAAGATCGTTTAGTTGAATTTTTCAAATCTCATCCTGACTTCATCACTCCAGATGGACGTCTCAATGAAATGTTGAAAAACTTTATCGAGCCAGGTTTGGAAGATTTAGCGGTATCACGTACAACCTTTACATGGGGGGTGCCAGTCCCATCAAATCCAAAACACGTTGTCTACGTTTGGTTTGATGCTCTGCTCAACTATGTGACAGCTCTTGGCTACGATCAAGAAGAACACGCTAACTTTGATAAGTTCTGGAATGGAACAGTCTTCCACATGGTCGGAAAAGACATTCTTCGTTTCCACTCAATCTACTGGCCAATCCTTCTCATGATGTTGGATATCAAATTGCCAGAACGTTTGATTGGGCATGGATGGTTTGTCATGAAAGACGGCAAGATGTCTAAGTCTAAAGGGAACGTTGTCTATCCTGAAATGTTGATAGAGCGTTTTGGTCTCGATCCACTTCGTTACTACCTCATGCGTAGCCTTCCGGTTGGTTCAGACGGAACCTTCACTCCAGAAGACTATGTAGGACGTATCAACTATGAATTGGCAAATGACCTCGGAAATCTCCTCAACCGTACGGTTTCCATGATCAACAAGTACTTTGATGGACAAATCCCTGCCTATGTAGAAGGTGTGACAGAGTTTGACAATGCTCTTGCTCAAGTCGCAGAACAATCAATCGCAGACTACCACACCTATATGGAAGCAGTTGACTACCCACGTGCGCTTGAAGCAGTCTGGACTCTTATCTCACGTACTAATAAATACATCGATGAGACAGCACCTTGGGTCTTAGCCAAGGATGAAGCACACCGTGACCAATTGGCAAGTGTTATGAGTCACTTAGCAGCTAGCCTTCGTGTCGTAGCTCACTTAATTGAGCCATTTATGATGGAAACTAGTCGTGCAGTTTTGACTCAACTTGGTCTAGCAGAAGTTTCTAGCCTTGAAAACTTGAGTTTAGCTGATTTCCCTGCAAATGTCACTGTAGTTGCTAAAGGAACACCAATCTTCCCACGTCTCGATATGGAAGAAGAAATCGCCTATATCAAGGAACAAATGGAAGGTAACAAGCCAGCAGTCGAAAAAGAATGGAATCCAGATGAAGTTGAACTCAAGCTAAACAAGGATGAAATCAAGTTTGAAGACTTCGATAAGGTTGAAATTCGTGTTGCTGAAGTCAAAGAAGTTTCTAAAGTGGAAGGTTCTGACAAATTGCTTCAATTCCGCCTAGATGCTGGAGATGGTGAAGACCGTCAAATCCTTTCTGGTATTGCGAAATTCTATCCAAACGAACAAGAATTGGTCGGTAAGAAAGTACAAATCGTTGCCAACCTCAAACCACGTAAGATGATGAAAAAATATGTCAGCCAAGGGATGATCCTCTCAGCTGAACATGAAGGCAAATTAACCCTTCTCACAGTTGATCCAGCTGTACCAAACGGAAGTGTGATTGGCTAAGTTTTAAAAGGACCAGCTTGAGCTGGTTCTTTTCTTTTGTATGACGATAGTTGATAAAAGAGGCATTCTGCATTATAATGAAGAAAAACGGAGGAAGAAGCCATGAAATACATTTCATTTGGACATGAGAAAAGAGAACTATCCGAAATCGTCCTCGGCATGATGCGAATTAGTGACAAGTCAGTCAAAGAAGTGGAGGAGTTGGTTGAGACAGCCCTATCTGTCGGAATCAACGCCTTTGACTTGGCAGATATCTATGGTGGAGGTCGTTGCGAAGAATTACTAGGTCACGTGTTAAACAATCGTCCTGACTTGAGAGAAAAGATGTGGATTCAGTCCAAATGTGGCATTCGCATAGAAGAATTTACCTATTTTGATTTTTCAAAAGATTATATTTTAGAGTCAGTTGATGGGATTCTACAACGATTGCAGGTTGATTACCTAGATAGCTTGCTTCTCCATCGTCCAGATGCCTTGATGGAAGCTGACCAAGTGGCAGAGGCCTTTGAAATTCTTCACAAATCGGGTAAGGTTCGAGACTTTGGTGTGTCTAACCAAAATCCTATGATGATGGAATTACTGAAGAGAGAAGTCAAACAGCCTCTAACGATCAATCAATTACAGCTAAGCGCAGCTTTCACACCTGGTTTTGACGCTGGTTTCCATGTCAATATGGAAGGTGACAAGGCAACTGTCCGTGATGGTAGCGTCTTTGAATACTGCAAGTTAAACGACATGGTCATTCAGGCTTGGTCAGTCTTGCAGTTTGGCTATTTTAAGGGTAATTTTGTTGGCAAAGAGCAATTTCAAGATCTAAATGAGGTTCTAAATCGACTAGCCTTAAAATACGGTGTAAGCCCATCAGCTATTGCCATTGCTTGGGTGTTACGCTATCCAGCTAAGATGCAGGCAATAGTGGGAACAACTAACCCTAAACATTTGATAGAAGCTAGCCAAGCAAGTAATGTTAACCTAACTCGAAAAGAATGGTATGAGATTTACCTAGCAGCAGGGAATGATTTGCCGTAAGGGGAAATTACATTTCAGAAATCACAGTCAAAAAGCCGTTGAAAAACGGTTTTTTGTTATAATGAAATTAAGATTTATAGATAACAAAGGAGAAAAATATGACATTTGAAGAGATTTTACCAGGCTTAAAGGCCAAGAAAAAATATGTACGAACTGGTTGGGGCGGAGCAGAGAACTATGTCCAGCTCTTTGATACCATTGAACAAAATGGAGTGGCTCTAGAAGTGACGCCTTATTTCCTCATCAACGTATCTGGTGAAGGGGAAGGTTTTTCTATGTGGAGCCCAACTCCTTGTGATGTCTTAGCGACGGATTGGGTGGAAGTTCATGACTAGACGAGTTTTGGTGACAGGTGTTAGCTCAGGGATTGGTCTGGCTCAAGCGCGACTTTTTTTAGAAAAAGGTTATCAGGTTTTTGGAGTGGATCAGGGTGAAAATCCTGATTTACAGGGTGACTTTCACTTTTTACAACGTGATTTAACGCTTGACTTGGAACCCATTTTTGATTGGTGTCCTCAGGTGGATGTTCTGTGTAATACAGCTGGGGTTTTGGATGGCTATAAACCTTTACTGGAACAATCCGCCCAGGAAATCCAAGAGATTTTTGAAATCAACTATGTGACACCAGTAGAGTTGACCCGCTATTATTTGATAAACATGCTGGAACATAAACATGGGATTATCATCAATATGTGTTCCATTGCTTCAAGTCTAGCAGGTGGAGGTGGTCACGCCTATACCTCTTCTAAACATGCCTTAGCAGGATTTACCAAGCAGTTAGCTCTAGACTATGCTGAAGCTGGGATTCAAGTCTTTGGTATCGCACCGGGTGCTGTTAAGACTTGTATGACAGCAGCTGACTTTGAGCCAGGTGGACTAGCTGACTGGGTAGCCAGTGAAACACCCATCAAACGCTGGATTGAGCCAGAGGAAATAGCAGAAGTTAGCCTCTTTTTAGCAAGCGGAAAGGCAATCGCCATGCAGGGACAAATCTTGACTATTGATGGTGGTTGGTCTTTGAAGTAATATAGTTGATACTCAGTGAATATGTGGAGGTGAACTATGAAAAGAGATGAGTTTGGATTTGTCTTGCCCAATCTCTACTATCAGTTTTTAACGGAGTGGAAAGAGATTGATCCTTATGAAATTGGTGATTCAGGTATCTGTTTGTATGCTAAGGAGGATCTACAGGAGCGTAATGAGACTTATCAGATTGAGGAAGAAGAGCCAGATTACTTTATGATTGGACAGGAAGGAGATTTGGCCTACTTTATCAAGAAAAATGCTGATGATTGCATTTATGAAAATGACTTGGGGGCTTTAGGTTCCTTAGAAATGCAAAAAGTTGCTACAAACGTCTATGACTTTATTGACAAGATTTTAGAGGAAGGATTGTAAAGAAAGGGAGGGAGAAATCATGTTTAGAGTGCTAGATGCAGATTCACCGATTTCAAAAGAAGACCTTTTGCAATTTGAAGAGTTTCTTGGAAAGAAATTGCCGGAAGCTATGAAGGATTTTTATCTCAAGTACAACGGTGGCCAGCCTCAGGTAAGGGGTGTCCACGATGATCGTCATCTCTTTCCTTTCAATTCCTTTGATTCACTTGAAGAGATGAGGAAATCTCTAAAATGGTTTGACGATGAGGTGGTACCTGAGGGATTTAAGGCAACAGACCTTCTCCATTTTGCCTATGATCCTGGATCTGGCAACTATGCTCTTTCTCTAAAGCCAGGGGACTATGGCAAGGTTTACTTTTATGTTTTAGAAGAAAAAGCGGAGTTGTATGGTCAATGGCCATCTTTTGAGGATTTTTTGAATTCCTTTGTTGAAGAGTGAGACTAAAAAGGAGAAGAGATGCGGAAACACCAAGAACTTTCACTAGAGCAGATCATCGAGCAGGTGCGCGTGGACGAGTCTCCTTCAGATGATTTTTGCCTCTATGGCAAGGAGTATGGAGAACTGGCATTAGATAGGCTCTATTGGGTGTCAGATTATCCGGATGTCGTGGAAGACCGTGATGTCTATCCGACGGATGTAGCGGAGCAAGATCTCCAGCTAGTCTACTATGGAGAGCAGTTTATTGACGTTCTTTCCGTAGCACTTGAAGAAAAACCAAATGCAAGTCACCAAGACTTGGTTGATGCTTTAAATTATTATAATGAGCACGATATCTTTATGAACTTTGAAAGCTAGTAAGCATACTAGATTTATGCAGTTTCATTGATAATTAACAAATACAACAAGGAGTTAAGAAATGATAGATTACGAAAACATAAATGAAAAAATTGCCCCTTTTAGCCTACTTGTATATGATGAGGATCCTCAAAATGTTCGAGGGTCGCTCATTTATTACCCTGATGGAGAATACAGACAGGAAGTGTTTGACACTCGAGAAGAGGAGGGATTTGAAGGAAATGGCTACGATTGGGCATCCTTGGCTTTGGTATTTTTGGAGGAAAAAATGCCTGAATTAAGCGATACTATCGACTTTGATCCTGAAGGAAGTATGTTTTGCGCCTATTCTTCCAAGGTGGACGCCTTGGCTAAATTCGCTTTAGAATTTAAAGAATTTTGCGATGATATTGAAGCTATGAAAGACTTGTTCAGTCGAGCAGAGTTGGATTAGTTGACTAAAATCTCTTTAAATTTTTTTAAAAAAGAATAGAAAGGATTTCAGATGAAGCTATCAGAAGTAGTTGAGCTAGTGGAAAATCATCCAGACCTACATCCCTATTTAGATAAAATATTAAAAAAGAATAAGAAGACCCAAGTTAGCTATCTCGAATCACTGAATCGTCTGGCCTATTTACTTTATCTGGATGGTCAAGAGGAATGGCAAAGGAATTATTAGATCGTGTCATACAAGTTCCATTTGAAGGGAATTATAACACCTGGACCTTTGTTGATAGCTCTCTGGTTTTATTGGCTTATCTGGAAAGAGAGGTAGAAAATCAGGTAATCGTCTATAAAAAACTCCTTTTATCTCCATTAGAACAAGGGGAGGAATCCACTCAAAAAATAAGAAAGAGAGTTCATCAGAGATTTTTGAATGGTGATAGCCTGGAGCAAAAGCTTGCAAAAATCGAGCAGGCTCCAAGCCCTGAATCAGAAATGGAACGTCGTCTGCTGTACCTGACAGATTTATTGAAGATTCACCTATTTATTACTGAGTCAACTTGTGAAGAGACAGATATCCAGACAAAAATCGAAGAGAATATGGAGATACTAAAGAAGTATATCAAGGAGCATGAAATCTATAGCCTCTTTCCTTTTAAGGGATAAGGTGAGCTAGCAATCTTGGATTTTTATACTCTTCGAAAATCAAATTCAAACCATGTCAGCTTCGCCTTACCGTACTCAAGTACAGCCTGCGGCTAGCTTCCTAGTTTGCTCTTTGATTTTCATTGAGTATTAGAAAGAGTGGAATATGGAAATCAAAAAACACTTTGGTGTATACGGAATCTGTCTTCAAGAGGGAAAACTGCTCTGTATTGAGAAAACGAGAGGACCTTATCAGCATCGATTTGATCTACCGGGTGGTAGTCAGGAAATCGGTGAGGGGTTGACAGAAACTCTCCAGAGAGAAGTTCTGGAAGAGACAGGCTATACGCTTAGCCGTTATTTAAATCCTAGGATTTATGACGTGCTGGTTCAAGAAGAAGGGCAAGACTTCGCAGTACATCATATCATGGCCTTTTATGATATAGAACTTGATTTTGAAGGTCCTCATAAATCCCTTCCTCATGAAGTTCTTGATGGAAGTAATGATTCAGCAAATGCACTTTGGTTGAATTTGGAAGAAATTACTGCAGACAATGTCTCTCCCTTAGTATTAAAGGTGAAGGCAGAGTTACGAGGATTTCCAGATTTAGACATGACAAGCTATAAAAATTGGAAGGTAAAAGATGAGAAATCAACTAGCTCTTAGTGGAGAAAAAATTATTGAAAAAGTTTATCCCCATTTATTGCACCACGTCGGCTTGATTCGTGGGGAATACTTGCTAAGAGAGCTTAATCAAAACATACTGTTACCAAGTTGTCAGCAATTTGTAAGAGATTATCTAGACACTATTTGCTCCTTGTACTCAGATGAAGAGGTATGGTATCGTTTTTCTGAATTAACGAATACAGAAGCAAATATTCTAGACGGGACTAAAGAGTATTTTGACGAACGCCACCCCTTATTTGGATACAGAGGTATCAGGCGCTTGTTGGCGTGTCCAGATGAATTTCAGGCTGAGACAAATGTTGTTACAGAAGTTTTTCAAAACAATTCCAATCTGTCTGTTATTTTTCCTTTTGTCAATGATGCCGACCAATTAAAACAAGCTATTACAGTATTGCGTCAGTATGGTTTTACCGGGAAAGTCGGCACGATGATTGAATTACCGTCAGCTTATTTTGACTTGGATAGAATACTGGAAACGGGCATTTCAAAGATTGTAGTTGGAATGAATGATTTAACTTCTTTTATTTTTGCGACTGTGAGAAACAGTCAATGGCATGATATGGAAAGTCCGATTATGTTAGACTTACTCCGACAAATGAAGGAAAAAGCAAAGGCTAAAAAGATTGATTTTGCTGTAGCAGGCTATCTGAATACTTCTTTCATACAAAAAATGAATCAGATGGGTATCGAATGTATTCTCCATTACAGCTCTATTCCAGAGATTTTTGATATAGAAATTGACCATCGAGACCATCTTAAACATATAAAAGAAGAAAGTAAAGAATTACAAAGGAGAAAAAATGACACCTCAAGAAATGTGGAATACCTACAAGCAAATCAACCCCTCGATTGGAGATGAGATAGACGCCTGGGCTTTTGGAGTAGAGGCAGATCTCTTGGCTGACTTGGTTCTAAAAGGTGAAAAAACGGCAACCGCTTCAGCTTACGACCTTTACGCAGTAGAGGACGAACCCCTTCCACAGGAAGGAACCTTTGATGTCATTTTAGATAGTCAAGATCAGGCTGTCTGCATTGTTGAAATTACCAAGGTTTCTGTTGAGCCTTTTCAGCAAGTGTCAGCAGACCATGCCTATAAGGAAGGGGAAGGGGACAAATCTCTGGCCTATTGGCGGCAGGTTCATGAGGAGTTTTTCACGGAGTGGCTGGAGGAAGCGGGGGTGACTTTTACCCCTGACAGCAAGGTTGTTTTAGAAGAATTTCGTAAGGTCTATCCTCTGTAGACTACTAGTAGGAAGAAAGTTTTAGAAATCGCCGTCCAAAGCTTTTTTCTGACTTTAAATGATAAAATAGCTAAACAAAAAGCGGACATGATTGTCCGCTTTTTTTGAATCTAGTAAGTAAAGTTACTGGATAAAGTCTTTCAAAGATGTGTATCTTTTGAATCCCTATTCAGTCACTTCTACATTGGTTGATTATTTTTTACGATAATGTAAAACTGTTCCTACAGCTACGATAAGCATTGCAACACCAGCAACAGAAACAATTAGGCTATTACGTTCACCAGTGTTCGGAAGTCCTGGTTTGTCCCCAGTTGTTGAAACTGTTGTAGGTTCTCCAGTAGTTGTAGTGGTTGTTGAACCATTAGCTTCAGGAGTTGTTGTTTCCGAAGTTGAAGCTGTTGTATCTGCAGTTGGAGCTGTTGTCTCTGAAGTTGAACTTTCAGTAGTTGTAGTTGTAGAACTTGATTCTTCACTACTATTTTGACTAGTTGGCTCTTCAGGAGTTGTAGTAGTTGAAGTTGTAGTCTTAGGCTCTTCAGTCGTAGTTGTAGTGGATGAAGTTGTAGACTCAGGAGTCGTAGTTGTAGTAGATGAAGTCTTAGGCTCTTCAGTCGTAGTTGTAGTGGATGAAGTTGTAGACTCAGGAGTCGTAGTTGTAGTAGTTGAAGTTGTAGTCTTAGGCTCTTCAGTCGTAGTTGTAGTGGATGAAGTTGTAGACTCAGGAGTCGTAGTTGTAGTAGATGAAGTTGTAGACTCAGGAGTCGTAGTTGTAGTAGATGAAGTTGTAGACTCAGGAGTCGTAGTTGTAGTAGATGAAGTTGTAGACTCAGGAGTCGTAGTTGTAGTGGATGAAGTCGTAGACTCAGTAGTTGTAGTAGTAGATGTAGTCGTTGTTGTAGTTGTTACATCACTATTGAAGACTTGCGCATCTGCTGAAGCTGCTTTGTTAACCCAAGTGTTTTCTTTGGATACAGCTGTTTTGTGTTGATCGCTTGTTAGAGAAGCAACGTTTGTTACGCTCTTGATTTGATCAGCATGTTGTAGAAGTGTTTGGTATGATAGGGTAATTTCGTCTGTAGATTCAACTTTAAATTGGTCGCTGACCTTAGTCAAATCAAGTTTAAATCCGCGGTCTGTCCACTCAATGTATGGTTCTAATCCAAGACCTGCCATTGGTTTTCCATCAACTACAAAAGTTTTTCCGTTAACTTTTAAGTCAAATGATGCAGGCAAGTAGTATCCACCTTTGAAGTATTGAGAAACATCTTGTCCTTTAGCTGATTTTAGACGGCTAAAGTCAAGTGCTGGAAGGTTAGGCATTTGGTCAGTAAACACGATGCTTGAAGCTGGAGCTTTCTTATCAACAGAGTTATTTACTGAGATATGCCAGTATAAGAAACCATCTGTAGCTGGATCAGTTACTTCGATAGTGTCTCTATAGTCTGGAATTCCCATAGGACCCCAGATTTTTTGAGCATGCTGGAGATTTGTATTGTCAGTTCCACCTGAGTTGTACTTCTTGATTGGAAGTAATACTGGAACTGGTCCAGTTCCAGAACGTTTCACGATTGTAGATTCTGATCCAATCTTGATGGTACGTTCTTGGTCTTTACCAGTGGTGTTATCACCATCCCATTTGTACCAGAATGATACGTTTCCTGCAGCTCCTTTATTTCCTCCTTTTACGAAGGTAATAGTAAGCGTCTTACCATCATCTGATACTTTACCTGTTGCAATTTCTTCGCCACTAGCATTTTTCATTGAGCTAAAAGCAGAAGAAGCAAACTTAACGTCCTCTGGCATAGAAATTGTGAATGTATCACCGACTTCCACGCCATTGTCAATTTCCCAGTGATATGAAATCTTTTCGCCTTCAGTTGTCACTTGAGAAATTTTCACTTGGCTGGTTAATTCTTTTGCTTGCGTTCTATATGCACCGATAGAAATTAGAAGTGCAAGGGCCGCAAGCGCAGAAAAAACAGCAAAAAATAGCTTTTTCATTGGTCCTCCTTATTATTTAATATACCAAACAAGCTAATTTTAGCACTAACCTATACATTAGTCAACGAAATAGATGCAAATTTCCTATTAATTTTGGAGTTTTTTGACTTGTTTTGACAAAATCCCAAAACAGCCTTAAAATATAGAAATTCTAGGTGTTTGCAAAGCCGTTTTCTTATTATTTGAGTTCAAAAAGACAAAAATTGTATAAATGAACTTTCAAAGCTTTTTTCTGACTAAAAATATGATAAAATAGGTATGTTTGAACTAGAGCAATCGCTCAGAAATTTAGAATAGGAGAATATGATGCAAGCAGTAGAACATTATATCGAAACATTTGTTCCTGAACATTATGATTTATTTTTAGACTTGAGTCGTGAGACCAAGACGTTTTCAGGAAAAGTAACCATTACCGGTCAAGCTAAAAGTGACCGTATTTCCCTTCACCAAAAAGACTTGGAAATTGCTTCAGTTGAAGTAGCAGGACAAGCTCGTTCATTTACAGTTGATAACGAAAACGAAGCCCTTCATATCGAACTTGCAGAAGCAGGTTCAGTTGAATTGGTTATTGCTTTTTCAGGTAAAATCACAGACAACATGACAGGAATCTATCCATCATACTACACAGTTGATGGAGTTAAGAAGGAAGTCTTGTCGACTCAGTTTGAGAGCCACTTTGCCCGTGAAGCCTTCCCATGTGTGGATGAGCCAGAAGCTAAAGCAACCTTTGATCTAGCTCTTCGTTTTGACCAAGCAGATGGCGAACTTGCCTTGTCAAACATGCCTGAGATTGACGTTGAAAATCGCAAAGAAACTGGCATCTGGAAGTTTGAAACTACACCACGTATGTCTTCTTACTTGCTAGCTTTCGTAGCTGGTGATTTGCAAGGGGTAACTGCTACAACTAAAAATGGTACCTTGGTAGGTGTATACTCAACCAAGGCACATCCACTTTCAAACCTTGATTTCTCACTAGATATCGCTGTTCGTTCTATTGAATTTTACGAAGACTACTACGGAGTCAAGTACCCAATCCCTCAATCTCTTCATATCGCCCTTCCTGACTTCTCAGCAGGTGCTATGGAAAACTGGGGTCTCGTAACCTACCGTGAAGTCTACTTGGTTGTGGATGAGAATTCTACCTTTGCCAGCCGTCAACAAGTAGCCCTCGTCATTGCTCACGAGCTTGCTCACCAATGGTTCGGTAACCTCGTAACTATGAAATGGTGGGATGACCTCTGGCTCAACGAAAGCTTCGCCAACATGATGGAATACGTCTGTGTGGATGCGATTGAGCCAAGCTGGAATATCTTTGAAGATTTCCAAACAAGTGGAGTGCCAGCCGCACTTAAACGTGATGCGACAGATGGTGTTCAGTCTGTTCACGTTGAAGTCAAACACCCAGATGAAATCAATACACTCTTTGACTCTGCTATCGTTTATGCCAAAGGAAGCCGTCTCATGCACATGCTTCGTCGTTGGCTAGGAGATGCTGATTTTACTAAAGGTTTGCATGCTTACTTTAAAAAACACCAATACGGAAACACTATTGGTCGTGACCTTTGGAATGCCCTTGGTCAAGCATCAGGCCGTGATGTAGCAGCCTTTATGGATTCTTGGTTGGAGCAACCTGGTTATCCAGTTTTGACTGCTACAGTTGAAAATGATGTTTTGAAGATCTCACAAAAACAATTCTTCATCGGTGAACACGAAGACAAGAACCGTCTTTGGGTAGTACCCCTTAACAGTAACTGGAAAGGTTTGCCAGATACTCTCGAAACTGAAAGCATCGAAATTCCAGGTTATGCAGCTCTTCTTGCTGAAAACAAAACAGCTCTTCGTCTCAACACTGAAAATACTGCCCACTACATTACTGACTATCAAGGTGAATTACTGGATGCTATCCTTTCAGAATTAGTTGAACTTGATAACACAAGTAAGCTTCAAATCGTCCAAGAACGTCGTTTGCTTGCTGAAGCAGGACATGTATCATATGCGGACTTGTTGCCAGTACTTGATAAACTTGCTAAGGAAGAGTCTTACCTGGTTGTTGCTGCAGTTTCTCAGGTTATTGGTGCCCTTGAGCGCTTTATCGATGAAGGAACAGAAGCTGAGAAAGCCTTTAACACTCTGGTTGCTAAATTGGCCCGTCACAACTATGAACGACTTGGTTTTGAAGCGAAAGACGGAGAATCAGATGAGGATGAGTTGGTTCGTCAATTGACCATTTCTATGATGATTCGTTCAAATGATGAAGAAGCTAGTCAGGTAGCAAGTCAAATCTTTGCAGCCCATAAAGAAAAACTTGCAGGACTTCCAGCAGCCATTCGTTCTCAAGTCCTCATCAATGAGATTAAACACAATGAGACTAAGGACTTGGTTGCAACTTACCTAGACCTATACACTCATGCAACAGATGCAGTTTTCAAACGTCAATTAGCAGCTGCACTTGCATACAGTACAGATGCAGAAAACATCCAAACTCTTCTTGCAACTTGGAAGGACAAATTTGTCGTGAAACCACAAGACCTTTCGGCATGGTATCTCCAATTCCTTGGACACCAAGCTACCCAAGAAACTGTTTGGGTTTGGGCTCGTGAAAACTGGGATTGGATCAAGGCAACCCTTGGTGGAGATATGAGCTTTGATAGCTTTGTCATCTTCCCATCACACATCTTTAAAACAGAACAACGTTTGGCAGAGTATAAGGCCTTCTTTGAACCACAACTTTCTGACCTCGCTCTTAGCCGTAACATCCGTATGGGTATCAAGGATATCGCGGCTCGCGTTGAATTGATTAAACGTGATAAAGCAGCAGTTGAAGCAGTTGTTGCCCAATATGGCAAGGCTTAAAAACTTCTTGACTAAATAGTATATAAAAACTCAACTTTCTCATAGAAAAACAAGGAAAGTTGAGTTTTTTTTAAGATATTTTTGCTATAATGGATATAATAAGGAGGAATTTTTGATGATTAAAATTCTATTAGTGGAAGATGACCTAGGCCTGTCAAATTCAGTCTTTGATTTTTTGGATGATTTTGCAGATGTTATGCAGGTATTTGATGGCGAAGAAGGTCTCTACGAGGCTGAAAGTGGCGTCTATGACCTGATTCTATTGGACTTGATGTTACCAGAAAAAAATGGTTTTCAAGTCTTAAAAGAACTACGTGAAAAAGGTGTTTCGACTCCTGTTCTCATCATGACAGCCAAGGAAAGTCTTGATGATAAAGGACATGGGTTTGAGCTGGGAGCAGATGATTATCTAACCAAACCTTTCTACCTTGAAGAACTCAAGATGCGTATTCAGGCCCTTCTCAAACGTTCTGGGAAATTTAACGAAAATACCTTAACGTACGGTGATTTGACAGTCAATCTGTCTACCAATGAAGTTAAGGTACATGATGCTGTTGTGGAGTTGCTTGGTAAAGAATTTGAACTCTTGGTTTATTTCCTCCAAAACCAAAATGTCATCTTACCTAAAACTCAAATCTTTGATCGATTATGGGGATTTGATAGTGACACAACTATTTCCGTTGTAGAAGTCTATGTATCAAAAGTTCGTAAGAAATTGAAAGGTTCAGTCTTTGCTGAGAACCTTCAAACCTTGCGTAGTGTTGGGTATATTTTAAAACATGTTTAATAAACTAAAAAAGAATTGGTATGCAGAAGATTTCAGCTACTTTATCCGTAATTTTGGAGTATTCACGCTGATTTTCTCTGCCATGACCTTGATTATCCTGCAGGTTATGCACTCCAGTCTCTATACGTCAGTGGATGAAAAACTCTTATCACTGAGCAAAAATCCCCAGGACATTATTCAATTAGCGGTAAATCGTGCGACTGAAGACGTAAAGGATTTAGATGGTGGGAATGTAGCTCCAGCTTCTGATAAAAAACCAAATGTGAGTTCCAATACTGAAGTGATTTTGCTGGATTCAAATTTGAATCAATTAGTGACTGGAAATCGCTTTTTAGGATTAGACAGAATTACTTTCAATAAAAAGGACTTAAACCATATTCGCCAACTTCATGTTGTGAATAGTTATGGTCAGGATGAGGTTTATCGTGTTGTCTTGACAGAAATGAATATTGATTCGGTATCGACCAATATCAAGTATGCTGCTATCCTGATTAACACGAGCCAACTCGAGCAGATTAGTCAAAACCACGAACAGTTAATCGTGGTGGTGATGGCAAGTTTTTGGATTCTATCTATCTTGGCCAGTCTTTATCTTGCTCGTGTCAGTGTGAAACCCTTGCTTGAAAGTATGCAAAAGCAGAAGAGCTTTGTGGAAAATGCCAGTCATGAATTACGGACGCCTTTAGCAGTTCTTCAGAACCGTCTGGAAACTCTTTTTAGAAAACCAGAGGCTACCATTCTGGAGTCAAGTGAGAGCATCGCTTCTAGTTTGGAAGAAGTTCGAAATATGAAGTTTCTAACGACTAACCTCCTTAATCTAGCGCGTAGAGATGATGGAATCAAGCCAGAGTTTGGGGAAGTAGAACCTGACTTCTTTAATACGACCTTTACCAACTATGAAATGATTGCCTCCGAGAATAATCGTATTTTTCGTTTTCAAAATCGTGTTCATCGCACCATTATCACAGATAAACTCCTTCTCAAGCAATTGATGACCATTCTGTTTGACAATGCGGTCAAGTATACAGAAGAAGAAGGCGATATTTATTTTGAGATTTCAACGACTGAACGCAGCCTCTATCTAACGGTAGCGGATAATGGTATCGGTATTTCTGCAGCCGATAAAAAGAAAATCTTTGATCGCTTTTATCGTGTTGATAAGGCCCGGACACGTCAAAAGGGTGGTTTCGGTTTAGGCTTGTCTTTAGCGAAGCAAATCGTCGATGCCATCAAAGGCTCTATTAGTGTTAAAGATAACAAACCTAACGGAACAATTTTTGAAGTCAAGATAGCTATCTCAACACCGTCAAGACGAAAGAATAAATAAAAAAACCTTCGATGAATCGAAGGTTTTTATTTGAATTTTTTCTTGATAAAAGTGCGCTGCAATTGTAAAGCGAAAAGACTGAGGCCGATAGCCAAAGCAAATGATAAAACAGTGTTCAATTTTAGCGATAAGAACATAAAACTAAAGATAGCCAAAAAGACGCAGAAGCAAGCAATGTTTACAAAAAATAGGACTTCCTTTACACTAGCAACAGAAGTATTCTCTGGAACATAATCTTGAAACTGGGCAGTTTTTATACTTTCTTGTTCGAACTCATACGGGTGTAGTTTTCTTGCGGGCATATTTCTCTCCTTAACAATACATTACTATTTTATCATTTTTTAAAGAGAGAATTATTACAGGATTGTTACAAATTGCATAAAATCTGTTATCAAGGCCAATTTCGGTTTTCTTGACATGCTGATGGGAAAATGATAGGATGAGTAAACCGTTTAAACTTTATTATTTTTCTCTTATTTCAATGAGAGGAAATTTGATGGTTGAAACGAATAAAAATCATACACAAATGCAAATAAATTCAATTTTGAAGTAAGGACAGAATTTTTTTAAATTGTAATCAGTCTCACTTTTCTATATAGCTGATTTTTTGGAAATGTGGTATAATTTTCTCTATGGAAAAGATTATCATTACAGCAACTGCTGAAAGTATTGAACAAGTAAAACAGCTACTTGAAGCTGGTGTCGACCGCATTTATGTCGGTGAGAAAGATTTTGGACTTCGTTTGCCAACGACCTTTAGTCATGAAGAATTGCGTGAAATCGCAAAAATTGTCCATGATGCAGGCAAGGAATTAATCGTTGCAGTTAACGCTCTCATGCACCAAGATATGATGGACCGTATCAAGCCATTCTTGGACTTTTTAGAAGAAATCAAAACGGACTATATCACAGTTGGGGACGCAGGTGTTTTTTATGTGGTTAACCGTGATGGCTATTCATTTAAAACAATCTACGACGCGTCAACCATGGTAACCAGCAGTCGTCAGATTAACTTTTGGGGACAAAAAGCAGGTGCATCAGAGGCTGTTTTGGCGCGTGAAATCCCATCTGCTGAGCTCTTTAAAATGCCTGAAATTTTAGAAATTCCAGCAGAAGTTTTGGTATATGGAGCTAGTGTGATCCACCATTCTAAGCGTCCGCTCTTGCAAAACTACTATAATTTCACTCAAATCGATGATGAAAAATCTCGTCAACGTGATTTGTTCCTAGCTGAGCCAAGTGACCCAGAGAGTCATTACTCTATTTTTGAGGACAATCATGGAACCCACATCTTTGCTAACAATGACCTTGATTTGATGACCAAGTTGACCGAATTAGTAGAGCATGGGTTTACTCATTGGAAACTGGAAGGTCTCTACACTCCAGGACAAAACTTTGTGGAAATTGCAAAACTCTTTATCCAAGCGCGCAATTTGATTCAAGAAGGTAACTTTACACATGACCAAGCCTTTTTGCTCGATGAAGAAGTTCGTAAGCTCCACCCTAAAAATCGTTTCCTTGATACTGGATTTTACGACTACGACCCTGATATGGTTAAATAAACATCAAAAACCCGAAATAAAATGTTCGGGTTTTTCTAATATTTGGATGAATTTGAAGCGTATTCATGATATAATAGAAGTAGCTCTATTTGGAGGTATATAAGTGGAAGATCTGAAAAAAATGGCAGGGATTAAGGCTGCCGAGTTCGTCAAAGATGGTATGGTTGTCGGACTTGGGACTGGCTCCACTGCCTACTATTTCGTCGAAGAAATAGGTCGTCGTATAAAGGATGAAGGCTTACAGATTACAGCTGTAACAACTTCTAGTGTAACTAGCAAACAGGCAGAAGGCCTCCAGATTCCTCTTAAGTCTATTGATCAAGTGGAATTTGTAGACCTGACAGTCGATGGTGCAGATGAAGTAGACAGTCAGTTTAACGGAATCAAAGGTGGTGGGGGGGCCCTTCTCATGGAAAAGGTTGTCGCAACTCCATCTAAAGAATATATCTGGGTTGTTGATGAGAGCAAACTAGTTGAGAAACTGGGTGCTTTTAAATTGCCTGTAGAGGTAGTTCAATATGGTGCCGAACAGGTCTTCCGTCGATTTGAACGAGCTGGCTATAAACCTAGCTTCCGTGAAAAGGATGGCCAACGTTTTGTGACAGACATGCAAAACTTTATCATCGATTTGGCCCTGGAAGTGATTGAAGACCCAATTGCTCTTGGGCAAGAATTGGACCATGTCGTTGGTGTTGTCGAGCACGGCTTGTTTAACCAAATGGTGGACAAGGTCATCGTTGCTGGACAAAATGGCGTTCAGATTTTAACTTCAACAAAAGCAAAATAATCAAAAAAGGAGACACACTATGCCAAAATTTAATCGTATTCACTTGGTGGTACTAGATTCTGTAGGAATCGGTGCAGCACCAGATGCTAATAACTTTGTCAATGCTGGGGTTCCTGATGGTTCCTCAGACACTCTTGGACACATTTCAAAATCAGTAGGTCTGAATGTCCCAAATATGGCAAAACTTGGTCTTGGAAATATTCCTCGTGAAACACCATTGAAGACAGTTCCAGCTGAGAGCAATCCAACTGGTTACGCAACTAAGTTAGAAGAAGTCTCTCTAGGTAAAGATACCATGACTGGCCACTGGGAAATCATGGGACTTAATATCACTGAACCGTTCGATACTTTCTGGAATGGATTCCCAGAGGAAATCTTGACAAAAATCGAAGAATTCTCAGGTCGTAAGGTCATTCGCGAAGCTAACAAACCTTATTCTGGTACAGCAGTTATCGAAGACTTTGGACCACGCCAAATGGAAACAGGCGAGTTGATCATCTATACATCAGCTGATCCAGTTCTTCAAATCGCAGCTCACGAAGACATCATTCCTTTGGATGAACTCTACCGTATCTGTGAATACGCTCGTTCGATTACATTGGAGCGTCCAGCTCTTCTTGGACGGATCATTGCTCGTCCTTACGTTGGTGAGCCAGGAAACTTCACTCGTACGGCTAATCGTCGTGACTTGGCAGTTTCACCATTTGCACCAACTGTTTTGGACAAATTGAACGAGGCTGGTATTGATACATACGCGGTTGGTAAGATTAACGATATCTTCAACGGTGCAGGGATCAACCATGATATGGGCCACAACAAATCAAACAGCCACGGTATTGACAACTTGATCAAAGCGATGAAATCAGAAGATTTCAAACATGGTTTCTCATTCACCAACTTGGTTGACTTCGACGCTCTTTATGGACACCGTCGTAATCCTCATGGTTACCGTGATTGCTTGCATGAGTTTGATGAGCGCTTGCCAGAAATCATTGCAGCCATGCGTGAAGATGATCTTCTTTTGATTACGGCTGACCATGGTAACGACCCAACCTATGCTGGTACCGACCATACTCGTGAATATATTCCACTTTTAGCTTACAGTCCATCATTTAAAGGTAATGGATTACTTCCAGTTGGGCACTTCGCTGACATCTCAGCAACAATTGCGGACAACTTTGGTGTTGAAAAAGCCATGATAGGTGAAAGCTTCTTGGATAAATTAGTTTAAGATGATTCGCTACGCTTTACTTGTTAGAGGCATTAATGTCGGTGGAAAGAATAAGGTAGTCATGACTCAACTGCGTCAAGAATTGACGGAACTGAGATTAGAAAATGTTGAAACCTACATCAATAGTGGCAATATCTTCTTTGACACCAATATTCCTAGAATTCAGTTAGTTGAGGATTTAAAGGGATTCTTTGAAAGGCACTATCCATTTATCCAAAGTTTTTCCTTATTTTCTAACGAAGACTATGAAGAAGAGCTTAGAAATCTTCCTGATTGGTGGGACCATGAGATGGCTCGAAAGGATGTGCTCTTATACACTGAGGGCTTGGATGTGGATCAAGTTATCGAGAAAGTGAACAGTTTGGAACTGGTCGATGAAGAGCTTCATTTTGGAAAATTAGGGATCTTCTGGGGTAAATTGTCAGAAGCTAGCTACTCTAAAACAGCCTATCACAAGCACTTGCTTAAGATGCCTTTCTATGGCAATATTACCATTCGTAACGCTAATACCTTTGACAAAATTGGTCAATTTTTAAAACATAAAAAAGGAGATACCTAATGACATTTTTAAATAAAATCAATGAAACAGCAGCATTTTTGAAGGACAAAGGAATCGAAGCTCCTGAGTTCGGTTTGATCCTTGGTTCAGGTCTTGGAGAATTGGCTGAAGAAATCGAAAATGCAGTCGTAGTAGACTACTCTGACATTCCAAACTGGGGTCAATCAACAGTAGTCGGACACGCTGGTAAATTGGTTTATGGTGATCTTGCTGGACGTAAAGTCTTGGCCCTTCAAGGACGTTTCCACTTCTATGAAGGAAACCCATTGGAAGTGGTGACTTTTCCAGTTCGTGTCATGAAAGTGTTGGGATGTGAAGGAGTTCTTGTAACCAACGCTGCCGGTGGTATCGGCTTCGGTCCTGGTACCTTGATGGCAATCACTGATCACATCAACATGACAGGTCAAAACCCATTGATCGGTGAAAACTTGGATGAGTTTGGCCCTCGCTTCCCAGATATGTCGAAGGCTTACACTCCAGAATACCGTGTAACTGCACATGAAGTGGCTCAAAAACTTGGAATCAAACTTGATGAAGGTGTCTATATCGGTGTTACTGGTCCAACTTATGAAACACCTGCAGAAATTCGTGCCTATAAGACACTTGGCGCTGATGCTGTCGGAATGTCAACTGTTCCAGAAGTTATCGTTGCGGCTCACTCTGGCTTGAAGGTTCTTGGAATTTCATGTATTACTAACCATGCTGCTGGTTTCCAAGAAGAACTCAACCACGAGGAAGTTGTAGAAGTGACCGAACGTGTTAAAGGTGACTTCAAAGGCTTGCTTAAAGCGATTCTTGCTGAATTGTAAGATGATGAAAGCACGACTCCAAAGTCTGCCCTATGGCTGGCGTCTGCTTTTAGCGACCGTCGCTTTAGGAATAGGAACAGGTCTGGTCGGAATCGCCTGTCATTTTCTACTAGATGGCGTACAAAAGTTGGCTTTCGGCCAAGAACGATCTGATCTGCTCCAGCAATTTCGGGAAGCCGGAGGTCTTCGTAGATTTCTTGTCTTATCTGTGACAGGGCTTTTGGCAGCAGGATTCTGGTATGTTTTGCAGAAACGTTATAAGATCCTGTCTATTCGTAAGCAAATTGATCAGGTTGGAGATAGAGAACCAGCACCCCTAGCCCATATCCTTCATGCAAGTATGCAGGTTGCGATTGTCGGAGCTGGCGCTTCGGTCGGAAAAGAAGGAGCTCCACGTGAGGTTGGGGCACTTATAGCTGGTCGTTTGGGAAAAGTTTTGTCCTTGACGATCAAAGAGCAAAGAGTTTTGATTGCTTGTGGAGCTGGAGCGGGGTTAGCTGCGGTCTATCAGATTCCCTTTGCTAGTAGCTTGTTTGTCTTTGAGACCTTAGGGTTGTCCTATCGCTGGAAAAATGTCTTACTGGTCTTGTCCAGTACTTATCTAGCGGCTTGGGTGGCCCAACCAATCGTTGGTCATGGTGCTATTTACCACCTGTCGCAAGTTCATTGGTCAGCAAGTGGTTTCTTGCAGGCTGTCTTAGTGGCTCTATTGGTTACTCCATTGGCACTTGCCTTTCGTTTTCTAGCCAAACAGGCTAGTCGCAAACGGCGGAAGGATTGGACCATTCTATGGGCTCTGCCTTTAGCATTTATGGTGCTAGCTGGTATTGTGATCTTTTACCCGATTTTTATGGGGAATGGACAGGTTCTAGCTCAAGCCGTTCTATCAGGTCAACCATTTTCTAATCTAGCCTTGATCTTGGTCGTGAAAGGGCTCCTGGTCTATATCCTCTTGAGTAATGGTGCCTATGGGGGAACCTTGACGCCATCATTTGCCTTAGGAATTGGATCTGGTTATTTGGTGACCATGATTCTTTCTGCAGTTGGCGTTCTACTAGATCCTGCTCTAGGAATGTTGCTTGGAGCGACAGTCTTTTTAGGGACAACATTACAAGCTCCCATGACTGCCATTGCCCTAAGTCTTGGTTTTACAGGACAGAGCTGGGCCTTGATTCTACCGCTGGCACTATCTACTGGTGTGTCTTATGTGATTCAAAATAGATGGGAGAATAAACGATGAGAGTGCATTTTGTTTTGCACGAAACTTTTGAAGTACCTGGTGCCTATCTAAAGTGGGCGCAGGAGCGTGGTCATCAGGTGAAAATGACCAAGGTCTACGAGCGGGAAGCTCTACCTGAGACAGTGGATGAAATCGATTTTTTGATTGTCATGGGAGGACCACAATCGCCAGATGAGGATCGCGCAACCTTCCCTTACTATGATCCGCAAGCTGAGATTGAACTAATTCAAAAAGCTATGAAGGCGGATCGCTACATCGTTGGTGTCTGTCTTGGTGCGCAGCTCCTGTCTGTAGCTTATGGCGCAGAGTATGAACATAGTCCAGAACGAGAGATTGGTGTTTATCCGGTGGACCTAACCCTTGAAGGATTAGCAGATCCGAATGTCGCCTTATTTGGTGAGAGCTTTGATTCAGGACACTGGCATGGAGATATGCCGGGATTGACAGAGGATGCTGTTGTCCTTGCGACCAGTCAAGGTTGTCCACGGCAGATTATACGCTTCAGTCCTAAACACTATGCCTTCCAAGCTCACTTGGAATTTGATCCAGAAGCAGTCAATCTCTTAATTGCTGCAGATGGTGAAGCCGCTTTGGAAGCCCAAAGTCAAAAATTGCCATTTGTCGAAAAACCTGAAGCCATCCGTGCTTACGATTATCAAGAAATGAATGCAAAATTATACGCATTTTTGGATTCATTAACAAATTAAAAATAAGAGAGGAAGAGCATGTGTTCTAATTTGAACACGAGCGGAAAGCTTTTCTAAATAAAAAATATACACAGAAAGGAAGGGTTAACTGTATTCGCTGAACTGAATATGGGCGGAGAACTGTGGAAAAAAGATAAACTGTCTAGCATCTGTGATGCTTCGTCAGTTTCCTATTTTTCCTTTGTTCTCTGTCGCCCTTTATATCTTAAACATGTCTATCCATATTGCTGCTAAGCAGGGTGAAATTGCTGATAAAATTCTTCTTCCTGGGGATCCTCTTCGTGCGAAATTTATCGCTGAGAATTTCCTTGAAGATGCTGTTTGCTTTAACGAAGTCCGTAACATGTTTGGTTACACAGGAACTTACAAAGGTCATCGTGTATCTGTCATGGGTACTGGAATGGGGATGCCATCTATCTCCATCTATGCGCGTGAGTTGATTGTAGATTACGGTGTGAAGAAATTGATTCGTGTCGGAACTGCTGGTTCTTTAAATGAGGACGTACATGTCCGTGAATTGGTATTGGCACAAGCTGCTGCCACCAACTCAAACATCATCCGCAACGACTGGCCTCAATACGATTTCCCGCAAATCGCTAGCTTTGACTTGCTAGATAAGGCTTATCATATCGCCAAAGAGCTTGGCATGACTACGCACGTAGGAAATGTATTGTCATCGGATGTCTTTTATTCAAACTACTTTGAAAAGAATATCGAACTTGGTAAATGGGGCGTGAAAGCTGTCGAAATGGAAGCAGCAGCTCTTTACTATCTTGCGGCTCAACACCATGTTGATGCGCTGGCTATCATGACGATTTCAGACAGTTTGGTTAATCCAGATGAGGATACAACCGCTGAAGAACGCCAGAATACCTTCACTGATATGATGAAGGTTGGTCTAGAGACTTTAATTGCAGAATAAAAAGAAACACAAAAGGAAGACTTTCTGGATGAAAATCTTCCTTTTTTAGTCATTCAGCCCATGCTGACCTTAATGAAACGTTACTCTATTCTCTATTTTTAAGAGATTGCAAGAAACAATCAATCTCTGCTTGAGAATGAAGAATACGCAACTTTTCTGGGTAAGTATTGCTTAAGTGTTGGTATCTTTCCTTAGCATTTTTTGTTCGTCCATCCCAGAGAATCCAACGGATAAACTCCCAGTCAAAACGTTCAGGACACCCTGCAGCAATACTTTCTCTGACTTTTCCTCTGTATTTAAGATAACGCTTAAAGGCTCGAAGCAGACAATTCCAACGTGAGAAATTTAGAAAGATGATTTGATCTGCTTCTTTCATTCTTTCCTCGTAATAACACCAAGAATAATTACCATCAATCACCCAATCGGAATGTTCGGTGAGAAAATCTCTCATCTCTTTTAACATCCAATCGCGGTCACTGTCTACCCAGCCTGGCTGAAATTGAAGAGTGTCCATATGAAGTTTGGGAATGGAGTAGTAGCGAGACAATTTTTCTGCTAGAGTTGACTTACCTGCTCCAGAATATCCTATAATCGTAATTTTCATGATAACCTCCAAAAATTTGGTACAAAAAAAGCTCCGAAGAGCTCATTTTGTTTTCAGTTATTAATTAACCAAGTTTAGCAGCAAGACGTGCTTTATCACGGCTAGCTTTGTTTTTGTGGATCAAACCTTTAGTTTCTGCTTTATCGATGGCTGAGCTAGCAGCACGGTAAAGTTCTTCAGATGGGTTTGCTTCAAAAGCTTTGATAGCAGTACGCATAGCTGATTTTTGAGCTGAGTTCTTTTCGTTTTGTTTAACGTTCAATTCAGCGCGTTTGATAGCTGATTTAATGTTTGCCAATGTTCTTACCTCCATATTTACTAACTATACCATTATATCTGAAAACTGTTATTTTGACAAGGGGAAATCACTTTTTTAAATAAATTTCATCAATTTCATGATTTTTAGATTTATGAAGAATGACTTCAGCTCGATTTCTGGTCGGTTCGATGTAGTTTTGTAGATTGGTCAAATTAATACTTGTCCAAACTTGATGGGCAAAATCTTTTACTTCACTAATTGGTTGCTGGGTGAAACGATAGTAATAGTTGTTTGGATCATCTTGTGCAAAGCTAAGAAGTTTCAAGAAACGGTCCAAATACCAGCTCTCGATATCCTCGACTGCAGCATCTACATAGATTGAAAAATCGAAGAAGTCTGTAATATAAAGACGGCTGTTATGTGGTGTTTGAAAGACGTTGATACCTTCTACGATGACAAAATCCGCTGCTTGGACTCTTTGTGTTTTATCAGGTACGATATCGTAAATTTCGTGAGAATAAACGGGGATATCTACATCCTGACCGTTTTTAAGTTGATCAAGGAAATCGAGCAAGCTTTCCATATCATAACTCTCAGGGAAACCTTTTCGATTTAGGATATTTCGCTCGTTTAAGATACTGTTAGGATACAGAAAGCCATCAGTTGTCACTAATTCAACACTTGCTTCTGGAAAAATACGGGAAAGCAAAATTTGTAAGAGTCGGCTAGTAGTTGATTTGCCAACAGCGACACTACCTGAAATTCCGATAATAAAAGGCTGATTTTTACTCTCTCTTTGGAGAAAAATCCCTTTTGAAAAGGCTAGGTCTTCTTTGGAGCGTTTGTAGATTTGAATCAGATGAGCTAGCGGCAGGTAAATATCTGTTACATCTTGGAGACTAATCTGGTCATTAAAACTCTTGATCGAATCCAATTCCTCCTCGGTTAAAGGAGGTGTTGTCATACGATGTAAAGATTGCCAAGTTCCTCGACTGATTTTTTCATAATGTATAAATTCGTTGGTCATAAATTTTCCTCGTTTGATACCTCAGTATACCATAATTTACAAAGAAAGACATCTGAATCATTTGAGAAAAAGCGCTTTCTTTGTTAGAATAGAGGTAGAATAAAGATCAAAAGAGGTGATGTTATGAGACTAGTAGTGAGTGATAAAATCCTAAAACTGACTAGCTTACTGGTTGTGATTCTGTGGTTATCTCCGACTTTAATTGAGTTTACTGTGAGTTTAGGAAGTCAAACCTATAGTTGGTCTGCCTTTGTCTTGTTATTCTTGCTACCAATTGTTGGTTTTATTTATTTGATTCTCGCCATTTTAACAAGAAAATGGTGGCTGATATTGATTGGTCTAGCTTGTCTATTTTCATTTTTTATTAGTATGTTCCTAGGTTATCTCTTCTTAGGTCCTTAGTTGGTATAGACCGTGTAAACGATTTAAAATATCTAAATTTTATGGTAAAATGAAACTATGAGTAAAATGTATTATGCAGAAAATCCAGATGCTGCCCATGATGTTCATGAATTAAGAGTGGAGCTACTTGGACAAAAGATGACCTTTTTGACAGATGCAGGTGTCTTTAGCAAAAAAATGATTGATTTCGGAAGTCAATTATTGTTAAGATGTGTCGATGTTGAAAAAGATGAAAAAATCCTTGATGTTGGTTGTGGCTACGGTCCAATAGGCTTGTCTTTGGTTAAAGCTTATGGTGCCCAAGCGACCATGGTGGATATCAATAATCGTGCCCTGGATTTAGCCCAGCAAAATGCAGTAAAAAACAATGTTCAAGCGACAATCTTCCAGTCCAATATTTATGAGCAGGTAGAGGGACAATTTAATCATGTCATTTCGAATCCACCTATTCGTGCTGGCAAGCAAGTCGTTCATGAAATCATCGAGAAAAGTATTGATTATCTTACGGATGGTGGAGATTTGACCATTGTCATCCAAAAGAAACAGGGAGCTCCCAGCGCCAAAAACAAGATGGAAGAAGTTTTTGGTAATTGCGAGGTTGTAAAGAAAGATAAGGGATATTATATCCTTAGAAGTGTGAAAGAATGAGAGCAGTAGACCTAATCCAGAAAAAAAGAGACGGCCAAGAACTCAGCTCAAGTGAAATCCAATGGTTGATTGAAGGCTATGTGGCAGGGACGGTTCCTGACTACCAGATGTCTGCCTTTGCTATGGCTGTTTATTTTAAAGGTATGACTACACAGGAGATTTCTGATTTGACTATGTATATGGTTAAAACAGGTCAGGAATTTGATTTATCTGCCATTGAAGGTATCAAGGTCGATAAACACTCAACTGGTGGAGTAGGAGATAAGGTCACTTTGATTTTAGCTCCCTTGGTTGCCAGTTTTGATGTTCCAGTTGCCAAGATGAGTGGTCGAGGTTTGGGTCATACTGGAGGCACTATCGATAAATTAGAATCTATCAAAGGATTTCAAGTCGAACGCAGTCAGGAAGACTTCATCAAACAAGTTCAAGATATTGGCGTTTCAGTCATTGGCCAATCTGATCAATTAGTCAAAGCGGATAAACTGCTTTATGCACTACGAGATGTTACAGCAACAGTTGATACCATCCCCTTGATTGCTAGTTCTGTCATGAGTAAAAAGATTGCAGCTGGCGCGGATGCTATTTTGCTGGATGTTACTGTCGGTGAAGGTGCCTTTATGAAAACAGTCGACGAGGCGCGTGAACTGGCTCAAACCATGGTGAATCTCGGAAAAGCTGTTGGTCGTAAGACTGTAGCAGTCATTACGGATATGAGTCAACCTTTGGGACGTGCCATTGGGAACCGCTTGGAAATTCTAGAAGCACTAGAAATTCTTCAGGGTAAAGGACGCGAGGATATTAGTCACTTTATCTGTGAGTTAGCTCAGATTATGCTTTCTCTGGCAAATGTTGAAAAAACAGTCGAGGAAGTAAGGCAACATCTTGAAAATGGTCAGGCACTCAAGAAATTTGAAGAGATGGTTCTAGCTCAGGGTGGAAACCTAGAAGACCTCTATCGTCCAGTAAAAGTTGACCATGTATTTGATATTCCTGCTCAAGAGGATGGTATTATCGCAGAACTTCCAGCCATGGAGTTTGGTCTTTTTGCCATGAGATTAGGTGCTGGTCGTGCAGTCAAAACAGATGCTCTTGATTATGAAACAGGAATTGTTTTTGAGAAGAAAGTTGGAGAATCAGTCAAAAAAGGTGAAATTGTCGCAAAAGTATATGCAAATGGCAAAATTTCTCCGGAACTAGTTACAGATTTCCAAAAATATGTTAAAATTAAAATAAGTGATGAAGCGATAAAAACACGTGAAATCATTGAAATTATCTCCTGATTTAAGGAAAAACCGAAATGAAATTAAATAAATACATTGATCATACGCTTTTAAAGCAAGATGCAACCGAACAACAAATCAATCGTTTGCTATCTGAAGCAAGAGAGTACGATTTTGCAAGTGTTTGTGTCAATCCATGCTGGGTTTCTCATGCAAAAGCAGGTCTAAAGGATACAGATGTTAAAGTTTGTACCGTTGTAGGTTTCCCTCTTGGAGCTACAACTTCAGCTGTTAAGGCTTATGAAACCAAAGAAGCTATCCAAAATGGTGCTGACGAAATCGATATGGTTATTAACGTTGGTGCACTAAAGTCAGGAAACGCTGGATTAGTTGAGTCAGATATTCGAGCAGTTGTTGAAGCAAGCGGAGACAAACTCGTTAAGGTGATTATTGAGGCTTGTTTGTTGACAGATGAGGAAAAAATTCTCGCTTGTCAACTAGCCCAGAAAGCAGGAGCAGACTTTGTCAAGACCTCTACAGGTTTCTCAACAGGTGGTGCAACACTTCCAGATGTTCAATTAATGCGCCAGACAGTTGGACCGGATATGGGTGTCAAAGCTGCTGGTGGAGCTCGTTCTTATGCAGATGCTGTTGCTTTTGTTGAGGCAGGAGCTACTCGTATCGGAACATCGTCTGGTGTAGCAATCCTTAAAGGAGAATTAGCTGATGGTGACTACTGAGTTGATTGATTTAGCAATTGAAACTAGTAAAAAAGCCTATGTGCCCTACTCACATTTCCCAATTGGTGCCGTATTGGTTGCCAAGGATGGAAGTGTTTATACTGGAGTCAATGTCGAAAACGCTAGCTTCTCTTTGACCAACTGTGGCGAAAGAACAGCTATCTTTAAGGCGGTTTCTGAAGGACAACGAGACTTCTCAGAATTGATAGTCTATGGTCAAACAGAAAAACCGATTTCGCCTTGTGGTGCTTGTCGCCAAGTCATGGCCGAATTTTTTAAACCAGATCTAAAGGTGACTCTAGTCGCCAAAGATAAAACGACGGTCGAGATGACGGTCGGGGAATTACTTCCATATTCTTTTACAGACTTGCATTAGTCTGTGTCACTCCCTGAGTGACAAGGGTCCTTGTGACCTATCTATCCATACTTGCAACTTAGTTGCTCATCTTATTTAGGAGGTTCAGTAATGAACAAGAAACAATGGCTAGGCCTTGGTCTAGTTGCAGTAGCAGCATTTGGACTTGCTGCATGTGGTAATCGCTCTTCTCGTAACGCAGCTTCATCTTCTTCTGATGTGAAGACTAAAGCAGCTATCGTTACAGATACTGGTGGTGTTGATGACAAATCATTCAACCAATCAGCTTGGGAAGGTCTTCAAGCTTGGGGTAAAGAACACAACCTTGAAAAAGATAAAGGTTATACTTACTTCCAATCAACAAGTGAAGCTGACTACGCAAACAACTTGCAACAAGCAGCTGGAAACTACAACTTGATCTATGGTATTGGTTTTGCACTTAAAAATGCAGTTGCTGATGCTGCCAAAGAACATACAGATATAAACTATGTTTTGATTGACGATGTGATCAAAGATCAAAAAAATGTTGTAAGTGCTACTTTTGCTGATAACGAAGCAGCATACCTTGCAGGTGTCGCTGCAGCTAAAACTACTAAAACAAAACAAGTTGGTTTTGTAGGTGGTATGGAATCTGAAGTTATTTCTCGCTTCGCAGCTGGTTTCAAAGCTGGTGTTGAGTCAGTTGACCCATCTATCAAAGTTCAAGTAGACTACGCTGGTTCATTTGGTGATGCTGCTAAAGGTAAAACAATTGCTGCAGCTCAATACGCTGCAGGTGCAGACGTTATCTACCAAGCAGCTGGTGGTACTGGAGCAGGTGTCTTCTCTGAAGCTAAATCTTTGAACGAAAGCAAAAATGAAGACGAAAAAGTTTGGGTTATCGGTGTAGACCGTGACCAAGTTGATGAAGGTAAATACACTTCTAAAGATGGTAAAGAAGCTAACTTCGTACTTGCTTCTACTTTGAAACAAGTTGGTACAGCTGTAAAAGACCTTGCTAACAAAGCTGAAAAAGGTGAATTCCCTGGTGGTCAAGTTATCGTTTACTCATTGAAGGATAAAGGTGTTGATTTGGCAATGACAAACCTTTCTGAAGAAGGTAAAAAAGCTGTTGAAGATGCAAAAGCTAAAATCCTTGATGGTAGCATCAAAGTTCCTGAAAAATAATTGATGGAAGTCATTTCTTAGGAAGCGGTCTTGGGCCGCTTCTTTAAGAATTGAGGCAAATCGTTTTGTCTCAATAGAGCTTGCTAAGTTTCTTTAGCAGGTTTTATTGAAACAAAATAAAACTCTGAAAGGAAGAGCACATGGCACACGAAAATGTCATTGAAATGCGTGAAATTACCAAAGTTTTTGGTGAATTTGTCGCTAACGACAAGATTAACCTTGTACTTCGTAAAGGTGAAATTCATGCACTTTTAGGAGAAAATGGAGCTGGTAAGTCCACTCTTATGAACATGCTAGCGGGGCTTCTAGAACCAACTAGTGGTGAAATTGTTGTTAATGGTCAAGTTGTGAAACTTGACTCACCATCAAAAGCTGCTAGCCTAGGAATTGGGATGGTTCACCAACACTTTATGTTGGTAGAAGCTTTCACTGTTGCTGAAAATATCATTTTGGGGAGTGAATTGACCAAAAATGGTGTGCTAGATATTGCTCGTGCTACTCGAGAAATCAATGAGTTGTCTGAACGCTATGGTCTTGCTGTGGATCCTTCTGCCAAAGTGGCAGACATCTCTGTCGGTGCTCAACAACGTGTCGAAATTCTAAAGACACTATATCGCGGAGCTGATATTCTTATATTTGACGAACCAACTGCCGTTTTAACGCCATCAGAAATTGATGAGTTGATGGCTATTATGAAGAATTTGGTCAAAGAAGGTAAATCCATTATCTTGATTACCCACAAATTGGATGAGATTCGTGCTGTATCTGACCGTGTTACAGTTATCCGTCGTGGTAAATCTATCGAAACAGTTGAGATTGCTGGTGCAACTAATGCTGACTTAGCTGAGATGATGGTAGGACGTTCTGTTTCCTTTAAAACTGAGAAACAGGAAGCTCAACCTAAAGAAGTGATTCTATCGATTAAAGACTTGGTTGTCAACGAAAATCGTGGCGTTCCAGCGGTTAAAAATCTATCACTCGATGTTCGAGCTGGTGAGATTGTCGGAATTGCCGGGATTGATGGAAATGGTCAGTCAGAATTGATCCAAGCTATCACTGGACTTCGTAAGATTGAGTCAGGTAGCGTGGAGTTGAAAGGCCAGTCCATCGTAGGATTACATCCGCGCCAAATTACAGAAATGAGTGTGGGTCACGTTCCTGAAGACCGTCACCGTGATGGTTTGGTCTTGGAAATGATGATTTCTGAAAACATTGCTCTTCAAACCTACTACAAAGAGCCTCTTAGCAAGAAGGGGATTTTAAATTACAGCAATATCATCGGATATGCTAAGCAATTAATGCAAGAATTCGATGTGCGTGCTGCTAGTGAGATTGTTCCAGCCTCAGCTCTTTCTGGAGGAAATCAACAAAAAGCTATCATCGCTCGAGAAGTTGATCGAAATCCTGATCTCCTCATCGTCAGCCAACCAACTCGTGGTTTGGACGTCGGTGCCATTGAGTACATTCACAAACGCTTGATTCAAGAACGTGATAATGGGAAAGCTGTCCTTGTAGTCAGCTTTGAACTAGATGAGATTCTAAATGTCTCTGATAGAATTGCTGTTATCCACGATGGTAAGATTCAAGGGATTGTAACACCAGAAACAACCAACAAGCAAGAGCTTGGTGTCTTGATGGCTGGTGGTGAATTGGAAAAGGAGAAGAGTGATGTCTAAAAAATTACAACAAATTTCGGTTCCTTTGATTTCTGTTATTTTAGGAATTCTACTCGGAGCCATCGTCATGTGGATTTTTGGTTACGATGCTATCTGGGGATATGAAGAACTATTCTACACAGCTTTTGGTAGTGTTCGTGGAATCGGTGAAATCTTCCGTGCCATGGGACCTTTGGTCTTGATTGCTCTAGGATTTGCAGTAGCAAGCCGTGCTGGTTTCTTTAACGTTGGTCTTCCAGGACAAGCCCTCGCAGGTTGGGTTATGAGTGGTTGGTTCGCTCTTTCTTTCCCAGATTTGCCACGTCCTTTGATGATTCTTGCGACAATTGTTATTGCCTTAGTTGCGGGAGGAATCGTTGGAGCAATTCCTGGTATCTTAAGAGCCTACCTTGGGACATCTGAGGTTATCGTAACCATTATGATGAACTACATTGTTCTTTATGTGGGAAATGCCTTTATCCACAGCTTCCCTAAAGAAATTATGCAAAGTACGGATTCGTCTATTCGTGTTAGTGCAAATGCAACTTATCAAACACCTTGGCTTGCTGAGCTAACAGGAAATTCTCGTATGAACATTGGGATTTTCTTTGCTATCATAGCCGTTGCGGTTATCTGGTTCATGCTTAAAAAGACAACTCTCGGTTTTGAGATCCGTGCAGTTGGTCTAAATCCAAATGCTTCTGAATATGCAGGTATTTCAGCTAAACGTACCATTATTCTATCAATGATTATTTCGGGTGCCCTCGCAGGACTTGGTGGAGCAGTAGAAGGACTTGGTACCTTCCAAAACGTCTACGTTCAAGGTTCATCATTGGCGGTCGGATTTAACGGTATGGCAGTAAGTCTACTTGCGTCAAACTCCCCAGTTGGAATTCTATTTGCGGCCTTCTTATTCAGTGTCCTACAAGTTGGAGCACCGGGTATGAATGCTGCACAAGTACCATCTGAGCTTGTAAGTATCGTTACAGCCTCAATTATCTTCTTTGTCAGCGTTCACTACATCATCGAACGCTTTGTCAAACCAAGAAAACAACTTAAAGGAGGTAAATAAGGATGTCGATTACAACAATGTTAACCCTTATGGTTTCGTCCATGTTGATTTACTCAGCACCACTTATTTTCACAAGTATCGGAGGAGTTTTCTCTGAACGTGGAGGAGTTGTTAACGTTGGTCTTGAAGGAATCATGGTCATGGGTGCCTTTTCTGGAGTTGTTTTTAACCTTGAATTTGCTCAAGATTTGGGAGCATTAACTCCTTGGTTTGCGCTTCTAGTTGGTGGATTAGTCGGAGCGCTCTTCTCGCTCATTCACGCAGTAGCTACAATTCATTTCCGTGCTGACCATGTTGTCAGTGGTACCGTACTTAACTTGATGGCGCCAGCCTTGGCAGTTTTCTTGGTGAAGGTGCTTTATAATAAGGGACAAACGGATAACTTAACGCAAACTTTTGGTCGTTTTGACTTCCCGGTTTTAGCTAATATCCCTGTTATCGGAGATATCTTCTTCAAGTCAACTAGTCTACTAGGTTACCTAGCAATTGCTTTCTCATTCCTAGCTTGGTTTATCCTCTTTAAGACTCGCTTTGGACTTCGCCTTCGTTCAGTTGGTGAACACCCACAAGCAGCAGATACTTTGGGTATCAATGTCTACAAGATGAGATATCTTGGAGTTGTGATTTCAGGTTTCCTTGGAGGAATCGGTGGAGCTATTTACGCTCAATCAATTTCTGTTAACTTCTCAGTTACAACTATCGTCGGACCTGGATTTATCGCACTTGCTGCTATGATCTTCGGTAAATGGAATCCTGTTGGTGCTATGCTTTCAAGTCTCTTCTTTGGACTATCACAAAGTTTAGCAGTTATCGGTTCTCAACTTCCTTTCTTGCAAGGAGTTCCAGCCGTTTACTTGCAAATTGCACCATATCTCTTGACCATTGTCGTCCTAGCAGCCTTCTTTGGTAAAGCTGTTGCGCCGAAGGCAGATGGTATCAACTATATCAAGTCTAAATAACATAAAAAAACGTCAGTTGAAACTGACGTTTTATTTTTTTGGTTCTTGGTGCGTTAGGTTAAGTCCCCAAGGAATGAGATTTTCTGTTTTATTTTGGATCCGTTTGATATTGTCCTTGTGTCGAACAATCACTAGACTGGCAAGAGCGATAATAATCAAAGTGAAGAGTAAGTCATAACTACTCAAGATAAATCCAAAAAGAGGAAATAGAAGGACTCCAATAATTGCAGCAATAGCAGCAGAGATACTAGAGAGAGAGATCATACTTCCCAGATAAAGGATTCCAAAGAAAATGACTGCAAGGTAAAGGCAAAAGAGAGGAGCAAATCCAAAAATAACTCCAGCACTGGTTGCAACAGCCTTGCCACCCTTGAATTTGGCAAAGATAGGGAAGGTATGTCCAATGACTGCTAAGAGTCCAAAGACGATAGGTGAAACTCCCTGCACATGGAAGATGAATGGGAGCAGAGTGGCTAAAGTACCCTTAAAGAAATCAATTACAAAGGTTGCCATTCCAGCTTTCTTGCCTAGGATTCGGAAGGTATTGGTCGTTCCAGTATTACCAGATCCATGTTCTCTTAGATTGATGTTAAAGAATATTTGTCCAATCCACAAGCCTGAAGGAATTGATCCTAATAAATAAGCTAAAATTAATAATACTATTGTCATCATGTTTCTATTATACCATGAAATAGGAGAGAAACGAAACTGAATCTTTTCACCACTTGTGACATCTGATACTTTATCAAAGTTGATAAGTTTATTATGAGTACGATTTTTATTCAAAAACCAAGGCTAAAGTTTTAAAAATTCATGAAAGTTTCTGAAAAACTTGATATTGTGTTTATTTATGCTATAATAGAAACAATTATTTTTAGGAGGTGGAATATGTCTTACTTATTTGAGATATTACCAAGTTTATTGAGCGGTGCAACAATGACTCTACAAGTTTTTGCACTGGTCTTACTTTTTTCAATCCCTCTAGGCATTTTGGTTGCCTTTTGCCTACAGGTCCATTGGAAACCCCTCCATTACATGATTGACATCTATATCTGGGTGATGCGTGGAACACCCTTGCTCTTGCAGTTAATCTTTATCTACTATGTTCTGCCAAGTATCGGAATTCGACTAGATCGTGTGCCTGCAGCAATTATTGCCTTCACGCTTAATTATGCAGCCTACTTTGCTGAAATTTTTCGTGGAGGAATTGCAACCATTCCTCAAGGGCAATATGAGGCAGCGAAAGTTTTAAAATTCAAACCTATCGATACCGTCCGCTATATTATCTTGCCACAAGTGACCAAGATTGTTTTGCCAAGTGTATTTAACGAAGTTATGAGTTTGGTTAAGGATACTTCTTTAGTATATGCACTCGGTATTTCAGATTTAATCCTAGCTAGTCGTACTGCAGCCAATCGTGATGCTAGTTTGATTCCAATGTTTCTAGCAGGCGCTATCTATCTTCTTATGATTGGTATCGTTACGATTTTAGCTAAGAAACTTGAGAAAAAATTCAGCTACTATAGATAGGAGGTTATCCATGTTAGAGTTAAGAAATATTAGCAAAAAATTTGGAAAAAAAGAAATTTTATCCAATTTCAGTTTTACATTTCCTGAAAAGCAGATTTTAGCCATCGTTGGACCTTCTGGTGGTGGGAAAACTACCTTGCTTAGAATGTTAGCTGGACTTGAAACCATTGATTCAGGTGAGATTTTTTATAATGGAGAATCCCTACCTTTGGATGAACTTGAAAATCGTCACTTGTTAGGTTTTGTTTTTCAAGATTTTCAGCTGTTTCCGCACCTTTCCGTTATGGAGAACTTGATTTTGTCGCCAATCAAAACTATGGGGATGTCTGAAGCAGATGCTAAGAAGAAGGCGGTAGAATTACTAACTCGTCTAGGTCTTGAAGCACACGCTGATGCTTATCCATACTCTTTATCTGGTGGTCAAAAGCAACGTGTTGCTTTAGCACGTGCAATGATGATAGATCCAGAAGTGATTGGGTATGATGAACCAACTTCTGCCCTTGATCCAGAGTTGCGTCTCGAAGTTGAAAAACTGATTTTACAAAATCGAGAATTAGGCATGACTCAAATTGTCGTAACCCACGATCTCCAGTTTGCAGAGAATATCGCTGACCAGATTCTCAAAGTAGAGCCTAAGTAGGAGGTGTCTATGAATCGAAAGAAAATCAGCCTTGTTTTGGTATTCTTTCTTGCTTTTTTTCTCGTAGGATGCACGCAAAAGGCTAGCAATCCTAAAGTAGATAATTGGGAAAAATACCAACAACAGGGAACAATTACTATCGGATTTGACAATACTTTTGTTCCTATGGGATTTGAAGAAAAGAATGGGCAATATGTTGGATTTGATATTGATTTAGCCCAAGCTGTTTCTGAGAAACTTGGCTTTAAGGTCCAGTTTCAACCCATTGATTGGGATATGAAGGAAACAGAGCTTCAAAATGGGACCATTGATGCAATTTGGAACGGCTATTCTGCGACGGATGAACGTCGTGAGAAAGTAGCCTTTACTATTCCTTACATGGAAAATCAGCAGGTTTTAGTTTCTAAGAAAACTCAAAATATCCATTCAGTGTCTGATATGAAAGGTAAGGTTTTGGGGGCTCAGGCAGGTTCTTCGGGTTATCTGGACTTTGAAGCGCAACCTGACCTTTTGAAAAATATCGTAAAAGATCAAAAAGCCAACCAATATCAAAGTTTTAATGAAGCCTTGATTGACTTGCAAAATGATCGGATTGATGCCCTTCTAATTGACCGTGTTTATGCCAACTATTATCTTAAAACTGAAGGAATTTTAGACCAGTATGAGATTTTCCCAGCTGGTTTTGAGAGTGAATCCTTTGCAGTTGGAGTAAGACCAGCTGATAAGACCTTGTTAGCAAATTTGAATAAAGCTTTTGTCGAGCTCTATCAAGAAGGAAAATTCCAAGAAATCAGCCAGAAATGGTTTGGTGAAGATGTGGCTACAAGCCAAATTAAAGGAAAAGAAAACTAAGATGTATATCTTAGTTTCTTTTTTGGTAGAGACAGGTGATGATTTTGCTAAAAAGTACTTGGGAATAGGCTTTTTAGCTAGAAAAACTTTGCAAAATCCCTAGAAAACCTGTAAAATAGAAAAGATGAACAAATAGGAGGTTCCTTGTGTCAAAAAAGGAAATCAATATTAACAATTATAATGATGACGCCATTCAGGTACTAGAAGGGTTGGATGCGGTCCGTAAACGTCCAGGGATGTATATCGGATCGACCGATGGTGCTGGTCTCCATCATCTAGTCTGGGAAATCGTGGATAATGCGGTTGACGAAGCCTTGTCTGGATTTGGTGATCGGATTGATGTAACCATTAATAAGGATGGGAGTTTAACGGTTCAAGACCACGGACGTGGGATGCCAACGGGAATGCACGCTATGGGGATTCCAACAGTAGAGGTGATTTTTACCATCCTTCATGCTGGAGGAAAATTCGGTCAGGGTGGTTATAAGACTTCTGGTGGTCTTCACGGAGTTGGTTCTTCTGTTGTCAATGCCCTCTCTAGCTGGCTTGAAGTAGAAATTACGCGTGATGGTGCTGTTTATAAACAACGCTTTGAAAATGGTGGGAAGCCCGTAACAACTCTTGAAAAGGTTGGGACAGCACCAAAATCTAAGACAGGTACCAAAGTGACCTTTATGCCGGATGCTAGTATCTTTTCTACGACTGACTTTAAATACAATACCATTTCAGAGCGTCTCAATGAGTCAGCCTTTCTCTTAAAAAATGTAACCTTGTCATTAACAGACAAGCGAACAGACGAAGCGATCGAGTTCCATTATGAGAACGGGGTGCAGGACTTTGTTTCCTACCTCAACGAAGATAAGGAAACCTTGACGCCTGTCCTATACTTTGAAGGCGAAGACAATGGTTTCCAAGTAGAAGTAGCCCTCCAGTATAATGATGGATTTTCAGATAACATCTTGTCCTTTGTTAATAATGTCCGTACCAAAGACGGTGGAACGCATGAGACAGGACTCAAGTCAGCCATTACCAAGGTTATGAATGACTATGCCCGTAAGACAGGGCTTCTCAAAGAAAAAGATAAAAATCTTGAAGGATCCGATTACCGTGAAGGGTTATCGGCTGTTCTTTCTATCCTAGTTCCTGAAGAACATTTGCAATTTGAAGGACAGACTAAGGACAAACTAGGTAGTCCCCTTGCTCGTCCTGTTGTAGATGGAATTGTGGCTGATAAGTTGACCTTCTTCCTCATGGAAAATGGAGAATTAGCTTCAAATCTGATTCGTAAAGCTATCAAGGCCCGTGATGCTCGTGAAGCAGCACGAAAAGCGCGTGATGAGAGCCGAAATGGCAAGAAAAACAAGAAAGACAAGGGCTTGCTTTCAGGTAAATTAACGCCAGCCCAGTCTAAAAATCCAGCTAAGAATGAACTTTACCTAGTCGAGGGGGATTCTGCCGGTGGTTCTGCTAAGCAAGGTCGTGACCGCAAGTTCCAAGCTATCTTGCCTCTTCGTGGTAAGGTTATCAATACAGCCAAGGCCAAGATGGCAGATATCCTCAAAAACGAAGAAATCAACACCATGATTTATACCATTGGTGCTGGTGTGGGGGCAGACTTCTCTCTTGAAGATGCCAACTATGACAAGATTATTATCATGACCGATGCGGATACCGACGGTGCCCACATTCAAACACTTCTCTTGACCTTCTTTTACCGCTATATGCGTCCACTAGTTGAGGCAGGTCATGTTTATATTGCCCTTCCTCCTCTTTACAAGATGTCAAAAGGGAAAGGCAAGAAAGAAGAAGTGGCCTACGCTTGGACAGATGGTGAGCTAGAAGAACTACGTAAGCAGTTTGGTAAAGGTGCTACCCTCCAACGCTA
This sequence comes from Streptococcus sp. Marseille-Q6470, assembly GCF_946902905.1. Classification (NCBI taxonomy): domain Bacteria; kingdom Bacillati; phylum Bacillota; class Bacilli; order Lactobacillales; family Streptococcaceae; genus Streptococcus; species Streptococcus sp. Marseille-Q6470. Next base: position 163,706 of record NZ_OX336385.1, read on the forward strand.
CAAGGGACTTGGTGAGATGAATGCGGACCAACTATGGGAAACAACCATGAACCCAGAAACTCGTACCCTCATCCGTGTTACGATTGAAGACCTAGCCCGCGCAGAACGTCGCGTCAATGTCCTCATGGGTGACAAGGTTGAACCACGCCGTAAGTGGATCGAAGACAATGTCAAGTTTACACTGGAAGAAGCGACTGTGTTTTAAAATTAGGATATAAATACAAATGGAGGACAAGATATGTCTGAAAATCTAAGTGAAGAGCAAGTTAAAGAAGCTCTTGAAAGTGGCTATGCGCAATCTGAGGCCCTATTAAACGATAAAGATGAATTAGATGATTTTTTGTACCGTTTGGAGCAAAAAATTAACGATATGCCATTTGTTGGTAAGAAATTTACAATGATCCCAGTCATGATTTCCTTAGTGAAAAATTATGTTCAAGGGAAATACACAACGGTTCCTTATGGAACTATTTTAGCCGTTTTAAGCGCACTTATTTATTTCCTTTCCCCATTTGACATTATTCCAGATTTTATTCCGTTAGCAGGCTACTTGGATGATATGGCTGTTGTAGGACTTTGTATGAATATGGTCAAAATAGACATTGAAACCTATGATAAATGGCGTCAGTCTCAAGGATTGATCTGAAAAATCGTCTATATTTCTTAATTTTAGCTCTCTAAAAGAGGTATACATCATGATAAGTTTATTGTATCATACTCCTTTTCTTGCGATAGTTTTAGCTATAGGTGCAGTTATGTTTATAACAGCTAAACAAGGAAAACCTGAGAAAATTCGCTTTCTTGAATTCTTACTATTAGCTATAGTAACCGCCTGTGTCTTTTTATTTGATAATCCTTTTAGATCCAATCCTTATGCAGGTTTGCTATTCTATACTTTTGACATTTTTATTTTCACACCAGCTAGCTTAGCTTTTGGATTCACAGCTATTTATAAGAGCAATAAACATCTCAAACATTATCCTAGTAGTTACTCAAAACTTCTTAGGCTAAATGCCTGGCTTTTAGAAATATTTTCAGTTATTAATTTCCTATTTTTAATGCTGACGGAAGAAATGGGAATTATGTTGCTGCTACCTTTTTTTGGAATTAGTTCTATCATTCAATTTATAGTCGGAGAGCTTGAAAGAAAAAGAGTTCAGAAGCTTCTTCAGCAAAGAAATGAAGATGCTGTTATTCAGAACCTAGAGACCACTGAGGAAGAACCACATGAGAACTGACCAGGAAATACTTGAACTAATTTTAGAAACAGCTAAAAAGTTACAGGTTGATGCTGTAGCGCTATCTGGTTCACGAACAAACCAAAAGGTTCAAACAGATGAATTTCAAGACTATGATCTTGTCTATGTCGTAGATGACATAGACAATCTAACGAGTGACCTTTCTTGGCTGGATCAGTTCGGCAAACGTATCATCGAGCAAGAGGTTACTCTAGGACATCGCCGTCTTTATCTTATGCTTTTCGAAGATGGCAATCGCATTGATCTAACCCTCTGTCCTAAAGATCACATCAACGAGTGGGTGGATAGTGAGGCAGGATTCACAGTTTTAGTGGATGAGAAGGGTTCGTTTGAGTCTTATTCTCCTAGTCCTCAGCGTTTCTGGATACATCCAGCTAGTGAGACGGATTTTGAAAAATCTTGTAATGAATTTTGGTGGGTGTCAGCCTACGTGGTCAAAGGAATTTGTCGTAAGCAAGTCATCTATACGACGGACCACCTCAAAACCATCCGCAGCCGCTACAAAAAACGCAAACCTGCTATGAAGGTAACGGAAGCAGTGGGGAGTGTTAATTAAGTCTGACAGATTTGGAGGAATAGAAGATGATTATCAGACCTGCAAGCAGAAAAGATTGTCAAGCTATTTATAACCTTTATCAAAGTGAAAAATGGCTTTCTTTTACAGAGGAAAAAGTGACATCTCTATTTTCGACAAATCTGTCTCATTACTTGGTGCTTGAAGAGGACCAGAAAATCCTTGGCTTTGTCCGTTATCTGACGGATGAAGTGATGACGACCTTTTTAGCTGAAATAATTATTGATAAATCCCACCGCAGAAAAGGACTGGGACAGCAGCTGATTGAGGAGATCCACAAAAAATATCCTTTGACACGGATTGAATTAATATCTGAAGCAGATGGATTTTATCGGTCAATAAGTTTTAAGCCTGTTGGTACAGGATTTAGAAAATCTGAATGAAAGGAGACAGCCAATGACGCTTGACAACAAACTAGGTCTGACAGATTCGCTTGAACTAGCCAAGATGGTTATGCGATGGAGGCTGCCCAAGCCTGTCTAGACTTTGTTTTTCAGCAATCTAGCTTGTCATAAGTTTACTCTTTTACATCCTTACTCAATCAACTTTTGCAAAAAGTCATGCAAAAACTGAGCATGAAATTTGTCAAAGAATTTGATAATGAAAAAGTTCCAGCAGACAGTCCGCTTTATAGACATGTCCTCTACAGAATCAAGAGTCTCCACTAAAAAGGCAGGTATTCCCATGAAAACTGAAACTGAGATGTTTGATGTGATTTTGCAAACTGCAAAAGTGCTACAGGTCGATGCAGTTGCCATGTCCGGCTCGCGGACAAACCCAAAGGCTCCCAAGGACGAGTTCCAAGACTATGATGTTGTTTATCTTGTTGAGAACTTTGAAGAACTAATTTCAGATTTATCTTGGCTGGACCAGTTCGGTAAACGCGTCATTGAGCAAGAGGTTACTCTTGGACATCGACGTCTTTATCTTATGCTTTTCGAAGATGGCAATCGGCTTGATTTGACCCTCTGCCCCGAAGACCACATTCAAGAGTGGGTAGAAAGCGAAGCGGATTTCACGGTGCTAGAGGACACTAAGGGCTTGTTTGAGACCTATTCTCCAAGTCCAGAGCGTTACTGGATAACCCCAGCTACTGAGACGGATTTTGAAAAATCTTGTAATGAATTTTGGTGGGTGTCAGCCTACGTGGTCAAAGGAATTTGTCGTAAGCAAGTCATCTATGCGACGGATCATCTCTACGGTATTTGCCAGCAAGAACTCTTGAAAATCTTAGCTTGGCAGGTGGCAAGTGATAGAGAAGCAGTCGACATCGGTAAAAACTACAAGTATCTCTTTAACTATTTACCTGATGAGAAAGAAAAGGATTTTTCAAATCTGCTTGATTTCTCGAGTTTAGACAAAATCATTCAATCTTTATTGGCTACGATGCAACTTTTCCACCAAGAAGCTCAAAGACTTGCCCAAAAGATGGGCTTTGACTACGATAGGAAAGTAGCTGAGAAGATGATCGGGTATGCTGAGGAAAAACTTCAAAGCACTAAGTAAATAAAGAACATAATTCATAACTTTAAACTACAGAAAGGATGGTTTAGTTATATAAAGTAACTGAACACCTTTGTCTATAAAAAACTACTCTACATTCTTTGAAAGGAGTTGAACACGCCCTAAATGCTGTGTGAAAAAGATAAATTCTCTTGTGAGCATCGCTCCCTACAAGAATTTGCTATTCTCACTTTGCATTTTACGGGCTTTGTATCCTATATGAGTAACATTCAAAACATGTCCCTTGAGGACATCATGGGAGAGCGCTTTGGTCGCTACTCCAAATACATCATTCAAGACCGGGCTTTGCCAGACATTCGTGATGGATTGAAGCCGGTTCAACGCCGTATTCTTTATTCGATGAATAAGGATGGCAATACTTTTGATAAGAGCTACCGTAAGTCGGCTAAATCTGTCGGTAACATCATGGGGAATTTCCACCCACACGGGGACAGTTCTATCTATGATGCCATGGTCCGTATGTCTCAGGACTGGAAAAACCGTGAGATTCTAGTTGAAATGCATGGTAACAACGGTTCTATGGACGGGGATCCGCCTGCGGCTATGCGTTATACCGAGGCCCGTTTGTCTGAGATTGCAGGCTACCTTCTTCAAGATATCGACAAAAAGACAGTTCCTTTTGCTTGGAACTTTGACGATACCGAAAAAGAGCCAACTGTCTTGCCAGCGGCTTTTCCAAACCTTTTAGTCAATGGTTCAACTGGTATTTCAGCTGGTTATGCCACAGATATTCCACCGCATAATTTGGCTGAGGTCATTGATGCTACAGTCTATATGATTGATCACCCGACTGCCAAGGTCGATAAGTTGATGGAATTCTTGCCTGGGCCAGATTTCCCTACAGGAGCTATCATCCAAGGTCGTGCCGAAATCAAGAAAGCCTATGAAACTGGTAAAGGGCGCGTGGTTGTTCGTTCTAAGACAGAAATTGAGAAGCTTAAAGGTGGTAAGGAACAAATCGTTATTACTGAGATTCCCTATGAGATTAATAAGGCTAACTTAGTCAAGAAAATTGATGAAGTCCGTGTCAATAACAAGGTGGCAGGTATCGCTGAGGTTCGTGATGAGTCTGACCGTGATGGTCTTCGTATTGCTATCGAACTCAAGAAAGATGCGAACACTGAGCTTGTTCTCAACTACCTTTTCAAGTATACTGACCTACAAATCAACTACAACTTCAACATGGTGGCGATTGACAATTTCACACCTCGTCAAGTTGGAATTGTACCAATCTTGTCTAGTTATATCGCCCACCGTCGTGAGGTAATCTTGGCGCGTTCTCGCTTTGACAAGGAAAAGGCTGAAAAACGTCTCCATATCGTGGAAGGTTTGATTCGTGTCATCTCTATTTTAGATGAAGTCATTGCTCTTATCCGTGCTTCTGAGAACAAGGCTGATGCCAAAGAGAACCTCAAGGTCAGTTATGATTTTACTGAAGAGCAGGCTGAAGCTATTGTTACCTTGCAACTATACCGTTTGACCAATACAGACGTAGTTGTCTTGCAGGAAGAAGAAGCAGAACTTCGCGAAAAAATTGCTATGCTGGCGGCTATCATTGGTGACGAACGGACTATGTACAATCTCATGAAGAAAGAACTCCGTGAGGTCAAGAAGAAGTTTGCGACACCACGTTTGAGTACTCTAGAAGATACGGCAAAAGTCATCGAGATTGATACAGCTAGTTTGATTGCTGAAGAAGATACTTACGTCAGCGTGACTAAGGCAGGTTACATCAAGCGTACTAGCCCTCGTTCTTTCGCAGCTTCGACCTTAGAAGAAATTGGTAAACGGGATGACGACCGCTTGCTATTCGTTCAATCTGTCAAAACTACTCAGCATCTCTTAATCTTTACAACGCTTGGGAATGTCATTTACCGCCCTGTCCATGAATTAGCAGACATTCGTTGGAAGGATATCGGAGAGCATCTGAGCCAGTCTATTACAAACTTTGAAACCAATGAAGAAGTTCTATATGTAGATGTCGTGGATCAGTTTGATGATGCGACAACCTACTTTGCAGCGACTCGCCTTGGTCAAATCAAACGTGTCGAACGCAAAGAATTTTCTCCATGGAGAACCTATCGTTCTAAATCGGTCAAATATGCTAAGTTGAAAGACGATAGTGACCAGATTGTAGCAGTAGCTCCGATTAAATTGGATGATGTTTTGTTGATTAGTAAAAATGGATATGCCCTTCGCTTTAATATCGAAGAGGTTCCAGTTGTTGGAGCCAAGGCTGCAGGTGTTAAAGCTATGAATCTGAAAGCAGATGATGAGCTTCAAGCTGCCTTTATCTGCAATACTTCATCTTTCTATCTGTTAACGCAACGTGGAAGCTTGAAACGTGTATCAACAGAGGAAATTCCAGCAACTAGTCGCGCTAAGCGTGGTCTTCAAGTTCTGAGAGAATTGAAGAGTAAACCACATCGCGTCTTCTTGGCCGGTGCTGTCTCAGAACAAGGATTTATCGGAGATCTCTTTAGTACAGAAGTAGAAGATGGCGAACAAACGCTTGTCATTCAATCAAATAATGGAACGATTTACGAAGCAATCCTACAAGATTTGAATCTATCAGAGCGTACAAGTAATGGAAGCTTTATCTCAGATACTATTTCTGATGAAGAAGTTTTTGATGCCTACCTCAAAGAAGTCTTTAAAGAAGATAAAGAAAATTAAAAATCAGTCCTAGTGACTGATTTTTTATAAGCAAAATTTTCAGAAAATTACAAATAATACTTGAATTTTTAGGAGAATAGTGTAGAATAGAACACATAGTTTTGATTAGAATAAAGGAGATTGTCATGACCGTTACGATTGATTGGGAAAATCTCGGTTTTTCCTATATGAAACTACCTTATCGTTATATCGCTTATTTTAAAAATGGACAATGGACTCAAGGAGAATTAACAGAAGATGCAATCTTGCATATTTCAGAATCATCTCCAAGCCTTCACTATGGACAGCAAGCATTTGAAGGATTGAAAGCCTATCGTACAAAGGATGGCAGTATTCAACTCTTCCGTCCAGATGAAAATGCTAAACGTCTGCAACGTACCTGTGATCGTCTCTTGATGCCCCAAGTGCCAACAGAAATGTTTGTAGAGGCTTGTAAAGCAGTTGTTCGTGCTAATGAAGAATACGTACCACCTTACGGAACTGGTGGAACTCTTTATCTTCGTCCGCTCTTGATTGGTGTCGGAGACATCATCGGGGTAAAACCAGCCGAGGAGTATATTTTTACCATCTTTGCTATGCCAGTTGGAAATTACTTTAAGGGTGGATTGGTTCCAACAAACTTCTTGATTCAAGATGAGTATGATCGTGCTGCACCAAATGGAACAGGAGCTGCTAAGGTCGGTGGGAACTATGCCGCTAGTCTTTTGCCAGGGAAAATGGCTAAATCCCGTCATTTCTCAGATGTTATTTATCTAGACCCATCAACCCACACTAAGATTGAAGAAGTAGGTTCTGCGAACTTCTTTGGAATTACAGCTGATAATGAGTTTGTAACGCCATTGAGTCCATCAATTTTGCCATCGATTACCAAGTATTCATTACTGTACTTGGCAGAGCATCGTTTGGGCATGACACCAATTGAAGGAGACGTGCCGATTGATGACTTGGATCGATTTGTAGAAGCAGGGGCCTGTGGGACTGCTGCGGTAATTTCGCCAATTGGAGGAATCCAACACGGTGACGACTTCCATGTTTTCTACAGTGAGACAGAGGTTGGTCCAGTGACTCGTAAATTGTACGATGAATTGACAGGTATCCAATTTGGTGACATTGAAGCACCAGAAGGTTGGATTGTAAAAGTAGATTAAACATTATTAAAGGAGATCTTTATGAAAACGAAAAAGTGGATGTTAACAGCAGGAGTTGTCCTGAGTACAGCAGTTCTTCTTGTGGCTTGTGGTAAAGCTGATAAAGAAGCAGATGCACCTACAACCTTCTCTTATGTCTATGGAGTAGACCCATCATCTTTGGACTACAGTATTGCAACTCGTACTTCAACAACGGATATTATTGGTAACGTCGTTGATGGTTTGTTGGAAAACGATGAATATGGAAATTTGGTTCCTTCACTAGCAGAGGATTGGACTGTCTCACAAGACGGTTTGACCTATACTTATAAACTTCGTAAAGGAGTTAAATGGTACACGTCAGAAGGTGAAGAATACGCTGAAGTGACAGCGCATGACTTTGTTACTGGACTAAAACACGTAGCAGATGGTAAATCAGACGGTGTCACTCTTATTCAAAACTCCATTAAGGGCTTGAATGAATATATGACTGGTGAGACTAATGACTTCTCTACAGTTGGGGTTAAGGCATTGGATGACTACACAGTCCAGTATACTCTTAATGCACCTGAAAGTTTCTGGAATTCGAAAGTAACTTCAGCAACCATGTTGCCGGTAAACGAGGAATTCCTCAAAGCTTCAGGCAAGAACTACGGAGCAGTAAGTCCATCTGGTATTCTTTATAACGGTCCGTATATCCTGAAGACATTGACTTCAAAATCTTTAATCGAATACGAAAAGAACCCAAATTATTGGGATAAAGAGAAGGTTAAAATTGAGAAAGTCAAATTGACCTACTATGATGGTTCAGACCAAGAATCATTAATCCGTAGCTTCTCTTCAGGTGTTTATACAACAGCTCGTATCTTCCCAAGTAGCTCAAACTTTGCTTCTACATTGGAACAATACGGAGATAAAATCACATACAGTCCACAGGATTCAACTAGTTACTACTTTACCTTTAACGTAAACCGTCAATCTTACAATAAGACTGCGAAAACAAGTGAAGAACAGAAAACTTCTACAAAAGAAGCGATGTTGAACAAGGACTTCCGTCAAGCAATCAACTTTGCCTTCAACCGTCATTCATATGCTGCACAACTCAATGGTGAAGATGGTGCGGACAAGATTATTCGTAATAGTCTAGTTCCAGATAACTTTGTACAGTCTGGCGGTAAAAACTTTGGTGATATCGCTCAAGCAGAATTGGTCAACTATGGAGACCAATGGAAAGGCGTTGAACTTGTAGACGGAAAAGATACTATCTACAATCCTGACAAAGCTAAGGCTTCATTCGAGAAAGCTAAGAAAGAATTGGAAGCAAAAGGTGTAACCTTCCCAATTCATTTGGATGTTCCAGTTGAACAGACAGATACAATTGCCGTTCAACAAAGCAATTCCTTCAAACAATCAATCGAGTCAACTCTTGGTTCTGAAAATGTCGTGATTGATGTCCTTCAGATGACCGATAACGAAAAGGAAAGCATTACATCGCAAGCGCGTGTTCCAGCTCAAAAAGACTATGACTTGAACAGTACTGGATGGGCTCCAAGCTACCAAGACCCGGCAAGTTATCTTAATATCATGGATCCTAAGACTGGTTCTGCTATGAAACACCTTGGTATCACGAAAGGTAAAGACAAGGAAGTAGTAGCTCAACTTGGTCTGGACGAATATAAGAAACTCTTGGATGACGCAGTTTCTGAAACAAACGATTTGGACAAGAGATATGAAAAATATGCTAAAGCGCAAGCATGGCTCACTGATAGCTCTCTCTTGATGCCAACCGCTTCATCAGGTGGTTCGCCAGTTGTCAGCAACGTCGTTCCATTCTCTAAACCATACTCACAAGTAGGTATTAAGGGTGATCCATATATCTTCAAGGGAATGAAATTGCAAAAAGAAATTGTATCTGCTAAAGAATATCAAGCAGCTCTTGAAAAATGGCAAAAAGAAAAATTGGAATCAAACAGTAAATATCAAAAAGAACTAGAAAGTCATGTCAAATAAAACAGACTAGTATTTTTGGAATAAAGGGGCCTATATGGAATGGATTAAACTAATAGGGATAGTTATCATTGTGGTTGGTTTTATCTATAAATTAGATACCATCGCAACGGTAGTCTTAGCTAGTTTAGTTACAGCTCTAGTTTCTGGAGTTTCTCTTGTTGAGTTCTTGGAAATTTTAGGAAAAGAATTTAGCAATCAACGAGTTCTTACGATTTTTATGGTAACCTTGCCCTTGGTTGGTTTATCTGAAACTTTTGGCCTCAAGCAACGTTCAATTGACTTGATTCAAAAGATTAAAGGACTGACAGTAGGAAGTTTTTATACAATTTATTTCTTTTTTCGGGAACTCGACGGGTTCTTTGCCATTCGTCTAGGAGGGCAGCCTCAGTTTGTAAGGCCTCTGGTTCAACCCATGGGACAAGCAGCAGCAGAATCACAATTAGGTAGAAAATTAACGGAGCAGGAGAGCGAAGCGCTAAAAGCGCGTGCAGCAGCAAATGATAATTTTGCAAATTTCTTTGCTCAGAACACTTTCGTTGGTGCAGGTGGTGTCCTCTTAGTTGGGGGCACTCTGGACCAATTAGGTTACGAAAGTAATTATGCAGGGATCGCTTCGGCTTCTCTTATTGTTGCAGGAGTTGCCTTACTTGTGGTAGGGCTTTACAATTACTTATTTGATAGAAAATTGCTAGCAAATAAGCTTAGTAAAGGAAAAGAAGAATGACCAATCTAGCAAGACAGTTATTAGAGTTAACCTATATTGTGATTGGTTGTCAATTTCTTCACACGGCCTATTGTAGCTATAAAGATAAAACAAACCCAGTTCGATATGGAACAGCTGGGTTTTGGGCTTTGTTGGGCATCAGTTTTATGGGTGGTTCCTATCTACCTTCTATCTGTATCGGAATCATCGTAGTGCTATTAGCGCTATTAACTCTTTTTAAACAGGTCCGAATCGGAACCTTACCCTCTCTGGATGAAGTCAAGGCAAACTTTGAAGCTAAACGACTAAAGAATAAAATCTTTATTCCAGTCATGTTGATGGCACTGATCGCTTTAGTATTAGCAAAAGTAATTCCAGAATTTAGTAAGATTGCTATCAGCCTTGCAGCATTTTTTGCAACCATTTCTCTTTTATTGATTACTAAGAGTTCTCCTAAAAGCTTATTATCAGAAAACAATCGCATGGTTCAGCAAGTTTCAACTAGTGGGATTGTTCCCCAACTTTTAGGAGCTTTGGGGGCTATTTTTACTGTAGCTGGAGTTGGAGATTTAATGTCACATCTGATAAGTGGTTTTGTGCCTTCGGGGAGTCGGTTGATGGGTGTAGTGGCTTATGTGTTGGGAATGGTTCTATTTTCAATGATTATGGGAAATGCCTTTGCGGCCTTTACTGTCATTACTGCTGGAATTGGTGTTCCCTTTGTATTTTCCTTGGGAGCAGATCCAATCGTGGCGGGTGCTCTTGCTATGACAGCAGGTTGTTGTGGGACTCTATTAACCCCAATGGCTGCCAATTTCAATACTCTACCTGTAGCCCTTTTGGATATGAAAGATCCAAATGGCGTTATCAAAGCACAAGTAGGAGTAGCTATTGTCATGATTATCATACATGTATTTCTGATGTACTTTTTGGCATTTTAGTAAAGGAAATAAAATGAAAATATTAGTTACAGGATTTGATCCTTTTGGTGGTGAAAAGGTCAATCCAGCTCTAGAAGCAGTTAAATCACTACCTTCTATAATTCATGGCGCTGAGATACGCTGGGTAGAGATTCCAACAGTCTTTTATAAATCAGCAGAGGTTTTAGAAGCAGAAATAAAACGATACCATCCAGATGTTGTGCTTTGCATCGGACAAGCAGGAGGAAGAGCGAGTTTAACTCCTGAGAGAGTTGCTATCAACCAAGATGATGCTAGAATTCCAGATAACCAAGGAAATCAACCGATTGACACTCCCATTCGCCTAGATGGAGAAGCTGCCTACTTTAGCACACTTCCTATCAAAGCAATGGTACAAGCCATAAAAGAAGAAGGGTTACCTGCTTCAGTATCCAATACAGCTGGAACCTTTGTTTGCAACCATTTGATGTATCAGGCACTCTATTTAGCGGATAAGAAATTTCCACATATGAGAGCAGGCTTTATGCATATTCCCTATATGACAAAACAAGTGGTAAATAAGCCTAATACTGCATCCATGTGCTTAAGAGATATTGTCCGAGGTATCGAAGCTGCGATTGTTGCTATTGTGGACCATAAAGATAAAGATTTGAAATTGGTCGGAGGGACGACTCACTAATGATTCAATTTTCAAATTAAAAAATTTTCTATTTTATTCCTTAAACTCTCTGTCAAGATAAGCTTGATAGAGAGTTTTTTCTTGCTAGATTAGGGAATTTCTTGTAAAATAGAGAAAGTGAAAAGAGGTATGGTATGAGCAAAAAAGATAAAAAAATTGAGATTCAATTGTCAGATGCTAAAGTAGTAGTTGGAAAAGATAAGTACGATGGTTATACTTTAATGATTGGTAAAAAGTTAATCGGTGAAATTGCCGAACTAGATGGACAATTTGCAATCATAAAGAATGGAAATGTCGAAAGTTTTTACAAGAATCTTGAAAAAGCTGTGGAAATATTGATTGAGAACTATAATTTAGCAAAATAATGCTTGTTTTTTGCAAATTTTCATGATATAATAGTTTTCGTTGATTGTCGGAGAGATAGCGAAGAGGCTAAACGCGGCGGACTGTAAATCCGCTCCTTCGGGTTCGGGGGTTCGAATCCCTCTCTCTCCATATCATCAATGGGGTATAGCCAAGCGGTAAGGCAAGGGACTTTGACTCCCTCATGCGTTGGTTCGAATCCAGCTACCCCAGTTCTTAGGTAATAAATTCAAGATAAAAAGAAAAATATCTTAGGGTATTTTATTTTTATAATTGAAGGACGTTCGAGATGTTCATGTCGTTGCGGGTACTTAGGAAAAAAATTATAAGTATGTCAAGTTAAAAAACTTGATTGTTGGAGGATTTTTTAGATGAATGAATTTGAAGATTTGCTAAATAGCGTTAGCCAAGTTGAACCTGGTGATGTTGTTAGTGCTGAAGTATTGACAGTTGATGCTAATCAAGCTAACGTTGCAATCTCTGGAACTGGTGTTGAAGGTGTCTTGACTCTTCGCGAATTGACAAACGATCGTGATGCTGATATCAATGACTTTGTAAAAGTAGGTGAAGTATTTGATGTTCTTGTACTTCGTCAAGTAGTTGGTAAAGATACTGATACAGTAACATACCTTGTATCTAAAAAACGCCTTGAAGCTCGCAAAGCATGGGACAAACTTGTAGGACGCGAAGAAGAAGTTGTTACAGTTAAAGGAACTCGCGCTGTTAAAGGTGGACTTTCAGTAGAATTTGAAGGCTTGCGTGGATTTATCCCAGCTTCAATGTTGGATACTCGTTTCGTACGTAACACTGAGCGTTTTGTAGGTCAAGAATTTGAAGCTAAAATCAAAGAAGTTGACCCTAAAGAAAACCGCTTCATCCTTTCACGTCGTGAAGTTGTAGAAGCAGCTACTGCAGCAGCTCGTGCTGAAGTTTTCGGTAAATTGGCTGTTGGTGATGTAGTAACTGGTAAAGTTGCTCGTATCACAAGCTTCGGTGCGTTCATCGACCTTGGTGGTGTTGATGGATTGGTTCACTTGACTGAATTGTCACACGAACGTAACGTTTCACCAAAATCAGTTGTAACTGTTGGTGAAGAAGTTGAAGTGAAGATCCTTGACCTTAACGAAGAAGAAGGACGTGTATCACTTTCACTTAAAGCAACAACACCTGGACCATGGGATGGCGTTGAGCAAAAATTGGCTAAAGGTGACGTTGTAGAAGGTACAGTTAAACGTTTGACTGACTTTGGTGCATTTGTTGAAGTATTGCCAGGTATCGATGGACTTGTTCACGTATCACAAATTTCACACAAACGTATTGAAAATCCAAAAGAAGCTCTTACAGTTGGTCAAGAAGTTACTGTTAAAGTTCTTGATGTTAATGCTGATGCAGAACGTGTATCACTTTCTATCAAAGCTCTTGAAGAACGTCCAGCTCAAGAAGAAGGACAAAACGAAGAAAAACGTGCTCCACGTCCACGTCGTCCAAAACGTCAAGAAAAACGTGACTTTGAGCTTCCTGAAACTCAAACAGGATTCTCAATGGCTGACTTGTTCGGAGACATCGAACTTTAATCAATCAGAACTAATTATAAATCCTTTGTTGTAAAACAAGGGATTTTTCTTTTTTCAACTAGTATTTTTTGATATAATGGATTTATGTTACATTCCGAAAAAGAATCAATTTACCAAATTGTAAATGAACAACTCTCTAGTCTTTTAGAAGGTGAGACCAATGTGTTGGCTAATCTATCAAATGCTAGTGCTCTCTTAAAAATGAACTTTCCTCGTACTGTCTTTGCAGGTTTCTATTTATATGACGGAAATGAGCTTATTTTAGGCCCTTTTCAGGGTGGAGTCTCATGTGTTAGAATTTCGCTCGGAAAAGGAGTTTGTGGTGAGTCAGCGGCTAGCCGTCAAACAGTTATCGTTGTCGATGTCAAGACTTATCCAAATTATATTTCTTGTGATAGTAGTGCTCGTAGCGAGATCGTACTTCCAATGGTAAAAAATGGACAGCTTTTGGGTGTATTAGATTTGGACTCATCTCATGTTGATGATTATGATGAAATTGATCAATGCTATTTAGAAGAGTTTGTGTCCATTTTACTAGATAAGACAGTATGGAAATTTTCAATGTTTGAGGAGAAAGCATAATGTATCAGGCGCTTTATCGAAAATATAGAAGTCAAAATTTTTCACAGCTAGTGGGCCAGGAAGTTGTTGCTAGAACTCTTAAACAGGCTGTAGAACAGGATAAGATTAGTCACGCCTACCTATTTTCAGGGCCTCGTGGAACTGGTAAGACTAGTGTGGCTAAGATTTTTGCTAAGGCTATGAACTGCCCTAATCAAGTAGGGGGAGAACCTTGTAATAACTGTTATATCTGTCAAGCTGTTACGGATGGAAGTTTAGAAGACGTTATCGAAATGGATGCTGCTTCTAATAATGGGGTTGATGAAATTCGTGATATTCGTGATAAATCAACTTATGCTCCAAGTATAGCTCAGTATAAGGTTTATATCATTGATGAGGTTCATATGCTTTCGACAGGTGCCTTTAATGCCCTTTTGAAAACACTGGAAGAACCAACTCCTAATGTAGTCTTTATTTTGGCAACGACTGAGCTTCATAAAATTCCTGCAACTATTTTGTCTCGTGTTCAACGATTTGAGTTCAAGTCCATTAAGACTCAGGATATTCGAGATCATATCTTCCAGATTTTAGAAAAAGAAGGGATTGATTACGAAACAGAAGCTGTTGAAATTATTGCTCGACGAGCTGAAGGTGGGATGCGGGATGCCTTGTCAATTCTAGACCAGGCATTAAGCTTAACCCAAGAAGCTAGATTGACAACTGCAGTCTCAGAAGAAATCACTGGTACCATTAGTTTAAGTGCCTTGGATTATTACGTAGCTGCTTTAGCTCAAAAGGATGTACCAGGAGCCCTTCAAAATCTTGATTTGATTTTTGAGAATGGAAAGAGCATGGCACGTTTTGTAGTCGATTTGCTGCAATATCTACGTGATATCTTAATTGTTCAAGCAGGCGGAGAAAATACACATCATAGTGATGCATTTGAGAGAAACGTAGCTCTTCCGCAGGATGTCTTGTTTGAGATGATTAGTCTTGCTACTAGAAGTCTAGCTGATATTAAGGCTAGCCTACAACCTAAAATTTATGCCGAAATGATGACTATTCGTTTAGCAGAAATTGATTCTCAACCAGAACTTTCAGGTGAGGTGGCTGAGGAATTGTCTTCTCTTCGAGAAGAAGTTGCACGATTGAAACAAGCTCTTGCCAATGTTGGTTCTAATCCCAAACAAACTGTTTCTACACCAAGTCGTCCGACTAACACTAAGTCATTCTATCGTGTAGACCGAAATAAGGTGCAGTCTATTCTTCAAGAAGCAGTAGAAAATCCAGACTTAGCCCGTCAAAACTTAATCCGTCTTCAGAATGCTTGGGGAGAAGTCATTGAAAGCTTATCTGGTCCAGATAAGGCACTCTTAGCTGGTTCTCAACCAGTTGCTGCTAATGAACGTCATGCGATTTTGGCTTTTGAATCGAATTTCAATGCTGGTCAAACCATGAAACGAGACAATCTTAACACCATGTTTGGTAATATTCTTAGTCGTGCCGCTGGATTTTCTCCAGAGATTCTTGCTATTTCTATGGAAGAATGGAAGGAAGTTCGAGCTGCATTTTCAAGCAGAGCTAAAGGTTCTCAAGAACAAGTCGTGAAGGAAGAGATTGAAGAGTCCATACTTCCTCAAGGATTTGAATTTTTAGCAGATAAAGTGACTATAGCAGAAGACTAAAAGGAATTGGTGGTAAAAGACTATGAACAGACAACAATTTATTATCATGGCCTTATTTACTGCTGCTGAGACTTATTTCTTTAATGAATCCATCATGGAGCAACGGTATATCGTGGCCTTGCTTTGGGCTATTTTGATCTTGAGAAATTTTCGCGTGAGTTATATCATGGGTAAAATTGTGAGCGCTATAGATGATCATTTTCAAGGGAAGAAGTAGCTCCTAGCTTCTAGACAAAATCAAAGCCTTTTAGGCTTTTTTTTGTTATACTATTAAGGTATATTTATTGACATTTTACTGTGTTTTTCTAGGGATTTAAAAAGGTTAAATTTCAGGTAAATACAGTAAAAAGGATGAAAAGAAAGGAACAATCATGTCAGTATTAGAGATCAAAGATCTTCACGTTGAAATTGAAGGAAAAGAAATTTTAAAAGGGGTCAATCTGACTCTTAAAACAGGAGAAATTGCAGCTATCATGGGACCAAATGGTACCGGTAAGTCTACTCTTTCAGCTGCTATTATGGGGAACCCAAACTATGAAGTCACTAAAGGTGAAGTCTTGTTTGACGGTGTAAACATCCTTGAATTGGAAGTGGATGAGCGTGCGCGTATGGGACTTTTCCTTGCCATGCAATATCCGTCAGAAATTCCTGGGATTACCAATGCTGAGTTTCTTCGTGCAGCTATGAATGCTGGTAAAGAAGATGATGAGAAGATTTCAGTTCGTGAATTTATCACTAAGTTAGACGAAAAAATGGAATTGCTCAACATGAAAGAAGAAATGGCAGAGCGTTACCTCAACGAAGGTTTCTCAGGTGGTGAGAAAAAACGTAACGAAATTCTTCAACTCTTGATGTTGGAACCAACTTTTGCCCTCTTAGATGAGATTGACTCAGGTCTTGACATTGATGCCCTTAAAGTTGTCTCTAAAGGTGTGAATGCTATGCGTGGTGAAGGTTTTGGTGCTATGATCATTACTCACTACCAACGTCTTTTGAACTATATCACACCAGATGTGGTACACGTTATGATGGAAGGTCGTGTTGTTCTTTCTGGTGGTCCAGAATTGGCTGCACGCTTGGAACGTGAAGGATACGCGAAACTAGCTGAAGAACTTGGCTATGACTACAAGGAAGAATTGTAATTCCCTCGTATCTTTTAGGAGAAGTAAATGACTAAAGAAACTATTAAACTTTTTTCAGAAATGCACGCTGAACCAAGCTGGTTGTCAGACCTCCGTCAAAAAGCTTTTGATAAGATTGAGAGTTTGGAATTGCCAGTCATTGAGCGTGTAAAATTTCACCGTTGGAATCTTGGTGATGGTACCATCACAGAAAGTGAACCATCAGTAAATGTTCCTGATTTCACTGCTTTAGATAATCACTTGAAATTGGTGCAGGTTGGAACTCAAACAGTTTTTGAGCAAATTCCAGTTGAGTTGGCTGAACAAGGAGTGGTCTTTACAGACTTCCATTCGGCTTTAGAAGAAATTCCAGAACTCGTAGAAGAATTTTTCATGTCATCAGTAAAATACGACGATGACAAATTGGCAGCCTACCACACAGCTTACTTTAATAGTGGCGCTGTTCTCTATATTCCAGACAATGTCGAAATCACAGAACCAATCGAAGGAATTTTCTATCAAGATAGTGATAGTGATGTGCCATTTAACAAGCATATTCTGATCATTGCAGGTAAAAACACTAAAATCAGCTACCTCGAACGTTTAGAATCACGCGGTGAGGGTAGTGCTAAGGCGACTGCTAATATCACTGTTGAAGTGCTTGCACGTTCTGGTGCTCAAGTGAAATTTGCTGCGATTGACCGTCTAGGTGAAAACGTCACTGCTTACATTAGCCGTCGTGGTAAATTAGGCAACGATGCAAGCATTGACTGGGCTATCGGTGTTATGAACGAAGGAAATGTTGTTGCTGACTTTGATAGTGACTTACTTGGGAATGGTAGCCATGCAGACCTCAAGGTCGTAGCTCTTTCAAGTGGTCGTCAGGTGCAAGGGATTGATACTCGAGTAACTAACTATGGTTGCAACTCTATCGGTAATATCCTTCAACATGGAGTAATTCTTGAAAAAGCAACTTTGACCTTCAATGGTATTGGCCACATTATTAAGGGTGCTAAGGGAGCAGATGCCCAACAAGAAAGCCGTGTTCTTATGCTTTCTGACCAAGCGCGTTCCGATGCCAACCCAATTCTTTTGATTGATGAAAATGATGTCACTGCAGGTCACGCAGCTTCTATTGGTCAAGTTGATCCAGAAGACATGTACTACCTTATGAGCCGTGGACTGGACAAAGCAACTGCAGAACGTTTGGTTGTTCGTGGTTTCCTTGGATCCGTTATTGTTGAGATCCCTGTCAAGGAAGTTCGTGATGAAATGATTGCGACAATCGAAGAAAAATTGTCAAAACGCTAAGGGGAAGCCTATGTTAGATGCAGAAGTGATTCGCAAGGATTTTCCAATTTTAGATCAGATTGTTAATGACGAACCTCTGGTTTATTTGGATAATGCTGCGACGACACAAAAACCACTAGTTGTTCTGGAAGCCATTAACCGCTACTATGAACAGGACAATGCCAATGTCCACCGAGGTGTTCACACCTTGGCAGAGCGTGCAACAGCATCTTATGAAGCTGCTCGTGAAACCATTCGCAAATTCATTAATGCTAAGTCGACAAAAGAAGTGCTCTTTACCAGAGGTACGACAACTAGTCTCAACTGGGTGGCACGTTTCGCTGAGGAAATCTTGACTGAGCGAGACCAGGTCTTGATTTCTGTCATGGAACACCATTCCAATATTATTCCATGGCAGGAAGCTTGCCGAAAGACTGGGGCAGAACTTGTTTATGTCTATCTCAAAGATGGAGCTCTGGATATGGATGACTTGCGTTCTAGATTGACGGACAAGGTCAAGTTCGTTTCCCTAGCTCACGCATCAAACGTTCTTGGAGTAGTTAATCCTATCAAAGAAATCACGCAAATGGTTCATGAAGTTGGAGCTATTATGGTGGTGGATGGTGCTCAGTCTACACCACATATGAAGATTGATGTCCAGGACTTGGATGTGGACTTCTTCGCCTTTTCAGGTCACAAGATGGCTGGTCCGACTGGTATTGGTGTCCTTTACGGTAAAGAAAAATATCTGGAGCAAATGTCACCAGTTGAATTTGGTGGCGAGATGATTGATTTCGTCTATGAGCAATCTGCTAGCTGGAAGGAATTGCCTTGGAAATTTGAGGCTGGAACTCCCAATATGGCAGGTGCGATTGGACTTGCTGCTGCAGTAGATTATCTTGAAAATCTTGGGATGGATGCGATTGAAGCTCATGAACAGGAATTGATTGCATATGTTTTTCCAAAATTGCAGGAAATTGAAGGTTTAACCATTTACGGTTCGCAAGATTTGGCTCAGCGTTCAGGTGTTATTGCCTTTAACCTAGGTGACCTTCATCCTCACGACCTTGCGACAGCTCTGGATTATGAAGGAGTAGCGGTTCGTGCCGGTCACCATTGCGCTCAACCCTTGCTCCAGTATTTGGAAGTTCCAGCAACAGCTCGTGCAAGTTTCTATATCTATAATACCAAGGCGGATTGCGACAAACTGGTCGATGCCTTACAAAAGACAAAGGAGTTTTTCAATGGCACTTTCTAAACTAGATAGCCTTTATATGGCAGTGGTAGCGGATCATTCGAAAAATCCCCATCACCAAGGTAGGTTGGAAGATGCTGAACAAATCAGTCTTAACAATCCAACCTGTGGTGATGTCATTAATCTCTCTGTCAAGTTTGATGCAGATGATCGTTTGGAAGATATCGCTTTTCTAAACTCTGGTTGTACGATTTCAACTGCCTCTGCTAGTATGATGACAGATGCAGTCTTAGGAAAGACCAAGCAAGAACTCTTAGAGCTTGCAACCATCTTTTCTGAAATGGTTCAAGGTCAAAAGGATGAGCGTCAAGATCAACTTGGAGATGCAGCTTTCTTATCAGGAGTTGCTAAATTCCCTCAACGAATTAAATGCGCAACCCTAGCTTGGAATGCCCTTAAAAAAACAATTGAAGACCAAGAAAACAAATAAGACAAGCTTTCTTTGTCTTATAAATCACTAGAAATAAAGAATGAAAGAAAGGATATTATGGCTGAAGAAAGAGTAGAACCAAAACCAATTGATCTTGGTGAATATAAATTTGGTTTCCATGACGATGTAGAGCCTGTCCTATCGACAGGAAAAGGATTGAACGAAGCTGTCATTCGTGAGCTATCAGCTGCTAAGGGTGAACCTGAGTGGATGTTAGAATTCCGATTGAAATCTTACGAAACCTTTAAAAAAATGCCTATGCAAACTTGGGGAGCAGACTTGTCAGAGATTGATTTTGATGACTTGATTTACTACCAAAAACCATCTGATAAACCAGCTCGTTCATGGGATGATGTACCTGAAAAGATTAAGGAAACCTTTGAACGTATCGGGATTCCTGAAGCTGAGCGTGCTTATCTAGCTGGAGCTTCTGCCCAATATGAGTCAGAAGTGGTTTACCATAACATGAAGGAAGAATTTGAGAAGTTAGGAATTATCTTTACAGATACAGATTCTGCCCTCAAAGAGTACCCAGACTTGTTTAAACAATACTTTGCGAAGTTAGTACCTCCGACTGATAACAAGTTGGCTGCCCTCAACTCAGCAGTATGGTCAGGTGGAACCTTTATCTACGTACCAAAAGGCGTTAAAGTGGATATTCCACTTCAAACTTACTTCCGTATCAACAACGAAAATACTGGTCAGTTTGAACGTACCTTGATTATCGTTGATGAAGGAGCAAGCGTCCACTACGTAGAAGGATGTACAGCGCCGACTTATTCAAGCAACAGTTTGCATGCTGCCATTGTAGAAATCTTTGCTTTGGATGGAGCTTACATGCGTTATACAACCATCCAAAACTGGTCTGATAACGTCTATAACTTGGTAACAAAACGTGCTAAAGCTTTGAAAGATGCGACTGTTGAGTGGATTGATGGAAACCTAGGTGCCAAAACAACCATGAAGTACCCATCTGTTTATCTGGATGGAGAAGGAGCGCGTGGGACCATGTTGTCCATTGCCTTTGCCAATGCAGGGCAACACCAAGATACTGGTGCCAAGATGATCCACAATGCTCCACATACGAGCTCGTCTATTGTCTCTAAATCAATCGCTAAAGGCGGTGGTAAGGTAGACTACCGTGGACAAGTGACTTTCAACAAGAACTCTAAGAAATCTGTTTCTCATATCGAGTGTGATACCATTATCATGGATGACTTGTCTGCATCAGATACCATTCCGTTTAATGAAATCCACAACTCTCAAGTTGCACTTGAGCACGAAGCCAAGGTTTCTAAGATTTCTGAAGAACAACTCTATTATCTAATGAGCCGTGGCTTGTCAGAATCCGAGGCAACAGAGATGATTGTCATGGGATTTGTGGAGCCCTTCACCAAAGAACTTCCAATGGAGTACGCAGTTGAGCTTAACCGCTTGATTAGTTACGAAATGGAAGGATCAGTCGGATAATAAAATGAATAAAAACTGAGCAAATATTAAATTTGTTCAGTTTTTTAGATATAACTTTATAAATATTCACAAAATACATTATTTATGGTAAAATAAAACAATCATTGTTAGTGGAGATGAAGAATGAATATTTTTAGAACCAAGGACGTTAGTCTAGGTAAAACAGAAATGCATCGTCATTTGAAATTATGGGATTTAATTCTTTTGGGAATTGGTGCTATGGTGGGAACTGGTGTTTTTACCATTACAGGAACAGCTGCAGCAACACTGGCAGGGCCTGCTCTTGTGGTATCTATCGTGATTTCTGCGATCTGTGTGTCCTTATCCGCTCTCTTTTTTGCAGAATTTGCCTCTCGTGTTCCTGCAACGGGTGGAGCATATAGTTATTTATATTCAATTTTGGGTGAATTTCCAGCTTGGATAGCTGGTTGGTTAACCATTATGGAATTTATGACAGCAGTTTCTGGCGTTGCTTCTGGCTGGGCGGCCTATTTTAAAGGTTTGCTTAGCCATTATGGAATTACTCTGCCCCAAGCCCTAAATAGTACATTTAATCCTGAACAAGGAAGCTATATCGACCTCCTTCCAATTCTAGTTATCCTTCTCGTTACAGGTCTTGTATTGTTAAATTCGAAAACAGCTCTAAGATTTAATTCGATACTCGTAGTTTTAAAATTTTCTGCTCTAGCCTTATTTATTCTAGTTGGAATTTGGTACATTAAACCTGAAAATTGGTCAGACTTTGCACCTTTTGGGTTTGGTCAGATTTATGGTGGAAGCACTGGGATTATGGCAGGTGCTTCACTCATGTTCTTTGGATTTTTAGGGTTTGAGTCCATTTCTATGGCAGTTGATGAAATTCAAAATCCACAAAAGAATATTCCACGTGGGATTGTTTTATCCTTAATTATTGTAACTATTCTATATGCCATGGTTACCTTGATATTAACTGGTATCGTTCACTATAGTAAGCTCAATGTTGATGATGCAGTGGCTTTTGCTCTTAGAAGCATTGGTATTGGTTGGGCGGCTAATTATGTCTCACTCGTTGCAATTTTTACTTTGATTACAGTATGTATTTCCATGACCTACGCCTTGTCACGAATGATTTATAGTTTGGCTCGTGATGGCCTCTTGCCTCAGAGCTTTAAACAAGTGACTAAGACAAGTCGTGTTCCAAAGAATGCGACCATTTTAACAGGTCTTGTTTCAGCAATTGCAGCTGGGATTTTCCCTCTATCAAGTATCGCAGCCTTTCTAAACATTTGTACTTTAGCTTATCTCATTCTCCTAGCTTATGGAATTATCAAATTAAGAAAAGACAAGGGAGAACCTAAAGAGGGAGAATTTAAAACTCCTCTGGTACCTTTTTTACCAATCTTGTCTATTCTGATTTGTCTGTCCTTCATGCTTCAATATACTCTTGAAACTTGGATAGCATTTGTATTAGCCTTAGCAGTAGGAGTTATTATTTACTTTACTTATGGCTATAAAAACTCTACACTATCAAAAAATCAATAAAGAAAAAATCGCGATTTCTCGCGATTTTTTTATAATTTTTCATTTACAAATCGAACGAAACGATTCCACCATACTTTTAAGAAAAAGGCTTTTTCAACATTTTTTTCAGCAACCATATCAAAGGTTGGATTATCAGTAGTAATATAACCTTGACCAACTAAGTCTTTGTCTTCATAAGTCAGATGACCAACCACTGTACCTGCCTCAAGTGGTGCAGTATGCTCAGTACTATCAGGTGTATAAGTAATAGATGACTGTGCGCGACTACCGAGACGTTGAACGATTTTTATATCTTCTTTAGCGACTGCTGTAACAGTATCTTGCTTTCCGTCATAAATTGGAGATTTACTATCTTGATAGCTTTCCCCTTGATTGACGATTGTTTGAAGAGCGAAATTGGATGAGATATAATCTAGAAGAGCTGAAGTTGCTGTGAAACGAGCGTAGGGATTGGTATCTTGGTTGTCAGCGTTAAGGACAACTGTAATGATTCGCATTCCTTTTTCTACAGTTGTTCCGACAAAGGATGCTCCAGCTTTATCAGTCGTACCAGTTTTAAGACCATCAACACCACCACGATAGGCAGGTAATCCCTCTAACATATAGTTTGTAGAATGAATAGTCATCCCTGCAAAAGTAGAAGAAGGTTTCTTTGTGATTTCTAAAACCTGAGGATACTTGAGGATAAGATTACGAGCGACAACTGCAACATCATAGGCACTCATCTTGTTTTCGTCATCTTTCTTAGAGCCAGGATAGATATTATCTCCAAGAGTTTCATTATTTAGACCAGTTGAATTGACGAGGGTAGCATCTTGAATTCCCCATTCAAGAAGTTTGGCTTTCATCATATCGACAAAGTCTTTTTCAGATCCAGCAACCTTTTCTGCTAACGCGATAGCTGCACTATTGGCACTAGTTACCAATGTTGCTTCTAACAACTCTTCAACAGTATAGTTACGAGCTTCCATAGGAACGTTACTTGCCGCAGAATTGGTTGTCAACTGGTAGGGATAATCTGAAATTTCTACCGGAGTAGAAAGAGTGATTTTACCTTGTTCTAGAGCCTCATAGACCAAGTAAACAGTTAGCAACTTACTGATAGAGGCAATCTCTACAGGTTGAGTAGCATCTTTTTCATATAAAATCTTACCAGTATTAGCTTCAACAGCTATGGCGTGTTTTGCTGCGACATCAAAATCCTGAGCAAAAACAGTAGTAGCCGAACCAAATGAAATAAGTGTTAGTAATGTTAAAAATAATTTCTTCATAGTAATTGTATTCTATCATAAAGACAAAAAATATTCTTGTTTTTATAATGAAGGTTATCAATCTTTTTGGAAATATGGTAAAATAGGAAAAAGAGGAGGTGGCTTATGTTTCGGAGAAATAAATTGTTCTTCTGGACCACTGAGATATTATTAATTACCTTAATTTTCTACTTATGGAGAGAAATGGGTGCTATTATTACACCGTTTGTAAGTGTCGTAAATACAATCATGATTCCCTTTTTACTAGGTGGATTTCTATACTACTTAACAAATCCAATCGTCATCTTTTTAGAGAAGGAATGTCGCATTAATCGAATCATTGGGATTTTGTTAACCCTTTGTGTCCTCATTGGTTCTCTGGTGATAGGTGTAGTATATCTTTTACCGATTTTAATCAATCAGTTGAGTAGTTTGATTAATTCTAGCCAAGGTATTTATGGTAGACTCCAAGATTTAGTAATAGAATTATCAAAATATCCTGCTTTTCAAGAGCTAGATATTCAACAAACAATTCAACAATTAAATCTTTCTTACGTTGATATTTTACAAAATATCTTAAATAGTGTGACAAATAGTGTAGGAAGTGTTCTTTCAGCTCTAGTAAGCACTGTTTTAATTATTATTATGACACCAGTTTTCTTGATTTACTTCCTTCTAGATGGGCATAAATTTTTGCCGATGCTAGAAAGAACTATTTTAAAACGAGACAAACTGAATATATCTGGTTTAATTACAAACTTGAATGCGACTATTTCCCGTTATATTAGTGGTATATCAATTGACGCATTCATTATCGGGTGTTTGGCTTTTATCGGTTATAGTGTCATTGGTTTGAAATATGCATTGGTTTTTGCTATTTTCTCAGGTTTAGCAAATTTGATTCCTTATGTTGGACCGAGTATCGGATTAATACCGATGATTATATCAAATTTGTTTACGGATCCCCAAAAGATGATTATAGCTGTTATCTACATGTTGATTATCCAACAAGTAGACGGGAATATCCTCTATCCCCGTATTGTTGGTGGAGTCATGAAGGTTCATCCAATTACTATTCTCGTCCTCTTATTATTATCAAGTAATATCTACGGGGTCGTTGGTATGATTGTTGCTGTTCCTACCTATTCGATTCTAAAGGAAATATCCAAATTCCTAGTTCAACTTTATGAAAAACATAAAGAAGTACAAGAAGTAAAAGAAAAATAAGGATTTTTAAAAAAGAAACAGATTCATCTGTTTCTTTATTTTTTATCCATAGATTCAATACTTAGAGAAAGAATCAGAATAATTAACAAAAACTTTGTAAAACACTTGCAATTTAGCTAAAATTTGATAAAATAGTAAGGAAAGTTAGACTGTATTGCCTACTGTCTATCTATAAAATATATTTTATTGGAGGCTTTTACTCAAATGGCAAAAGAAAAATACGATCGTAGTAAACCACACGTTAACATTGGTACTATCGGACACGTTGACCACGGTAAAACTACCCTAACTGCAGCTATCACAACTGTTTTGGCACGTCGCTTGCCTTCAGCAGTTAACCAACCTAAAGACTATGCGTCTATCGATGCTGCTCCAGAAGAACGCGAACGCGGTATCACAATCAACACTGCGCACGTTGAGTATGAAACTGAAAAACGTCACTACGCTCACATCGACGCTCCAGGACACGCGGACTACGTTAAAAACATGATCACTGGTGCTGCTCAAATGGACGGAGCTATCCTTGTAGTAGCTTCAACTGACGGACCAATGCCACAAACTCGTGAGCACATCCTTCTTTCACGTCAGGTTGGTGTTAAACACTTGATCGTCTTCATGAACAAGATCGACTTGGTTGACGACGAAGAATTGCTTGAATTGGTTGAAATGGAAATCCGTGACCTTCTTTCAGAATACGACTTCCCAGGTGACGATCTTCCAGTTATCCAAGGTTCAGCTCTTAAAGCTCTTGAAGGTGACTCTAAATATGAAGACATCATCATGGAATTGATGAACACTGTTGATGAGTACATTCCAGAACCAGAACGTGACACTGACAAACCATTGCTTCTTCCAGTCGAAGACGTATTCTCAATCACTGGACGTGGTACAGTTGCTTCAGGACGTATCGACCGTGGTACTGTTCGTGTCAACGACGAAATCGAAATCGTTGGTATCAAAGAAGAAACTAAAAAAGCTGTTGTTACTGGTGTTGAAATGTTCCGTAAACAACTTGACGAAGGTCTTGCAGGAGATAACGTAGGTGTCCTTCTTCGTGGTGTTCAACGTGACGAAATCGAACGTGGACAAGTTATCGCTAAACCAGGTTCAATCAACCCACACACTAAATTCAAAGGTGAAGTTTACATCCTTACTAAAGAAGAAGGTGGACGTCACACTCCATTCTTCAACAACTACCGCCCACAATTCTACTTCCGTACTACTGACGTTACAGGTTCAATCGAACTTCCAGCAGGTACTGAAATGGTAATGCCAGGTGATAACGTGACAATCGACGTTGAGTTGATCCACCCAATCGCCGTAGAACAAGGTACTACATTCTCTATCCGTGAGGGTGGACGTACTGTTGGTTCAGGTATGGTTACAGAAATCGAAGCTTAATTCGATTTAGTTCCCAGAAGAACAATTATTTAAGTCAGACACTAAAAGAATCTTGCTTTGCAAGGTTCTTTTTTTCTAGTTATACAAAGACAAAATAAGACATTATGATAGTTGATTACGAATATAGAAACTTAATTAAATAAATATCTTATTTATTAACGAATGTATATCCTAGTTTTTCAGAATAAATTTTTATTAGGTTAAAAAGCTTTTCACAAATGCCTGTTTTTTTGATAGAATAGAAGGAAGAAAAAAAGAAATGAGTTCGTCATGTCAAAAGGATTTTTAGTCTCTTTAGAGGGACCAGAGGGAGCTGGAAAAACGAGTGTGCTTGAAGCTATCCTTCCTTTGTTAGAAGAAAAGAATATTGATTTTTTAACAACACGTGAGCCAGGTGGTGTTTTGATTGGTGAGAAGATTCGAGAAGTTATTTTAGATCCTAGTCATACTCAGATGGATCCAAAGACAGAGTTGCTTCTCTATATTGCAAGTCGTAGACAGCACCTAGTAGAGAAGGTCTTGCCAGCACTTGCAGCTGGAAAATTGGTCATCATGGATCGTTTTATCGATAGTTCAGTTGCTTATCAAGGCTTTGGTCGTGGTTTGGATATTGAAGCGATTGATTGGCTCAATCAATTTGCGACAGATGGTCTTAAGCCAGATTTGACACTTTATTTTGATATTGAAGTAGAAAAGGGGCTGGAACGAATCGCAGCAAACAGCAATCGTGAAGTCAATCGTTTAGATTTGGAAGGTTTAGACCTACATAGAAAAGTTCGTCAAGGCTATCTTTCCCTTCTTGAGAAAGAAGGTGAGCGTATTGTTAAAATCGATGCGAGCTTACCACTAAATCAAGTGGTTGAAAATACGAAACAAGTTTTGTTTGACAGAATGGGGCTGACAGAATGAATCAAGAGCAATTAAGAGCTTGTCAACCTCAACAATTTGAGTATTTTCTACGTATCTTGGAACAAAAACAGCTGAATCATGCCTATCTATTTTCGGGTTATTTTGGAAGTCTAGAGATGGCTTTATTCCTATCTAAGAGTTTATTTTGTACAGAAAAGCAGGGTGTCTTACCATGTGAGTCTTGTCGAAATTGTAAGCTGATTGAACAGGAAGAATTTCCCGATGTCACCATTATTCGTCCGATGAATCAAATCATTAAAACGGAACGAATCCGAGAATTAGTTGGTCAGTTTTCTCAATCAGGAATCGAAAATCAACGTCAGGTTTTTATCATTGAACAAGCAGAAAAAATGCATGTGAATGCTGCTAATTCACTACTAAAGGTCATTGAAGAACCGCAAAGTGAAACCTATATTTTTTTCTTAACCAATGATCAAGAGCAGATCTTGCCAACTATTCGAAGCCGGACACAAATTTTCCAATTTAAGAAACAAGTTGAAAGCCTTATGGATCAACTAGAACAAGCAGGATTGGTCAAAAACAAAGCAAGACTTTTGGCTGAATTTAGCCAATCGCCATCGGAAGCTGAAAAACTGACAAATCAAACAAGTTTTTGGAATTTGGTTGAAGAAAGTGAGCGTTTCTATAGCTGGTTGGAGTCTGGGAAAAAGGAATCCTACTTACAGGTTGCAAAATTAGCTAGTTTAGCAGATGACAAAGAAAAACAAGACCAAGTATTCAGAATTTTGGAAGTTTTAGCAGGTCAAGAGATTCAAAAAAATGCAGCTCGTACAATTTTGCAAAATCTCCTCGAAGCTAGAAGAATGTGGAAGGCAAATGTTTCCTTTCAAAATGCTTTAGAATTCTTAGTTTTACAATAAAATGAAAATAAATTAAAGAAAGGGCTGTCCATGAACAAGAAAGAATTATTTGATGCTTTAGATGATTTTTCTCAACAATTATTGGCAACCTTGGCAGATGTCGAAGCCATCAAAAAGAATCTCAAGAGTGTTGTAGAAGAGAATACAGCTCTTCGTTTAGAGAATGATAAACTAAGAGAGCGCTTGAGTGAGGAAGAAGAAACAACTCCAACAAAGACCAAACATGTCAGAGAAAATGTGAGCCGAATTTATGACGACGGATTTCATGTGTGTCGCGATTTTTACGGTCAACGTCGTGAACAAGATGCAGAATGTATGTTTTGTGATGAATTGTTGTTTAGGGAGTAAGCATGCAGATTCAAAAAAGTTTTAAAGGTCAGTCACCTTATGGTAAGTTATATCTTGTCGCAACTCCAATTGGAAATCTAGAGGATATGACCTTTCGTGCCATTCAGACTTTGAAAGAAGTGGACTGGATTGCTGCCGAGGACACTCGTAATACTGGTCTATTGCTTAAGCATTTCGATATTTCAACCAAACAAATTAGTTTTCATGAACATAATGCCAAGGAAAAGATTCCTGATTTGATTGATTCGTTGAAACAAGGACAAAATATCGCTCAGGTCTCGGATGCGGGTCTACCTAGCATTTCTGACCCGGGGCATGATTTGGTTAAGGCGGCCATTGAAGAAGATATAGCAGTTGTCACAGTTCCAGGTGCTAGCGCAGGAATTTCTGCCTTGATTGCCAGTGGTTTAGCTCCACAACCCCACATTTTTTTTGGATTCTTACCTCGAAAATCGGGACAACAAAAGCATTTTTTTCAATCAAAAAAAGATTATCCTGAGACTCAGATTTTCTATGAATCTCCACATCGTGTGGCTGATACCCTAGAAAATATGTTAGAGATCTACGGTGATCGTTCAGTTGTCTTAGTTCGAGAATTGACTAAGATTTTTGAAGAATATCAACGGGGGAAAATCTCAGAGTTATTGGAAAGTATCTCTGAAACACCGCTCAAGGGCGAGTGTCTTCTGATTGTAGAAGGTGCTAGTCTAGAAGTTGAAGATAAGGATGAAGAAGATTTATTCTCTGAAATCCAAGAGCGCATCCAAGAAGGTGTTAAGAAAAATCAAGCCATTAAGGAAGTCGCAAAAATTTATCAGTGGAACAAAAGCCAGCTCTACGCAGCTTATCATGAATGGGAAGAGAATCAATCGGATGACTAAACAGGGAAGTTTGCCTTCTTCCCTTTTTTTGTTATACTAGTAAAAGAAAAAATAGAAAGATTTGTGGGTGTCGAACAGTCTAGTGGCTTGTTTTGATATAAACTTAGGTTCCACCCAAAGAGGTATTAGTGTCATGTCTCAATCTTATATCAATGTTATCGGTGCTGGTTTAGCAGGTTCGGAAGCAGCCTACCAAATTGCAGAGCGTGGTATTCCGGTTAAACTCTATGAAATGCGTGGTGTCAAATCAACACCTCAGCATAAAACAGATAATTTTGCAGAATTAGTGTGTTCCAACTCATTACGAGGGGATGCTCTTACAAATGCTGTCGGGCTCCTCAAGGAAGAAATGCGTCGTCTTGGTTCTGTGATTTTAGAATCAGCAGAAGCAACACGGGTTCCTGCTGGTGGAGCACTTGCGGTTGATCGTGACGGATTTTCTCAAATGGTTACTGAAAAAATTGCCAATCACCCTTTAATTGAAGTGGTTCGTGATGAAATTACAGAATTGCCGACAGATGCTATTACAGTTGTTGCGACTGGTCCTTTGACGAGTGATGCCTTGGCCGAAAAGATTCATGCCCTCAATGGCGGAGACGGTTTTTATTTTTATGATGCTGCTGCTCCAATCGTAGATGTCAATACCATTGATATGAACAAGGTCTACCTTAAATCTCGTTATGATAAGGGGGAAGCAGCTTATCTCAATGCTCCAATGACCAAACAAGAGTTTATGGATTTCCATGAAGCTTTAGTTAATGCTGAAGAAGCCCCGCTTAATTCTTTTGAAAAAGAAAAGTACTTTGAAGGATGTATGCCAATCGAAGTCATGGCAAAGCGTGGAATCAAAACCATGCTCTATGGTCCAATGAAACCAGTTGGTCTGGAATATCCAGAAGACTATAAAGGTCCTCGTGATGGCGACTTTAAAACACCGTATGCAGTTGTTCAGCTTCGTCAGGACAATGCGGCTGGAAGTCTTTATAACATCGTTGGTTTCCAAACTCACCTTAAATGGGGAGAGCAGAAGCGTGTCTTCCAAATGATTCCAGGTCTTGAAAATGCTGAGTTTGTTCGCTATGGCGTCATGCATCGTAATTCCTATATGGATTCGCCAAATCTTCTTGAACAGACCTACCGTTCTAAGAAACAGCCAAATCTTTTCTTTGCTGGTCAGATGACTGGTGTAGAGGGCTACGTTGAGTCGGCTGCTTCCGGATTAGTTGCTGGAATCAACGCTGCTCGTCTCTTTAAAGGAGAGAGCCCATCTATTTTCCCAGAAACAACAGCTATCGGTAGTTTAGCTCATTATATCACCCATGCTGATAGCAAACACTTCCAACCCATGAATGTTAATTTTGGCATTATCAAGGAGTTAGAAGGAGAACGTATTCGTGATAAAAAGGCTCGTTATGAGAAAATTGCAGAACGTGCCTTGTCTGATTTAGAGAAATTTTTATCTGTCTAATTTTTTTGAAAGAATTGCTCATGATACTATAAAAATCCTTGAAATTGTGATAAAATAGGTAGGATGAAAAAAGGAGAGAGAAAATGGTAGAACCTAAGTATAAACGTATCTTAATCAAGCTATCTGGTGAAGCCCTTGCTGGCGAACGTGGTGTCGGTATTGATATTAAAACCGTCCAAAGTATGGCCCAAGAAATCAAGGAAGTTCACGAGCTAGGAATTGAAATCGCCTTGGTTATCGGTGGTGGGAACCTTTGGCGTGGAGAACCTGCAGCAGAAGCTGGTATGGATCGTGTTCAAGCGGATTATACTGGAATGCTAGGGACAGTCATGAATGCTCTTGTGATGGCAGACTCATTGCAACAAGCTGGAGTTGATACTCGTGTACAAACAGCTATTGCTATGCAACAAGTGGCAGAACCTTATATTCGTGGACGTGCCCTTCGTCACCTTGAAAAAGATCGTATCGTTATCTTTGGCGCGGGAATTGGTTCACCTTACTTCTCTACAGATACAACAGCGGCTCTTCGTGCAGCTGAGATTGAAGCGGACGCTATTTTGATGGCTAAGAATGGTGTAGACGGTGTCTACAATGCGGATCCTAAGAAAGATAAAACGGCTGTTAAATTTGAAGAATTGACTCACCGTGATGTTATTAATAAAGGTCTCCGTATCATGGATTCAACAGCTTCAACTCTATCTATGGATAACGATATTGACTTGGTCGTCTTTAATATGAACCAACCTGGCAATATCAAACGTGTTGTATTTGGTGAAAATATCGGAACAACTGTTTCAAACAATATCGAAGAAAAGGAATAAAAAAAATTATGGCTAACGCAATTGTAGAAAAAGCTAAAGAGAGAATGACTCAATCTCACCACTCACTTGCGCGTGAGTTTGGTGGTATCCGTGCAGGTCGTGCTAATGCTAGCTTGCTTGACCGTATTACTGTTGAATACTATGGTGTCGAAACACCTCTTAACCAAATCGCTTCTATCACAATTCCTGAAGCGCGTGTCTTGTTGGTAACACCATTTGATAAATCTTCATTGAAGGATATCGAGCGTGCTTTGAACGCTTCAGATCTTGGTATTACACCAGCTAACGATGGTTCTGTTATTCGCTTGGTAATCCCAGCTCTTACAGAAGAAACTCGTCGCGACCTCGCTAAAGAAGTGAAAAAAGTTGGTGAAAATGCTAAAGTAGCGATTCGTAATATCCGTCGTGACGCTATGGATGAAGCTAAGAAACAAGAAAAAGCTAAAGAAATCACTGAAGATGAATTGAAGACTCTTGAAAAAGATATTCAAAAAGCGACAGACGATGCTGTTAAACACATCGACGACATGACTGCCAATAAAGAAAAAGAAATCTTGGAAGTCTAAGAAATAAACAGAAAAACTCAGTTGGCATTGCTGGCTGAGTTTTATTCGAAAGAAGGAAACATGAATACAAATCTTTCAAGTTTTATCGTTGGACTTATCATCGATGAAAATGACCGTTTTTACTTTGTTCAAAAGGATGGTCAAACATACGCTCTTGCTAAGGAAGAAGGTCAGCATACAGTTGGTGATACTGTTAAAGGTTTTGCCTACACAGACATGAAGCAAAAACTTCGATTGACAACTCAAGAAGTGACTGCAACTCAGGATCAATTTGGTTGGGGAACGGTAACAGAGGTTCGTAAGGATTTGGGTGTTTTTGTTGATACAGGGCTTCCTGACAAGGAAATCGTTGTGTCACTTGATATCCTGCCTGAACTCAAAGAGCTCTGGCCAAAGAAGGGCGATAGACTCTATATTCGTCTAGAGGTAGATAAAAAAGACCGTATTTGGGGAATTTTGGCTTATCAGGAGGACTTCCAACGACTAGCACGTCCTGCCTACAATAACATGCAGAACCAGAACTGGCCTGCAATTGTTTATCGTCTCAAGCTGTCAGGGACCTTTGTCTATCTGCCTGAAAATAACATGCTGGGCTTTATCCATCCTAGCGAGCGTTATGCAGAACCACGTTTAGGACAAGTGTTAGATACGCGTGTTATTGGTTTCCGTGAGGTGGATCGTACACTTAATCTTTCACTAAAACCTCGCTCATTTGAGATGTTAGAGAACGATGCGCAGATGATTTTGACTTACTTGGAAAGCAATGGTGGATTTATGACCTTAAATGACAAATCTTCACCAGATGACATCAAGGCTACCTTTGGTATTTCTAAAGGTCAATTTAAAAAAGCGCTTGGTGGTTTAATGAAAGCTGGAAAGATTAAACAAGACCAATTTGGTACTGAGTTAATTTAGGGAGGCTTATGCGAAAATCATTTTATACTTGGCTTATGACAGAGCGTAATCCTAAAAGTAAAAGTCCTAAAGCAATTTTAGCGGATCTTGCCTTTGAGGAGTCAGCTTTCCCGAAACATACCGACGATTTTGATCAAGTTAGTCGATTTTTAGAAGAACACGCCAGTTTTTCTTTTAATATGGGAGACTTCGACCGTATCTGGCAGGAATATTTAGAACATTAAAATGGCAGAAGTATTAGGGATAGCAATTTCTAAATGCCTTTGCTATAATAAAAAGAAATTAAAGAGTTAGAGAGGTTCTTTGTTTGAAGGAACATTCAATAGACATTCAGTTAAGTCATCCAGATGACCTGTTTCATCTTTTTGGTTCCAATGAACGCCATCTTCGTTTAATGGAGGATGAGTTAGATGTTATCATCCATGCTCGTACAGAGATTGTACAAGTCTTGGGAGAGGAGTCTTCTTGTGAAGAAGCACGGCAAGTAATTCAAGCCTTGATGGTCTTGGTCAATCGTGGCATGATAGTAGGAACTCCGGATGTGGTGACAGCCATCAATATGGTTAGAAACAATGAAATCGACAAGTTTGTTGCCCTCTATGAAGAAGAGATTATCAAAGACAATACTGGTAAGCCGATACGTGTAAAGACACTGGGTCAAAAACTTTATGTAGATAGTGTTAAGAACCATGATGTTACCTTCGGGATTGGGCCAGCGGGGACAGGAAAAACTTTCCTCGCAGTGACCTTGGCTGTTACAGCTCTCAAACGTGGCCAAGTCAAGCGTATTATCTTGACTCGTCCAGCAGTAGAAGCTGGAGAAAGCCTAGGATTTCTACCTGGTGATTTGAAAGAAAAGGTGGATCCTTATCTTCGACCAGTCTATGATGCTTTATATCAGATCTTAGGGAAAGACCAAACAACTCGTCTCATGGAGAGAGAAATTATTGAGATTGCGCCTTTGGCCTATATGCGTGGACGTACCTTGGATGATGCCTTTGTTATTTTGGATGAAGCCCAAAACACAACCATCATGCAGATGAAGATGTTCTTGACTCGTTTAGGCTTTAATTCTAAAATGATTGTCAATGGGGATATTAGCCAGATTGACCTGCCGCGTAATGTTAAGTCAGGTTTGATTGATGCCCAAGAAAAACTTAAGAACATTCACCAGATCGACTTTGTACACTTCTCAGCCAAGGATGTGGTTCGCCATCCAGTCGTTGCTCAGATTATCAGAGCCTATGAACCTCGACCTGTCAAAGCTGAAGAAAATCAAGAAGAAACAGAATAAAGAAAAAGAGCAGTTGAAAAACTGCTCTTAATTTTTTTTTGAATTTCTTATTAGACAAGTTCACTGATAGGTGTGAAGTCACGTTCTAAACCTTCAGCAACTGGTTGACTTGTGAGTTGACCTTGGTAAGTTGTTACACCTTCAAGCAAGCCTGCGTCTTCAAGGATTGCTTTCTTAAATCCTTTTCCTGCCAAGGCTTCGATATATGGAAGGGTCACATTTGTAAGGGCAATAGTAGAAGTACGAGCTACTGCTCCAGGAATGTTAGCAACCGCATAGTGAAGGACACCGTGTTTTTCATAGACAGGCTCATCGTGGGTTGTCACACGGTCAGCCGTTGCAATAACACCCCCTTGGTCCACAGCAACATCTACGATAACAGAACCAGGACGCATTTGTTGAACCATGTCATCTGTCACTAATTTTGGAGCTTTGGCACCAGGAATTAAGACTGCACCGATAACAACGTCTGCTTCACGTACACTTGCTTCGATATTAAATGGGTTAGACATGAGGGTTTGGATTTGGTGACCAAAGACATCTTCAAGGACTGAAAGGCGCTTAGCGCTAATATCAAGAATAGTTACTTGGGCTCCTAAACCAAGAGCGATACGAGCTGCGTGTGTACCAACGACACCACCACCGATGATGGTTACTTTTCCTTTTGGCACACCTGGGACACCACCCAAAAGAACTCCTGAACCACCAGCTTGTTTAGTCAAGAAGTGAGCTCCGATTTGGACAGCCATACGACCTGCAACCTCACTCATTGGAACCAACAAAGGAAGTTGACCTTCAGTATCGCGTACCGTTTCATAAGCTACCCCAGTTGTTTTAGCTGCAAGCATAGCATCCGCTAATTCTGGAGCTGCTGCCATGTGCAAGTAGGTGAAGAGAAGTAAGTCGTCACGCAAGAACTGGTACTCACTAGCAAGGGGTTCCTTGACTTTAACAACTAACTCTGCAGCCCAGGCTTCAGCAGCAGTTGCGACAATTTCTGCTCCTTGCTTTTCATAGTCAGCATCAGTAAATCCTGAACCAAGCCCAGCATTTGTTTCGACGAGGACACGGTGACCACGCCCAACAAGACTCTGTACACCAGCAGGTGTCAAGGCAACACGATTTTCATTATTTTTAATTTCTTTTGGAATTCCAATTAACATAGGATAACTCACTTTCTAATAAGCTGTTTCATTTGTTGTATCACATAATTCTTTAGTATTTTTGTGATGATTTTATTGTATATGAAACCGTTTTAAATTGCAAGAAAAACTTGTAAAACTATTTCTTTTATGTTATTCTTTTAGCAACCTTTTTTAGGAGGTGAAATCATGGAATCCTTATTTATCAAACTAGCTAAGCATCCAATTATCGAAACTGAACGCTTAGTTCTCAGACCAGTGACATTGAATGATGCAGAAGCCATGTTTGAGTACGCTTCAGATAAAGAAAATACGCGCTACACTTTTCCAACCAATCAAAGTTTAGAGGAAACCAAGAACAATATTGCTCAGTTTTATCTAGCCAATCCCTTGGGCCGATGGGGTATTGAACTAAAAGGTAGTGGAGAGTTTATCGGTACCATTGACCTGCACAAGATAGATACTCTTCTTAAGAAGGCAGCCATTGGCTATATTATCCATAAAAAATATTGGAATCAAGGTTTGACGACAGAAGCCAATCGAGCCGTAATTGAACTGGCTTTTGAAAAGGTAGGAATGAATAAGTTGACCGCCCTTCACGATAAGGACAATCCTGCATCAGGAAAGGTCATGGAGAAATCAGGCATGCGCTTCTCTCACGAAGAACCTTATGCTTGTATAGACCAGCATGAAAAAGGTCGTATCGTGACGAGAGTTCATTATATCTTGACTAAGGAAGATTATTTTGCAAATAAGTAAGCAGTTGAAAAGATTTTTCAGCTGTTTTTTCTTTCTCTTACGAATAAGCTAAGAGAGGAGAAAATATGGAAGAACTTATTGAGAAAATCAAAGAGTATAAAATTATCGTTATCTGTGCTGGTTTGGGCTTGGTCTTAGGCGGATTTTTCCTCCTAAAGCCAGTCGCTCAAACACCGGCTAAGGAAAGCAATTTGCAAACAGAAGTTACAACTGTTTCAAAGGATTCAGCTAGCGAAAAAGAGGAGAAGAGCCAGAAATCGGAAACTGAAGAAGTGGTGGAGAAAGATCTGATTACTGTCGATGTCAAAGGTGCGGTCAAATCACCTGGAATCTATGATTTGCCAGTTGGAAGTCGTATCAATGATGCTGTCCAAAAAGCGGGTGGATTAACAGATAATGCAGACAGTAAGTCTATCAATCTCGCCCAGAGAATTAGTGACGAAGCACTTGTTTATGTTCCGACTAAGGAAGAAGCTACCAGTCAAGAGGCACATTCAAATGCTTCCAACACCAAAGAAAATAAGAAAGTTAATCTCAATAAAGCCAGTTTAGAGGAGCTGAAACAAGTCAAGGGGTTGGGAGGCAAACGTGCTCAGGACATCATCGACCACCGCGAAACCAATGGTAAGTTCAAGTCTGTTGATGACCTCAAGAAAGTGTCAGGCATTGGTGCTAAGACAGTAGAAAAGTTAAAAGAATATGTCACAGTGGATTAGTCGCATACCCATCCCCAAAATCTATCTCAGTTTTCTACTATTATGGCTCTACTATACAATCTTTTCAGCAAGTGTGTTAGCGCTTTTGGGTTTTGTTTTTTTACTATTCTGTCTCTTTTTCCAATTCCCATGGAAGACTGTGACAAAGGTCCTCTTGATTTGTGGACTGTTTGCTAGCTGGTTTTTATTTCAAAAATGGCAGCAAGAAGCAGCTAGTCGACACCTTGTCGCCTCGGTTAATTCAGTGCGAATATTACCTGACACCATAAAGGTAAATGGTGATAGTCTATCCTTTCGTGGAAAGGCTGACGGTAGACTCTATCAAGTCTATTATAAACTTCAGTCAGAAGCTGAGAAGGAAAAATTTCAAGACTTATCTGACTTGCACGAAATGGTCGTAAAAGGGAAATTAGCTAGTCCTCAAGGGGCAAGTAATTTTGCTGGATTTGATTATCGAAATTATCTCAAAACTCAGGGAATTTATCAGACCTTGACCATATCTGAAATTGTCGAATCAAGGAAAATATCTAGTCGGGATATAGGGGAAAATCTATCAAGCCTGAGAAGAAAAGCAGTTGTTTGGATAAAAAGGAATTTTCCTGACCCCATGCGTAATTATATGACAGGTCTTTTACTGGGACATTTAGATACAGACTTTGAGGAAATGAATGAACTCTACTCAAGTTTGGGGATTATCCATCTCTTTGCATTATCTGGCATGCAGGTTGGGTTCTTCATGGATGCTTTTAAGAAGTTACTATTGCGTTTGGGCTTGACTCAAGAAATGTTCAAATGGACAGCCTATCCATTTTCCTTAGTTTATGCTGGTTTGACAGGGTTCTCTGCTTCTGTTATTAGAAGCCTGTTACAAAAACTCTTGGCTCAACATGGCTTCAAGTCACTCGATAATTTTGCTCTAACTATCCTGGTCTTGTTCATTGTGATGCCGAATTTCTTCCTAAGTGCTGGAGGAGTGCTCTCCTGCGCCTATGCCTTTATCTTGACCATGACTGGTGAAGAAGTAGCAGGGATAAAAGGTCTGGTTAGAGAAAGTTTCATTATTTCCTTAGGAATTCTGCCAATTTTATCATTTTACTTTTCTGAATTTCAACCGTGGTCTATCCTCTTGACCTTTGCTTTTTCATTCTTATTTGATATAGTCTTTTTACCACTCTTATCGATTCTCTTCTGTTTGTCATGTATCTATCCTATAACCCAGTTTAACTTTCTCTTTGAATGGCTAGAAAACATCATTCGCTATGTTTCTCAGCTATCTACTAGACCCTTAGTTTTTGGCCAACCGAGTCTTTGGGTTCTAGTATCTTTGTTAATGTCTTTGGCTTTAGTTTATGACTATCGTAAAAATTTGAAAAAAATAACGTTCATTGTCCTATTTGTCCTAGCCCTCTTTTTAGGAACCAAACATCCACTAGAAAATGAAATCACGGTCTTAGATATGGAGCAGGGACAAAGCATTTTCCTAAGAGACATGACAGGTAAGACCATTCTACTGGATGTCGGGGAAAAGTCTGAAGTTGAAAAGAAAGAAGCCTGGCAGGAGAAAGTCACTACGAGTAATGCTAAGCGTAGTTTAATTCCTTATCTAAAAAGTAGAGGAGTCGCAAAGATTGATCAGCTTGTGCTAACGAACAGTGAAACTAAGCAATTAGACCATGTGTTAGAAATCAGTAAAACCTTCGTGATAGGAGAAATTCTAGTAACTGAAGAAACTCTATCTAAGCAAGAATTTATGGATGAGATCAAGCAAAGCAAAGTCAACGTACGTGCTGTACAAAGAGGAGAGAAGTTATTTGTTTTTGGGAGTCATTTGGAAGTAATTGCAACTCAAGACAAGGATAAAAAAGACTCAATAGCCATGTATGGAAAACTACTACATCAAACCTTTCTAATTACTGGAAATATAGAGGAGAATTCCTTAACGATCTATGATCCCAAGCTCCAAGCAGATGTTCTGATCACTCATCAACCATCATCGAAGAAAAAGAGTGATGTGGAGGTCTTCAAAACTTTACAACCTAAAATGACTGTCATGTCGGTAGACAAGAAGAAAAAATTTAAAGTAATTAGCCAAGAAGATAAAGAAGTTGAGAATGCAATCTACAAAACGGATAAAAAAGGAGCCATTCGTTTCAAAGGCTGGAGTTCTTGGAAACTGGAAACAGTTCGATGAATTTGAACTCTAGAAGAAAATTAAAATTGTCTAAACAATCAATCAAAACTTGATTTTAAAACCTTTTTGCTATAAAATGGTAAAGATTAGTGTCAAACTTTTATATTGCAAATAGGAGAAAACATGACAAAAACTTTGAAACGTCCTGAGGTTCTATCACCTGCAGGAACACTAGAAAAACTGAAAGTAGCTGTTCAATACGGAGCAGATGCTGTCTTTATCGGTGGTCAGGCCTATGGTCTTCGTAGCCGTGCGGGAAACTTCACTTTCGAACAGATGGAAGAAGGAGTTAAATTTGCGGCTAAATATGGTGCTAAAGTGTATGTAGCAGCCAATATGGTTATGCACGAAGGAAATGAGGAAGGCGCTGGAGAATGGTTCCGTAAACTACGTGACATCGGTATTGCAGCGGTTATCGTATCAGATCCAGCCTTGATTATGATTGCAGCAACGGAAGCACCAGGACTTGAAATCCACCTGTCAACACAAGCTAGTGCAACCAACTATGAAACACTAGAATTTTGGAAAGAACTTGGTTTGACTCGTGTCGTTTTGGCGCGTGAGGTTTCTATGGAAGAATTGGCAGAGATTCGCAAACGTACAGATGTTGAGATTGAAGCCTTCGTACATGGAGCTATGTGTATCTCATACTCTGGTCGTTGTACTCTTTCTAACCATATGAGTATGCGTGACGCCAACCGTGGTGGATGTTCACAATCTTGCCGTTGGAAGTATGACCTTTACGATATGCCGTTCGGTAAGGAACGTAAGAGTCTCAAGGGAGAAATTCCTGAAGAATTCTCTATGTCTGCGGTTGATATGTCTATGATTGACCATATTCCA
Source organism: Streptococcus sp. Marseille-Q6470 (assembly GCF_946902905.1). Classification (NCBI taxonomy): domain Bacteria; kingdom Bacillati; phylum Bacillota; class Bacilli; order Lactobacillales; family Streptococcaceae; genus Streptococcus; species Streptococcus sp. Marseille-Q6470. The sequence goes on from NZ_OX336385.1 coordinate 204,060, forward strand.
GATATGATTGAAAATGGCGTGGACAGTCTTAAGATTGAAGGTCGTATGAAGTCCATCCACTATGTTTCAACAGTAACAAACTGCTACAAGGCTGCCGTTGATGCTTACCTTGAGAGCCCTGAAAAGTTTGAGGCTATCAAGCAAGACCTGATTGATGAAATGTGGAAGGTAGCCCAACGTGAATTGGCTACAGGATTCTACTATGGCACTCCATCTGAAAACGAACAACTGTTTGGCGCTCGTCGTAAGATTCCAGAATATAAGTTTGTAGCGGAAGTAGTAGATTATGATGATGCTACACAAACAGCAACTATTCGTCAACGGAATGTTATCAATGAAGGTGACCAAGTTGAATTCTATGGTCCAGGTTTCCGTCATTTTGAAACTTATATTGAAGACCTTCATGATGCTAAAGGAAATAAAATCGACCGTGCACCAAACCCAATGGAACTTTTGACCATCAAGGTTCCTCAGCCAGTACAAGCTGGCGATATGGTCCGTGCTTTGAAAGAAGGTCTGATTAATCTATACAAAGAAGATGGAACAAGCGTCACAGTTCGTGCCTAGATAAGGAAAAATTAATGGTTCAAGCTCAGGGCTTACTAGTTGATGATGAAAGCAGATGTGTTCATTACCATAGTGACAAAGATATCGTAGCACTTCAGTGCTATGATTGTAAGAAATACTACGCCTGTTATCAGTGTCACAATGCTATAGAAGCACATACATTTTGTCCTTATCCTTTAAATCTGAAAGAGGATAGCCCCATCTTATGTGGATCCTGCGGGAATACACTAACGTATGTCGAGTATACCGAGAAAGGAACTTGTCCATTTTGTAAAGCTGCATTTAATCCAGCTTGTCAAAATCATCACTCAATTTATTTCAGATAAAAAATGAAACATCCGAGTTGTAAAACTCGGATTTTTGTTTTCAGAAAACATAGAAAGATAGTAAAAGGTTCGTAAAAGGTTCGTGAAAAGGGAATAAAATTTTCTATATAATTGTCTTGAAAATCGTAAAATTGGAAATAAATGATTCAAAACGCTTCCATTCCTAGTAAAAAGTTGACAAAAGCAAATTTTAGGACTAAACTAGGGAGGTAAATTTAATTTAAAAAAGGAGAATTCGTCATGAATTTAACATTTTTCGGACTTTGTCTTGCCTGTATGGGTGTATCTCTTGCAGAAGGATTTTTGATGAACGGTTTGTTCAAATCTGCAGCACGCCAACCAGATATCATCCCACAATTGCGTAGTTTGATGATCATGGGGATTGCCTTTATCGAAGGAACATTCTTTGTAACCTTGGCGATGTCATTTGTCATTAAATAGACAACTCTATTTAGAAATGGAGGTGTCAAACCATGGAAGAAAGTTTGAATCCAACCGTTAATATTGGACCAATATCCTTTGATTTGACCCTGCTTGCCATGTCTCTTGTAACTGTTTTGATGGTTTTTGCCTTTGTCTACTGGGCAAGTCGTGAAATGACCATCCGTCCAAAGGGCAAACAAAATGCTCTTGAGATGATTTATGACTTTGTGATTGGTTTTACCAAACCAAACATTGGAGAATCATACATTAAGGATTATTCCTTGTTTCTGTTTTCTCTATTTCTGTTTATCTTGGTTGCCAACAATATTGGCTTAATGGCAAAAGTACAAACAACAAACGGTTATAACTTGTGGACTTCCCCAACAGCTAACCTTGGATACGATTTATCCCTCTCATTATTGATCACTTTGATCGCCCATGTAGAAGGAGTTCGTCGTAGAGGCGTTAAAGAATATTTGAGAGCATTTGTTACACCTGGCTTTATGACTCCGATGAACATTTTAGAAGAGTTCACCAATTTTGCTTCCTTGGCGATTCGGATCTACGGAAATATTTTTGCCGGTGAGGTCTTAGCTGGATTGCTATTGACCTTGTCACAAAATGCTTTGTATTGGTATCCTTTTGCCTTTATCGCAAACATGTTATGGACAGCTTTTTCAATTTTCATTTCATGTATTCAGGCTTATGTATTTACCATGTTGTCATCAATGTACATTGGTAAAAAAATAAATGAAGGGGAAGAGTAAGTAGAGGAGGATTAGAAGATGGATTTAACTATTAGTACCATTATCGGTGACTTTATTCTTATCGCTGGTTCCTTCCTTTTATTGATCTTTTTAGTGAAGAAATATGCTTGGGGAAATATTTCCAGCATCTTAGATGAACGTGCTGAAAAGATTTCTTCAGATATTGATGGTGCCGAGGAAGCCCGTAAAAAGGCTGAGGAACTAGCTAGCAAACGTGAAGCTGAGTTAGCAGGTAGCCGTACCGAAGCTAAAACGATTATCGAGAATGCAAAGGGAACTGCTGAGAAAAGTAGAGCCGATATTTTAGCCGAAGCTAAACTTGAAGCAGGGCGCTTAAAAGAAAAAGCCAACCAAGAAATTGCTCAAAATAAAGCTGAAGCTTTACAAAGTGTTAAGGGAGATGTAGCTGACTTAACAATCAGTCTAGCTGAGAAAATTCTCTCTAAAAACCTTGACAGTCAGGCCCATAAAGAACTCATTGATCAGTATATCGATCAGCTAGGAGAAGCTTAATGGACAAAAAGACTTTAAAGGTAATTGAAAAATACAGCATGCCTTTTGTCCAATTGGTGATTGAAAAAGGAGAAGAAGACTCTATTTTTTCAGACTTGACTCAAATCAAGCAAGTTGCTGAAGAAACTGGCTTACCTACTTTTTTAGCGCAAGTGGAAGTAGATGAGTTGGATAAAGAAAAAACAGTTCGTTTTTTCCAAGGTTCTGTGTCACCTTTAATGCAAAACTTTATCGAGGTTATACTTTACAATCATCGATCCAATCTTTTTTATGATGTGATTGTAGATTGCTTGAATCGTCTTGAAAAAGAAACCAATCGTTTTGAAGTGACTATTTTGTCTGCACATCCTTTGACTGACGAACAGAAAGAACGCCTCCTTCCTCTAATCGAGAAGAAGATGTCTTTAAAGGTTCGCAGTATTAAGGAAAAAATCGACGATAGTTTAATCGGTGGTTTTGTTATTATTGCCAATCACAAGACAATTGATGTGAGTATTAAACAACAACTTAAAGTTGTTAAGGAAAATTTGAAATAGAAAGTGGTGTTCTTTTGGCAATTAACGCACAAGAAATCAGCGCTTTAATTAAGCAACAAATTGAAAATTTCAAACCTAATTTTGATGTGAGTGAAACTGGTGTTGTAACCTACATTGGTGACGGGATTGCGCGTGCTCATGGCCTTGAAAATGCCATGAGTGGTGAGCTGTTGATTTTTGAAAATGGCTCTTATGGTATGGCGCAAAACTTAGAGTCAACGGATGTTGGTATCATCATTCTTGGTGACTTTACAGATATTCGTGAAGGCGACACCATTCGTCGCACGGGTAAAATCATGGAAGTACCAGTAGGTGAAAGTCTCATTGGTCGTGTTGTGGATCCACTCGGTCGTCCAGTTGACGGTCTTGGAGAAATCCACACTGATAAAACTCGTCCAGTAGAAGCACCAGCTCCTGGTGTTATGCAACGTAAGTCTGTCTCAGAACCATTGCAAACAGGTTTGAAAGCTATTGACGCCCTTGTTCCAATCGGTCGTGGTCAACGTGAGTTGATTATCGGTGACCGTCAAACAGGGAAAACAACGATTGCAATTGACACTATCTTGAACCAAAAAGGTCAAGATATGATTTGTATCTATGTTGCGATTGGACAAAAAGAATCAACAGTTCGTACACAAGTGGAAACACTTCGTCAGTACGGAGCCTTGGATTACACAATCGTTGTGACAGCTTCGGCTTCACAGCCTTCACCATTGCTTTTCCTTGCACCTTATGCAGGGGTTGCTATGGCAGAAGAGTTCATGTATCAAGGTAAGCATGTTTTGATCGTTTATGATGACTTATCTAAACAAGCGGTAGCTTATCGTGAACTTTCTCTCTTGCTCCGTCGTCCACCAGGACGTGAAGCTTTCCCAGGAGATGTCTTCTACCTTCACAGCCGTCTACTTGAGCGTTCTGCTAAAGTTTCGGATGAACTTGGGGGTGGATCTATCACAGCTCTTCCATTTATCGAGACCCAAGCTGGAGATATCTCAGCTTATATCGCTACAAACGTAATCTCTATTACGGATGGACAAATCTTCCTAAGTGATAGTCTCTTTAATGCGGGTATCCGTCCAGCTATTGATGCGGGTTCTTCTGTATCTCGTGTAGGTGGTTCAGCTCAGATTAAAGCGATGAAGAAGGTTGCGGGTACTCTTCGTATCGACCTTGCTTCATACCGTGAGTTAGAAGCCTTCACTAAATTTGGTTCAGACTTGGATGCTGCTACTCAGGCTAAATTGAATCGTGGTCGTCGTACTGTAGAAGTATTGAAACAACCAGTTCATAAACCACTACCTGTTGAGAAACAAGTAACCATTCTCTATGCCTTGACTCATGGATTCTTGGATACTATATCAGTTGATGATATTGTCCGCTTTGAAGAAGAATTCCATGCCTTCTTTGATGCGCAACATCCAGAGATTTTGGAAACTATTCGTGAAACAAAAGACTTGCCAGATGAAGCAGTCTTGGATGCTGCGATTACCGAGTTTCTCAACCAATCCAGCTTCCAATAAGAATAGAGGTGTCAGATGGCAGTATCTCTAAATGATATTAAAACAAAAATCGCCTCAACGAAAAATACTAGTCAAATTACTAACGCCATGCAGATGGTTTCTGCAGCTAAGTTAGGTCGTTCTGAAGAAGCTGCACGCAACTTCCAGATTTATGCTCAAAAAGTCCGTAAACTCCTTACAGATATCCTTCATGGAGATGGTGCTGGCGGATCAACGAATCCAATGTTGATTAGTCGCCCTGTCAAAAAAACAGGCTATATCGTCATTACATCTGACCGTGGTCTCGTTGGAGGATATAACTCTTCAATCTTGAAGGCAGTTATGGAACTGCAGCAAGAATACCATCCTTCAGGTGATGATTTTGAAGTCATCTGTATCGGTGGTATGGGAGCAGACTTCTTTAAAGCTCGTGGTATTCAGCCAATTTATGAATTGCGTGGTCTAGCCAGTCAACCAAGCTTCGATGAAGTTCATAAGATTATTTCAAAAACCATTGAAATGTATCAAAATGAACTTTTCGATGAGCTCTATGTTTGCTACAACCACCACGTGAATACACTGACAAGTCAAATGCGTGTGGAGCAGATGCTTCCAATTGTCGACTTGGACCCAAATGAAGCAGATGATAACTATAGCTTGACATTTGAGCTTGAAACAAGTCGAGAAGAAATCTTGGAACAACTATTGCCACAGTTTGCAGAAAGTATGATTTACGGTGCTATAATTGATGCTAAGACAGCTGAAAATGCGGCAGGGATGACGGCTATGCAAACAGCTACAGATAATGCTAAAAAAGTTATCAATGATTTGACTATCCAGTATAACCGTGCCAGACAGGCGGCGATTACACAAGAAATTACAGAAATCGTAGCAGGAGCTAGTGCTTTGGAATAAAGTATCTTGCTCAGAGAAATGAACTTAGGACCTAGTCATACTAGGAACCGATAGTATCTTATACAGAATAGGAGAAGTAGATGAGTTCAGGTAAAATTGCTCAGGTTATCGGTCCCGTTGTAGACGTCATGTTTGCAGCAGGTGAGAAACTACCAGAGATTAATAATGCACTTGTCGTCTACAAAAATGACGAAAGAAAAACAAAAATCGTCCTTGAAGTAGCCTTGGAGTTGGGAGATGGTATGATTCGTACCATCGCTATGGAATCAACTGATGGCTTGACCCGTGGTTTGGAAGTATTGGACACAGGCCGTCCAATCTCAGTACCAGTTGGGAAAGAAACTCTAGGACGTGTCTTCAACGTTTTGGGAGATACCATTGACTTGGAAGCTCCTTTTGGTGAAGATGCAGAGCGTCAGCCAATTCATAAAAAAGCACCAACTTTTGATGAATTGTCTACCTCTTCAGAAATTCTAGAAACAGGGATCAAAGTTATCGACCTTCTTGCCCCTTACCTTAAAGGTGGTAAGGTCGGACTCTTCGGTGGTGCCGGAGTTGGTAAGACCGTATTGATCCAAGAATTGATTCACAACATTGCCCAAGAACACGGTGGTATCTCAGTATTTACTGGTGTTGGGGAACGTACTCGTGAAGGGAACGACCTCTACTGGGAAATGAAAGAATCAGGCGTTATCGAAAAAACAGCCATGGTATTTGGTCAGATGAATGAACCACCAGGAGCACGTATGCGTGTTGCCCTTACTGGTTTGACAATCGCTGAATACTTCCGCGATGTAGAAGGTCAAGATGTTCTTCTCTTCATTGACAACATTTTCCGTTTCACACAAGCTGGTTCAGAAGTATCTGCTCTTTTGGGTCGTATGCCATCAGCCGTTGGTTATCAGCCAACCCTCGCAACAGAAATGGGTCAATTGCAAGAACGTATCACGTCAACCAAGAAGGGTTCTGTAACCTCTATCCAAGCCATCTACGTGCCAGCGGATGACTATACTGACCCAGCGCCAGCCACAGCCTTCGCTCACTTGGACTCAACAACTAACTTGGAACGTAAATTGGTTCAATTGGGTATCTACCCAGCCGTTGACCCACTTGCTTCAAGCTCACGTGCCTTGGCACCTGAAATTGTTGGAGAAGAGCACTATGCAGTAGCTGCTGAAGTGAAACGTGTGCTTCAACGTTACCATGAGTTGCAAGATATCATCGCCATCCTTGGTATGGATGAACTTTCTGACGAAGAAAAGACTTTGGTTGCTCGTGCACGTCGTATTCAGTTCTTCTTGTCACAAAACTTCAACGTTGCGGAACAATTTACAGGTCAACCAGGATCTTATGTTCCAGTAGCTGAAACTGTTCGTGGCTTCAAGGAAATTCTTGACGGTAAATACGATCATTTGCCAGAAGATGCCTTCCGTGGAGTAGGTTCAATCGAAGACGTTATTGCTAAGGCTGAAAAAATGGGATTTTAAGAGGTGATCTATGGCACATTTAACTGTCCAGATCGTGACACCAGATGGCCTCGTCTATGATCACCATGCCAGCTTTGTATCGGTACGAACTCTGGATGGTGAGATGGGGATCTTGCCACGACATGAAAATATGATTGCGGTTCTAGCAGTTGATGAAGTAAAGGTTAAACGCATCGATGATGATACTCATGTGAACTGGATTGCAGTAAACGGAGGAATTATTGAGATTGCTAATAATGTCATTACCATTATTGCTGATTCAGCTGAACGTGCGCGCGATATTGATGTTAGTCGTGCAGAACGTGCTAAACTTCGTGCAGAACGTGAAATCGAAGAAGCACAAGACAAACACTTAATCGACCAAGAGCGCCGTGCTAAAATTGCATTGCAACGTGCTATTAACCGTATCAATGTCGGAAATAAATTATAAAATAAAAAATGAACTTGTAAAACAAGTTCATTTTTTTATGCCCTATTTATTGAAACTTATGCAGACTGCTTCAGGAACATGAAATTCATTAGAGAGTTCTGCCAGTCTACCAGTTTCAGGATTGCGCTTAAAGACTGTCGCGTTATCAGAATCCTGGTGAACAGCGATAAGGAATTCTTGGTCAGGTGACAAATCAAAATCACGTGGATTTTTCCCATTGGTTGGAACAACCTCTAATAATTCCAAGCTTCCATCTGCTAAAATGCTATAAACAGCGATAGAATCATGGCCTCGGTTAGAAGCGTAGAGGAATTTGCCATCTTTAGAAAGACGAATAGCCGCAGTACCATTAAAACCACTATAGTCATCTGGTAAGGTTGAAATGACCTGCATTTGTTCAAATTCTCCAACTCCATCGTAAATCAATACTTCAATCGTACTGTTGAGTTCACAGATGAGATAAGCAATCTTGTAGTGGTGGTGGAAAACAAGGTGACGAGCACCAGCGCCGGGATTACAATTATAAGTTGCTAGTTTCGTCAACTTTCCTTCTAGATCGACATCATAGGTAATGACCTCGTCAGTACCCAAGTCACAAGTTACCAAATATTGGTCAGGAGTTAAATCAGTATAGTGTACGTGGGGAGAAGCTTGGTTTTCATGTGGACCATGGCCAGCATGTTGAACTTTGTCAGCCAATTCAAGACTGCCATCTTCTTTACGTTTATAAACTAGGACTTGGCCTTTATGGTAGTTAGCGCCATAGACTAGACTACGTGTCTCATCAACTGCAACATAGCAGTGAGGAGCACCTTCTTCAACGACGTGGTTCAGAAGGATACCATCAGTTTTGTATGCTGCGATTCCACCTTTGTCATCCTGGCTTCCAACAGTATAGAGATGCTGTTGCTGATCAAAGGCTAGGTAGGTCGGACTCGGCTCGCTTGCAAATAGTTCTAGATTTGAGAGCTTGCCAGTCTCAGTATCAAAATCAGCCTTGTAAATCCCTTGGGAAGTACGTCGTGTATAGGTTCCAAAATATACTATTTCTTTCATATTCATACCTCTAGAAAAAATATAATTCAATTATAACATAAAAGGGCCTGTTAGATGAAAAATCTAAGTCAGAAAAAAGAGCTCTCACTAGTCAGGAAGACAAATTTATCCTTTGCTAAAAGACTATAAAAACCCCTTATTTTTCTTAAAACATGGTATAATGTTAGAACAAAGGAAAGGAAGAAAAAATGGAACAAAAAGAGAAACAATTTACCTTATCTTGGTTTTTTAAATGGTTTTTAGACAATAAGGCTGTTACAGTTTTTTTGGTAACTTTGTTGTTAGGTCTCAATATCTTTATTCTCAGTAAAATTAGCTTTTTATTTATCCCAGTTATAGACTTTTTATCAGTAGTGATGTTGCCGGTGATCTTATCAGGTCTACTTTTCTACCTCTTGAATCCACTAGTTGATTTGATGGAGAAGTATAAGATAAACCGTGTCTTAGCCATTAGTATTATCTTTATCATTATTGCCATTCTCTTGATTATTGGACTAGCCATTGCGATTCCAAATCTTCAACGTCAAGTAGTCATTTTTGCACAAAATGTACCAAGTTATCTCGAAGATGCTGACAGAGTTATTGATGACCTTGTAACCAAGCGTTTACCTGATGATTTTAGACCCCAACTAGAACAAGTTCTTGCTAATTTTTCAACACAAGCAACTGCTTGGGCAAGTAATATTTCTTCTAAGGCTGTCAACTGGGTGAGTGCTCTTATCAGTGGAACTTCACAGGTCATTGTCGCTCTCATTATCATGCCATTTATGCTCTTTTATCTCCTTCGAGATGGAAAAGGACTTAGAGACTATATTACTCAATTTTTACCAAATAAATTGAGAGAACCAGTTGGTAAGGTATTAACAGATGTCAACCAGCAACTAGCTAACTATGTAAGAGGACAAATCGCAGTGGCTGTGATCGTCGCTATCATGTTTATCGTCTTTTTCAAGATTATAGGACTTCGGTATGCTGTTACTTTAGGGATTACTGCCGGTATTCTCAATTTAGTTCCTTATCTAGGTAGTTTTCTTGCTATGATTCCAGCCCTGGTTTTGGGTCTGATTGCGGGTCCTGTTATGCTCTTAAAAGTTATTATCGTTTTTATTGTAGAGCAAACTATTGAAGGACGTTTTGTTTCTCCACTGATTTTAGGTAGCCAATTAAATATTCACCCAATTACGATTCTTTTTGTACTATTAACTTCAGGGTCTATGTTTGGCATTTGGGGTGTATTGCTAGGTATTCCAATCTACGCTTCTGCAAAAGTAGTTATTTCAGAAATTTTTGATTGGTATAAAGGAGTTAGTGGACTTTATGAGCCAGTAGAGGAGACTGAAGGTGAACAATAGTCAACAAATGCTCGAAGCTTTGGAGCACCAAGACCTGTCAAAAGCAGAATCTTTTTTCCAAAAAGCTTTAGAAGAAGATTCAGATGAGGTTCTTCTTGAACTTGCTGCTTATTTGGAAGGGATTGGTTTCTTCCCACAAGCAGCACAAATCTACGAGAAATTAGCACCAAAATTTCCTGAAGTCTATATCAATTTAGCTGCTATAGCTGGTGAAGATGGACTTATCGAAGAAGCTTTTGATTATTTAGAGAAGATTGGTCCGGAAAGTGAATGGTACGTATCTGCTCTTGCCTTAAAAGCAGATTTATATCAAATGGAAGGATTGACAGATGTTGCGCGTGAGAAGCTCCTAGAAGCTCGTAGCTACTCTGATGACCCTCTCCTAATATTTGGACTAGCTGAGCTAGATAGCGAGCTAGGAAACGATTTAGAAGCCATTAAAGGCTATGCTCAATTAGATAATCGTCTTATCTACGATCAAACTGGAATTTCGACCTATCAGAGAATTGGTCTTGCTTATGCACGTTTAGGTAAGTTTGAATCTGCAATAGAATTTTTAGAAAAAGCCTTAGAATTAGAATATGATGACCAAACAGCCTTTGAGCTTGCAAGTCTCTATTTTGACCAAGAGGACTACCAAAAAGCAACCTTATACTTTAAACAATTGGATACTATTTCCCCAGATTTTGAAGGGTATGAGTACGGCTATAGTCAAGCACTGCATAAAGAACACCAAACAGAAGAGGCACTGAAAATAGCGCAACAAGGCCTGTCAAAAAATCCTTTTGAGACGCGGCTCTTACTCCTTGCATCTCAGCTATCTTACGAGTTGCATCAACCGGAGCAAGCAGAAGCATATCTGCTACAAGCACAAGAGAATGCTGATGACCAGGAAGAAATTTTGCTACGTTTAGCAACCATCTACCAAGAACAAGAAAGATACGAAGATATTCTAGCTTTAGCAGTCTATGATCCTGAAAACCTCTTGACTAAATGGATGATTGCTCGAAGTTATCAAGAGACTGAAGAATTAGATGCAGCCTATGATCTCTATAAGGAACTTGCTACTGACCTCAAAGACAATCCAGAGTTTTTGGAGCAATATATTTATTTATTAAGAGAACTCGGCAAGTTAGAAGAAGCAAAAGGATACATCCAAGCTTATCTTCACTTAGTTCCAGATGATATGCAGATGCAGGAATTGTATAACCATTTAATGTAAGATATCCCTAATAATCGCCTTTAAAGAGGCGGTTATTTTTTGTAGACTTATTTAAATAAAATTCAAGTATCAGTATTCAAAATAAATAGATATAGTATGAATTTTTGATAATTTTTTGATATAATTGTTATAGTTATAAGTTGAATAATAAAATTAGTAAAAATAGAAAGATTGGAAATATGACAAAAGTAAAAATTGTAACGGATTCTTCAGTTACTATTGAACCAGAAGTGGTTAAAGAATTTGATATTACTGTTGTTCCATTATCTGTCATGATTGACAGTGTCCTTTATTCGGATGCAGATCTTGAAGAAGGAGAATTTCTTCGCTTGATGCTCGCTAGTAAAAATCTTCCTAAGACCAGTCAACCACCAGTTGGACTCTTTGCAGAGATTTTTGATGAATTGGGTAAGGACGGAAGTCAGATTTTGGCTATCCATATGTCCCATGCTTTATCAGGAACTGTTGAAGCTGCTCGTCAAGGAGCAAGTTTATCAACAGCAGATGTCACTGTTTTAGACAGTTCATTCACAGATCAGGCATTGAAGTTCCAAGTTGTAGAAGCTGCTAAACTAGCTCAAGAAGGAAAAGACTTAGAAACTATCCTGGAGCATGTAGAAGATGTCAAAAATCATACAGAACTCTACATCGGTGTTTCAACTTTAGAAAACCTCGTTAAGGGAGGCCGCATTGGTCGTGTTACCGGCTTGTTGAGCTCTTTACTAAATATTCGAGTAGTTATGCAGATGAAAGACCATGAGCTTCAACCGATTGTTAAGGGCCGTGGTTCTAAAACCTTTAAGAAATGGTTGGATGAATTAGTAGCCACATTATCAAATCGTTCAGTAGCAGAGATTGGTATTTCTTATGCAGGTACAAATGAATGGGCAAACGAGATGAAAGCTGTTCTACAACCTTTCGTTGAAAAACCAATTTCAGTCCTAGAAACAGGCTCAATTATCCAAACTCACACCGGAGAAAATGCCTGGGCAATCTTAATTCGCTATAATTCCTAAAAAAATGTAGAAAAATTGAAATAAAAGGTGTTTTTGACTTGACCTAAAAGGAATTTTAGGTTATGATTATAAGTGTTAATTAGAAATAATTTTGGAGGATTCATTAACATGGCAAACAAACAAGATTTGATCGCTAAAGTAGCAGAAGCTACAGAATTGACTAAGAAAGATTCAGCAGCAGCAGTTGACGCTGTTTTCGCAGCAGTAACTGAATTCCTTTCAGCTGGTGAAAAAGTTCAATTGATCGGTTTTGGTAACTTTGAAGTTCGTAAACGTGCAGCTCGTAAAGGTCGCAACCCACAAACTGGTAAAGAAATCAAAATCAAAGCTTCTAAAGTTCCAGCATTCAAAGCTGGTAAAGCTCTTAAAGAAGCAGTTAAATAATGATTTTATAAAAAACCTATTAATCAAGCGTCAAGCTTGGTTAGTAGGTTTTTTTGTTTTATAGAGAACTTGCAATAAAAGTAGAAGTGGAAATAAGAATTGAAACTATTATAAGCTATGATAAAAAATATAGATTGAAAAATAAATGAAACAAAAAAACAACTCCGAATCGAAGTTGTTTTTGTTCGACCGTATACAAGTGATGCGGTTGATTATTTGAGACCGTATTTTTTGTTGAAACGATCCACTCGTCCATCTGCTTGAGTGAACTTTTGACGTCCAGTGTAGAATGGGTGTGAGTCTGATGAAATTTCCACACGGATCAATGGGTAAGTTTCGCCTTCGAACTCAACAGTTTCGCTAGAGCGTTTTGTTGAACCGCTAAGGAATTTGTAACCAGTAGTTGTGTCCATGAAGACAACTGGGCGATATTCTGGATGGATATCTTTTTTCATTTTGCAATATTTCCTTTCTGCCATGGTCTCTTTGCGAGCCATAGATTGTTACCATACTAGTCTATCAGATTCTGAAAAGTTTGGCAAGCTTTTTATCTATTTTTCAGCAAGTTTTTTAATTTTTGGTAGATGAGCTCATTCTCTTCTAAACTATATGAGTTTGCGCCACTAGCAAGGGGATGGCCACCGCCATCATGTTCTTTTGCGACACCATTGATAGGGACAAATTTACTGCGAAGACGGACGCGATAGTGACCATCTGCTTGCTCCACAAAGATTCCCCAAAGGCTAACAGTATCAATACGGCCTGGAGCTCCAACGATGGCCGCTGTTTCCGCATCAGTAACCTCGTATTTCTTCAAGATTTCTTGGGTGAGAATAACACGCGCAGCTCCATTTTCATCAACTTCTAAATGATCATAGACATAACCCTGGAGTTTGGCAATCTTAAAGTTCATAGTATCCATTTTACGAGTCAATTCAGCGTAGTCAAAGTTATGTTCTCTGAGTTGACTTGCGATACGAAGCGTACGTGCAGAAGTAGAAGGGTAGAGAAAACGGCCAGTATCACCAATAATTCCAGCGCAGAGCATTTTAGCAGCGTAGTCAGATAATTCTAAGTTAGTTGCTTCAGCAAAGAGAGAAATCATCTCACTCGCACTGCTTGAATTAGTATCTACCCAAACAATATCGCCGTAGACTTCGTCATTTGGATGGTGGTCAATTTTGATAATAGTCTCAGCCTTAGTGTATCGTTTATCATCAATACGTGCTGTGTTTGCTGTATCACAGATAATGGCAAGTGCCCCTTGATAGTCTGTGTCCTCTACCTGATCCATTTTAGCAAGCCAAGTTAAGGTTGGTTCATTAAAACCAACTACTTTTATCGTTTTTTCAGGAAAATGATGCTCAAGCAAGGCTTTTAATCCTACTTGGCTGCCCAAAGCATCTGGATCTGGTTTCATATGACGGTGAATGATAATCGTATCGTATGCTTTGATTTTTTCTAAAATTTGGTGACAAATTTCCATAATGAACCTCAATTCTTTCTCATTTCATTTTAGCACAAGAGTTTTTATTTTTAAAATGAAAAAGATGTGATATAATGGAGAAAGATTAATTGAGGAGGACCTTATGGCATTAGCAAAAATTGTATTTGCCAGTATGACCGGTAATACTGAAGAAATCGCTGATATTGTAGCAGATAAATTAAGAGAATGTGGTTTAGATGTCGATGTTGATGAGTGTACAACTGTTGACGCTTCTGACTTTTTAGAGGCAGACATCGCCATTGTAGCAACTTATACATACGGAGATGGAGAATTACCAGATGAGATGATGGACTTCTACGAAGATCTAGCGGACCTCAACTTGAGTGGTAAAATCTATGGTGTAGTCGGATCAGGTGATACTTTCTACGATGAATTCTGTAAAGCTGTTGATGACTTTGACCGAGTATTTGTAGCAACAGGAGCTGAAAAGGGTTCAGAGTGCGTTAAAGTTGACCTTTCTGCTGAGGAAGAAGATATTGAACGCTTGGAGCAATTCGCAGAAGAATTAGCTGCTAAAGTGGGATAAGCATGAAGTTGCACTGATGAACATTATCAGTGCAGTTTTTATTCATGAGGCTTAAGATTTTACTAGCCTATGTAGTGCTTTTTTGGGACTATAGTTCAATTAAAAAAGGAGACCCTATGGATTTAGAGATTATTAGACAAGAAATCGATAAAATCGATGACCAAATCGTCCAACTGTTAGAGGAGAGGATGCATTTAGTTGAAGGAGTAGTTGCCTATAAAAAGGCTTCAGGAAAACCTATTCTAGATACTAAAAGAGAAAAAGTTATCTTTGAGAAAGTCAAAAGTCGTGTAGGCAATAAAAAATACGAAGATACAATTGTAGCGACTTTTTCAGATATTCTCAAACGTTCACGTGATTATCAGGATAAAACAATCAAATGAAAAAAGAACAATTCTATCCACTAGGAATCTTTCTAGCTGCCATGTTAGGAGGATTAGTCCGTTATCAGATATCTAAATGGTTACCAGCGAGTCCAGACTTCCCATGGGGAACATTGATTGTCAATTATCTAGGGATTTTCTGCTTAGTCTATCTTGTGAAAGGATATCTGGTTTCTAAAGGAACTAGTAAAGGAGTCATTCTAGCGCTTGGCACAGGGTTCTGTGGTGGCTTAACGACATTTTCTAGTCTACTATTAGATGCAGTGAAATTGCTGGACACAGGGCGGTACCTTAGTTTGGTTACATATTTGCTCTTGAGTGTCGGAGGAGGACTTCTATTTGCTTATTGTCTAGGGAGGAAGAAATGGTAGTAATCTATCTAGCACTTGCTTGTGGACTGGGTGCCCTTGTCCGTTATTTCTTTTCACGTTATAATCAGGGTTCAGTACTACCTCTAGGAACTCTCATAGCCAATATTCTGGGCTGTTTTCTGATTGGCTTATTTTACAATCATGTAGAGTCGAAAGAAATTTACTCTGTACTTGCAACTGGTTTTTGTGGTGGCTTGACCACGTTTTCAACCTTGAATGATGAACTCCAAAGACTACTTAGTAACAAGAAGGCATTTTATAGCTATGTATTATTAACCTACTTGCTTGGTTTTTTGGCGATTTTTTTGGGAATTTTGCTTTAAATTTCTTTACATTTTCTAGGAAATTTGGTAAACTGTATCTTGTGTGTAATGGACGCACAAAAATACAGTTTATCCGCTGAGGAAGTTTCCTCAAGATTGACAAAGATAGGAGAATAAAATGAATCCATTAATCCAAAGCTTGACTGAAGGTCAACTTCGTACAGATATCCCTTCATTCCGTCCTGGTGATACTGTTCGTGTACACGCGAAAGTTGTCGAAGGAAACCGTGAACGTATCCAGATTTTTGAAGGTGTTGTTATTGCACGTAAAGGTGCTGGCATCTCAGAAAACTACACAGTTCGTAAAATCTCTAACGGTGTAGGTGTTGAACGTATCTTCCCAATCCACACTCCACGTGTTGAAAAGATCGAAGTTGTTCGTTACGGTAAAGTACGTCGTGCGAAATTGTACTACTTGCGTGCTCTTCAAGGTAAGGCAGCTCGTATCAAAGAAATCCGTCGTTAATTCGATGATAAAAAACTCTGCTCATACGGCAGGGTTTTTCTCTAGCTCCCTTAGTTCAATGGATATAACAACTCCCTCCTAAGGAGTAGTTGCAGGTTCGATTCCTGCAGGGAGCGAAACTAGTCACAAAAACACTGGATAACCAGTGTTTTTTCTTGCTTTTATATGTCATAAGAAACCATGAAAATATATAGAGAGCAAGGAAACCGCTCTCTTTTATGATATAATAGACATAGATTGCTTAGGAGAAAGAGATGAAAAAAGGCTTATTAATTGGCTGCTTATCCATGGTTATACTATTCGCAATATTCATAATACTTAGTCCTATTATTGCAATGATGGATATGTGGGGTCTATTTGCCCATGCCAGTCGGAATGAACTGGAGCAAGCTGTACATCGTTCTTATGAGAACTACGGTCTTACAGGTCAGTTTGAGTTAGAAAAATATGAAAAAAACTATACAAGCGTTGGAGGATTTGTAATCCATGGTACTTACACTGAAAATATAGATGGTAAAACCTATCAGGCTAATTCTCGCTTTGAATACTATACTCGTCCTTCGGAAAACAAAAAGTATAAAAAGACGGATGCAGAAGTAGATTATGAACAAAACAAAAGAATTTATCAGGCTTTTCCAGAATTAGCCTATCTAGGAATTGAGATCAGTCCAGGCACCAGCGAATTTTTAAAAACGTTGGAGAATTCAATAACAGACCCTAAAATGACTGCTTTGAAGTACGAAGGGATTGATTTTCAATTTAACAGTAAATCTAGCAACATGTATCTTTATGATGAAATATTAGAGGAAAATCAAAGAAAAGGACAAGCATTACAAGGGATGTATCCTATGGATGCTCAATATCTTTTCCAAAAAGATATTTTTATACCAGAATTTCAATTTCGATATTATACTCCAGAAGACAAGAAAGATCAGTTATATAATGCCTATCTTGAAGACCTTGAATCGCAAATGAAAGAATTTTTTAACAATCAACCCTTACCAAACGGCCTTTATGCTGTAAAGATTGATAAATATGAGGGGAATAAACTTGTTAATAATAGTGGTGGATATTATGTGAAGATTGAGAATCGTCAAGTTGTGGAGTTTATCAAAGATTTACAGTAGGAGTTATTATTCTAGTGCTGTTTATAAAATCTTATAGCAATGATATGAGATTGAAGGTAGAACATACAAACTGATAAAGAGTGAGTAAAGGAGTAAGAACTATGTTAGGCATTTATATTGATTCTATAGGGGATAAGTCAGAGACCTATAAGTTGTTAAGAAACTATTCATCCTTGCCTCTTTCTCTAATTCAATCAAGAATAAGAAATCATGATACAGTCATGGAAGTGGATATTCTAGATTTGGACGAATTAAAAAAATTAAGAGTCCTTATTCATGACTTGAGTGGCATTGGAGCCATGGTTACTATGAAAGATTCGACTGGTGTTATCACCTTAAAAAGATTAAATAATATTATTACCACCTATGAAGAGATTGCGACTGAAAGAGAAGAATTAGACGCACTTATGTTTGATGAGGAAGAGTAATCCATAATTCAAAACACCCCAGGAGTTAGTTTTTTATCTCTAACTTCTGAGGTGCTTTTTTATATTCTAATAAATTTACAAGACCCAAGTACGAATCGCATGGGCTACACCTGATTCATCATTTGATTTAGTGATGTATTTGGCGATTTTTTTGAGTTCGGGGTTTCCGTTTTCCATAACAACTGGATTTCCAACGACTTCGAGCATAGCACGGTCATTTTCTTCATCTCCGATAGCCATAGTCTCATCTTTTGTCAATCCCAGTTTTTCAGCCAGATGTGTAATAGCTGAACCCTTATCTACACCTTTTTTGAGAAGTTCGAGGTAGAATGGTGCGGACTTATTAATAGAGTAACGCTCATAAAATTCTGCAGGAATATTTTCAATAGCGGCATCGAGAATTTCAGGCTCATCGATAAACATACATTTGACGATTTCCTTATCAGACATTTCTTCAGGTGTACGGTAGAAGATGGGCATGCTGACGAGGGTTGATTCGTGAACGGTATATTTTCCGATATTGCGATTGGCAGTGTATATGCCGTCCTTGGTAATAGCATGCATATGGACTCCAAGTTTACGGCTGAGAAATTCCATATCCAGATAGTCCTCGTAAGTCAAAGATTCGCTGATAATCTCATGACCATTAGAGGTTTCTTGAACAAGGGCACCGTTGAAGGTCACAACATAGTCCCCTTCGTCTCTCAACTGCAAGTCGTCAAGGAGTTTGGCAACACCAGCAATAGGGCGTCCTGTTGCAATGACAACCTTGACTCCAGCTGCTTTGGCATCTTGGATAGCAGCAAAAACTTCTGGAGTAATTTCTTTTTTGCTATTAACCAGGGTACCATCAATATCGACGGCGATTAGTTTTATACTCATAAATTTCCTCTGTTATTTCTTGTTTGGAGTAAAATGATCATTCTCAATCAGTTTTGAAAATTGTTGAATGATACTAGTGAAAATACTGTTTTGCTTAAGCATTTCTTTAGGGAAGTAGAAACGGTTGTCACCATGACGGCTTCCTGCGAGAGATTGGACGATTGGCGATAGGCTAGAAAGTTCTGCAAGTTCACCATTCTTTTGGACAATCTCGATTTGAGTTCTAGGATTTTCAGACTCTGGCCGATAAATATCGTAAGGAAGGTCGAAATTCTTATGAATAGCAGTGTAGTAGTTAGGGTCAAAACCAATTTCTTCTACTAAATTTCGCATGATTTCAAGTTTGTCTTGGTCTTCCTCAGAAAAAGTGATGGATTTGAAAACCTTACGATTAATGAAACGTTGTGATAAGTCAGCTAAAATCTTGTCTGTACTAGTCATCCAAAGTTGGAAGTAGGTATTCATAACTCCGTCATCAAGTGCAAGATAGTCAGACAAGGTTACCTTCTTCTCAAAAAATGGTAGTAGATGTGGGGATGTAAGAGCAAAGAATTCCTTATTTTCAGGATAGAGCTCCTTGGCACGTTTCAAAAGATTTTGCAGAAGGACTTCCATGGCGCGTGTAGCTGGGTGGAAATAAACCTGCATGTACATCTGGTAACGACTGAGTACATAATCCTCGATGGCATGCATCCCATTACGCTGAAAGGCAATGCCATTTTCAACAGGACGAATGACCCGAAGAATGCGTGTCAGGTCAAACTGGCCATAAAAAGCACCGGTGAAGTAGGAGTCACGAAGGAGATAGTCCATACGGTCTGCATCAATCTGGCTGGAAATCAGCTGCACCACTTGTTTGTTTGGATAAGTGTGGTCGATCACGCTGGCTACTTTTTTTGGAAAGTCTGGTGCTACCTGCAAAAGAACCTGATGAATCTCTGTTTCAGGGCTTTGAATAATTTCCTGGGTAATTGCCTCATGGTCAGTGTCAAAGAGATTTTCAAAAGTATGAGAGTAGGCACCATGTCCGAGATCATGTAGTAGAGCTGCAGTCATGGTTAAGAGAGACTCGTTAGAGTCCCATTCCTCAGGATATTTTTCCTCAAAAATCTCAGTGATTTGACGGGCAATTTCGTAGACACCCAAACAGTGAGAAAAACGACTATGCTCACCACCATGGAAAGTATAGCTAGATGTCCCAAGCTGTTTGATACGACGGAGCCGCTGAAATTCTTTGGTATTGATCAGGTCATAAATGACTTGATTATTAACGTGGATATAGTTGTGAACGGGGTCACGAAATACTTTTTCATTCATAAGACCATTATAGCAAATTCCTTCCCTTTTTGGTAAAATAGTAGGGATAAGTGAGAAGAAAGAGGAAGTTTTGTGAAGATTAGAATGAGAAATACCATCAAGTTCGATGAACAATTGGAAGTGATCGACCAACTTTATGATGTTGAATTACGTGAAAAGGGCGATTTTTCCTATCTTTTGTTTTACAATGAAGACCAAGAAAAAGTAGTTTTAAAATTTAATGGGGAGGAACTGGTCATGAGCCGTTTCTCAAATCCCAAGACCATCATGCGTTTTATCAAGGGAACTGATAGCTTGGCCTATATTCCAACACCGATGGGCATGCAGGAGTTTATCATCCAAACAAGCCACTATGAAGTTGGTGAAGAGAAGATTGAACTAGACTACCAACTACAGAACAAAGAGGGAGTCGCTTTTGCCAACTACCGTTTAGAAATAACTTGGGGATAAGTAAAGAGGCTGGGACAAAAGTCCTAGCCTCTCAATTGTCTTTAAATTGTCGAGCAAGATGCAGTGGTTGAGTGGGCTCTACTTTGCGGAGGTGGGACGACGAAATCGAATTGTAAGGAATTATCGATTTCTGTCCCACTCTCATTTGATATAGAGTTCTTGATTTTTTAAGACGATTTCACGTACGCTTGCAAATTTCTTAAGTTTTTTAAGTTCTTCTGGATGGCTTACAAGTGTGATGACATAGCCCTCTTTACCCATACGTCCTGTACGTCCAGCACGGTGAGTATAGGTTTCCGTATCTCTAGGGACGTCAAAGTTAATCACGCACTCCAAGCTATCAATATCAATCCCACGAGCTAGAAGGTCTGTCGCAAGAAGTAGCGTTAGTTGATTATCTTTGAACTTTTCTAAAATAACTTTTCTAAATTTAACGTTGACATCGCTCGCTAGCGAAACTGCTAAAACATCACGATATTGCAATTTTTCCTCTGCACTACCTAGGTCTGACAAGCTATTAAAGAAGACAAGTCCACGGAAATCTTCAACATGTGCCAGTTTACGAAGCATATCGACTCGGTGGCGTTGGTCCACCTGCATGTAGAAGTGTTGGATGTTATCTAGCTTTTGATCCGAAAGGTCAATGGTGCGCGTGTTAGGTGCAATCTTATCTTGGTCAAATTTGGTCGTGGCACTCATGTAGATGAGTTGGTGGTCACGAGGTGCGTAGTGGGTAATCTTCTCAACAAAGTGAATCTGAGAATCATCAAGCAGCTGATCGAATTCATCTAGAATGATGGCTTCCACGTTCATCATCTTGATTTTTTTCAATTTGACCAGTTCAAAGATACGACCAGGTGTTCCAATCAGAATTTCTGGTCCTTTTTTAAGTCGTTCAATTTGGCGTTTCTGGCTCG
Source organism: Streptococcus sp. Marseille-Q6470 (assembly GCF_946902905.1). Lineage (NCBI taxonomy): Bacteria > Bacillati > Bacillota > Bacilli > Lactobacillales > Streptococcaceae > Streptococcus > Streptococcus sp. Marseille-Q6470. Next base: position 225,250 of record NZ_OX336385.1, read on the forward strand.
AACCGGATAGAAACAGCTGAGCTGTTAGTCCGACGGCCTCACCCCAGGTTTTAGTGACTTCAAAGATCTGTCCAGCAAGCTCAGTATTCGGTGCTAAAATCAATAGTTGTTGGGCTTTTTTCTTTTGGAGTTTGAGAAGACTAGGTAGGAGATAGGCCAAAGTCTTTCCTGTTCCTGTTGGACTGACTCCCAGAAGATTTTCACCTTCTGTTATAGGCTCAAAAAGTTGTTCTTGAATGGGAGTAAATTCTTGGAAACCCAGTTGGACAATCAATTCTTGCCATTCGGTAGGTAGTTTAGTTTTCATTTTTCTGCCTCAAATCTAATGCCAGCAACCTGGCGCATGGTGTAAAGTAGGTTATGGACGTGTGTCGCATCATCTATCCAGGATTGGTAGAGTACCTGGTTTGATTGCTTAATCATCTTTGCAAAAGCAGCAACTTCCTCAGTCATGGTGTGAGGAGCCTGCTGGATAGGAAGTTGAACTTCATTTCCTTGATGGTCGGTAAAAATAGCTGATTGGATATGCTCGATAGTATTGAGTGTCAAGGTTCCGTCAGTAGTATAAATTTCGCAAGGAAGATTAGAAGTGATATTCTTTCCTGCTTTGATGTGTACTTGATAGTTCGGATAGGAGAGAATACCATCCCCATTTAAATCAATGCTATTATTTAGTTTCTGAGCTTGATAGGTTGCATGAGTCGGTTTTCCAAATAAGCGAACAGCGGCATAAATCGGATAAATACCAAGATCCATAAGTGCCCCACCTGCAAAACGATCTGAGAAAACGTTTGGAGTATTGCCAGCAAGGAGTTCAGGCATTTTAGATGAATATTTGGCAAAGTTAAAATCTGCACCAAGAACCTGTTTGTCTGCAAGAAAACTCTTAATTGTAGCGAAAGCATCTTCGTGGTAGTTTCTTGCTGCTTCAAAGATAAAACAGTGATGTTCTTTAGCTGTCTGAACTAAATCCTGCCATTCTTGTGGTTGGGAAACAGCTGGTTTTTCAAGGATGACATGTTTGCCAGCAGATAAAGCCATCTTTGCCTGACTATAGTGCAATGAATTCGGACTTGCAATGTATACCACATCGAATGAATCATTAAAGAAATCATTTAACTGATCAAATAGCTTAACGCCTTGATACTGTTCAACAAACTTTTCTGCGGTTTCTAGTTTTCTTGAATAGACTGCCACTAATTGAAATTTCCCGCTAGTATGAGCAGCCTCAACAAAATGGTGACTGATTGAACTAGTTCCGATGATACCAAGTTTTAGCATAGAAACTCCTTTTCCACAAGTAATGATTGATTTCATTATATCATAGAAAGAGTCAACTCGTTAAGGTGAGAGAATTCTTTTGCTTTGAACTTTCGAAATTTCTAGAAAAAATGGTACAATAGTGACAGTATATTTAGGAGTTTAGTATGAGATTATTACCTATGAGAAAAATTTCTCGTCATTCAAAAAGATTGGCGCTTTTTTTGACTTTTTGTGCGGGTTATGTAGATGCCTATACCTTTATTGTAAGAGGGAACACCTTAGTCGCTGGGCAGACAGGGAATGTGGTCTTTTTATCAGACGGCATCGTTCAGAAAAATCTAGCGGATGCTGAACTAAAGATATTGACACTTTTATCTTTCATGTTAGGCGTTTTTATGCTTACGATTTACAAGGAAAAACTTCGCATTGTTAAAAAGCCAATTCTATCACTTGTTCCATTAGCTATTTTATCGTTAATAATCGGATTTATTCCACTGAATGTTGATAACATTTTTATTGTTCCTCCTCTGGCTTTTTGTATGGGTCTCGTTACAACAGCTTTTGGAGAAGTTTCTGGAATTGCCTATAACAATGCCTTTATGACGGGAAATATCAAACGCACCATGTTAGCTTTTGGTGAATACGTCCGAACCAAGCATACAGCATTTTTAATGGAGGGATTGATTTTTGTGAGCCTACTTATTAGTTTTATTCTAGGAGTAATATTTTCAGCTTACTTAACCATTGTTTTCAACGAAAAAACGATTTTAGGCGTTCCCATCATGATGAGTATTTTTTATCTAAGTATGGTTTTATCTGCTTTCCGAAAAAAGTCTACTAAAACGCTGAATTTTGAGTGAAAATACTTGTCAAAAATTTAGAATCATGCTATACTTGTAGAGTTGACTATGCACATGCCTGTGCAACCGCTCGATCATCGTTGCTCATTCTTATGAGCTTAAGTGGTTCGTCCCACGATGCTAGGCGAGTCTTCACAAAAATTCGGGGAAACCCCAAAAAATCATAGGAGGTGCATAATGAGCACATACGCAATTATCAAAACTGGCGGAAAACAAGTTAAAGTTGAAGTTGGTCAAGCAGTTTACGTTGAAAAATTGAACGTTGAAGCTGGTCAAGAAGTTACTTTTAACGAAGTTGTTCTTGTTGGTGGTGAAAACACTGTTGTCGGAACTCCACTTGTTGCTGGAGCTACTGTAGTTGGAACTGTTGAAAAACAAGGAAAACAAAAGAAAGTTGTTACTTACAAGTACAAACCTAAAAAAGGTAGCCACCGTAAACAAGGTCACCGTCAACCATACACTAAAGTTGTCATTAACGCAATCAACGCTTAATTTTAAGGAGAACACATGATACAAGCAGTCTTTGAGAGAGCCGAAGATGGCGAGCTGAGGAGTGCGGAAATTACTGGACACGCCGAGAGTGGCGAATACGGCTTAGATGTCGTGTGTGCATCGGTTTCTACGCTTGCCATTAACTTTATCAATTCCATTGAGAAATTTGCAGGCTATGAACCAATCTTAGAATTAAACGAAGATGAAGGTGGCTATCTGATGGTTGAAATTCCAAAAGATCTACCTTCACACCAGAGAGAAATGACTCAGTTATTCTTTGAATCATTTTTCTTAGGTATGGCAAACTTATCGGAGAACTCTTCTGAGTTCGTCCAAACCAGAGTTATCACAGAAAACTAACACGGAGGAAAACATTATGTTAAAAATGACTCTTAACAACTTGCAACTTTTCGCCCACAAAAAAGGTGGAGGTTCTACATCAAACGGACGTGATTCACAAGCTAAACGTCTTGGAGCTAAAGCAGCTGACGGACAAACTGTTTCAGGTGGATCAATCCTTTACCGTCAACGTGGTACACACATCTATCCAGGTGTAAACGTTGGACGTGGTGGAGACGATACTTTGTTCGCTAAAGTTGAAGGCGTAGTACGTTTTGAACGTAAAGGTCGCGATAAGAAACAAGTTTCTGTTTACCCAATCGCTAAATAAGAAGGTCCCTTGAACCTTTTTATCCCGAGCCTTGAAATAAAGAGGTGAGGATGCTTAAAAAAGCACTAAACAAAGCTTTCCGAAAATTTCGGAAAGCTTTTTTCTTGATTAAAATCAGAGAATAAAAATTTTAAAAAAAGCTATGAAAACTATTAGAAATCAATTTTCTTTTAAGAGACTGATTTAATCTATAATGATAGATAATAAGAAAGAAATATGGTATAATATAGGGTGAGACCTTATGAATAAATAGTGAAAGAGTATATATAAAATAATGAAAAAAATTGTCATTAACGGTGGGCGTCCATTAAAGGGTGAGATTACCATTAGTGGTGCAAAAAATAGTGTAGTAGCCCTGATTCCTGCTATTATTTTATCAGATGATGTTGTAATTTTGGACTGTGTTCCAGATATCTCTGATGTCGCTAGTTTGGTTGATATCATGGAAATTATGGGTGCGAGTGTTAAGCGCTATGATGACGTTCTAGAAATTGATCCTCGTGGTGTTCAAAATAAACCAATGCCATACGGTAAGATTAACAGTCTTCGCGCATCTTATTATTTCTATGGTAGCCTTCTTGGACGTTTCGGTGAAGCAACAGTAGGTTTACCTGGTGGATGCGATTTGGGCCCTCGTCCAATTGACTTACACCTAAAAGCCTTTGAAGCGATGGGAGCTAAAACTACTTATGAGGGAGACAATATGAATCTCTCAACAAATGGTTCTAGGTTGCAAGGGGCACACATCTACATGGATACTGTAAGTGTTGGAGCAACGATTAATACGATGCTTGCAGCGGTAAAAGCCCAAGGACGTACAGTCATTGAAAATGCTGCTCGTGAACCCGAAATCATTGATGTAGCTACTTTGTTAAACAATATGGGAGCTCATATTCGTGGTGCGGGTACAGATATTATTGCAATTGATGGTGTTGAATCCCTTCATGGAACTCGTCACCAAGTTATTCCTGACCGTATCGAAGCAGGTACCTATATTTCTTTGGCAGCAGCGGTTGGTAAAGGGATTCGTATCAATAATGTACTCTACGAACATCTTGAAGGTTTTATTGCAAAACTTGAAGAAATGGGTGTTCATATGACTGTTTCTGAAGATAGTATCTACGTTGAAGAACAAACAAATCTCAAGGCTGTAAACATCAAAACAGCTCCATATCCTGGATTTGCAACAGACCTTCAACAGCCGATTACTCCTCTTCTGTTAAAAGCAGAAGGGCGAGGAACACTGATTGATACCATTTATGAGAAACGTGTGAATCATGTCTTTGAATTAGCCAAAATGAACGCAGATATTACGACAACCAATGATCACATTCTCTATAAGGGTGGCAATCCTTTACACGGTGCAAGTGTGAGAGCGACTGACCTACGTGCAGGAGCGGCCTTGGTTATTGCCGGATTAATGGCTGAAGGTAAAACAGAAATTACTAGTGTAGAGTTCATTTTAAGAGGCTACTCAAACATTATTGAGAAATTACGTAACCTTGGAGCAGATATTGAGCTAATCGAAGATTAGCAATTTTGAGGAACACCATGAATATCTGGACAAAATTAGCAATGTATTCTTTCTATGAGACGGAACGTTTGTATTTCCGTCCATTCTTTTTTACAGATGTAGACGACTTTCATCAGTTAGCATCAGACCCTGAAAATCTCCAGTTTATTTTTCCTACCCAAGCCAGCATTGAGGAAAGTCAATATGCTCTTGCTAACTACTTTATGAAATCACCTTTAGGAATTTGGGCTATTTGTGATCAAAAGGACCAAAAAATGATTGGAGCTATCAAGTTTGAAAAGCTGGATGAAATACGGAAAGAAGCGGAAATTGGCTATTTTTTAAGGAAAGACTATTGGTCTCAAGGATATATGACGGAAGCAGTGACTAAATTACGCGATTTGTCTATGGATCAGTTTGAATTAAAGCAACTTTCTATTGTGACGCATTTAGAAAATAGTGCTAGTCAAAAGGTTGCACAAAAATCAGGCTTCGTTCTATATCGTCGTTTCAAGGGTAGTGATCGATATACTCGTAAGATGCGGGATTATCTAGAATTTCGCTATACAAAAGGAGAGCTAAATGAGTAAACACCAAGAAATTTTAGCTTATTTAGAAGAATTACCAGTCGGAAAACGGGTCAGTGTTCGAAGTATTTCAAATAGGCTGGGAGTGAGTGATGGTACAGCTTATCGTGCTATCAAAGAAGCTGAAAATAGAGGATTAGTTGAAACACGTCCTCGAAGCGGAACGATCCGTGTCAAGTCAAAAAAAGTTGCCATTGAGAGATTAACCTTTGCAGAAATTGCAGAAGTCACTGGTTCGGAAGTTTTAGCTGGTCAGGCTGGTCTAGATAGAGAATTCAGTAAATTCTCCATCGGAGCCATGACAGAAAAGAATATTCTTTCTTATCTTCATGATGGCGGTCTACTTATTGTCGGTGACAGAACACGAATCCAATTATTGGCACTTGAAAATGAAAATGCTGTCTTGGTAACAGGTGGATTTGAAGTTCATAAAGATGTTTTGGATGCTGCTAATAAGAAAAATATCCCAGTGTTACGCAGTAAACATGACACATTTACCATTGCAACCATGATTAACCGAGCTTTGTCAAATGTACAAATAAAGACAGATATTTTAACGGTTGAAAAAATCTATCGGACTTGTCATGAATATGGTTTTTTACAGGAAACGGATACTGTAAAAGATTATTTAGATTTAGTTCGTAAGAACAGAAGTAGTCGCTTCCCTGTTATCAATCAGCATAAGGTTGTTGTGGGTGTCGTGACCATGCGTGATGCTGGAGATAAGTCACCAGGGACTACCATTGATAAGGTCATGACAAGAACTGTCTACATGACTGGTTTAGCCACAAATATTGCTAACGTGAGCCAGAGAATGATTGCTGAAGATTTTGAAATAGTACCTGTTGTACGGAGCAATCAAACCTTGCTTGGTGTTATTACTAGACGTGATGTCATGGAAAAAATGAGTCGTTCTCAGGTCTCAACCTTACCAACCTTTTCAGAACAGATTGGACAGAAGCTATCTTATCATCATGATGAAGTTGTTATTACAGTCGAACCCTTTATGTTAGAAAAAAATGGTGTTCTGGCTAATGGTGTTCTTTCAGAAATCTTGACTCATATGACGCAAGACTTGGTTGTTAATAGCGGGCGTAACCTCATCATTGAACAAATGTTGATTTACTTCTTACATGCTGTTCAGATTGATGATGTTCTACGTATTCAAGCTAGAATAATTCATCATACGAGACGATCGGCTATTATTGATTATGACATTTATCTCAATCATCAAATTGTATCAAAAGCAAATGTAACTGTAAAAATTAATTAGAATCTAGGAGTAAACATGATTACATTAAAATCAGCTAGAGAAATCGAAGCTATGGATAAGGCCGGTGATTTTCTTGCAAGCATTCACATTGGCTTGCGTGATATCATCAAGCCAGGTGTTGATATGTGGGAAGTAGAAGAGTATGTTCGCCGTCGTTGTAAAGAAGAGAATTTCCTTCCACTACAGATTGGTGTTGATGGGGCAATGATGGACTATCCATATGCAACCTGCTGTTCACTCAATGAAGAAGTAGCCCATGCTTTTCCACGCCACTATATTTTGAAGGAAGGCGATTTGCTGAAGGTTGATATGGTTCTTGGTGGGCCAATCGCTAAGTCTGACCTCAATGTTTCTAAACTCAACTTTAATAACGTTGAGCAGATGAAAAAATATACTCAAAACTTTACGGGCGGCTTGGCAGATTCTTGTTGGGCTTACGCTGTTGGAAAACCGTCAGAAGAAGTTAAAAACTTAATGGACGTGACCAAGGAAGCTATGTACATTGGTATTGAAAAAGCTCTTGTAGGAAACCGTATTGGAGATATTGGAGCTGCTATTCAGGAATATGCTGAAAGTCGTGGTTACGGAGTTGTTCGTGATCTTGTAGGACACGGTGTTGGTCCAACTATGCATGAAGAACCAATGGTGCCTAACTATGGTATCGCAGGTCGCGGTCTCCGCCTTCGTGAAGGCATGGTTTTGACAATCGAACCTATGATCAATACAGGTGATTGGGAAATCGATACAGACATGAAAACAGGCTGGGCCCACAAAACTATCGACGGTGGTCTATCATGTCAGTATGAACACCAGTTTGTTATTACCAAGGATGGACCTGTAATCTTGACAAGTCAAGGTGAAGAAGGAACTTATTAATAAAAAAAGGGGAGCTGAGCTCCTTTTTTTATTCGTTAAAGTTGAAATTAAATTTGCGTAGCAGATATCTTACAAACGTTTTCTTTTATAGTAAAATAAAAGATGACTATATGAAAGAAGGTTCTTAATTGGAAAGTATTATATTTTTTATCTCTGTGTTTTTAGCTGGTGTCTTGTCATTCTTTTCGCCCTGCATTTTCCCATTGTTACCAGTCTATGCAGGTGTTTTATTAGATGATCAAGAGGAGTCAAAGACATTTCGTTTTTTAGGTAAAGAGGTTGCCTGGTCAGGATTAATTCGGACACTCTGTTTTATCGCAGGTATCTCTCTGATTTTCTTTATTCTAGGGTTTGGGGCAGGATTTCTCGGAAACTTACTCTATGCTGATTGGTTCCGTTATGTTATGGGTGGTATTATTATCATACTAGGCTTACATCAGATGGAAATCCTTCATTTACGAAAACTAGAGTTCCAAAAAACAGTAACGTTTAATCAAAAACAGTCTAGCAAATATCTGTCAGCCTTTCTATTAGGTATCAGCTTCAGCTTTGGTTGGACTCCGTGTATTGGTCCAGTTTTAAGTTCAGTTTTAGCACTGGCTGCCTCGGGAGGAAATGGAGCTCTTCAGGGGGCTTTATTGACCCTTATCTATACTCTCGGAATGGCGCTTCCATTTTTAGTATTGGCCTTGGCATCAGGTCTGATCATGCCTTATTTTAGTAGAATTAAATCTCACCTCCTCTTATTGAAGAGAATTGGTGGTTTACTGATTATCCTCATGGGAATTTTATTGATGTTGGGACAGTTAAATGTCTTATCTGGAATATTAGGATAAAAGGAGTTATTTATGAAAAAAATAATCTATTTTGGACTTAGTTTCTTATCTATCTTTCTTTTGATTGCTTGTGGCAAAGAAGAAAAAAAATCAAGTCAGCAAACTCAAACGAGTCAAACACAACAGCAAGCAACTGTTAAACAGGTGGCTGTAGGATCGGAAGCACCTGACTTTACCCTTCAATCGATGGATGGAAAAGAAGTGAAATTATCAGATTATAAAGGAAAGAAAGTTTATCTTAAATTTTGGGCTTCTTGGTGCGGACCTTGTAAAAAGAGTATGCCAGAATTGATGGAACTTGCTGCCAAAGAAGATCGTGGTTTTGAAATATTATCTGTCATTGCACCAGGTCTACAAGGTGAAAAAACAATAGACCAATTTCCAAAATGGTTTGAGGAACAAGGATATAAGGATATACCTGTCTTGTATGACACCCAGGGAACAACCTTCCAAGCTTATCAGATTCGAAGTATCCCAACAGAATATCTAATTGATTCAAACGGTAAAATTGCTAAGATTCAGTTAGGTGCGATTAGCAATGCAGACGCGGAAGCAGCTTTTGCTCAAATGGATTAGAGTTATAAAAAATGTCTAGACAGTTTTGTCTAGACATTTCTTTTTTTAAAATTGAATATAATTAGTTTTTAGAAGCTTCTTGGAATTCAGGGTTTTTCCAAGCTTCATCAATGATAGCTTTCAATTCTTTAGCAGAAGCTTGCATTTTTTGAGTTTCAGCGTCGTTCAATGGGATGTTCACTGGACGTACAATACCGTGTGCTCCAACAACAGCTGGTTGACCGATGAAGACGTCTTTGATTCCGTATTGGCCTTCTTGGAATACAGAAAGTGGAAGTACTGCATTTTCATCATCAAGGATTGCTTTAGTGATACGAGCAAGGGCAACGGCGATACCATAGTATGTAGCACCTTTTTTGTTGATGATTGTGTAAGCAGCGTCACGAACACCTTCGAACAATTCGATCAATTCAGTTTCTTGAACGTTTTGAGTGTCCTTAAGGAATTCTTCAAGGTTAACACCAGCAATGTTAGCGTGTGACCAAACGGCAAATTCTGAGTCACCGTGTTCACCCATGATGTAGGCGTGAACTGAACGAGCGTCTACATCCAATTTTTCAGCAAGGGCTTGACGGAAACGAGCTGAGTCAAGAGAAGTACCTGAACCGATAACACGTTCTTTAGGGAATCCTGAGAATTTCCATGTAGAGTATGTCAAAACGTCAACTGGGTTAGCAGCTACAAGGAAGATACCGTTAAATCCTGATTCAACAACTTGTGTTACGATTGATTTGTTGATTGCAAGGTTTTTACCAACAAGATCAAGACGAGTTTCACCTGGTTTTTGAGGAGCACCAGCAGTGATAACTACAAGGTCAGCGTCCGCACAGTCAGCGTATTCAGCAGCATAGATTTTTTTAGGTGAAGTGAAAGCAAGGGCGTGGCTAAGGTCAAGAGCGTCACCAACAGCTTTTTCGTGTAATTGAGGAATTTCAATGATACCAAGTTCTTGGGCAATTCCTTGGTTAACAAGAGCGAAAGCGTAAGATGAGCCTACGGCACCATCACCAACGAGGATAACTTTTTTGTGTTGTTTAGTTGCTGTCATTAGTCTAAACATCTCCTTTGTTTTTTTAAGGGTAATACCCTGTTTGTTTTCATTCTATCACTTTTAAATAGCTTTGTCACGGATATAACATCCACTTATCAATGTAAACGTTTTAGATGTACTGAAAGCTGAAATTTAGGTCGAACTATGGTATAATATATCTAGTTACTAATAGTGAAATGAGGCATTTTTTAATGCAAGATAAAAATCTAGTGAATGTCAATCTGACTAAGGAGATGAAGACTAGCTTTATCGACTACGCTATGAGCGTTATCGTATCGCGAGCTCTTCCTGATGTTCGGGATGGACTGAAGCCAGTTCATCGTCGTATTTTATACGGGATGAATGAATTAGGTGTTACACCTGATAAACCTCATAAGAAATCTGCTCGTATTACCGGGGATGTCATGGGTAAATATCACCCACATGGTGACTCTTCAATTTACGAAGCTATGGTTCGTATGGCACAATGGTGGAGTTATCGTTACATGCTTGTTGACGGGCATGGGAACTTTGGTTCCATGGATGGTGATGGAGCTGCGGCTCAACGTTATACTGAAGCCCGTATGAGTAAAATTGCTCTTGAAATGCTTCGTGATATCAATAAAAACACGGTTGATTTCGCTGATAACTATGATGCCAATGAACGCGAACCTTTAGTTTTGCCAGCTCGTTTCCCAAATCTCTTGGTCAATGGAGCTACGGGTATTGCTGTCGGTATGGCGACCAATATTCCACCACATAACTTGGGTGAAACCATTGATGCAGTGAAGTTGGTCATGGATAATCCAGAAGTTACAACCAAGGAATTAATGGAAGTTCTTCCTGGTCCAGATTTCCCAACTGGTGCCCTTGTTATGGGGAAATCAGGTATTCATAAGGCTTATGAAACAGGGAAAGGATCGATTGTGCTTCGTTCCCGTACTGAAATCGAAGAAACTAAGACTGGTCGCGAACGTATCGTTGTAACAGAATTTCCATACATGGTTAATAAGACCAAAGTCCATGAACATATTGTGCGTTTGGTTCAGGAAAAACGCATTGAAGGAATTACAGCTGTTCGTGACGAATCGAACCGTGAAGGTGTCCGCTTTGTTATTGAAGTTAGACGCGACGCATCAGCTAATGTTATTTTGAACAACTTATTCAAGATGACTCAGATGCAGACTAGCTTTGGTTTTAACATGCTTGCTATCCAAAATGGTGTTCCAAAGATTTTATCGCTTCGCCAAATCTTGGATGCATACATTGAGCACCAAAAAGAAGTTGTAACTCGTCGCACTCAATTTGATAAAGAAAAAGCTGAGGCACGCGCACACATTTTAGAAGGTCTCTTGATTGCACTTGATTATATTGATGAAGTCATTCGTATTATCCGTGCAAGCGAGACTGACGAAGAAGCTCAAGCAGAATTGATGAGCAAGTTCAAGCTATCTGAACGTCAAAGTCAAGCTATTCTTGATATGCGTCTTCGTCGTTTGACAGGATTGGAACGTGATAAGATTCAATCTGAGTATGATGACCTTATTGCTTTGATTGCTGACTTAGCAGATATTCTTGCAAAACCAGAACGCGTTGCTCAAATCATCAAAGAAGAATTGGATGAAGTCAAACGTAAGTTTGGAGATAAACGTCGTACAGAGTTGATGGTTGGTGAAGTCTTAACGCTTGAAGATGAAGACTTGATTGAAGAAACTGATGTTCTCATCACTCTATCAAATAAAGGCTATATCAAACGTTTGGACCAAGATGAGTTCACAGCTCAGAAACGTGGTGGACGTGGGGTCCAAGGTACTGGAGTTAAGGATGATGATTTTGTTCGTGAGTTGGTTTCAACAAGTACTCACGATCACTTGCTCTTCTTTACCAATAAGGGGCGTGTTTACAGACTTAAGGGTTATGAAATTCCTGAATACGGTCGTACAGCCAAGGGATTACCTGTTGTAAACCTCTTGAAGCTGGACGAAGGTGAAAGTATCCAAACGATTATTAATGTCGAATCAGAACGTAGTGATGATGCATATCTCTTCTTTACAACTCGTGCAGGTATCGTTAAGAGAACCAGCGTCAAAGATTTTGCAAACATTCGTCAAAATGGTCTCAAAGCTTTAAATTTGAAAGATGAAGATGAATTGATTAATGTCCTTCTTACTCAAGAAGATACAGATATCATCATCGGAACTAAATTAGGTTATGCAGTTCGTTTCAATCAGTCTTCAGTTCGTAGTATGAGTCGTAGTGCTACTGGTGTTAAAGGGGTAAATCTTCGTGAAGGAGATGCTGTAGTTGGAGCTAGAGTGATTACAGACCAAGATGAAGTCCTTATTATCACCGAAAAAGGATACGGTAAACGTACAGTTGCCACAGAATATCCAACTAAAGGTCGTGCTGGTAAAGGTATGAAAACCGCTAAGATTACTGATAAAAATGGTCACCTTGCAGGCCTTCTCACAGTAAAAGGCGATGAAGACTTGATGGTTATCACAGATACGGGTGTCATGATTCGAACCAATGTTGCCAATATTTCACAAACTGGACGTTCTACTATGGGAGTAAAAGTGATGCGTCTAGATGAGAATGCTAAGATTGTAACCTTTACTACAGTCGCAGCGGCAGAGAAGGAAGAAGTTGGGGCAGAAAACGAAACAGAAAGTGAAGAATAATGTCTCAAAAAAGAACGAAAAGTAAAAAAAATAAGCGTAAGAATCTGCTGATTAATATTTTGGCTGGATTTCTCATCCTTTTGTCTCTAGCTTTGATTTTTAACTCGAAAATACGAGATGTAATTTTGATTTGGAATACCAATAAATATCAAGTAAGCCAGGTTTCAAAAGAAGAAATTGAGGAGAATAAAAGTGCTGCTGGAAATTTTGATTTTGATTCTGTAAAATCCTTATCTTCAGAGGCAGTACTTTCTGCTCAATGGAGTTCCCAGCAACTTCCCGTGATTGGTGGAATTTCTATACCAGAACTTGAAATGAACTTACCTATTTTTAAGGGGTTGGATAATGTGAATCTTTTCTATGGTGCTGGAACGATGAAAGCTAATCAGGTTATGGGACAGGGAAATTATTCATTAGCAAGTCACCGTATCTTTACTGGTAAAGATGCTGATCAGAAGCTATTTTCACCTTTAGCACGTGCTACTAGTGGAATGTTCATTTATCTAACTGATAAAGAAAAGGTTTATAAATATGAAATAGTAGAAGTTAATAAGGTCACTCCAGATCGTATCGATGTTATTGAAGATCGAGAAGGGATTAATGAGTTGACTTTAGTAACCTGTGAAGATGCTAATGCTACAGAACGGATTATTGTTAAAGCAAATTTGAAGGAAGTTAAAAATTATTTAGAAGCTTCTCCAGAAATATTGCAATCGTTTAATAAACCATATAAACAATTTTATGAATAGTAGAAGAGGCTGGGACAAAAGTCCTAGCCTCTCAATTGTCTTTGGATTGTCGAGCAAGACGCAGTGGTTGAGTGGGCTCTACTAAGCTGATTTCATCAGCTTTTACAGCCCCACTCAACTTTGCGGAGGTGAGACGACGAAATCGAATTCTAACAAATTACCGATTTCTGTCCCACTCTCTTTTCTGGTCAATTTCAGAAAATAGATAGGAAAAAGACTTTTCAATTTTGGTAAAAAGTAGTATAATGTTTCTATTATAGAAATTTTTAGAAAATTCCGAAAGAGGTTTGTTATGGGATACACAGTTGCTATTGTCGGTGCTACAGGTGCCGTTGGTGCTCAAATGATCAAAATGTTGGAAGAATCAACTCTTCCAATTGATAAGATTCGCTACTTGGCGTCTGCACGTTCTGCGGGAAAAGTTTTGCAATTCAAAGGGCAAGATGTGACGATTGAAGAAACGACAGAAGATGCTTTTGAAGGCGTTGATATCGCACTTTTCTCAGCTGGTGGATCTACCTCTGCTAAATATGCACCATACGCTGTTAAAGCAGGTGCAGTAGTGGTTGATAATACATCTTACTTCCGTCAAAACCCAGATGTACCTTTGGTTGTACCCGAGGTCAATGCACATGCGCTTGATGTCCATGATGGAATCATCGCCTGCCCTAACTGTTCAACCATCCAAATGATGGTGGCTCTTGAACCCGTTCGTCAAAAATGGGGCTTGGACCGTATCATCGTTTCAACTTACCAGGCTGTTTCAGGAGCTGGAATGGGTGCTATTCTTGAAACCCAACGTGAACTTCGTGAAGTCTTGAATGACGGCGTAAATCCACGTGATTTGCATGCGGAAATCTTACCATCAGGTGGCGATAAGAAACACTATCCAATTGCTTTTAATGCTCTTCCTCAAATTGATGTCTTCACTGATAATGACTACACTTACGAAGAGATGAAGATGACTAAGGAAACTAAGAAAATCATGGAAGATGATAGCATTGCAGTTTCAGCAACATGTGTTCGTATTCCTGTTTTGTCAGCCCACTCTGAGTCGGTTTATATCGAAACAAAAGAAGTAGCACCAATCGAAGAAGTAAAAGCAGCCATTGCGGCCTTCCCAGGAGCTGTTCTTGAAGACGATGTTGCCCACCAAATTTACCCACAAGCTGTTAATGCTGTCGGTTCACGTGATACATTTGTTGGACGTATCCGTAAAGACTTGGATGCAGAAAAAGGGATCCATATGTGGGTAGTCTCTGATAACCTTCTTAAAGGTGCAGCATGGAACTCAGTACAAATTGCTGAGACTTTACATGAACGTGGCTTGGTTCGTCCAACTACAGAATTAAAATTTGAATTGAAATAGGGAGCAAAACAGAAATCAGTAACTCCAAGAGTTTGATTTCGTAGTTTTGCCCCCGCACAGTTGATTAGGAAGTGCGAATGTTGGAAACATGAGTAGTTCCAATCAACCACTGCGTTATGAAACAGAAATCAGCAACTCCAAGAGTTTGATTTCTCCTTCGCTAGCTAGCGAATCTACTTATTTTATGTACAGAACAGGAGGCAAAGGCAAGTATGCCCCAGCCTCTTTCTTATATAGAGAAAGGTTTTTTCTATGTCTTATCAAGATTTACAAGATTGTAAAATTATCACGGCCTTTATTACTCCTTTTCATGAAGATGGGTCCATAAATTTCGACGCGATTCCGAAATTGATTGAACATCTATTGGCACATCACACAGACGGAATTCTCTTGGCGGGTACGACTGCTGAGAGTCCAACTCTTACTCATGATGAGGAGTTGCAGTTGTTTGCAGCTGTTCAGAAGGTTGTTAATGGGCGTGTCCCTTTAATCGCTGGTGTTGGTACCAATGATACTCGAGACTCTATTGAGTTCGTCAAAGAAGTGGCAGAATTTGGAGGTTTTGCAGCTGGTCTTGCTATTGTTCCTTACTATAATAAACCATCCCAAGAAGGTATGTACCAGCACTTTAAAGCTATTGCAGACGCTTCTGATTTACCAATTATTATCTATAATATTCCGGGTCGTGTAGTAGTTGAATTGACGCCTGAGACCTTGCTTCGCCTAGCAGAACATCCAAACATCATTGGTGTCAAAGAATGTACCAGTCTTGCGAATATGGCCTATTTGATTGAGCATAAACCAGAAGAATTCTTGGTATACACAGGTGAAGATGGAGATGCTTTCCATGCGATGAATTTGGGAGCAGATGGTGTTATCTCAGTTGCTTCTCATACTAATGGTGATGAAATGCATGAAATGTTCACTGCGATTGAAGAGAGTGATATGAAGAAAGCGGCAGCTATTCAACGTAAGTTTATTCCCAAGGTTAATGCTCTCTTCTCATACCCAAGTCCTGCACCTGTTAAGGCAGTCCTCAACTATATGGGATTCGAAGCAGGTCCAACTCGCCTCCCATTGGTTCCTGCGCCTGAAGAGGATGCTAAACGCATTATCAAGGTTGTTATTGACGGAGACTATGAAGCGACTAAAGCGACTGTCACTGGAGTTCTTCGTCCTGATTACTAACATCATAAACATAGATAGAAACTTCCTAACAAGTAAAATTGTTGGGAGTTTTTTTCTTTTTCTACGAATATATAAATAGAGAGAGAAAAAAGGAGTCGATCATGAAAATTAAGATTGATAATTTCGAGATTTATAAGTTAAAGCAAGCAGGTTTAAGTAATCAGCAGGTTCTAAAAGTACTTCAATACGGAGAAATTTATGATCAGGAATTGAGTTTAGAGACAATCGCTGAAGCTTCGGAGTGTCGTAATCCAGTCGTTTTTATGGAGCGGTATCATAAACTGACTTTTGAAAGCATGGAACTCCTGCAGAAAGATTTTGAAAAGTTCCCATCATTTTCGATTTTGGACGATGTTTATCCCATTTCACTCAGTGAAATTTATGATGCTCCAGTATTGCTTTTTTACAAAGGAGATCTCAATCTTTTAAAACTACCCAAGATTGCCGTTGTTGGTAGTCGCTCTTGTAGCCAAACAGGAACAAAGTCAGTCCGTAAAGTCATTGAGGAACTGGAAAATGAATTAGTTGTGGTGAGTGGACTTGCTAGAGGAATTGATACAGCAGCCCATATGTCTATTCTACAAACTGGGGGCAAAACGATTGGAATTATTGGAACTGGTTTAGATGTCTATTATCCACGTTCCAATAAACGACTTCAAGAATATATTGGAGAACATCATTTGCTTCTAAGCGAGTACGGTCCAGGAGAAGAACCTTTGAAATACCACTTTCCTGCACGAAATCGTATTATTGCGGGCTTATGTAGAGGAGTCATCGTTGCAGAAGCTAAAATGAGATCAGGAAGCTTAATCACTTGTGAGCGAGCAATGGAAGAAGGAAGAGATGTTTTTGCAATTCCAGGTTCCATTTTAGATGGTCGTTCAGATGGTTGTCACCATTTGATCCAAGAAGGAGCGAAGTTAGCAACTTGTGGGCAAGATATTCTTGCTGAGTTTGAGTTTTAATGAATAATATGATTTCATTTATCAAACTTTTCTTCTATTATATGGGTGTTATGTCTTGACAGGTTTTTAAAAATGGTTTACACTTTATAAAGTTTATTACTTTGAAAAGGTGTGATACTGTGGTAACGGCAACCAAAAAGAAAAAATCAACAAGTAAAAAAAATCTTGTAATCGTGGAATCGCCTGCTAAGGCGAAGACGATTGAAAAATATCTGGGACGCAATTATAAGGTTTTGGCCAGCGTGGGACATATCCGTGATTTGAAAAAGTCAAGTATGTCAGTCGACGTGGAAAATAATTACGAACCGCAATATATCAATATTCGCGGGAAAGGTCCTCTCATCAATGATCTGAAAAAAGAAGCTAAGAAAGCCGATAAAGTCTTTCTTGCAAGTGACCCGGACCGAGAAGGGGAGGCTATTTCATGGCATTTAGCGCATATTTTAGATCTAGACGAGAATGATACCAACCGTGTTGTTTTCAATGAGATTACCAAAGATGCAGTTAAGAATGCCTTTAAAGAACCTCGTAAAATCAATATGGATTTGGTCGATGCCCAGCAAGCACGTCGTGTTTTGGACCGCTTGGTAGGTTATTCTATTTCACCAATTCTTTGGAAGAAGGTCAAGAAGGGATTATCAGCTGGGCGCGTGCAGTCTGTCGCACTTAAGCTAATCATTGACCGTGAAAATGAAATCAATGCCTTCCAACCAGATGAATATTGGACGATTGATGGTGTCTTTAAAAAAGGTGCTAAGCAATTCCAAGCTTCTTTTTATGGAATGAATGGCAAGAAGATGAAGTTGACTACCAATGATGAAGTCAAAAAAGTTTTATCTCATTTGAACAGCAAGGATTTTACAGTTGATCAAGTAGATAAAAAGGAAAGAAAGCGCAATGCTCCTCTTCCATATACAACGTCTTCTATGCAGATGGATGCTGCTAACAAGATTAACTTCCGTACTCGAAAGACGATGATGGTTGCTCAGCAACTCTATGAAGGAATCAATATTGGTACAGGTGTCCAAGGTTTGATCACCTATATGCGTACGGATTCTACTCGTATCAGTCCAGTTGCTCAGAATGAAGCCGCTAGCTACATCAATGAAAGTTTTGGTAGTAAGTATTCTAAACATGGTAGCAAGGTGAAAAATGCCTCTGGCGCTCAAGACGCCCACGAAGCTATTCGTCCTTCAAGTGTCTTTAATACACCTGAGAAAATTGCTAAGTATTTGGATAAAGACCAGCTAAAACTTTATACACTTATTTGGAACCGCTTTGTAGCGAGTCAAATGACTGGTGCAATTTTTGATACCATGGCTGTGAAACTGTCACAAAATGGTGTTCAATTCGCGGCGAATGGTAGTCAGGTTAAGTTTGATGGTTATTTAGCCATTTACAACGATTCTGATAAAAATAAGATGCTGCCTGATATGAAAGTAGGAGATGTGGTCAAACAGGTCAACAGCAAACCTGAACAACATTTCACACAACCGCCTGCACGATATTCAGAAGCAACACTGATTAAAACTTTAGAAGAAAACGGAGTTGGACGTCCATCTACTTATGCTCCAACCATTGAAACAATCCAAAAACGTTACTATGTAAGACTCGCATCTAAACGCTTTGAACCAACCGATCTAGGACAAGTTGTTAACAAGCTGATTGTCGAATACTTCCCAGATATTGTTAATGTGAAGTTTACCGCTGAGATGGAAGGGAAACTGGATGATGTCGAGGTCGGTAAAGAACAATGGCAACGAGTCATTGATGAATTTTACAAACCATTCTCTAAAGAGGTTGCAAAAGCTGAAGCAGAGATGGAAAAAATTCAAATCAAGGATGAACCAGCAGGATTTGACTGTGAAGTTTGTGGAAGTCCTATGGTGATCAAGATTGGACGCTTCGGTAAGTTTTATGCATGTAGCAATTTCCCAGATTGCCGACATACGCAAGCTATCGTTAAAGAAGTCGGTGTTACATGTCCAAGTTGCCATCAAGGTCAGATCATCGAACGTAAAACCAAGCGTAATCGTATTTTCTATGGATGCAATCGTTATCCAGAATGTGAATTTACTTCTTGGGACAAGCCTGTTGGGCGTGATTGTCCAAAATGTGGTCACTTCCTCATGGAGAAGAAAATCCGTGGTGGCGGAAAACAAATTGTATGTAGCAATGGTGACTACGAAGAAGAAAAGATTAAATAAAAATAATTAGGGCTGAAATGATAATTTCAGCTCTTTTTAATTTAAACTTGACAGAACTCAGCATTTTATGGGAAACTAGAAGAACATTAATCTTAACTAGGAGTCAACATGCGCATCATTTATCTCAGTATTGGATTCATCTCATTAGCTTTAGCCATCGTTGGTGTAGTCTTGCCTTTATTACCAACGACCCCATTTCTTTTATTGTCAATTGCCTGTTTTTCAAAATCTTCTAAACGGTTTGAAGATTGGCTCTATCATACCAAGCTCTATCAAACTTATGTTGCGGACTTTAGAGAAACTAAGTCTATTGCACGTGAACGTAAGAAGAAGATTATTGTTTCGATTTATATTTTGATGGGAATTTCCATTTATTTTGCTCCACTTTTACCTGTTAAAATTGCTTTAGGCTGCTTAACAGTATTTATAACCTATTATCTCTTTAAGGTCATACCAGATAAAGAATAATTTTAAAAAGGTTTGATTTCACTTGATAAAAAACAGAGGTTACTAAGAATAATATGATATAATAACATTAAAGAAACCTTCAAGGAGTATCAAATGATTTACGAATTTTGTGCTGAAAATGTGACCTTGCTTGAAAAAGCTATGCAGGCAGGAGCTCGCCGTATTGAGCTCTGTGATAATTTAGCAGTTGGTGGAACAACTCCAAGCTACGGAGTAACCAAGGCAGCTGTGGAACTGGCATCCGACTATGATACGACCATTATGACAATGATTCGTCCACGGGGTGGTGACTTTGTCTACAATGACTTAGAAGTTGCCATCATGCTCGACGATATTCGTCTTACTGCACAGGCAGGTAGCCAAGGGGTTGTCTTTGGTGCATTGACAGCAGATAAGAAGTTGGACAAAGCCAACCTTGAAAAATTGATTGCAGCATCTAAAGGAATGGAAATTGTGTTCCATATGGCTTTTGATGAATTAAGTGATAAAGATCAGTTAGAAGCGATTGACTGGCTCAGTCAAGCTGGAGTAAGACGTATCCTGACCCGAGCTGGTGTATCTGGTGACTCTCTAGAGAAACGCTTTGCTCACTATCATAGAATTCTAGAACACGCAGCCGGTAAAATTGAAATTCTACCTGGTGGAGGAATTGACATGGACAACCGTCAAACCTTTATCGACCAACTGGGTGTGACACAATTACATGGAACCAAGGTTGTCTTCTAAAAAATAGAAAGGAACTGCTAGCTTTGGGTAGCAGTTTTCGCTTATGTTTGAAATTTTTAGAGCCTATCAATTTAACACTAAAAAGGCTAAAGAGTATGGATTTGTAGAAAATCAAGGAATATGGACTTATAGTTCGCCTATTTTGCAGGGTGATTTTCTTATGAGGATTACAGTGGAGGATAGTGATTTAAGGTTTCAAGTTTTTGACCAGGAAACTGGTGACCTCTATCCTCAAGTTCACATGGAAAGCATGAGAGGAACTTTTGTCGGAAGTGTTCGAGAGGCATGCCTAGAGGAACTTTTTAACATCAGAAAGGCCTGTTTTGAAGTCCAGGAGTTTATCTGTCCTCAAACCAAGAGAATCATGACTCGAGTTCAAGAAATCTATGAAAATCAACTGGAATACTTATGGGAAAAATCTCCTGATACAGCTGTTTTACGCCATGAAGATAATCAGAAGTGGTATGCAGTACTAATGAAGATTTCTTGGGAAAAACTGGATAAGTCACGAGAAGGAGAAGTGGAAGTTGTGAATTTAAAACATGATTTGGTTTCTGATTTGTTAGCAGAAAGAGGCATTTATCCTGGCTTTCATATGAATAAACGCTATTGGATTAGTCTACCACTTGATGATACTCTGACTGACGAGAAGGTACTTGAATTATTTGAGAAAAGTTACTTTTTGACTTCGAAAAAATGAGATTGTATGTTTGAGTTTTCAAATAGGTTTAATTACCCAAATATTCTTTACTGAAGAAATTTTCAGAAAATAATGGATTTTTTCTTGACAAGCAGTTTTCCCTATGCTAGAATACTAAACAAGACATCAAACAAAGGAGAAAGTCAAACATGAAAACAGCTAAGTTTAATCAATTTGCTTTGTTGTTGAGGTACTCGGGCTAGTGCAGAAGCATTAGTCCTGTTTGGCTTACCAAGCGGGAGTAAATCGACATCTCGCTTGGAATTCCGAGCGAGATGTTTTTTCTATATCGAAAATGTGAAGGGAGAATTCTCATGCGTGTAGTTGAGTTTTTAGATACTAGTCTCCGAGATGGTGAGCAGACGCCAGGTGTTAATTTTTCAATCAAGGAAAAGGTTGCTATTGCTAAACAACTGGAGAAATGGGGCATTTCAGCAATAGAAGCTGGTTTTCCAGCAGCTAGTCCAGATTCATTTAAAGCAGTTCAGGAAATCGCTAAAGCCATGAAGAAAACTGCAGTGACATGTTTAGCACGTTCTGTCAAATCTGATATTGATGCGTGTTATGAGGCGCTGAAGGATGCTAAGTATCCACAAATCCATGTCTTTATCGCAACTAGCCCTATTCATAGAGAGTTCAAGTTGAACAAGAGTAAAGAGGAAATATTGGAAGCAATTAAAGAACATGTTTCCTATGCATGTTCTAAGTTTGAAGTAGTAGAATTCTCTCCTGAAGATGCGACTAGAACCGAGTTGGATTTCCTTTTACAAGTCGTTCAGACAGCGGTAGATGCGGGTGCGGCCTATATCAATATTCCTGACACGGTTGGTTTTACGACACCAGAGGAATATGGAAGCATCTTTAAATACTTGATTGACAATGTACAAACTGACCGACAAATTATCTATTCACCTCACTGTCATGATGATCTTGGAATGGCGGTAGCAAATAGCCTTGCGGCCGTTAAGAATGGGGCAGGACGTGTTGAGGGAACCATTAACGGTATCGGAGAACGAGCTGGGAATGCTGCTCTAGAAGAGATAGCAGTAGCTCTCAATATTCGCCAAGATTATTACCAAGCAGAGACAAGCATCGTTCTAGATGAAACCATCAATACGTCTGAAATGGTTTCACGCTTCTCAGGGATTCCAGTTCCTAAAAATAAGGCAGTTGTCGGAGGAAATGCCTTTTCTCACGAATCAGGTATTCACCAAGATGGCGTTCTTAAAAATCCACTTACCTACGAAATCATCACACCAGAGCTGGTGGGTGTTAAGAGTAACAATCTGCCACTTGGTAAATTATCTGGTCGCCATGCCTTTGTAGAAAAACTAAAAGAATTGGCCCTAGACTTCACAGATGAGGATATCAATCCACTCTTTGCCAAGTTCAAAGCCTTAGCAGATAAGAAGCAAGAAGTTACAGACGCAGATATTCGGGCTCTGGTAGCTGGAACCATGGTTGAAAACCCAGAAGGCTTCCACTTTGATGATCTGCAACTTCAAACTCATGCGGAAAACGCTATTGAAGCGACCGTCAGTCTGTCTAATCTGGATGGTGAGAAGGTCGAATTTAATGCTACTGGGCAAGGTTCTGTAGAGGCTATCTTCAACGCTATCGACAAGTTCTTTAATCAATCGGTTCGTCTGGTATCCTATACAATAGATGCGGTAACGGATGGTATTGATGCCCAGGCTCGAGTATTAGTTACTGTTGAAAACAAAGACACAGAAACAATCTTTAATGCGGCCGGACTTGATTTTGATGTACTGAAGGCTTCAGCAATTGCATACATTAATGCCAATACCCTTGTTCAAAAAGAGAATACTGGCGAGATGGGACGCAGCGTCTCCTACCGAGATATGCCTAGTCTTTAAAGGAGAATACCATGACAAAGAAAATTGTTGCCCTTGCAGGTGACGGAATCGGCCCAGAAATCATGGAAGCTGGTTTAGAAGTTCTAGCCGCTATAGCCGAAAAAACAGGCTTTGACTATGAGATAGATAGGCGACCTTTTGGCGGTGCAGGTATTGATGCAGCAGGCCATCCTTTGCCAGATGAAACTTTAAAAGCTGCTAGAGAAGCAGATGCTATCCTTCTGGCAGCTATTGGTAGTCCTCGGTATGATAACGCAACGGTTCGACCTGAACAAGGCCTATTAGCTCTTCGCAAGGAACTCAATCTCTACGCCAATATTCGTCCGGTAAAAATCTTTGAGAGTCTCAAGCACTTGTCGCCTCTCAAACCTGAACGAATAACTGGTGTTGACTTTGTAGTAGTTCGTGAATTGACCGGAGGGATTTACTTTGGTGATCATATCCTTGAAGAGCGAAAAGCACGTGATATTAATGATTATAGTTACAATGAAGTGGACCGGATTATTCGCAAGGCCTTTGAAATAGCAAAGGGACGAAGAAAGATGGTTACTAGTATTGATAAGCAAAATGTTTTGGCAACTTCAAAACTCTGGAGGAGAGTGGCTGAGGAAGTCGAAAAAGATTATCCCGACGTAATCTTAGAACACCAGTTGGTTGATTCAGCTACCATGCTCATGATTACCAATCCGGCTAAGTTTGATGTTATCGTTACTGAGAATCTTTTCGGAGATATCTTATCTGATGAATCAAGCGTCCTATCTGGGACACTCGGAGTCATGCCATCGGCTAGTCACTCTGAAAACGGACCAAGTCTTTATGAGCCTATTCATGGTTCTGCACCTGATATAGCAGGTCTAGGAATTGCCAATCCTATTTCCATGATTTTATCAGTTGCTATGATGCTACGTGATAGTTTTGGACGATTTGAAGATGCAGAACGTATCGAAGATGCTGTAGGAGCAAGTTTAGTAGCTGGAATTTTAACGAGAGATATAGGAGGACAGGCTTCGACCAAGGAAATGACAGAAGCCATTATCGCAAGACTATGAAACTAAACGAAGGAATTACTGTTGCTCTCTTGATTTGGAACCTTTTGATTTTTATAATCTATGGCATTGACAAATCCAAGGCAAGGAGAAAAGCCTGGCGCATCCCTGAGAAAATCTTACTCATTTTAGCTTTTACTTGTGGTGGTTTTGGTGCTTGGTTAGCAGGAATCACTTTTCATCACAAGACTAGAAAATGGTACTTTAAAACAGTTTGGTTTCTTGGGATGGTGACCACACTAATCGCTTTGTATTTTATATGGAGGTAATGAATGGCAGGAAAATCGATTTTTGATAAATTATGGGACCTCCATGTCATCACAGGAGAAGAAGGACAACCTCAACTCATGTATGTAGATCAGCACTATATTCACGAGGTGACCAGTCCTCAAGCTTTTCAAGGATTACGAGATGCAGGACGTAGATTGAGACGACCAGATTTAACATTTGGTACCTTTGACCACAATGTACCAACGGTCAATATCTACGATATTCGAGATGTCATTTCCAAGGCGCAAATTGATAAGCTTGCTGAAAATGTTGAGGAGTTTGGGATTGAACATGCGGCCCACGGTT
This sequence comes from Streptococcus sp. Marseille-Q6470, assembly GCF_946902905.1. NCBI lineage: Bacteria > Bacillati > Bacillota > Bacilli > Lactobacillales > Streptococcaceae > Streptococcus > Streptococcus sp. Marseille-Q6470. The sequence continues at coordinate 249,778 of NZ_OX336385.1, forward strand.
CTGAAAAGCAGGGAATCGTTCACATGGTAGGTCCAGAAACAGGACGGACGCAACCAGGAAAATTCATCGTCTGTGGCGATAGCCATACAGCTACCCACGGAGCTTTCGGGGCGATTGCTTTTGGAATAGGGACTAGCGAGGTCGAGCACGTATTTGCTACTCAAACCCTCTGGCAGGTTAAACCCAAGAAAATGTTGGTGGAATTCACAGGAGTTCCTCAAAAAGGGGTTTATGCCAAAGATTTCATTTTAGCCTTGATTGCCAAGTACGGTGTTGCTTGTGGTGTTGGCTACGTGGTGGAATATCGAGGTCAGGCCATTGATGCTCTGACCATGGAAGAGCGAATGACCATCTGTAATATGTCTATCGAGTTTGGCTCTAAGATGGGCATTATGAATCCAGATCAGAAGACTTATGACCATTTAAAGGGTCGTGATTGTGTTCCCAAGGATTTTGATGCGGCAGTGGACGATTGGAAAAGACTGGTTAGTGATGACGATGCGGTTTATGACAAGGTTATCCAGATGGATGTCTCTGAATTAGCTCCTATGGTGACTTGGGGGACCAATCCTGCTATGGGTGTTGACTTTGACAGCAACTTCCCAGAAATAAAGGATATGAATGATGAACGAGCCTACAATTACATGGAGTTACAACCAGGTCAGAAGCCGGAAGATATTGAACTAGGCTATGTCTTTATTGGTTCTTGTACCAACGCTAGACTTAGTGATTTGCAACTGGCGGCTCGATTTGTAGAAGGGAAGAAAATTGCCCCCAATCTAACAGCAATCGTGGTTCCGGGCTCTCGACCAGTCAAGCGAGCTGCTGAGAAGTTGGGATTGGATAAGGTCTTCCTAGATGCTGGCTTTGAATGGAGAGACCCAGGTTGCTCTATGTGTCTCGGAATGAATCCTGACAAGGTACCAGATGGTGTTCACTGTGCCTCAACTAGCAACCGTAATTTTGAAGATAGACAGGGATTTGGAGCGAAGACTCATCTTTGTAGTCCAGCAATGGCAGCTGCGGCAGCTATCGCAGGTCGTTTCGTAGATGTTCGTCAATTGCCTGAAGCCCAGTAAGGAGAGGATATGGAAAAATTCACAGTATTTACGGGAACAACCGTTCCTCTTATGAATGATAATATTGATACCGACCAAATCCTTCCCAAGCAGTTTCTCAAGTTGATTGATAAAAAAGGTTTTGGTAAGTACCTCATGTATGCTTGGCGTTATTTGGACAATCAGTATACTGAGAATCCAGACTTTGTCTTTAACCGACCAGAATACTGCAAAGCTAGTATTCTCATTACAGGGGATAACTTTGGGGCTGGATCTTCAAGAGAGCACGCAGCTTGGGCTCTAGCAGATTACGGCTTTAAGGTCGTGATTGCAGGCTCTTTCGGAGATATTCATTACAATAATGAACTCAATAATGGTATGTTGCCTATTGTCCAGCCCAGAGAGGTTAGAGAGGAACTCGCCCAGCTCCAACCAACTGACCAAGTAACAGTAGACTTGGAACAACAAAAAATCATCTCACCAGTTGGAGAATTCACTTTCGAAATCGATAGCGAATGGAAACACAAGCTCCTAAATGGTTTGGATGACATTGGTATCACCTTGCAGTATGAAGATTTGATTGCTGCCTATGAAAAACAGCGCCCAGCTTACTGGCAGGAATAGAGTAAAAAAATAGAAAAGGAAATAGAACTATGACAAAACACATTCAATGGAACGGAACACTTTCACAAGAAGGTTATGACATTTTAAAAGGTGAGGGCGGATGTATCGTTTGTCCTACTAAAGTCGGATACATTATCATGACTAGTGACAAGGCAGGTCTTGAACGTAAGTTTGAAGCAAAAGAGCGTAACCGTAACAAACCAGGTGTGGTTCTCTGTGGTAGCATGGATGAACTTCGTGCCCTTGCGCAATTGAACCCTGAAATCGAAGCCTTCTACCAAAAACATTGGGATGAAGATATTCTCCTCGGTTGTATCCTTCCATGGGAACCAGAAGCTTTTGAAAAACTCAAAGAATACGGTGATGGACGTGAAGAACTCATGACTGACGTTCGTGGAACGAGCTGTTTCGTTATCAAGTTTGGAAAAGCTGGTGAACAATTGGCTGCCAAACTTTGGGAAGAAGGTAAGATGGTCTACGCTTCATCAGCAAACCCATCTGGGAAAGGAAATCGAGGTAAAGTTGAAGGAATCGGTCAACGTATCGAAGGAGCAGTGGATCTTGTCATTGAGGCAGACGACTACGTTGCTTCTATCCAACCAGACAAAACAGTTGAAACTCGCTACGAGCAAGGTGTGATGGTCTCTATGGTCGATAAAGAAGGCAAGCTCATCCCAGAACAAGGTGGAGCACGCTCAACTTCACCAGCACCAGTCGTGATCCGTAAAGGACTTGACATCGATAAAATCATGATGCATCTGTCAGACACCTTTAACTCATGGGACTACCGTCAAGGGGAGTATTATTAAGATTAAATACAAATTAGAGAGTGAATAAACTCTCTATTTTTTATGAAAATACAATCAAAATCCGAACTATATAATCTTTATAATTCAAAATGTTTGACAAAAACTTTACCTTAGTTTATAATCGTTAAAGGAAACGTCGGAAAAGGCGTAGCGATGCGAAAGCATAGGTAGGTTATTCTAAAAGAAACGAGACATCGAAATGTTAAACGAATTTCCGATCTTTGACTATGAAGATATTCAGCTAATCCCTAACAAGTGTGTCCTTAAAAGTCGTGCAGAAGCTGACACACAAGTGACACTTGGGAAGCACACCTTTAAATTACCAGTTGTTCCCTCTAATATGCAAACGATCTTGGATGAAGATGTTGCAGAACAACTTGCCAAGGGTGGTTATTTCTATATCATGCACCGCTTTGATGAAGCTGGGCGCATTCCATTTGTGAAACGCATGCATGAGAAAGGTTTGATTGCTTCTATCTCTGTTGGTGTTAAAGATTACGAGTATGATTTTGTGAGTCAATTAAAGGATGATGCTCCAGAGTACATCACTATTGATATCGCTCATGGACATGCTGACAGTGTGATTTCAATGATTCAGCACATCAAAAAAGAGTTGCCAGATACCTTTGTCATCGCCGGTAACGTTGGTACTCCAGAGGCAGTTCGTGAACTTGAAAATGCTGGAGCAGACGCTACTAAGGTCGGAATCGGTCCAGGTAAAGTATGTATCACTAAGGTTAAAACAGGCTTTGGTACTGGTGGTTGGCAGTTGGCGGCTCTTCGCTGGTGTGCTAAAGCTGCGCGTAAACCGATTATTGCCGATGGTGGTATCCGTACACACGGAGATATTGCCAAGTCAATCCGCTTTGGTGCAAGTATGGTTATGATTGGTTCTTTATTTGCAGGCCATATCGAAAGCCCTGGTAAAACTGTCGAAGTCGATGGTAAACAATTTAAAGAATACTATGGTTCCGCTTCAGAATACCAAAAAGGTGCCTATAAGAATGTCGAAGGTAAGAAAATTCTTCTTCCTGCCAAAGGACACTTACAAGATACCCTAACTGAGATGGAACAAGATTTGCAAAGTTCGATCTCTTATGCTGGAGGTCGAAAGGTAGCTGATCTTAGACATGTAGATTATGTGATTGTGAAGAACTCTATCTGGAATGGAGATGCTCACTAAAAATATGATTACTTATTTATGTCGCGAATTGGCGTGGCGTTTCTACAAGGTACCGTAAATACCTAACAATGAGTAAGTCGAAGAGAGATAAAAGAAGCAGTACTATTTGTTTCTATGTTTCCGAGGGGCTTACTTTGTAAGTCCCTTTTTATTTCGGAGGTTAATGTGAAATTACTAGAGGAACGTATTTTAAAAGATGGGAATATTCTAGGTGAGAATATTCTTAAGGTGGATTCCTTCTTGACCCACCAAGTTGACTATTCCTTGCTGCGTGAGATCGGTCGTACCTTTGCAGAGCATTTTAAAAATGCTGGTATTACCAAAGTTGTAACCATTGAGGCGTCTGGAATTGCTCCAGCTCTTTATGTAGCTGAACAATTGGATGTGCCCATGATTTTTGCTAAGAAGGCAAAAAATATTACTATGAATGAAGGAATTTTGACTGCTGAAGTATATTCTTTCACGAAACAAGTTACTAGTACCGTATCTATTGCAGGGAAGTTCTTATCTCCAGGAGATAAAGTACTAATTATTGACGATTTTTTGGCAAATGGGCAAGCTGCTAAAGGTCTGATTCAGATTATTGAGCAAGCCGGTGCTAATGTTGAAGCTGTCGGAATTGTGATCGAAAAATCCTTCCAAGATGGTCGTGAACTATTAGAAAAATTAGGTCATCAGGTAGTATCACTTGCGCGTTTAGAGCGTTTTGAAAATGGAAAAGTTATCTTCAAGGAGGCAGATATCTAATGAAACAACAAGAAAACCACTCACAGGCAGCCGTTCTTGGTTTGCAACACTTACTTGCCATGTACTCGGGCTCAATTCTGGTACCAATCATGATTGCAGGTGCTTTAGGTTATTCAGCTCAACAGTTGACCTACCTTATTTCAACAGATATCTTTATGTGTGGGGTTGCAACTCTCTTACAATTGCAACTCAATAAATACTTTGGTGTTGGTTTGCCTATTGTTCTTGGGGTAGCCTTCCAGTCTGTTGCTCCTCTCATCATGATTGGACAAAGTCATGGTAGTGGTGCTATGTTTGGGGCCTTAATTGCTTCAGGGATTTATGTCATCTTGATTTCAGGTATCTTCTCTAAAGTTGCCAACCTTTTCCCTGCAATCGTAACTGGTTCAGTTATTACAACTATCGGATTGACCTTGATCCCAGTGGCCATCGGAAATATGGGAAATAACGTTGAAAAACCAACTGGACAAAGTTTAGCCTTAGCAATGATTACTGTGCTTATCATTCTTTTGGTCAATATCTTTACAAAAGGATTCATTAAATCAATTTCAATTCTGATTGGTTTGATTGCAGGTACTATCATCGCTGCGACTATGGGCTTGGTTGATTTCTCTCCAGTAGCAGAAGCTCCACTTGTTCATATCCCAACTCCATTCTACTTTGGTGCTCCACAATTTGAGATTTCTTCTATTGTAATGATGTGTATTATCGCTACTGTATCAATGGTAGAATCAACTGGTGTATATCTTGCCCTTTCTGATATTACTAAAGATCCAATCGATAGCACTCGTCTCCGTAATGGCTATCGTGCTGAAGGTCTTGCTGTTTTACTTGGTGGACTTTTCAACACCTTCCCTTATACAGGATTTTCACAAAACGTAGGTTTGGTGAAACTTTCTGGTATTCGTACACGTTTGCCGATATACTATGCTGCAGGCTTTCTTATCTTACTTGGTCTCTTGCCTAAGTTTGGTGCCTTAGCACAGATTATCCCAAGCCCTGTTCTAGGTGGAGCTATGCTGGTCATGTTCGGTTTCGTTTCACTTCAAGGGATGCAAATCTTGTCTCGTGTGGACTTCGAACATAATGAACACAACTTCCTCATTGCAGCAGTTTCTATTTCTGCTGGGGTGGGATTAAACGGTAGCAACCTCTTCAATACTCTACCAACCGAATTACAAATGTTCTTCTCAAATGGTATCGTTATTGCAAGTACAGTAGCTATTATCTTGAACGCTATTTTGAACCGTAAAAAATAAAAATTAGTGAGAAGGGATAGAAAAGCCCTTCTCATTTTCTTTTTTAGAGCTTGAGTATTGTTTCTATGGCCCTTTTTATGGTAAAATGGTTTTATGAATGAAAGAATGAAAGAGCTCGTTGAGTTGCTCAATCGCTATGCGACAGAGTATTATACAAGTGATAATCCATCTGTATCTGATAGTGAGTATGACCGTCTTTATCGTGAATTGGTAGAGTTAGAAAAAGCTCATCCTGACCAAGTCTTGCCAGAAAGTCCGACCCACCGTGTTGGCGGTAAGATTCTAGATGGTTTTGAAAAATACAGTCATCAGTATCCTCTCTATAGTTTGCAGGATGCTTTTTCACGTGAAGAACTCGATGCCTTTGATGCGCGTGTTCGTAAAGAATTGGATGATGTCACTTATATTTGTGAGTTGAAGATTGATGGACTATCGATTTCCTTGACTTATGAGCAAGGACTTTTTGTTGCTGGAGCAACTCGTGGTGATGGCTCTATTGGTGAAAATATCACAGAAAATCTTAAACGAGTGAAAGACATTCCTTTATCCTTGCCAGAAAAACTAGATATTACTGTTCGTGGTGAATGCTATATGCCGAGGGCATCATTTGATCAGGTTAATCAATCGCGTCAAGAAAACGGCGAGCCTGAATTCGCTAATCCACGAAATGCTGCTGCAGGAACCCTTCGCCAGTTAGATACTGCAGTAGTAGCTAAGCGTAATCTTGCAACTTTCCTCTATCAGGAAGCAAGTCCTTCAACTAGAGACAGCCAAGAGAAGGTTTTAAATCATCTGGAACAGTTGGGCTTTGTTGTCAATCCTAGACGCCTATTAGCGCACAGCATGGATGAGGTTTGGGAGTTTATCCAAGAAGTCGGTCAAGAAAGAGACCAATTGCCTTATGATATCGACGGTGTCGTGATTAAGGTCAACGACCTAGCTGGTCAAGAGCAACTTGGTTTTACAGTTAAAGCACCTAAGTGGGCAGTCGCTTATAAGTTCCCTGCAGAAGAAAAAGAAGCAAAACTGCTTTCTGTTGACTGGACAGTAGGACGAACTGGTGTCGTAACTCCGACTGCCAATCTTACTCCGGTGCAATTGGCAGGTACAACAGTTAGTCGTGCAACGCTTCATAATGTTGACTATATCGCTGAAAAGGATATCCGCAAGGATGATACTGTCGTCGTTTATAAGGCGGGAGACATCATTCCTGCTGTTTTACGTGTCGTAGAATCAAAGCGTGTGTCTGAGGAGAAACTAGATATCCCAACAAACTGTCCAAGTTGTGACAGTAAGCTTTTGCATTTTGAAGATGAGGTGGCTCTTCGTTGCATCAATCCTCGATGTCCTGCTCAGATTAAGGAAGGCTTGATTCACTTTGCATCTCGTGACGCCATGAATATTGCTGGTCTTGGACCATCTATCGTCGAGAAACTATTTGCTGCCGATTTGGTTAAAGATGTTGCGGATATTTATCGTTTAACTGTAGAAGATTTGCTCTTGCTAGATGGCATTAAGGATAAATCGGCTCAAAAACTTTATCAAGCTATCCAATCATCTAAGGAAAATTCTGCAGAAAAACTCTTATTTGGTTTAGGGATTCGTCATGTTGGTAGCAAGGCAAGTCAACTACTCTTACAACATTTCCATTCGATCGAATCACTTGCTCAAGCAAATCCTGAAGAAGTAGCAAGTATCGAAAGTCTAGGGAGTGTTATTGCTCAAAGTCTTCAATCCTATTTTGAGTCTGAGGGTGCTCAACTACTTTTAAGAGAATTAAAAGAATTAGATGTTAATCTAGATTATAAAGGACAGATCGTTGCGGCAGATGCAGCCTTATCTGGTCTGACTGTTGTACTGACAGGAAAGCTAGAGCGTTTAAATCGTTCAGAAGCTAAAAATAAACTAGAAAGTTTAGGTGCCAAGGTAACTGGCAGCGTATCGAAAAAGACCGATCTTGTGGTAGCAGGAGCAGATGCAGGGAGCAAACTCCAGAAAGCGCAGGAATTGGGAATCGAGATTCGAGACGAAGCTTGGCTTGAAAGTTTGTAAGGAATACACAGTCTAGAATACTCATCTATCATTTCTTGCTTCTATCCAATTATTATAATCAAGAAATGCTACTATATAAATTTAACAATTAGAAATTAGGAAAAAACATGTATCATTATCCTGTACTTATTCATTATCATCGTAAAGATGACGCTTATAAGGCATGCAGTTTCAATAAGAATCCTCTAGATTCAGTAGAGTTTATCAAAGAAGAAGAATACTTTGGAGAAAAATTTTCATTTACTCAACTAAGTGAAACACCTCTCGAACAAATGCTGTTTACAGTTGAAAAAAATGGAGTCAGCAAAGAATATCCTATCCGATTCAATCATTATCCACTCTTAACAGAGGTTTGGATTTTAGATGGGGATGATACCGTGTATTATTCTGAAAATCCAGCTATCGCAAGTCCACACTATAAAGATCAAAATCCATTTGCTTTTGATAAAGCGATTAACAGTGCTAGTTTTGACCATCACTGGGGTTACCAAGGAGAATTAGGGTGTCAGGTTTCCGAAAAAGAAACCAGCTTTAAACTATGGTCCCCAACAGCAACCACTGTACAAGTTATAGTGTATGAATCTGCAAGTAATGATGCTCCGATTTTAAGAACTTATGAGATGGAGCGAGGGAATAGCTATTCATACAGTCATAAATATAATACCATTGGTGTCTGGAGTCTTACAGTTCCAGAAAATCTTGCAGGACGAGCTTATCAATACCAGATAGAATTTCCACATCATCAATCAGTAACTCGAGATCCATATACGACTGCAACAAGTCCAGACGGCAAACGTTCAGCAATCCTTTCTGAAGAAGAATGCCAAGTTGATGGGTTTGAAGTTAAGAATGGAACTGAAGCAACATGGCGTTTAGAAAATCCTTGCCAAGCTGTCGTTTATGAAATGCATGTACGTGATTTGACCAAGTCTGAAACATCAGGTGTTTCTCCAGAGTTAAGAGGAACCTTCCTAGGAGCTGCTCAAACTGGTACAGTCAACCAATATGGCCAGTCTACTGCATTTGACTACATCAAGGAACTAGGTGTTAACTATGTTCAACTGCAACCAATTGCAGATCGTCACAAAGAGTATGATGCAGATGGGAATGTCACTTACAACTGGGGTTACGATCCACAAAACTACAATGCACCAGAAACCAGCCTGTCTACGAATCCAAACGATCCAGGTCAAGTTATCCGAGATTTGAAAACGATGATTCAAGCCTATCATGATGCTGGAATTGGTGTCATTATGGACGTTGTTTACAACCATACTTTTTCAACTGTTGATGCTCCATTCCAAACAACAGTACCGGATTATTATTACCGAATGAATAGAGATGGAAGCTATCAAAATGGTACAGGTGTAGGAAACGAGACTGCGAGTGAGCACGAAATGTTCCGTAAGTACATGATCGATTCGCTTCTCTATTGGGTAAATGAGTTTAATATCGATGGTTTCCGTTTCGATTTGATGGGTATCCATGATGTTAAAACCATGCAGATGATTCGTTGGGCTATGGATGAAGTCGATCCTAAAATCATCCTTTATGGAGAAGGCTGGGATATGGGAACTGGTCTTGCTCCTTATGATAAGGCTAAGAAAGACAATGCCTATCAATTACCTAATATTGGCTTCTTCAATGATGATCAACGTAATGCGGTAAAAGGTGCTGAAGTTTATGGTGATATCAAAACAGGCTTCGTAAGTGGTGCTGCTACTGAACCAATTGTTGCAAAAGCGATCCTGGGTAGCCATGAACTAGGTTCTTATCTCAGTCCTAATCAGGTTGTCAACTACGTAGAAGCCCATGATAATTATAACTTGCATGATTTGCTAGCGACTCTTCATCCAACAGAAGACGAGACAAGTATCATGAAAAAAGTAGAAACAGCAACTGCAATGAACCTACTTATGCAAGGTATTTCCTTTATGGAACTTGGTCAAGAATTCGGTCGTACAAAACTAGTAGCTACAGGCGAAAATGGTGACCTGACTCATGATGACCGAGAACGAGCTATGAATAGTTATAATGCTCCAGATGCTGTGAACCAAGTAAATTGGGACTTAATTAATGAGCGTCAAGAAAGCATTGAATTTATTCGTCAGATTATAGGTCTTAAAACAAAGACTAGTGCTTTTTCATATCCTACATACGAGGAAGTATACCGTCATGTCTTTGTTCATACAGCGATTGAAAACAGTGGCTGGATTGTCTACGAAGTTCAAGGAGATGACGAGCATTTCTTAGTGGTCTTTAATGCTAAAGGAGAATCCCAGTATTATGAAAATGCGGGTAACCTTGAAATGCGAATCACTAACAGCCGTTCAAAAAATGAAAATACAATTGACAATGTTAGTGTGGCAGTCTTGAATGTTTTAGCGTAAGTCTTAGATTGAAGACGAAGTCAATGAAGTGTAGGATAAAACGCTCTTGCAGAGTCCAATGAATCAATAAAAATGTTTCAAAGACTCAATTCTACTAAAATGCGAGGTCGGGATTTTGATCCCGGCCTATACTTCTAGAAAGTCTCATTTGAAGTCGAAAGTAAAACTAAAATTTTCAGAAAAAGCAGTTCATTTTCAAGTCCTAGACAGATAGAAAAAGCAGAAGTTTCATTACTAATTGAATTAAAGTTAGAAAAGTTCATTGCTTTTAGCGGGAGAAACCTATGAATATTAATACAATTACTCTGGAAAAATTCATCACCTTAAATGAAGAGGAGAAACTTCAGTGTCTTAAAGACATTAAGCATACCTACCAATTCGAAAATATAAAGGAAATCCTCTCAGAGCTTGGTTTAGAAAATTTAAGTGGTCAAGTACTTAGTGAACTAGCCAAAGTTTGTAATAATTGGAGTCAATTTGAAGAGGCAAAAACAGTTTTAGAGATAGTCTCTGAAGAAGATAGGGATGCTATTTGGTATTATAGAAATGGTTTTACCCATTGGCGTTTATCTAGTGACCCGAAGAATGACTTTGAAACTGAAGCTAATCAGGCTCTAGCTTTATTAGAAAATGCTATCAAAAATGCTGATTCCTCAACAAATCCAGTCATTGAATGGTGTATTGAGTTGGTTAAAGTAGGTTCTCTAAAGGAAGTTTTTGAAGCTAAGCCAGCAGATTATCCCTTGCTAGAAAAATACTATTTTGAAGATGTTAATGAAACTAATCAAGAAATGACAATTGCGCAGAATAAGAAATTATACAAGAATATTACGGTAGAAGATGTTCAAAAGGCAAAAGACTCATGGGATATTATTAAACCAGTATACGAAACTGTTAACATCTATAACACCTATGAAGACTATCTCGATTCTGCAAAAATTTTTACTTTAGAACAAAGATACCTTCTGGCGATTATCTGGTATTTTATTGAAGTAAACAATGGAGGCCACTATCAATTTTTCGATAATTCGACAGGGATTGTCTGGGAAGATACTTTAAAGGGATTGGAACTATTTGGAATGACGGAGCATGCTATTAATTTCAAAAATCTTCTTGCATTCTTTGGTGGAGCTATCTCCTTTGTTAGAGAAGAGAGATCGGAGATGCTAGCACAGATGGAAGAAGAGTATGGTGATGCTTTTTATCAGAAGTTGGATGAAGCTGATGATTTTGTTTATGATTATGATGGAAATGAGAACGAACTAAGTTTTATCAAAAAATATCCAGAGAAATTTATTTTTCAGGGAAATGCAGATAAATCGTAAAGAGTAGTAAATAAAGATGAGGCTGGGACAAAAGTCCTAGCCTCTCATTTATTTTTGGATTGTTGAGCAAGACGCAGTGGTTGAGGTGGGCTCTACTACGCTGATTTCATCAGCTTTTACAGCCCTTCTCAACTGTGCGGAGGTGGGACGACGAAATCGAATTCTAACGAATGACCGATTTCTGTCCCACTCTCATTTTTTAGGGGAAAATCCTTGGTTTATAAATAGTTATAATCTAAGTTGAATACCACAAACACTATTTTTACGGATTTTGAATATATTTTTCAAAAATATCAGGCTAAAAATTGCTAAAAACCGAATATTTTGTTACTATTATATAAAAATGTAAGAAAATGAAAAGAGGCAAAGATAAATCAGAAAATTAAAATGATTTTCCCAGGCTGCATCAGAGAATTATTTTCAGATTTTCAAAATATTTTTTAGAAATATAGTAATTTACTTGAAACTTATCTAAAAAGGTAGTATAATAAAAATTAAGAAAACGCTTACAATATAAAGGGGGATTTATGGATACATTAGAAGCTTTAAGAACTTTTACAACAGGCGAAAATTTCCATCTTCAGCACTATTTGGGCGCACATCGTGAGGAGAAAGACGGGGAATGGGGTTACACATTCCGTGTTTGGGCTCCAAATGCGCAGGCTGTTCATCTAGTCGGTGATTTCACGAATTGGGTTGAAAATCAAATCCCTATGGTTCGAAATGAATCTGGAGTATGGGAAGTTTTTACAACTTTTGCCCAAGAGGGTCAGATTTATAAATATCATATTACACGGGCTAACGGTCATCAACTTATGAAGATTGATCCTTTAGCTGTTCGGTATGAAGCACGTCCAGGCACAGGTGCTGTGTTAACAGAAATTCCAGAAAAGAAATGGAAGGATGGACTTTGGTTAGCTCGTAGAAAACGTTTGGGATTCTTCGAAAGACCAGTTAATATTTACGAAGCACACGCTGGTTCCTGGAAACGAAATCCAGATGGAACTCCTTATAGTTTTGCTCAATTAAAAGAAGAGTTGATTCCTTACTTAGTTGAAATGAACTACACTCATATTGAGTTTATGCCTTTGATGGCTCACCCGCTAGGTTTGAGTTGGGGCTATCAACTGATGGGATATTTCGGTTTAGAACATTCTTACGGAAGACCAGAAGAGTTTCAAGACTTTGTTGAGGAGTGTCATTTAAACAATATCGGTGTTATCGTGGACTGGGTTCCAGGTCACTTTACAATCAATGATGATGCCTTAGCCTACTATGATGGAACTCCGACTTTTGAATATCAAGACCATAACAAAGCTCATAACTATGGTTGGGGGGCATTAAACTTCGACTTAGGTAAAAATGAAGTTCAGTCTTTCTTGATTTCAAGCATTAAGTTCTGGATTGATTTCTATCATTTGGATGGTATCCGTGTCGATGCTGTAAGTAATATCCTTTATCTTGATTACGATAATGCACCTTGGACTCCAAATAAAGACGGGGGCAATCTCAACTATGAAGGTTATTATTTCCTACAACGTTTGAATACCGTTATCAAGCTAGCTCACCCAGATGTCATGATGATTGCTGAAGAATCTTCTTCTGGCACTAAGATTACTGGAATGAAGGAGATGGGTGGTCTTGGATTTGACTACAAGTGGAACATGGGATGGATGAATGATATCTTACGTTTCTACGAGGAAGATCCAATTTACCGCAAGTATGACTTTAACCTTGTTACCTTCAGCTTTATGTACATCTTTAATGAAAATTACCTCTTGCCATTCTCACACGATGAAGTTGTCCATGGTAAGAAGAGTATGATGCATAAGATGTGGGGAGACCGTTACAATCAATTTGCAGGACTGAGAAATCTCTACACTTATCAAATCTGTCACCCTGGTAAGAAATTGCTCTTTATGGGTAGTGAATTTGGTCAATTCTTAGAGTGGAAATCAGAAGAGCAATTAGAATGGTCAAACCTCGAAGATTCAATGAATGCCAAGATGAAATACTTCACATCTCAACTGAATCAACTTTATAAAGACCATCGTTGTCTTTGGGAAATTGATACAAGTTATGATGGAATTGAAATCATCGATGCTGATAATAGAGATCAAAGTGTTCTATCCTTTATTCGTAAGGGTAAAAAAGGCGAGATGCTAGTCTGTGTCTTCAATATGGCACCTGTAGAACGTCCTGAATTCACAATTGGTCTTCCGGTTGCAGGCGTATACGAAGAAATATGGAATACTGAGTTAGAACAATGGGGTGGTGTTTGGAAAGAGCACAACCAAACAGTTCAAACTCAAGAAGGATTATGGAAGGATTATGAGCAGACTTTGACATTTACCTTGCCAGCTTTGGGGGCAAGTATCTGGAAAATCAAACGTCGCTTGAAACCCGCTAAAAAAGAATCAAATAAATCTCAAAAAGGAGTAGAAAATGAAGAATGAAATGCTAGCTTTAATCCTTGCCGGTGGGCAAGGAACTCGTCTCGGTAAACTCACTCAAAGCATTGCAAAACCTGCTGTGCAATTTGGTGGGCGCTATCGTATCATTGACTTTGCTCTTTCTAACTGTGCCAACTCTGGTATCCACAATGTTGGGGTTATCACACAGTATCAACCTCTTGCTCTTAACAATCACATCGGAAACGGTTCTAGTTGGGGTCTTGATGTAATTGATTCAGGTGTTTCTATCCTTCAACCTTACTCTGCAAGTGAAGGAAATCGTTGGTTCGAAGGTACAAGTCATGCCATTTACCAAAATATTGACTATATCGATAGCATTAATCCTGAGTATGTTTTGATTCTTTCAGGAGACCATATCTACAAGATGGACTATGATGATATGCTCCAATCACACAAGGATAACAATGCCAGCTTGACAGTTGCTGTTTTGGATGTACCACTAAAAGAAGCTAGTCGTTTCGGTATCATGAATACAGATGCTAATAATCGCATTGTTGAATTCGAAGAAAAACCTGCCCAACCAAAATCAACCAAGGCATCAATGGGTATTTATATTTTCGATTGGAAACGTCTACGCAATATGCTAGTTGCAGCTGAAAAGAATAATATTGACATGTCAGACTTTGGAAAGAATGTTATTCCAAATTATCTTGAAACTGGTGAAAGTGTCTATGCTTATGAGTTCAATGGATACTGGAAGGATGTTGGTACAATCGAATCTCTTTGGGAAGCAAATATGGAATACATCTCTCCAGAAAATGCTCTAGATAGCCGTAATCGTCAATGGAAAATTTATTCTCGTAACCTTATCGCTCCACCAAACTTCCTTGGAGAATTTGCTCAAGTAGAAGACTCTCTAGTAGTAGATGGATGTTACGTGAATGGTACTGTAAAACATTCCATTCTTTCTACAGCTGCTCAAGTTCGTAAGGGAGCAGAAGTTGTTGATTCTGTCATCATGAGTGGAGCAGTTATCGGTAGAGGTGCTAAAATTACACGTGCAATCATCGGTGAAGGTGCAATTATTGCCGATGGTGTTGAAATTGATGGTACAGAAGAAGTACAAGTAGTCGGATATAACGAAGTAGTGGGGGTAGCAACAGATGAAGATTGATAAATATTCAGCGATTTTAGGAAACACTGTTGGTTTTCATGATATGTCAACCTTGACAAGTAACCGTCCAGTGGCAAGTTTGCCATTTGGAGGAAAGTATCGTTTGATTGACTTCCCACTCTCAAGTTTAGCAAATGCTGGTGTTCGAAGTGTCTTTGGAATCTTCCAACAAGATAACATCAGCTCTGTATTTGACCACATTCGTTCAGGACGTGAATGGGGCTTGAATACACTACTTAGTCACTACTATCTAGGTATTTACAATACACGTGTAGAAAGCAGTACAGTCGGTAAAGAGTATTATCAACAACTCTTGACTTATTTAAAACGTTCTGGATCTAACCAAACGGTTTCTTTGAACTGTGACGTTTTGGTAAATATTGATCTTACTCAGGTTTTCCATTTGCATAATACTACAAAATCTCCTATTACGGTTGTTTATAAGAAACTACCTAAAAAGGATATTTCAGAAGTAAATGCTATCCTAGATATTGATGAAACTGATCACGTGCTCTCTCACAAACTCTTTGATAAAAAAGCTGAACAAGAATACTACAACATGTCAACGGATATCTTTGTTGTAGATACTCAATGGTTGATTGAACGTCTGGAAGAAGAAGCTCAGAAAGAACACCCAGAAAAACTACGTTATGTTCTACGTGACTTGGCAGCGGAATCAGGCGCTTTTGCATACGAGTATACTGGTTACTTAGCAAATATTCATTCTGTAGAAACATACTACCAAGCCAATATTGATATGCTTGATCAGCATAAATTCTACTCTTTATTCTCTCCAAATCAAAAGATTCACACAAAGGTGAAAAACGAAGAACCAACTTATTATGCACCTGGTTGTGAAGTAAATACTTCGCAGTTTGCTTCTGGTAGTATTGTCGAAGGTAAGGTTGTTCGTTCAGTTGTTTCGCGTAATGTTCAAATTCATAAAGATAGCTTAGTTAAAGAATCTATTGTTTTCCCTCGTGTTGTCATTGGTGAAGGTGCTCAAGTTGAGTATGCAATTATTGATAAGGGTGCTGAAGTAGCTGATGGAGTTGTTATTCGTGGTACAGCAGAAAATCCTGTTGTCATCAAAAAAGGTGAAAAAGTAACAGAGGACATTCTTTCATGAAAATTTTATTTGTAGCAGCTGAAGGAGCCCCTTTTTCTAAAACAGGTGGCTTGGGAGATGTTATCGGGGCTCTTCCAAAATCATTAGTTAAAGCTGGACATGAAGTTGCTGTTATCCTGCCATACTATGACATGGTGGAAGCCAAGTTTGGAGATCAAATTGAAGATGTTCTTCAATTTGAAGTATATGTTGGTTGGCGTAGACAATTTTGTGGCATTAAGAAGACTGTTTTAAATGGTGTTACCTTCTACTTTATTGACAACCAGTATTATTTCTTCCGTGGTCATGTGTATGGTGATTTCGATGATGGTGAACGCTTTGCCTTCTTCCAACTTGCAGCCTTAGAAGCTATGGAGCGTATTGGTTTTATTCCAGATGTTCTTCATGCTCATGATTATCATACAGCTATGATTCCTTTCTTGTTGAAGGAAAAATACAGATGGATCCAGGCCTACCAAAACATTAAGACTGTCTTAACAATCCACAACCTGGAATTCCAAGGTCAATTTTCTGAAGGTATGCTTTGGGATTTGTTCCGAGTTGGATTTGAACGCTATGCGGATGGTACAGTTCGCTGGAATGACTGTCTTAACTGGATGAAAGCTGGTATCCTCTATGCAGATCGTGTATCTACTGTATCGCCAAGCTATGCTTATGAAATCATGACAACAGAGTTTGGATGTGGTTTGGATCAGATTCTTCGAATGGAGTCCGGTAAGGTGTCTGGTATCGTAAACGGAATAGATACGGATCTTTATAATCCAGAAACGGATCCTTTGTTGGATTATCATTTTAATAAATCAGACCTATCAGGAAAAGCTCAGAATAAAGCTAAACTTCAAGAAAAAGTTGGTCTTCCGGTTCGTCCCGATGTTCCAATGATTGGTATTGTGTCGCGTTTGACAAGACAGAAAGGTTTTGATGTCGTCGTTGAAGGTTTGCATCGCATGCTTCAAGATGATGTTCAAATCGTTCTCTTGGGTACAGGTGATCCTGGCTTTGAACAAGCCTTTTCATGGTTTGGCCAAGTATTCCCAGATAAATTATCCGCTAATATTACCTTTGATGTGAAGTTGGCACAAGAGATTTATGCTGCGTGTGATATTTTCCTCATGCCAAGTCGCTTTGAACCATGTGGACTTTCTCAAATGATGGCTATGCGCTATGGTACTTTACCTCTTGTCCATGAGGTAGGTGGTTTGAGAGATACTGTTCAGCCATTCAATCCGATTGAAGGAACTGGTACTGGATTTAGTTTTGACAACTTGACTCCATACTGGCTTAACTGGGCTCTTCAAACTGCTTTGGATGTTTATTATAACCATCCTGACGTTTGGAAGAAACTTCAAGTGCAAGCTATGGAATGTGATTTCTCTTGGGATACAGCTTGTCAGTCCTATGTTGATTTATATCACAGCTTAGTAAATTAAGTATGTAAAATCGTATGAAAATTTCATACGATTTTTTGAGATGATAAAGTAAGGAGTATATATGCAAACAATCAAGGGTCTCTGTGTGCTCGATGTAGATGGCACTCTGATAGAAGAAGAGGTCATTGATTTATTGGGGAAAGAGGCAGATTGCGAAAAGGAAGTAGCTCAGCTAACTGCTCAGGCTATGAGTGGAAAATTAGACTTTGAAGAAAGTTTAAAAAAACGTGTTTCCCTTCTAAAAGAGCTTTCTATCGATGTCTTTGATAAGATTTATCGTGAACTACACCTTAGTAAAAATGCTACGCAATTTGTCAAAACTCTTCAAGAAAATCAGATAGAAGTCGGTTTGGTATCGGGTGGATTTACGACCATCGTGGAAAGATTAGCAAAAGATTTGGGGATTTCATTATGTACTGCTAATCAACTGGAAATAAAAGATGGACATTTAACTGGCAATCTTATTGGTCCGGTTATAAGCAGAGAAGTAAAAGAAGCAACCCTCGTGAGATGGGCTCAAGAATTACAAGTGCCGTTTGAGAGAACGATTGCGATTGGTGATGGCGCTAATGATTTGGCCATGCTTAAACGATCAGGATTTGCTATAGCTTTCTGCGCTAAGGATATTGTGAAAAAGGAAATAAATCTTCAGGTAGATGAAAGAGATTTTGCAAAAGTTTTAGAAAAAATAAATCTCCTTTAGTTAGAAAGAGGAATGAACATGAAAATTGTCATCGCACCGGACTCTTTCAAAGAGAGTCTTCCCGCAAACCAAGTAGCAGAAGCTATAAAAAGAGGATTTAAAAGGGTGATCCCAGATGCTGAATATCTGCTTTTACCTGTCGGTGATGGAGGTGAAGGGACAGTAGATGCTATTAAAAGTTCTCTAGATCTGGAAGAAAAAACAGTCCAGGTAACCGGACCTTTTGGTGATGAGGTTCAAATACGCTATTATGAAAAAGGGGAATTAGCCCTGTTTGAAGTTGTAGATTTAATCGGTCTTGAAAAAATTCCTAATGAAAAACGATATCCACTAGAGATTCAAACAAAGGGAATTGGTCAACTTATTCTCCATTTCATAGACCGAGGGGTAAAAGATATCTACATCGGTGTCGGTGGTACGGCTAGTAACGATGGTGGTATTGGTATTGCTGCTGGAATCGGTTATCAGTTTTACGATGAAAATGGGAATGAACTTCAGGCATGTGGCCAATCTCTGTCTGCTATCAGGAAAATTTCCAAGGAGAGAGTCATTGAAATTCCTGCAGACGTTCATGTAAGAATCCTAGCAGATGTGACTAATCCTCTTTGTGGACCCCGTGGCGCCACCTATACATTTGGGAAGCAAAAAGGCTTAAAGCCTTATGAATTTGAAGAGGTTGACGAGGCGATTAGGGAATTTTATGAAAATATTGACCCAGATGTATTCATGTTAGAGGGCGCAGGAGCTGGTGGTGGCATTGCTGCTGGTTTGTGTGTATTTGCTGGAGCAGAAATCGTATCAGGCATTCAAACTTGTTTGGACTTGATTAATTTCGATGAAAAGGTAGCAGATGCTGATCTCATAATTGTTGGTGAAGGTAGATTAGATTCTCAAAGTTTAGCTGGCAAGGCTCCAATCGGAGTAGCAAAAAGAACACCTAAGGGTGTTCCGGTCATTGCTTTTTGTGGCAGTTTAGATCAGGATTTACCCTCCCTACCATTTGAGAATATCATTGCCGCTTTTTCGATACTTGAAAAAAGCGAGCCATTGGAAAATAGTCTAAAAAATGCAGCCACCTATTTAGAACATACCGCGGCAAGTATTGCCCGAATCATGTCTTTGAGATAGAGTTAACCAAACCATTTTTTCCAAAAAGAAGTTGGAGCCTTTGGCTCTTTCTCTTGCCATAAGTTAGAAAAGGCCTTTTTAAGGTCTTTTTCTTGGGTTTGAACAGGACTATCACTGTGTATGACCATGCCAAAAGGAGAAGAGTTATGATCTTCAGAAACGATAGTTGCTTGGCAATTGTCATCTTTGGCATGTTTTAGGTAAAAGACTTGTTTATCAAATTCAACTTGAGGAGAAATTTTGACAAATAGAGGTTCAGTTTCTTTCTTTAGGGTCTCTAAAATAGTCAAAAAACCTTTTTGGAATTTGTCATCATTTGCAGTTTCAAGACTTGCATAACCAAGTACACGTTCCTCAAAAGTGCCAAGAAAACGCCTTTGTTCGTCTGGATTTAGTTTAAGCCCGCCATGAGCTTTTTCTAATAGTTGTTTTGATATATCAGTCATAAATATAGTATATCATAAAAGTCTATAGATAAGGCCGAAAAGAAAGCGATTACTTAACAAACTTAAGGAAAATTTGCACAAAGATAACGTTTTTTCTTGAAAAAGGTATCTTTTTGATGTATCATAGAGGTGTAAAATAATTTAACTCAAAGGAGAGTAAAAAATGTCAATTATTACTGATGTTTACGCTCGCGAAGTCCTAGACTCACGCGGTAACCCAACACTTGAAGTAGAAGTTTATACTGAATCAGGTGCTTTCGGACGTGGTATGGTTCCATCAGGAGCTTCTACTGGTGAACACGAAGCAGTTGAACTTCGCGACGGTGACAAATCTCGTTACGGTGGTCTTGGTACACAAAAAGCTGTTGACAACGTAAATAACATCATTGCTGAAGCAATTATCGGCTACGATGTACGTGACCAACAAGCTATCGACCGTGCTATGATCGCTCTTGACGGTACTCCTAACAAAGGTAAATTGGGTGCAAACGCAATCCTTGGTGTGTCTATCGCTGTAGCTCGCGCTGCTGCTGACTACCTTGAAATCCCACTTTACAGCTATCTTGGTGGATTCAACACTAAAGTTCTTCCAACTCCAATGATGAACATCATCAACGGTGGTTCTCACTCAGATGCTCCAATCGCTTTCCAAGAATTCATGATCGTACCTGCTGGTGCACCTACATTCAAAGAAGCTCTTCGTTGGGGTGCTGAAATCTTCCACGCACTTAAGAAAATCCTTAAATCACGTGGTTTGGAAACTGCCGTAGGTGACGAAGGTGGATTCGCTCCTCGTTTCGAAGGAACTGAAGATGGTGTTGAAACTATCCTTGCTGCTATCGAAGCTGCTGGTTATGTTCCAGGTAAAGACGTATTTATCGGATTTGACTGTGCATCATCAGAATTCTACGATAAAGAACGTCAAGTATACGACTACACTAAATTCGAAGGTGAAGGAGCTGCTGTCCGCACTGCTGCTGAACAAATCGACTACCTTGAAGAATTGGTAAACAAATACCCAATCATCACTATCGAAGATGGTATGGATGAAAATGACTGGGACGGATGGAAAGCTCTTACTGAACGTCTTGGTGGTAAAGTTCAATTGGTTGGTGACGACTTCTTCGTAACAAACACTTCATACCTTGAAAAAGGTATTGCAGAAGGCGCAGCTAACTCAATCCTTATCAAAGTTAACCAAATCGGTACTCTTACTGAAACATTCGATGCTATCGAAATGGCGAAAGAAGCTGGTTACACTGCCGTTGTATCACACCGTTCAGGTGAAACTGAAGATTCAACAATCGCTGATATCGCAGTTGCAACAAATGCAGGACAAATCAAGACTGGTTCACTTTCACGTACAGACCGTATCGCTAAATACAACCAATTGCTTCGCATCGAAGATCAACTTGGTGAAGTAGCTGAATACCGTGGATTGAAATCATTCTACAACTTGAAAAAATAAAATAGTTCAGTGAACTAATTAAAGCCCTTGGAGTTTTCCAAGGGCTTTTGTATATTATAAGAGAAGGTTAAAAGAATTCAGTTTCGTTTTCGTATTCTAGAGGTGAAAAAAGAGATTTTTAAACGGTTTTTTGGTATAATAATACCCAGGAAAAACTAGAGAAAGAAGGAGGTTGAGATGGAAAAGTATTTGTCGGTAACAACTTTGACCAAGTATTTGAAAATGAAATTCGATAAAGACCCATACTTGGAGAGGGTCTATTTAACTGGTCAGGTTTCTAACTTCCGGAAGCGTCCCACTCACCAATATTTTTCTCTAAAAGATGATCGAGCGGTTATCCAAGCGACTATTTGGTCAGGTATTTATCAGAAACTAGGTTTTGATTTGGAAGAAGGGATGAAGATCAATGTTATCGGTCGTGTCCAAGTCTATGAACCAAGTGGGAGCTACTCTATCATCATTGAAAAGGTAGAGCCGGATGGTGTAGGGGCTCTTGCGATTCAGTTCGAACAATTAAAAAAGAAATTATCAGAAGAAGGCCTTTTTCAAGACCGCTTTAAA
Organism: Streptococcus sp. Marseille-Q6470; assembly: GCF_946902905.1. NCBI lineage: Bacteria > Bacillati > Bacillota > Bacilli > Lactobacillales > Streptococcaceae > Streptococcus > Streptococcus sp. Marseille-Q6470. The sequence goes on from NZ_OX336385.1 coordinate 271,678, forward strand.
CAAGCAATACCTCAGTTTGCAAAACGCATCGGGGTTGTGACTAGTCCTAGTGGTGCTGTTATCCAGGATATCATTACTACTGTTAGCAGACGTTTTCCAGGGGTAGAGATTGTTTTATATCCTACCAAGGTTCAAGGCGAAGGGGCAGCAGAGGAGATTGCCCGTAATATTGCAAGAGCAAATGAACGTGAAGATATAGATGTTCTCATCATTGGCCGAGGTGGTGGTTCTATCGAAGATCTATGGGCTTTTAACGAAGAGATTGTAGTGCGTTCTATCTTTGAATCACGGCTGCCCATCATTTCAAGTGTGGGCCACGAAACAGATGTAACCTTGGCTGATTTTGTTGCCGACAAGAGAGCAGCAACTCCGACTGCTGCAGCAGAACTAGCGACTCCTGTTACTAAGTTAGATCTTTTGACTTATCTGAAGAATCAAGAGAAAAGAATGGCTACTGCAGTACAAAATATCCTATCTAAGAAAGAGAAAGCTTTACAGGTCCTAAGTCAGTCTGTTATTTTTAGGCAACCTGAACGCTTGTACGATGGTTACTTACAGCGATTGGATCAGTTACAACTTCGTCTCAAACAAAGTGTCAGTTCAGAACTTGTTAGACAACAACAAAGAGTCTTGGAACAAGTTCATCATTTAGAACAATTATCGCCTATCAATAAGATCCATCGTTACCAGGACCAACTGCTACAATTAAAAAAGTTACTTCGTAGTCAGATGGCTGTTACATACGATGCCAAGGTTGCTGAGGTGAAACGTTTGTCAGAAGCGCTAGTGATGTTAGATACTAGCAGAATTGTGGCAAGAGGTTTTGCCATTGTTAAAAAAGAAGATGCTGTGGTATCTTCAGCAAAAGATTTGAAAGTAAATGACCAAGTTATGCTGATGATGCGAGATGGTCAGGTAGAATTAGAGGTGAAAGATGTCAAAACAAAAGAAATTTGAGGAAAATTTAGCAGAACTTGAAACCATTGTTCAGAGTTTAGAAAATGGTGAAATTGCACTAGAAGATGCCATTGCTGCTTTTCAAAAGGGAATGATCTTATCAAAAGAATTGCAAGCTACACTTGATAAGGCTGAAAAGACCTTGGTTAAAGTCACGCAAGAAGATGGAACAGAAAGCGAACTCCTATGAACAAGCAGGAAAAATTAGCTTTGGTCGAGTCAGCACTAGAAGAGTTCTATGGCGACCAGCAATTTGCAACAAACTTAAGAGAAGCCGTTCTTTATTCCATACATGCTGGTGGTAAAAGAATTCGCCCCTATCTACTTCTAGAAGTTTTGGAATCTTTGCAAGTGTCTATCGCACCAGCCCATGCTAAGGTTGCAGCGGCGCTTGAGATGATTCACACTGGAAGTTTGATCCATGATGATCTTCCTGCAATGGATAATGATGATTTTCGACGGGGACGTTTGACCAATCACAAAGTCTATGGAGAAGCCCTAGCTATTTTAGCAGGAGATGCGCTTTTTCTGGATCCCTATGCCTTGATAGCGCAAGCAGATTTGCCTAACCAAACTAAGGTAGATTTGATAGCAAACTTATCACTTGCTTCCGGAAGTATGGGGATGGTAGCCGGTCAAGTTTTAGATATGGAAGGTGAAGGCAAACACTTAAACTTAGAAGAACTTCAGACCATCCATGCTAACAAGACTGGAAAGCTCTTGGCTTTTCCATTTCAAGCAGCTGGAATCATTGCAGGATTGGATAAAAACCTTCAAACACAACTAGAAACAGTTGGAGAACTGATTGGGCTTGCTTTTCAAATTAGAGACGATGTCCTTGATGTTACGGCTAGTTTTGAAGAAATCGGTAAAACACCTCAGAAAGATTTGCAAGCTGAGAAGTCGACTTATCCTGCTTTGTTAGGATTGGATGATGCAAAAGTTTTTTGCAATCACACCTTGGATCAGGCGAATACAAAGCTAGAAGAGATTAGTCAATTAGTTGAGTTTGATAAAGAACCAATTGTAAAAATAGTAGAAAGTTTGAGAATTGATGGCTAAGGAAAGAGTAGATGTACTTGCCTACAAACAGGGATTATTTGAAACAAGAGAACAAGCTAAGCGCGGCGTAATGGCGGGTTTGGTTGTTGCTGTTCTAAACGGTGAGCGTTTCGATAAGCCAGGAGAAAAAATCCCAGATGATACAGAATTGAAACTCAAGGGTGAGAAACTTAAGTATGTGAGCCGCGGAGGCTTAAAACTTGAAAAAGCCTTAGAGAGGTTTGAGATATCAGTTGAAGGTAAAACAACAATTGATATTGGTGCTTCAACAGGAGGCTTTACGGATGTTATGCTTCAAAATGGTGCAAAACTAGTTTATGCAGTTGATGTTGGGACTAATCAGCTTGCATGGAAACTACGTCAAGACTCACGTGTTGTTAGCATGGAGCAGTTTAATTTCCGTTATGCTGAAAAAAAGGACTTTGAAGTAGAACCAAGCTTTGCAAGTATCGACGTGAGCTTTATTTCTTTGAGTCTCATTTTACCAGCTCTACATAGAGTCTTGGAAGACCAAGGTGAAGTCGTCGCACTTATCAAACCTCAGTTTGAAGCAGGTCGAGAACAAATTGGTAAAAATGGTATTATTAGAGACGCTAAGGTTCACAAGAATGTACTAGAAACCGTTACAGAAATGGCAGTCAAAGAAGGATTTTCCGTTCTAGGATTGGATTTTTCTCCGATTCAAGGCGGACACGGGAATATTGAATTTCTTGCTTATTTACGTAAAGAAGAACAAGCGAGCAATCAGGCGCTTTCTGAAATAGAACAAATAGTAGAAAAAGCACATAGAGAGTTTAAAGATGAATAAAAAAGAAAGACTTGAAAAAATTAGAAGATTTGTAACTGACTATCAAATCGGAACACAGGAAGAAATCGTTGAACATTTGAGAGAAGCAGGAATCACTGCTACTCAAGCAACGGTATCTCGAGATATAAAAGAACTAGGGATTGTAAAAATTCCTTTGAAAGATAATACTTATGTCTACGAATTACCAAAATCTGTAGTTAAAAGTTTACAGTTGGCTGAGAATAATATCGAAAGTTTTGAAAGAATGGGGAATCTCATTAATTTAGATATCATTCCTGGGAATACAATTTTTGTAAAAAGCCAATTAATTCAATCATTTTCGGATAATATTTTTAGCTGTTTAGCAGACGATAATTCAATTTTAATTGTAGCTCGAACTGAAGAAGCAGCATTAGAAATTGTTGAACAAGTTAAAAAGTGGTAGGACCGTATGTTACTTGAAATTTCTATTAAAAACTTTGCCATCATTGAGTCTATTTCACTTAATTTTGAGAAAGGAATGACAGTTCTTACTGGGGAAACTGGTGCTGGAAAGTCAATCATCATCGATGCTATGAATATGATGCTAGGAGCCAGAGCCACAACGGACGTTATTCGTCATGGTGCTCCTAAGGCTGAAATCGAAGGTCTTTTCTCAATTGAAAATAGTCGGGCTCTTCAAGAGCTTTTTGATCAGCAAGGTCTCTTGTTAGGGGATGAAATCATCATCCGTCGTGAAATTTTACAAAACGGGCGAAGTGTTAGTCGAGTCAATGGACAGATGGTTAATCTTTCAGTTCTGCGCTCAATCGGACAGCATTTAGTAGATATCCATGGTCAGCATGACCAAGAAGAGTTAATGCGACCACAATTGCACATTCAGATGCTAGATGGGTTTGGTGATGCAGCGTTTCTTGAACTTAAACAAGCTTATCAGACCAACTTTGAAGCTTATCGCAACATGCGTAAACAACTTCTCGAAGTTAAGAAAAACCAAGAAGAACACAAGACTCGAATTGAAATGTTGGAATTTCAAATGGCTGAGATTGAGTCTGCAGCCTTAAAGCCTGGTGAAGACCTCAAATTAAACCAAGAACGAGACAAACTTTTAAATCACAAACATATCGCTGATACCTTGACCAATGCTTATGCTATGTTAGACAATGAAGAATTTTCAAGCCTAGCTAACGTACGTTCAGCTATGAATGATATGGAAAGTTTAGAAGACTATGATGCAGAATACCGTGAAATCTCGACATCTCTATCTGAATCCTATTATGTTTTAGAGGATGTCACTAAGCGTTTAGAGGATATTATCGAAGATTTAGATTTCGATGGCAATCGCTTGATGCAGATTGAAAATCGTTTAGATCTCATTCATTCCATTACACGTAAGTATGGCGGAAATGTTGACGATGTTTTGCTGTATTTTGCTAAAATCACAGAAGAATACAATCTACTGACAGGTCATCATCTATCCTCAGATGATATGGAAGCAGAACTCAAAAAGTTGGAAGTAAGTCTTGTTGATCTAGCAAGCCAGCTTTCATCTGCTCGTCACAAACTAGCTAAACAATTAGAGATTGAAATTCAGCAAGAACTGAAAGACCTCTATATGGACAAAGCTCAGTTTCAGGTTCAGTTTACAAATGCTAAATTTAGTCGTGAGGGTAATGAGAGTGTTGAGTTTTATATTTCAACCAACCCTGGTGAAGACTTTAAACCATTAGTTAAAGTAGCGTCTGGTGGTGAATTGTCTCGTCTCATGTTGGCTATCAAGTCTGCTTTTTCACGCAAGGAAGGCAAGACCAGCATTGTATTTGATGAAGTAGATACAGGAGTTTCAGGACGTGTGGCTCAAGCTATTGCGCAAAAAATTCATAAAATTGGTCAACATGGCCAAGTATTAGCGATTTCCCATCTACCACAAGTCATTGCTATCGCAGATTATCAGTTCTTTATTGAAAAAATTAGTGATGAGCATTCAACTGTGTCGACTGTTCGTCTCTTGACTTTGGAAGAACGCGTAGAAGAAGTTGCCAAGATGTTGGCAGGGGAGAATGTAACAGCTGCAGCTCTTACACAAGCTAGAGAATTATTGCAAAGTAAGGAGAAATAAATGACAGATTATTATGTAATTGGTGATGTTCACGGAAAAGCAGGAATGCTTGAAGACCTTCTTAAAACATGGGATGGCAAAACCCAATTACTTTTTCTTGGTGATTTAATCGATAGAGGAGAAGACAGTCGTCGTGTTATTGAGATGGTTAAGGACTTGGTAGAAAATCAAGGAGCGATTTGCATTTCAGGAAATCATGAGTATATGTTTTTAACATGGTTGGATAATCCTGAAGAAAGCTATGAACACTATCGTCGTAATGGTGGGGATACAACTATTAATTCTATTCTAGGTCGCCCATTGGATGCACCAGTAGATGCTGTAGCAGATGCTAAGCGTGTTGAAACTGAAGCAGCTGACTTAGTGGAGTTTATCCGTCAGATGCCTTTTGTGATTGAAACAGATAAGTATATCTTCGTTCATGCTGGCATTGATTTGACTTTGGATGACTGGCATGATACTACAGATTACAAGAAAGTTTGGCTCAGAAAACCATTCCACGAAGCAGCTAATCATACAGGGAAAACAATTGTCTTTGGACATACACCAGTTTATGGACTTTTGGAGCAAAAACCAGGAACGTCAGAACTTTGGATGACAGAAGACGGTAAGATTGGAATGGATGGAGGAGCTGTTTACGGCGGTGTCCTTCACGGTATTGTCTTTACTGACCATGGTATGACTGACCGCTATTTCATTGAAAATGATGGCTTTGTTGCTGAAGATTAGTACTCCTAGCAGGGTATGGTCTTGTCAAAAAATTAAAAACATTTTATAATTAATAGATACCCTGAAAGGAAGAGAATTATGAACGTAGAAGAATTGAAAAAACGACAGGAGAAGATTCGTAACTTCTCTATTATTGCCCATATTGACCACGGGAAATCAACGCTAGCAGACCGTATTTTAGAAAAGACAGAAACAGTTTCTAGCCGTGAAATGCAAGCTCAACTTCTGGATAGCATGGATCTTGAGCGTGAACGTGGAATTACCATCAAGCTTAATGCTATTGAGTTGAATTATACCGCAAAAGACGGTGAGACTTATATCTTTCATTTGATTGACACACCAGGACACGTGGACTTTACCTATGAAGTTTCACGTTCCCTTGCTGCCTGTGAGGGTGCTATCTTGGTAGTCGATGCTGCACAAGGGATTGAGGCTCAAACACTAGCTAACGTTTACCTAGCCTTGGATAATGATTTGGAGATCCTTCCAGTTATCAATAAGATTGATTTGCCTGCAGCAGATCCGGAGCGCGTGCGTACAGAAATCGAAGATGTCATTGGTCTAGATGCGAGTGAGGCTGTATTAGCTTCAGCAAAAGCTGGTATCGGTATCGAAGACATTTTGGAGCAAATTGTCGAAAAAGTACCAGCCCCAACTGGTGATGTTTCAGCACCGTTAAAAGCCTTGATTTTCGACTCAGTATACGATGCTTATCGTGGAGTTATCCTCCAGGTTCGTGTTATGGATGGAGTTGTCAAACCAGGCGATAAGATTCAGCTCATGAGTAATGGTAAAACCTTTGATGTTACCGAAGTTGGTATCTTCACACCTAAAGCAGTGGGACGAGATTTCCTTGCGACAGGTGATGTTGGATATATTGCAGCATCTATCAAGACTGTTCAGGATACTCGTGTCGGTGATACTGTTACCTTGGCAACAAATCCTGCTTCAGAGCCACTATCTGGCTACAAGCAGATGAATCCGATGGTCTTTGCGGGTCTTTATCCAATCGAGTCAAATAAATACAACGATCTTCGTGAAGCCCTTGAAAAATTGCAGTTGAACGATGCCAGCTTGCAGTTCGAACCTGAAACGTCTCAAGCCCTTGGATTTGGTTTCCGTTGTGGCTTCCTTGGTCTTCTTCATATGGATGTTATTCAGGAACGTTTGGAGCGTGAGTTTAACATTGACCTTATCATGACTGCACCATCTGTTATCTACAAGGTAAATCAAACTGACGGTGAGTCTATGGATGTGTCTAACCCATCTGAGTTTCCAGACCCAACCAAAATTGCGACCATTGAAGAACCGTATGTAAAGGCACAAATCATGGTACCACAAGAATTCGTTGGAGCAGTAATGGAACTAGCTCAACGCAAACGTGGTGATTTTGTGACGATGGACTATATCGATGATAATCGTGTGAATGTTATCTATCAAATTCCACTTGCTGAAATTGTCTTTGATTTCTTTGACAAGCTCAAATCTTCAACACGTGGCTATGCAAGCTTTGACTATGAACTGTCAGAGTATCGTCCATCTAAACTGGTTAAAATGGATATCCTTCTCAATGGAGACAAGGTGGATGCTCTTAGCTTTATCGTTCACAAGGACTTTGCTTATGAACGTGGGAAACTTATTGTTGATAAGCTTAAGAAAATTATTCCACGTCAACAGTTTGAGGTTCCAATCCAAGCGGCTATTGGACACAAGATTGTTGCTCGTACAGATATCAAAGCTCTTCGTAAGAACGTTCTTGCCAAGTGTTATGGAGGTGACGTTTCTCGTAAACGTAAACTTCTTGAAAAACAAAAAGCTGGTAAGAAACGAATGAAAGCTATCGGTTCTGTAGAAGTACCTCAGGAAGCTTTCCTCAGCGTCTTGAGTATGGATGAAGAATAATTTAGACTTATAACTCAGGTTTCATAGAATTAACTCAGGTTTCATAGAATACAGTTTTCTTTTGACACTTATCTTTTCTTTCATTAGAATAGAAGTGAAAGGAGAAGGATCATGAAAAAAATCGTCAGCTTATCTACACTTTTAGTGTGTTGCCTTTGTCTCGCTGCTTGTAATAGTTCAAAAACTAAAAAAGAAGTATCTTCAGAAACAACAACAGTTCAGGAAAGTACCACAACGCAAGATACAACAACTATAGCCGAATCAACGATAAAAGATACACAGGTGATTGGGTCAGATACCTATGGTTATGTAAAGGTTCCAAAATCATGGATTCATTTTACAGAAGTTGAGGGTGGTGATGATATTCAGTACTGTGATGGTACCGACATTAATATTGTAACCTTAAACACCTTTAAGCCAGAGCATCTAGGCGTTAGTGAAAGTGAATATGCTGCTCTTGATCCTGTTCAAGTTTCTACTAGTGTCTATCAAACCAAACAACAAAGTAAAGATTTCTCTAAAGTTTGGGGATCCAAGTCAAAAATTGGTGGTTATGATGCCTATGTTGTAAACTGTATTGCTAAAAATGGGAAATATCTAGTTATCTGGATCTTTAAGTCAGATGACGGTAAGTTTAGATACGTTTCTCTAGAAGGAACACCTGAAGTATTGAAAGACATGCTTCCTTTGATTGAACAAAGTTGGACTACGAAAAAAGATTAATAGAAAAACAGGATGTATGTCCTGTTTTTTTCTACCTTTTTTCAAAACTATTTAAAATTATTTGGTGTTTAAAATCAAACAAAAAAAATAAAAATCAAACAAAATACAACAAAAATATATTGACAACGGTTTCATATAGTGTTATACTTGTATCATAAAAGTTAAATATGAAGGGAGAAGGTCATGGGATTAGATCATTTCTTCAGCAAAGACTTAGTCTTTTGTCTAGAAGCGGATAATCAAGAGCAGCTATTTGATCAAGTTGCAACCCTATTAGAAGAAAAGAAAGTTGTTACGGATACCTATCGATCGGCATTGATTGAACGTGAAAAAATGTTCCCAACTGGTTTAGATATGGAATTTCTTGGGAAGGACTTGCCGAATGTAGCAATCCCTCACACAGACACGATTCATAATTTAACTGAAAACGTTGTTGTGGTTCGCTTACCAAAACCAGTAACATTCCACAACATGATTGCTCCTGACAAGGAAGTAGAAGTTTCATTACTCTTCTTTATCATCAATAATTCAAGTTCAAGTCAAACTAATATTCTTGCTCAATTGATGGACTTCTTTACAGGTAATGGTCATCTAGAAGCACTTTCTAAGATTACAGAACCAGAAGCTTTGTTCCAGTATATCTCAGAAGCAACTGCTTAAATTCATAAATACATAGTAAATATAAAACGGAGGAAATCCAAATGATTAAAATTCTTGCTGCATGTGGTGCAGGTGTTAACTCAAGCCACCAAATTAAAAGCGCTCTAGAAGAAGAGCTCTCTAGCCGTGGTTACGATGTACAGTGTGACGCAGTTATGGTAAAAGATGTCAATGAAGACTTGATTAAAGGTTATGATATTTTCACACCAATTGCTGCAACTGACTTAGGTTTTGATCCTGGTATTCCAGTTGTTGAAGCTGGACCTATCTTATTCCGTATTCCAGCGATGAGCGCTCCAGTCTATGATAATATTGAAGCAGCAATCAAAGAACACGGTTTAAGTTAATTATTATTTTGTAATTTTCCATAAAAATAAAGGGAGGAAAAATTATGGATTTCATTATCAATCTAGCCAATGATTTCTTTAAACCAATCTTGGCTATGGGTGGCCCAATCATCATGTTGATCATTTTGACAGTATTGGCCTTGCTTTTCGGAGTTAAATTCTCCAAAGCACTTGAAGGTGGTATCAAACTTGCCATCGCGCTTACTGGTATCGGTGCTATCATCGGTATGCTTAATGGAGCTTTCTCAGCTTCACTTGCAAAATTCGTTGAAAATACTGGTATTCAATTGAACATCACCGACGTTGGTTGGGCACCGCTTGCTACAATCACTTGGGGATCTGCATGGACTCTATACTTCTTGCTAGTTATGTTGATTGTCAACATTGTAATGCTTGCAATGAAGAAAACTGATACACTTGACGTTGATATCTTCGATATCTGGCACTTGTCTATCACAGGTCTTTTGATCAAATGGTACGCTGACAACAATGGAGTTAGCCAAGGAGTTTCACTCTTCATCGCGACTGCAGCAGTTGTGCTTGTTGGGGTTCTTAAAATTATCAACTCTGACTTGATGAAACCAACATTTGATGACCTTCTTAACGCACCAAGTTCATCACCAATGACTTCAACTCACATGAACTACATGATGAACCCAGTTATCATGGTTTTGGATAAGATTTTTGATAAATTCTTCCCAGGTCTTGATAAATACGACTTTGACGCTGCTAAATTGAACAAACGAATCGGTTTCTGGGGATCTAAATTCTTCATCGGTTTCATCCTTGGTATCGTTATCGGTTTGATGGGAACTCCACATCCAGTTGCTGGAGTAGAAGATGCATCTTCATGGGAACTTGTTATTAAAGGTTGGTTGTCACTTGGTTTGACTGCCGGTGTCTGCTTGGAGCTCTTCTCACTCATCGGTTCATGGTTTATCGCAGCCGTAGAACCACTTTCACAAGGTATTACAAACGTTGCTACTAAACGTCTTCAAGGACGTAAATTCAACATCGGTCTTGACTGGCCATTTATCGCTGGTCGTGCTGAAATCTGGGCTTGTGCCAACGTACTTGCACCAATCATGTTGGTTGAAGCAGTGCTTCTTTCAAATGTCGGAAATGGTATCTTGCCACTTGCTGGTATCATCGCTATGGGTGTGACTCCAGCTCTCTTGGTAGTTACTCGTGGTAAATTGCTCCGTATGATTATCTTCGGAACTCTCTTGTTGCCACTCTTCCTTCTTTCAGGTACACTTATCGCACCATTCGCAACTGAACTTGCTAAAGGTGTAGGTGCCTTCCCAGAAGGTGTGAACCAATCACAATTGATTACTCACTCAACTCTTGAAGGACCAATCGAAAAACTATTTGGTTGGGCAATTGGTAACGCTACAACTGGTGATATCAAAGCTATTCTTGGCGCATTAGTATTCCTTGTATTCTACGTTGGTATCTTTGCATGGTACAGAAAACAAATGATCAAACGTAACGAAGAATACGCAGCAAACGCAAAATAATTTGCTCCTAAAAATGTAAATTGTAAAAACTAGGTTGTCAGTTTCCACTATGGAGCAGTCAGCCTAGTTTTTTTGAAAAATGGAGGTATAAGCAGTGATTGAATTAAAATCAGATTATTTACAAGTAGAGTTTCAGTCTCTAGGAGGGGCGCTATCTTCTATAAAAGATAAAGATGGTGTAGAGTATTTGTGGCAGGGAGATCCAACTTATTGGAGTGGACAAGCTCCTGTATTATTCCCAATTTGTGGCTCGGTTAGAAATGATACTGTCCTATATGATCAAGAAGATGGTAGTCAAGTAAAAGGAAAAATACCACGCCATGGTTTAGTAAGAAAAAAAGAATTTGAATTAGTGAACCAAACAGAGAATTCTGTTACATTCGCTATTGAGGATGATGAGGAAATGTATGCAAATTACCCTTATCATTTTCGCTTAGAAATTACTTACACAGTGTCAGGTAAAACTGTACGTACACAGTATAAAATCTATAATAAAGAAACTGAAAAAAATATGTCATACTTTATCGGTGGGCATCCTGGTTTTAACTGTCCCTTACTAAATGACGAGGCATATGAAGATTACTATCTGGAATTTGAAAAGCAAGAAACATGTACAGTTCCGAAACCATTCCCAGAAACAGGAATGTTGGATTTAAAAGATAGAAGTTCTTGGTTAAATAATCAAAAAGAAATAGACTTGAATTATGACTTCTTTAGCTACGATGCTGTGACATTAGATGAGTTGGAATCTCGCACAGTAGCTTTGCGTTCACGAAAACATGATAAAGGTTTGAAACTACATTTTAAAGAGTTTCCAAATCTAATCGTATGGTCAACTCTTAATAAAGGTCCTTTTATTGCTTTGGAACCATGGTCAGGTTTGTCTACTTCGTTCGAAGAAGGGGATAGACTGGAAGATAAGAAAGATGTTAAAGTTTTGAAACCTGGCGACATTGATCACCTTGGATTTGATATTGAGATTTTATAAAAAAATAAACAAAAACAAACATAAAATGTTGACTTTTCCAACCAATAGTAGTATATTATGTTTATAAAGAACAATTTGTGTTTGTTTTAACAAATTGATTGTTTGGGTTTTTCTCTGAAGAAAACTCTTTAAGAATGAAAGAAGTATTCATTTTTAATTCAAAATAGTGTCAAAAAAACTACTAGTGATTTTTTGAAAAGGTGATTTTAACTGAATTCAAAAATTTTTACTAGTCTATAATAAAAAAAGGAGTATACAATATGTCTATTGTTATTGGTGCAGATGCTGCAGGTTTAAGATTGAAAGAGGTTGTAAAAGACTTCTTGGAAAAAGAAAACTTCCACGTTGTGGATGTCACAGCAGATGGTCAAGACTTCGTTGATGTAACTCTTGCAGTTGCTGAAGAAGTCAAGAAAGAAGAACAAAACCTTGGTATTGTAATCGATGCTTATGGTGCAGGTCCATTTATGGTAGCGACTAAGATTAAAGGAATGGTTGCTGCAGAAGTTTCTGACGAACGTTCAGCTTACATGACTCGCGGTCACAACAACTCACGTATGATTACGATGGGAGCTCAACTTGTTGGGGACGAATTGGCTAAAAACATTGCTAAAGGCTTTGTAAATGGTAAGTACGACGGAGGTCGTCACCAAATCCGTGTCGACATGTTGAACAAAATGTGCTAATTTTTATATTGAATGAAAGGTAAGATAAAATGAGAATTGCAATTGGATGTGACCACATCGTAACAAATGAAAAAATGGCGGTTTCTGAATTTTTGAAATCAAAAGGACATGAAGTCATCGACTTTGGTACTTATGATCACGCTCGTACACACTACCCTATTTTTGGTAAAAAAGTTGGTGAAGCAGTAGTCAGTGGACAAGCAGACCTTGGTGTATGTATCTGTGGTACAGGTGTAGGTATCAATAATGCTGTTAACAAAGTTCCAGGTGTTCGTTCGGCATTAGTTCGTGATATGACAACAGCTCTTTATGCTAAAGAACAATTGAATGCAAACGTAATTGGATTTGGTGGTAAAATCACTGGCGAATTGCTCATGTGTGATATCATTGAAGCTTTCATCAACGCTGAATACAAACCATCTGAAGAAAACAAAAAGTTGATCGCTAAAATCCAACACGTAGAAACACATAACGATCATCAAACGGATGCCAATTTCTTTACAGAATTCCTTGAAAAATGGGATCGTGGTGAATACCACGACTAAGAGGTGACTTATGATTCTAACAGTCACTATGAATCCCTCCATTGATATTTCATATCCTTTGGATGAGTTGAAAATTGACACTGTCAACCGTGTTGTAGATGTTACAAAAACGGCTGGTGGTAAAGGTTTAAATGTTACACGAGTTCTATCAGAATTTGGAGACTCAGTAGTTGCGACTGGACTTGTTGGTGGGAAACTTGGTGAATTTCTAGTGGAAAATATTGATGATAAAGTAAGTAAACGTTTCTTCTCGATCCAAGGAGAAACACGCAACTGTATCGCAATTCTACATGGAGAGAATCAAACTGAAATTCTTGAGAAAGGGCCTGAGGTTCAAGAAAAAGAAGGCCTAGATTTTCTTCATCACTTCAAAGATCTTTTGGAAAGTATTGAAGTAGTTGCTATTTCAGGAAGCCTTCCAGCTGGACTCTCAGTTGATTACTATGCTAGTTTGGTTGAACTTGCTAATCAAGCAGGGAAACCTGTTGTATTGGACTGTTCAGGCGCAGCTCTTCAGGCTGTTCTTGAATCTCCACATAAACCAACAGTTATCAAACCAAATAATGAAGAGTTGTCTCAACTTTTAGGAAGAGAAATTTCTAAAGACTTGGATGAGCTAAAAGAAGTTCTTCAAGAACCACTATTTGATGGAATCGAGTGGATTATCGTTTCATTAGGCGCTAATGGTGCCTTTGCAAAACACGGTGATACATTCTATAAAGTAGATATTCCAAGAATCCAAGTTGTAAACCCAGTTGGTTCGGGTGATTCTACAGTAGCAGGGATTTCTTCAGGTCTTTTTCATAAAGAATCTGATCAAGAACTCTTGACTAAGGCTAATGTCCTTGGTATGCTTAATGCTCAAGAAAAAATGACCGGTCATGTCAATATGGCTAACTATCAAGGTCTATATGACCAATTAATTGTAAAAGAGGTATAAAATGGTTTTAACAGAAAATAAACGCGCTTGCTTGCAAAAACTCTCAGATGAGAATGGTATCATCTCAGCCCTTGCTTTTGACCAACGTGGTGCTTTGAAACGCCTTATGGCTCAATACCAAACAGAAGAGCCAACAGTAGCTCAAATGGAAGAACTTAAAGTATTAGTGGCAGATGAGTTGACTAAATATGCTTCATCAATGCTACTTGACCCTGAGTACGGACTTCCAGCTACAAAAGCTCTTGATCCAAATGCAGGTCTTCTTCTTGCTTATGAAAAAACAGGATACGATACAACAAGTACAAAACGCTTGCCAGACTGCTTGGACGTTTGGTCTGCAAAACGTATCAAGGAACAAGGTGCAGATGCTGTTAAGTTCTTGCTTTACTATGACGTAGATAGCTCTGACGAACTTAACCAACAAAAACAAGCCTACATTGAACGTATTGGTTCTGAGTGTGTAGCTGAAGACATTCCATTCTTCCTTGAAATCTTGGCTTACGATGAAAAGATTGCGGACGCAGGTTCTGCCGAATACGCTAAAGTAAAACCACACAAGGTTATTGGTGCTATGAAGGTCTTCTCAGACCCACGATTTAACATCGATGTCTTGAAAGTTGAAGTTCCAGTTAACGTTAAATACGTTGAAGGATTTGGCGATGGTGAAATCGTTCATACACGTGAAGAAGCAGCAGCCTTCTTCAAAGCTCAAGACGAGGCTACTAACTTGCCATACATCTACTTGAGTGCAGGTGTGTCTGCTAAGCTTTTCCAAGAAACTCTTGTATTTGCCCACGAATCAGGTGCAAACTTTAACGGTGTTCTTTGCGGACGTGCAACATGGGCAGGTTCAGTTGAAGCATACATCAAAGACGGAGAAGCAGCAGCTCGCGAATGGCTTCGTACAACTGGTTTTGAGAACATTGATGAACTCAACAAAGTTCTTAAAACAACAGCAACTTCATGGACTGAACGTGTGTAAACTCCACTTTGATATCATTACAAAAATAAAAAAAGTCTCACCATTGGTGAGACTTTTTAAGGTGTCGATTGAATAATATTTGTTTGTTTGGACAAAGCTTTTAGGGTTTCTTGACTCAGTTTGGAATCTGAAATAATCGTATCAATATCAGCAATGTTATAGAAAGTGAAAAAATCGAACTTATCAAACTTACTATGGTCAGCTAAGAGAATTTTTTTGTTGGCATTTTTTAATGCTAGTTTTTGAACTTCGCCTTCATCTTCGCTAAAAGTAGCAATAGCATGATCTTTTATTCCATTACAACTAACAAAAGCTTTAGAAAATTGAAGACTATCAATATCCTGGAGCGTTAAGGTTCCGACAAAGGCTCCGGTGATTTCTCGATAATTCCCACCAATTAAAATTAAATCAGTCAATTTTCGTTCATTCAAGATAATGAAAACTGGAAGACTATTTGTTACGACGCGAATATTATCAATTGGAAGTTCGCGAGCAAAGAATTCGAGAGTAGTCCCAGGACCGATAAAGATGGTTTCTCTTTCTTCAACTAAATGGCCAGCAAAGCGAGCAATTTCTTGTTTCTCGGCGATTTGTAAACCTTGTTTTTCGACGTTAGAGCGTTCATTTGCCAAAAAAGAACCAGAACGAAGCTTTTCGGCACCTCCATGAACTCGAACAAGTAGATCCTTGTCAGCAAGTTCTTGAAGATAACGTCGAGCAGTCATATCTGAGATATCTAAACGATTCATTATCTCTTTAACAGTAATTGTACCTTTGGTATTGACAATATCTAAAATCATATCAAGTTTTTCTTGTTTTAGCATTGAATCACCCCCATATCTAATATTATTTTATCATATTTTAAACATCTAATCAACATAAAGAACAAAAATAAACAAAAACAAAAACAAAAACATCTGTGTTTGTTTTTAACGCAGATGTTTTTTGTTTTTTTATTTAGTCTAATCCGTAGTTGTAATCGTCGTCCTGCATCGCTTCAACTTCACCAAGTAGATATCCATTACCAACTTGAGAGAAGAAGTCGTGGTTGGATGTACCAGTTGAAATTCCATTCATAACAATTGGGTTTACATCATCAGCTGAGTCAGGGAAGAGAGGATCTTGTCCTAGATTCATAAGAGCTTTATTGGCATTGTAGCGAAGGAAAGTTTTCACTTCTTCAGTCCATCCAACACCATCATAAAGGCTTTCTGTATAACCTTCTTCGTTTTCATAAAGTGTGTAAAGAAGATCGTACATCCAGTCTTTTAATTTTTCTTGTTCTTCTTCAGGCAATTCATTGAATCCAAGTTGGAATTTATAACCAATGTAGGTTCCGTGAACTGACTCGTCACGAATGATGAGTTTGATGATTTCAGCAACGTTAGCCAACTTGTTATTTCCTAGATAGTAGAGTGGAGTAAAGAAACCAGAGTAGAAGAGGAAGGTTTCAAGGAATACACTAGCTACTTTCTTTTCAAGTGGTGTTCCGTTAAGGTAAATCTCATTGATGATTTGTGCCTTTTTCTGAAGATATGGGTTTGTATCAGTCCATTCAAAGATTTCTTCAATCTCAGACTTGGTGTTCAAGGTTGAGAAAATAGAAGAATAAGATTTAGCATGGACAGATTCCATAAATTGAATGTTGTTAAAAACAGCTTCTTCGTGAGGAGTACGAATATCTGCACGGAGAGCATTTACCCCAGTTTCAGACTGCATGGTATCCAAAAGTGTCAAACCACCAAAGACTTTTCCTACTAAGTCTTTTTCTTTATTTGATAACTTTCTCCAGTCATCTAAGTCATTAGATAAGGGAATACGTGTATCCAACCAAAATTGCTCTGTTAGTTTTTCCCATGTTGATTTATCAATGACATCTTCGATGGCATTCCAGTTAATGGCTTTGTAGTAAGTTTCCATTACAAATCTCTTTCTTTTGATCTTAATAATTAAAATAAGGATGAATAGTGTATCACTTTAAGATTGAGCTACCGCACAAAAAGTCGGTACTCCGACTTTTTGTTGTTACCTAATCTTAGTATAGATGTTATAAGTTAGTCCTTAAATCACACAGCTTTCACATTGGTTAGCACCAACTTCACCGCCGTCATCTGTATAGGTACGAACATAGTAGATCGACTTGATGCCCTTGTTAAAGGCGTAGTTACGAAGGATAGATAAGTCACGTGTTGTTTGTTTGTTTTCTTTCTTCCATTCGTAAAGACCTGTTGGGATATCACTACGCATGAAAAGAGTCAGTGAAAGCCCTTGGTCTACGTGCTCAGTAGCAGCAGCATAGACATCGATCACCTTACGCATATCCATATCGTAGGCAGAAGTGTAGTAAGGGATGGTTTCAGTTGACAATCCTGCAGCAGGATAGTAAATCTTACCGATTTTTTTCTCTTGGCGTTCTTCAATACGTTGAGTAATTGGGTGGATAGAAGCAGATACGTCATTGATGTAGCTGATAGAACCATTTGGTGCCACAGCAAGACGGTTTTGGTGGTAAAGACCATCTGCTTGTACTTTATCACGAAGTTCAGCCCAATCTTCTGCACTAGGGATGAAGATGTCTTTAAAGAGTTCTTTGACACGCTCTGATGTTGGAACAAACTCTCCAGTCACATACTTATCAAAGTAAGTGCCGTTGGCATAGTCTGATTTTTCAAAGTTGTGGAAGGTAACGCCACGTTCACGCGCGATGTTGTTTGATTCTACGAGGGTCCAGTAGTTCATGAGCATGAAGTAGATGCTAGTGAACTCAACAGACTCAGGTGATCCGTATTCAATCAATTGTTGGGCAAGGTAGCTGTGAAGTCCCATAGCTCCAAGTCCGAATGTATGAGCTTGGCTGTTTCCGTGGTCGATAGTAGGAACAGCTACGATGTGAGAACTATCAGTAACGAAGGTCAAAGCACGCACCATAGCACGGATTGAGCGACCAAAGTCAGGTGAAGTCATCATGTTGACCACGTTTGTTGAACCAAGGTTACATGAAACGTCAGTACCCATTTGAACAAATTCTTGCGCATCGTTGATAAGACTTGGTTCTTGGACTTGGAGAATCTCTGAACACAAGTTACTCATGATGATCTTTCCATCAACAGGATTTGCGCGGTTAGCAGTATCGATATTGACTACATACGGATAGCCAGATTCTTGTTGCAATTTAGAAATTTCAGTTTCCAAATCACGAGCCTTGATTTTTGTCTTACGGATGTTTGGATTTGCAACCAATTCATCGTATTTTTCAGTGATATCAATATAGTTGAAAGGTACGCCATACTCTTTTTCAACAGAATAAGGACTGAAGAGATACATTTCTTCATTTTTACGTGCTAATTCGTAGAATTTATCTGGTACCACAACACCAAGTGAGAGAGTCTTCACACGAACTTTTTCATCGGCATTTTCTTTCTTAGTTGAAAGGAAGGCGATAATGTCTGGGTGGAAGACGTTGAGGTAAACAACCCCAGCACCTTGACGTTGACCCAATTGGTTAGAGTAAGAGAAGCTATCTTCGAAAAGCTTCATAACTGGAACGACACCAGAAGCAGCACCTTCATATCCTTTGATAGGGGCTCCAGCTTCACGAAGGTTGCTGAGAGAAATCCCGACACCACCACCGATACGTGAAAGTTGAAGAGCTGAGTTGATAGAACGTCCGATAGAGTTCATATCATCTGTTACTTGAATCAAGAAACAGGACACCAATTCACCACGACGTGCACGACCTGCATTTAGGAAAGATGGTGTAGCAGGTTGGTAGCGTTGGTGGATGATTTCATTTGCGATATCAATCGCGATAGCTTCATCTCCATCGGCAAAGTAAAGAGCGTTAAAGAAGACACGGTCTTCCATGCTTTCAAGATAGTATTCGCCATCATTCGTTTTCAAGGCATATTGATTGTAAAACTTGTATGCTGCCATGAAAGACTTGAATTGGAAGTTTTGATCTTTAATAAATTGATAAAGCTCTTCTAAGAATTCTGGACGATATTTTTTGATAAACGCTGTTTCGATATAGTTTTGTTTGATGAGGTAATCAATTTTATCTATGATAGAATCAAATACCATTGAGTTAGGCACAACGTTTTCTTTAAAGAAAGCATCCAAGGCTTCTTTATCTTTATGAAGCATAATTTGACCGTTAACTGGACGGTTAATTTCATTGTTTAGACGGAAGTAAGTTACATCCTCAAGTTGTTTTAATCCCATAAAATTTCCTTTAATTCATTACAAAAGAAAGGCTTCTAAGATTGACATAGAAGCTTTGAGTCCTGATTGTTAAGCAAGTTTTTTGAGTTTTGCTGGTTGGAAGCCAGAGAAAACTTCAGTTGGTGTTTGAATGATAGGAGCAGCACTAAAGCCGAGCTCTTTAACTTGTTCAATAAATTCAGGTTGTTCGTCAAGATTGATTTCGCGATACGCGATGTTGTTACTGTCTAAGAATCGTTTGGTCATTTTACATTGAACACAATTATTTTTAGAATAAACGGTTACCATTCGTTAACTCCTCTTTCAAAATTTAATCACTTCTTAAGTATATCAGAAAAAAAATCTTTGTCAACGAAGAAAAACTAAATATTGTAGATTTTTTTTAGATGAGTGACGACCGAACACAATATATAGTGATTGCAAAAAATAAAACCCATAAATAACAGCGTTTTCAAAATGATAAAAATATAAAAAACTACATGATGTATTTTGATACATAAAATAGAAGATTTTCAGCAAGTTATCTGAAAGGAAAAAGAAGAAATCCCATAAAATACTTGAAAAAAATCCCAGAAGGTGATATAATACCAAATTGTAAGGGTTATCAGATATAACTCAAAAAGAAAACAATTAAAGGAGAGTCAAATTATGGCTTCTAAAGATTTCCACGTAGTGGCAGAAACAGGTATTCACGCACGTCCAGCAACATTGTTGGTACAAACTGCTAGCAAATTTGCTTCAGATGTTACTCTTGAGTACAAAGGTAAATCAGTTAACCTTAAATCTATCATGGGTGTTATGAGCCTTGGTGTAGGTCAAGGTGCTGATGTTACAATCACTGCTGAAGGTGCAGACGCTGACGATGCTATCGCTGCTGTCTCAGAAACAATGGAAAAAGAAGGATTGGCATAAGAATATGACAGAAATGCTTAAAGGAATCGCAGCATCTGATGGTGTTGCAGTTGCTAAAGCATATCTACTCGTTCAACCGGATTTATCATTCGAGACTATTACAGTCGAAGATACAAATGCAGAAGAGGCTCGTTTGGATGTTGCTCTTGAAGCTTCTCAAAACGAGCTTTCTCTTATCCGCGAGAAGGCTGTAGGTACGCTTGGTGAAGAAGCGGCACAAGTATTTGACGCTCACTTGATGGTTCTTGCTGACCCTGAATTGATTGGTCAGATTAAAGAAACAATTCGTGCTAAAAAAGTAAATGCAGAGGCAGGTCTTAAAGAAGTAACAGACATGTTTATTACGATCTTTGAGGGGATGGAAGATAATCCATACATGCAGGAACGTGCAGCGGATATCCGCGACGTAACCAAACGTGTGTTGGCAAATCTTCTTGGCAAGAAATTGCCAAATCCAGCTTCTATTAATGAAGAAGTAATTGTCATTGCACACGACTTGACTCCATCTGACACTGCTCAATTAGACAAAAACTTTGTAAAAGCTTTTGTAACGAACATCGGTGGTCGTACTAGTCACTCTGCAATCATGGCTCGTACACTTGAAATTGCTGCTGTTTTGGGTACAAACAACATTACTGAGCTTGTAAAAGATGGTGATGTTTTGGCTGTATCTGGAATCACTGGTGAAGTAATCATCAATCCAAGTGAAGAACAAATTGCAGAATTCAAAGCAGCTGGTGAAGCTTATGCAAAACAAAAAGCTGAATGGGCTCTTTTGAAAGATGCTAAAACAGTTACTGCAGATGGCAAACACTTCGAGTTGGCTGCTAACATTGGTACCCCTAAAGATGTTGAAGGTGTGAACGAAAACGGTGCAGAAGCAGTTGGTCTCTACCGTACTGAATTCTTGTACATGGATTCTCAAGACTTCCCAACTGAAGACGACCAATATGAAGCTTACAAAGCAGTTCTTGAAGGTATGAACGGTAAACCTGTTGTCGTTCGTACAATGGATATCGGTGGGGACAAAGAACTTCCTTACTTTGATCTTCCTAAAGAAATGAACCCATTCTTGGGTTACCGTGCTTTGCGTATCTCAATCTCTGAAACTGGTAACCAAATGTTCCGTACTCAATTGCGTGCTTTGCTTCGTGCATCTGTTCACGGTAAATTGCGTATCATGTTCCCAATGGTTGCTTTGTTGAAAGAATTTCGTACTGCGAAAGCTATTCTTGAAGAAGAAAAAGCAAAATTGGTTGCTGAAGGTGTTTCTGTTGCGGATGATATCCAAGTTGGTATCATGATTGAAATCCCAGCTGCTGCGATGCTTGCAGACCAATTTGCTAAAGAAGTTGATTTCTTCTCAATTGGTACAAATGACCTTATCCAATACACAATGGCTGCTGACCGTATGAACGAACAAGTTTCATACCTTTACCAACCATATAACCCATCGATTCTTCGTTTGATTAATAATGTTATCAAAGCAGCTCACGCTGAAGGTAAATGGGCTGGTATGTGTGGTGAGATGGCTGGTGACCAAACTGCTGTTCCACTTCTTGTCGGAATGGGATTGGACGAGTTCTCAATGTCAGCTACTTCAGTACTTCGTACACGTAGCTTGATGAAGAAACTTGACACAGCTAAGATGCAAGAATACGCTAACCGTGCTCTTACTGAATGTTCAACAATGGAAGAAGTTCTTGAACTTTCTAAAGAATACGTTAACTTTGATTAAAAACATTAAAACCTTGTAGAACTAAACTACAAGGTTTTTTGTACTCTAATTTGAAAAGTCATCCTGTAAAATTTTCTAAAAATATGGTAAAATAGACAAAGGAAAAATACGGAGGCAACTATGCAAAACAGACCAATCATTATCGGAGTAACAGGGGGATCTGGTGGAGGAAAAACCAGTGTTTCGAAGGCTATCTTGTCACATTTTCCAAATGAGAAAATCTCTATGATTGAGCATGATTCCTACTATAAAGATCAATCACATTTAACCTTTGAAGAACGAATCAAAACTAATTATGACCATCCTTTTGCTTTTGATACTGACTTGATGATTGAGCAAATTAAGGAATTGTTGGCGGGGCGTCCTGTTGATATTCCTACCTATGATTATGCTGCCCATACAAGAAGCTCGAAAACCTATCGTCAAGAACCTCAAGACGTCTTTATTGTAGAAGGAATCTTGGTTTTGGAAGACAAACGTCTTCGTGATTTAATGGATATCAAGATTTTCGTTGATACTGATGATGATGTTCGTATCATCCGTCGTATTAAACGCGATATGGAAGAACGTGGTCGTAGTTTGGATAGCGTTATTGATCAGTACCTCGGAGTCGTAAAACCTATGTATCATCAGTTTATCGAGCCTACTAAACGCTATGCTGACATTGTGATCCCTGAAGGTGTCACCAATACTGTAGCAATTGATTTACTGACAACAAAAATTGAAAAGATTTTAGAAGAAGCCCGTTTAGCTCAGTGATAAAAAAAGAACTGTATCTCTTGATACAGTTTTTATTGTTTAATTTTTTCAAGTCTTGGAACAATAGCGAGAGTTAAAATAGCTGAGATAATTAATTCTGCGATTGAATTTGTCGAAATTACAGACGCGAGTAGCAGTTGGATATTTCCATCATAAACATTACCAAAAAGTAAGAAGATTCCTCCTAAAACAAATACTGTATTAGTCAGTGAGCCAAGTGCACCTGCGAAGATGAGTCCGGCTTTTCCCTTTAGCAGTTTATAAACGAAATAAGGTGTCAAACCGATCAAGATACGTGGGACAATTGCAATCACAACTGAATATAGGTTACCATTAGGTACAAAAGGTGAGAAGAGATAGCTGGTTGGTAAAATTGTAAGTGTATTAACCGTCAAGCTAATCATTCCCATTAAGAAACCTAAGGTCGCGCCAATTCTTGGTCCATAGATAATACTTGCAATTATTACTGGAATGTGGACGATAGTTGGTTTAATAGGAAAGGGCAGTACGTTAAATAGGATTGAACTCAGTAAATGAATGACAATCATACTGGCAAAAAAGATAGCGATTGGAGCAATATTAGAGCGTTTGTTCATGAAGTTTATCCTTTATTTGTTGTAAAATAGTTTCAAGATCAGCGAGAGCGCCACGACCGATATCACCACAGGCCAGTAGCGAATCTTTAGGAGAAATAATTGTATAACCATAATCTTCTAAAGTTTTAAGATTAGCTTGGGTCGCAGGGTGGTCATACATCTTTGTATTCATAGCTGGAGCCAATAGTTTAGGTACAAAGTGTGGCAAAGCAAGAGCAGTAGCAGTCACCATATTGTCAGCAAAACCGTGAGCTAATTTAGCGATTGTATTAGCCGTTGCAGGAACTACGATAAATAAATCTGTTTCTTTGCCAAGTTCGATATGATTGACTTTGTCAGGATAAGGTTCCTGCATAACATCTAGATGCACGATATTTTGAGATAAGACTTGAAGGGTCAAGGGCTGAATAAATGCTGTCGCAGCCTGAGTCATGAGAACAGTCACAGAATGTCCCTGTTTCTTCAAGTTGCTAACTAAATCAGCAGCCTTATATGCGGCAATAGATCCAGTAATAGCGATTGTAATATTAGCCATATGATTCCTTTCTAAGTATTCAATTTCAGGATTCTATCGAGGAGTAAATCAGCAATTTCCTGTTTACCAGTAGCAGTTTGAAAACTATTTTTCTCAACTAAGTAAGCCTTATGTTGCTCACCGTTAATCTGAGTAAGATCGTTAGCGACAATCAAATCGGCTTGGTTCTTTTCAAGACTTTCACGAGCAATTTGTATCAGATGTTCCCGACTGACATCAACTAATAATTTAAAACCAATTAGATGAATGTTGGGATTCCATTCTTTCACAAGAGATATAATCTTAGGATTTTTCTTGAGAAAAAGCACCTGTACGTCATCTTTGGATGAGATTTTTGTTTCCTGATTCTTCCTATCTAAAAACTCTGTTAGATCTTGACTAGCCTGAACCTTGTCAAAACCAGCCATATATATAGGAGTGTAGTCGGATACAGCCATGGAATGAATTAAAATCTGATAGTCCATTATTTTGTCTTTCATAGTTTGTAGCAAATCAGCTGTATTTTTTATTTCAATGATGGTTAAGCTTTGATGAGGGCTTGGTTTAACCGCTTGGGAGGTTGTAATTAAACAAACCTGGTGTCCAGCCTCTAGCAGGGTTTCAGTGATAAGTTTACCTAGTCGACCAGAAGAGTGATTGGTAATAGAACGAACGCTATCAATTGCTTCACTAGTACCACCAGAAGTAACTAAAATTTTCATAGAACTATTGTACAAAAAAATGAGCTGTAAGTAAAATGAAAGCGATATAATATAGAGGAAAAAAGCACATTAATCCATAGTTAAAACCTATATAGGCATATAAAAATTTAAATAGCGACCAAGAAAGTCTGTTATTTAGCGATATTTACGAACGTTAGCAATCATAATGACTGTTAAAAATCTTGTTTTATGTTATAATGAGATAACACATTTGAGGTAGAGGAGTTTGTTATGAAAACAGATATTGAAATTGCACAAAGTATCGAATTGAAACCAATCGTTGATATTGTAGAAAAACTAGGTATTTCTTACGATGATTTGGAATTATTCGGAAAATACAAGGCTAAACTCAGTTTTGATAAGATTCATGAAGTTGAAAGTAATCCAGTTGGTAAGTTGATTTTGGTGACAGCCATCAACCCAACGCCAGCAGGTGAAGGGAAGTCAACTATTACAATTGGTCTTGCCGATGCTTTGAATAAGATTGGTAAGAAAACAATGATTGCTATTCGCGAACCTTCTCTTGGTCCTGTAATGGGGATCAAAGGAGGTGCAGCTGGTGGTGGTTATGCTCAAGTGTTACCAATGGAAGATATCAACCTTCACTTTACTGGTGATATGCACGCAATCACAACTGCCAACAATGCTCTCTCTGCCTTGATTGACAATCACTTACACCAAGGAAATGAGCTAGGAATCGATCAACGTCGTATTCTCTGGAAACGTGTTGTTGACTTGAACGACCGTGCTCTTCGTCACGTAACTGTTGGTCTTGGTGGTCCACTTAATGGTATCCCACGTGAAGATGGATTTGACATCACTGTTGCTTCAGAGATTATGGCTATCCTTTGCTTGGCAACTGATATTGAAGATTTGAAACGTCGTTTAGCGAATATCGTCATTGGCTACCGTTATGATCGCACACCTGTTTCGGTTGGTGATTTACAGGTTGAAGGTGCCTTGGCATTGATTTTGAAAGATGCTATCAAACCAAACTTGGTGCAAACAATCTATGGAACACCTGCCTTTGTACATGGTGGTCCATTTGCCAATATTGCTCACGGATGTAACTCAGTTTTAGCAACTAAAACTGCTCTACGTCTAGCAGATTATACAGTAACAGAAGCTGGTTTTGGTGCCGATCTTGGAGCTGAGAAATTCCTTGATATTAAAACTCCAAACTTGCCAACTTCACCAGATGCAGTAGTTATTGTTGCAACCCTGCGTGCTCTTAAGATGAATGGTGGAGTTGCTAAGGATGCTCTGACAGAAGAAAATGTAGAAGCAGTTCGTGCAGGATTTGCTAACTTGAAACGCCACGTAGAAAATATCCGTAAGTTCGGTATTCCAGCAGTAGTTGCTATCAACGAATTTGTATCTGATACAGAAGCTGAAATTGTAGCCTTGAAAGAACTCTGTGCTTCAATTGATGTTCCAGTTGAATTGGCTAGCGTATGGGCTAATGGTGCAGATGGTGGAGTAGCACTTGCTGAAACTGTAGTCAAAACGATTGCTGAAAATCCGGCTAACTATACTCGTCTTTACGATAACAATCTTTCTGTTCAGGAAAAAATTGAAAAAATTGTTACTGAAATCTACCGTGGTAGCAAAGTCAACTTTGAGAAGAAAGCCCAAACTCAAATCGCTCAAATCGTTCAAAATGGTTGGGATAAACTGCCAATCTGTATGGCTAAGACTCAGTACAGCTTCTCAGATAATCCTAACGCTCTTGGTGCACCTGAAAACTTTGAAATTACTATTCGTGAATTAGTACCAAAACTTGGTGCAGGCTTCATCGTTGCCTTAACTGGTGATGTCATGACCATGCCAGGACTTCCAAAACGACCAGCAGCTCTCAACATGGATGTTGAAAGTGATGGAACTGTTTTAGGTCTATTCTAATTCAAACACAAAAGACAACCTCTTTGATAAGGTTGTCTTTTTAACTACAAAAAACCCCTAGAAATCATCTAGGAGTTTAGTTTTTATTTCATAGTTGGGAAGAGCAATACATCACGGATAGTAGTAGTATCAGTGAGGAGCATGCAGAGACGGTCGATACCGATTCCCAAACCACCTGTTGGCGGCATACCGTATTCAAGGGCTTCGATGTAGTCGTAGTCAATGCCTGTCGCTTCATCGTCACCAAGTTCTTTGGCTTTAGCTTGAGCTTCAAAACGGCTAAGCTGGTCGATTGGGTCGTTCAACTCAGTAAAGGCATTTCCGTATTCTTTAGTCATGATGAAGAGTTCAAAACGGTCGGTAAAGCGCTCATCTTCAGGATTCTTCTTAGCAAGTGGAGATACAGCTACTGGATGACCATAGACAAAGGTAGGTTGAATCAAAGTTTCTTCAACAAATTCTTCAAAGAAAGCATTGATGATATGACCAACTTCTGTGTAATGTTTTTCAACTGGAACTTTCTTGTCAGCAGCGATAGCTTTAGCTTCTTCGAAAGTCATATCTTGCCAGAAATCAACACCTGTAATTTCTTTGATAGCATCAACCATGTGTACACGTTTAAATGGTTCATTGATCTTGATCTCAGTTCCTTGATAGTTGACTGGACCATCACCTTTAACTGATTTAGCAGCGTGTTGGATAATGCCTTCAGTTAAGTCCATAATGTCTTGGAAGTCTGCATAAGCTTGGTAAACTTCGATAGAAGTGAACTCAGGGTTGTGGGTAGCATCCATTCCTTCGTTACGGAAGATACGGCCAATCTCATAAACACGTTCCATACCACCGACGATAAGACGTTTCAAGTGAAGTTCAGTGGCGATACGAAGCACCATGTCAATGTTTTGAGCATTGTGGTGAGTGATGAATGGACGAGCAGCAGCACCACCAGCTTCGTTATGAAGAACAGGTGTTTCCACTTCAAGGAAGCCTTTTTGATCAAGATAACGACGGATTTCAGAGATGATTTTTGAACGAGTAACAAAGCGTTCAAAGCTTTCACGGTTTGAAATCAGATCAAGGTAACGTTTACGGTAAATAGTTTCAACGTCTGTTAAACCGTGGAATTTCTCTGGAAGCGGACGAAGGGCTTTGGACAAGTGAGTAATATGTGTAGCCTTGATAGAGAGTTCTCCCATATCTGTACGCATAACTTCGCCTTCGACACCAAGGAAGTCTCCTAAGTCAGCCTTTTTAAAGATTTCGTAGTTTTCTTCACCGACAGCATCTTTACGAACGTAGATTTGGATTTGACCTTCGCGGTCTTGAAGGTGGGCAAATCCAACCTTACCTTTACCACGTTTGGTAACAAGACGACCTGCAATAGTAGCAGTTTGGTTTAGTTCGTGCAGCTGTTCTTTATCAAGGTCAGCAAATTTATCTTTTAGTTCTTGAGAGTTAGCAGTACGTTCAAAACGTTTCCCGAAAGGATCAATTCCTTGTTCACGAAGAGCTGCCATTTTTTCGCGGCGAACGATCTGCTGGTCATTCAATTCTTCCATATGTTCTGTTGACATGAGTTCCTCCTAATTTAATCAATTTTGAAATAATAAATCAATTTTTCACGATACTCCATTTTATCATAAATAGTCAAGAAATTCACGGATATTCTATAAAAACTAAAAAGAACTTGACTATTTATATCAAGTTCAATTATTTTTCTGATAAGAAGTATCATTCCAAGTCTTTAGAGTAAATGTTTCAAAGTCATCTGTTTCTATAATCGTCAGACTAGCATTGGCTAAGCCTCCATCTTTACGAAGCAGAGCTTCCTTATAGCCAATCAATGTGCGAAGACTTGCAGTGAGGTTGGCTCCGTGACCGACAAGTAAAATATGTTCCGATTTAGAATTTTTTAAAGATTTGATAAATTGAATCGTACGTTGAGTTGTGCTGTAGAGTGATTCAGCTTCAAACATACTAGTATCAAACTTGGCTAAATTAGTTTTAAAAGCTTGAATTTGTTGGGGATAGATAGCTTTTAAAGTGGCAATTTTTAAGCCTTCTAACTTGCCTAGATGCCATTCTCTGAGTTCAGGAACACTTTCTAAAGGACAAGGATGTATCAGTTGACTTTGGATGATTTCGGCCGATTTTACAGCTCTTGGTAAATCACTTGAATAGATTTTGTCAAATGGAATATCTTTCAGATATTGGCCGAGTTCCTTTAAGGTATCAATGGACTCAGGAAGAAGTGGTGAATCTCCGCCAGCCCCTTGAAAACGACCTTCTAGATTCCAGACTGTTCGACCATGGCGGACAAAGTAAAGTTTCATGAGTTATTTTCCTCCAAGATATCTACAAAGCTCGCTTTTACAAAATTTGCCAAATCTTTTGGAGAGATGACAATACTGTGCCCGACTTCACCAGCTGAGACAATCATTTTTTCTAATTCTAAAGCAGTTTCATCGATATAGATAGGATAGTTATGTTTTTGACGAATGCCAACAGGATTATTAGCACCGTGGATATATCCAGTTGTTTTTTCCAAATCCTTTTGTGGGATCATGGAAACTTTTTTATTCCCAGAAATTTTTGCTAATTTCTTTTCAGAAAGATGCTCAGTAATGGGAACAATTCCTATAACTGGACCGGTCTTATCTCCTAAAAGAGCTAAGGTTTTAAAGATATGATTCCTCTCGTAATCAGAAGGAAGTTCTTCCTCTAAAGCATTGATTTGAATACCTTGATGTTCAATACCTGCCTTAGTCAAAATTTGTTCAACTAAGGTTTTTTTTACTTTAACTTTCTTAGCCATTATTTGTATTTATCCTCCAACTGACTCATCCAAATACCTAGCCAAATGCCAAGGGCAAAGAAGAAGGCAATGATGACATAAGACACAAGAGATAAACCACTGTAGTTGATACTTTCAGCGCTGCCTGCATTAGGAATCAATATCAAGAGAGTACTTGAAAGGACGATTGCAATGATGAAGTGATAAACTCGAGAGTGGTAAACTCGAAGAGCGTAATCCATAAATTTAGAAAAAATGACAAGAGTAGCAAGCGCTCCTATTCCTATAGGAAGGAAGGTTCCAAATAAATCAAAAGTCTTAAATCCAGTTAACATAGGAGTATAAAGACCTAAAATCAAAAGTAGATTTGAGGGACTTAAACCTGGAACTAAGACACCTAAAGCCAGTAAAGCACCAGCCAAGATGAAACTAGTAAAGCTTGCGCTGAGTGTACCAACAACAAAGTTTAAAGCGTAAAGCCCAAATCCAGATACAATAAAGGTTACCCAAAACCAGATAAGATCGATTTTATCTCTTTCCGAATCTTGAGTTGCTTCCTTTACAAGACTAGGAACTGTTCCAATAATGGCACCAGCAAAACTCCATAAAACATAAACCTGATAATGCTCAAGGAGGTACTCAATTGGATAAGAAAAAAGTCCAATTCCCAGCAACATACCAATAGCAACAGGTAAGAAATAAAGGATATCCTCTTTTAGATTTTTAAATGGGTGAGCAAGGAAACGAATCATTCTTTCGTAGATCCCTAAAATAGCCGCTAAAACACCACCAGAAATACCTGGTAAAATAAAACCAAGCGCGATAACAATCCCTTTAATGATTTTTGAAATCCATGATAACATAAACTCTCTCCGTATCTATTCTCTAAAATTCTCTTCTAGTATTATATCACAAAGTAAGAGAAATAAAAAAGCAAGCAGAAGTAATATCTGGCTTGCTAAATAAATTTAAGGTTTTAAGAATAGCTTTCTAAAGGTTTCTTCCTTATCTTTTGATAAAGAAATAAGATTTAAGTCTAGATGGTGTTCAAAACCAACCAGTTTCCCTTTTGATGTATATTGATGAAGATCATAGTCAAGGTCTGTATTTGGTGAACTTTCAAAGTAACCTGAGTCAAGTCCATAAGATGGAATCCAAATGGCTGAAAACTTATCTGTACTGATGCTATGTTCTTCCATGAAGTAAACACCAATGTAGATACCAATATTTTTTGCACCAAGTGATTCTAATTTAGCACGGAATGCCTCAACTCCTTGGTTCATATCTGACATTGTTTTTTCCTCAACGTCTAACCAATAGTAACTTGGGTTGTAGGGCGAAGCTGAATTATAGAAAGATTCAGCAGCCTTTTCCATTTCCTCTACACTTTTTCCAGATACATAGGCATATACAGCAACTGGAACATTTCTCTTTTGAAACTCAGCGATATGACTTTTATAAGCTTTATCAATACCGTTTGTATAAGATGCATCGTTCTCAGTGGTAATCTGATTTCCTCCGTGGACTCGAACAATGACACCAGATATATTTTGAGATAAAACATCATAGTTGATCTCTGATGGTCTCTGCCAACCAGAGATATCGATGATAGGCTTATCCAAGTTATGTAGAGCTTGTGTTTCTATTTGAACTGGATTTTGTTTAGTTTTTACAGGATGTTCTTCGAATCGGGGACGATTGAGAATCAAGAGTCCTATAAAAGCAGCAAATATAATAACTATAAAAGCTGGGCGAATTTTTTTTCTCATACTCCTATAGTTTATCGTAATTTGTGAAAAAAATCAAAAAATTTACTCAAAATAGGGCAGTGACAGTCATTAGAGTGGTCTTGAGTTCAACAAATTTGTGTAAGGTAAACTAAAATATGGTATAATGATAAAGAATTTCTATAGAAAAGAGAAAAATATGGCAAATTATGCAATTATTTTAGCAGCGGGTAAAGGTACTCGTATGAAATCAGATCTACCAAAAGTCATGCACAAGGTTGCAGGAATTTCAATGCTGGAGCATGTTTTTCGTAGCGTTGGCGCAATTAATCCTGAAAAAACAGTTACTGTCGTTGGACATAAGGCAGAACTAGTTGAACAAGTTTTAGCTGGACAAACTGACTTTGTGAGACAGTCTGAACAATTAGGGACAGGTCATGCAGTTATGATGGCAGAGCCGATTCTTGAAGGACTTTCTGGACAAACATTGGTTATTGCTGGTGATACACCACTAATCACTGGAGAAAGTCTTAAAAATTTGATTGATTTTCACGTAAATCATAAGAACGTAGCTACCATTCTTACTGCAGAAGCTGAAGATCCATTTGGCTATGGCCGTATCGTCCGTAATGAAAACGCTGAAGTGCTTCGCATCGTAGAACAAAAGGATGCGACCGATTTTGAGAAACAAATCAAAGAAATCAATACAGGAACTTATGTTTTTGATAATGCTCGTCTCTTTGAAGCTCTCAAAAACATCAATACCAACAACGCTCAAGGTGAATACTATATTACGGATGTGATTGGGATTTTCCGTGAAGCTGGTGAAAAAGTAGGAGCCTATACTCTAAAAGATTTTGATGAAAGTCTTGGGGTCAATGACCGTGTAGCGCTCGCTACAGCAGAAGCTGTAATGCGTCGTCGTATTAACCAAGCTCACATGGTCAATGGTGTTAGTTTTGTAAATCCAGAAGCGACTTATATTGATGTTGATGTTGAAATCGCACCAGACGTTCAAATAGAAGCAAATGTAACCCTCAAAGGTTCTAGTAAGATTGGTTCAGAGACTATTTTGACGAATGGAACTTATATCGTTGATAGTACAATCGGTTCAGGTGCAGTCATTACAAACTCTATGATTGAGGAAAGCACTGTTGCTAATGGTGTTACTGTTGGACCTTATGCTCATATTCGTCCTGATTCAAGTCTTGCAGCAAATGTCCATATTGGAAATTTTGTTGAAGTGAAAGGTTCTAGCATTGGCGAAAATACCAAAGCTGGACATTTAACTTATATTGGAAACTGTGAAGTTGGTAGTGATGTCAATTTTGGAGCCGGTACTATTACAGTAAACTATGATGGGAAAAATAAATACAAGACAGTAATTGGGAACAATGTTTTTGTTGGTTCGAATTCAACCATCATTGCTCCAGTTGAGCTAGGAGATAATTCTCTTGTAGGTGCTGGCTCAACCATTACAAAAGACGTACCAGCAGATGCCATTGCTATTGGTCGTGCCCGTCAGGTGAACAAGGACGAATATGCAACTCGCCTTCCTCATCATCCTAACAATAAATAGGAGTTAACGATGGAATTTGAAGAAAAAACACTTAGCCGTAAAGAAATCTATAACGGTCCTATTTTCCAGCTAGTTCAAGACCAGGTTGAATTACCTGCTGGAAAGGGAACAGCTCAGCGTGATTTGATTTTCCATAATGGTGCGGTATGTGTCCTTGCTATTAATCAGGCTAATAAGATTGTTCTAGTCAAGCAATATCGTAAGGCGATTGAAAAAGTTTCTTACGAAATTCCGGCAGGAAAGCTTGAAGTGGGTGAAAATGCAGATCCAGAAGCAGCAGCTCTTCGTGAATTAGAAGAAGAAGCAGCCTACACAGGGGATTTGACTCTTTTATATGATTTCTATTCAGCTATTGGATTTTGTAATGAAAGATTGAAACTGTACTTGGCAAGCAACCTATCCAAAGTTGAAAATCCACGTCCTCAAGACGAAGATGAGACCTTGGAGTTACTAGAAGTTAGTCTAGAAGAAGCCAAAGCACTTATCCAGTCTGGTGATATCTGTGATGCTAAGACTATCATGGCAGTCCAGTACTGGGAATTACAAGAAAAATAGAGGAGGAACCCATGGGAAAACCTTTATTAACAGACGAAATTATTGAGCGTGCGAATCGTGGTGAAAAAATCTCAGGTCCTACGTTAGTAGACAATGAAGAAACCAAGATATTATCAACTTCATCTCAACATTATGGAAATTCTCGCTCAAGAGTTCATGGCTTTAGCCAGGA
Organism: Streptococcus sp. Marseille-Q6470; assembly: GCF_946902905.1. NCBI lineage: Bacteria > Bacillati > Bacillota > Bacilli > Lactobacillales > Streptococcaceae > Streptococcus > Streptococcus sp. Marseille-Q6470. The sequence continues at coordinate 304,816 of NZ_OX336385.1, forward strand.
AACTTTAACAATTGAAGTCGAACCTTCAATTCATAAGAGCCGTCGAATTGAAAATACTAAGAGAAATGTCTTTAACTGTAAGTTGAATAAGATTCTTTTTTCAGTCATTCTTCTTTTGATTTTACTGATCTTAGCAATGCGCTTTATTTAAGGGGACTATCATGAAAATTGGAATTATTGCAGCTATGCCAGAAGAGCTAGTTTATCTGATTCAACATTTGGAAAATGCTAAAGAAGAGACGGTATTAGGAAATAGCTATCATACAGGGAATATTGGGTCAGTTGAGCTTGTCTTGGTAGAGAGTGGAATCGGTAAAGTTATGTCTGCCATGAGTGTAGCGATTCTAGCCGACCACTTTAAAGCAGATGCTGTTATTAACACCGGTTCTGCTGGCGCTTTGGCAGCAGGTATTGAAGTAGGAGATGTCGTGATTGCTGATAAGCTAGCTTATCATGATGTTGATGTGACTGCTTTTGGGTATGAATACGGTCAAATGGCTCAACAACCACTCTACTTTGAAACAGATAAAAAGTTTGTTAGCTTGATTAAAGAAACTTTGTCTAAACTTAACCAAAAATGGCATTTAGGTTTGATTGCGACCGGTGATAGTTTTATTGCGGGTGAAGATAAGATTAAAGCTATAAAAGAACATTTTCCTCAGGTGCTTGCGGTTGAGATGGAAGGAGCGGCTATCGCTCAAGCAGCTCACGCGCTTAATCTACCTTTCTTAGTTGTCCGTGCCATGAGTGATAATGCGAATCATGAAGCTTCTATTTCATTTGATGAATTTATCGTAGAAGCTGGACGCAGATCGGCTCAAGCCTTGTTGACACTTTTACAATCTATTCATGATTAAAATAAAAAGAACACTTGTTAGTGTTCTTTTTTTTTGAAAATAAGTAGATTATTCCAATTCCGGTTATTTTTGGTCTTTTTTGATATAATAGAAACATTGATTTGAAGAATAAGGAAGAGAAAATGAACCCTTTATTAAACGGTATGAATGACCGCCAAGCAGAAGCGGTACAGACTACAGAAGGTCCACTGCTAATCATGGCAGGGGCTGGTTCTGGTAAGACACGAGTTTTGACTCACCGTATTGCTTACTTGATTGATGAAAAGATGGTCAATCCATGGAATATTTTAGCTATTACCTTTACTAATAAAGCAGCACGCGAGATGAAGGAGCGTGCCTATGGTTTAAATCCAGCTACTCAGGATTGTTTGATTGCGACCTTTCACTCTATGTGTGTTCGTATTTTACGTCGTGATGCAGACCATATTGGCTACAATCGTAATTTTACTATCATCGATCCAGGTGAGCAGCGAACGCTCATGAAACGCATTCTCAAGCAGTTAAACTTGGATCCTAAAAAGTGGAATGAACGCTCTATTTTGGGGACCATTTCTAATGCTAAGAATGATTTGATTGATGATGAGGCTTACGCTTCTCAAGCAGGAGACTTGTATACAGATATTGTAGCTAAGTGTTATACGGCCTATCAGAAAGAACTTCGTCAGTCAGAATCGGTTGACTTTGATGATTTGATTATGCTGACCTTGCGTCTCTTTGATCAAAATCCTGATGTCTTGACCTATTACCAGCAAAAGTTCCAATATATCCATGTCGATGAGTACCAAGATACCAACCATGCCCAGTATCAACTAGTCAAACTTTTGGCTTCACGCTTCAAAAATATCTGTGTGGTTGGGGATGCTGACCAGTCTATCTACGGGTGGCGTGGTGCTGATATGCAGAATATCCTAGATTTTGAAAAAGATTATCCAGATGCCAAGGTTGTTTTGCTGGAGGAAAATTACCGTTCTACCAAAACCATCCTCCAAGCGGCTAATGATGTTATTAAAAACAATAAAAATCGTCGTCCGAAAAATCTCTGGACCCAAAATGCTGATGGGGAACAAATCATTTACTATCGTGCTAATGATGAACAGGACGAGGCTGTCTTTGTAGCTAAAACGATTGATGAACTTGGCCGTAGCCACAACTTCCTTCATAAAGACTTCGCAGTTCTTTATCGTACCAATGCCCAGTCACGTACGATTGAGGAAGCTCTGCTCAAGTCTAATATTCCTTATACCATGGTTGGTGGAACGAAATTCTACAGCCGTAAGGAAATTCGTGATATCATTGCTTATCTCAATCTCATTGCCAACCTAAGTGATAATATCAGTTTTGAGCGTATCATCAATGAACCCAAGCGTGGAATTGGTCCAGGTACTGTTGAGAAGATTCGTGATTTTGCGAACATGCAAGAAATGTCTATGCTGGATGCTTCGGCAAATATCATGTTATCAGGAATCAAAGGAAAAGCAGCTCAATCTATTTGGGACTTCGCTAATATGATTCTCGATTTGCGTGAACAACTGGACCGATTGACAATCACGGAGTTGGTAGAAGCAGTATTAGAAAAAACAGGTTACGTTGATTTACTTAAGGCCCAAGCAACCTTGGAAAGTAAGGCTCGGGTTGAAAATATTGAGGAGTTCCTCTCTGTTACGAAAAATTTCGATGATAATCCTGAAAGTGAAGAAGAGGAAACAGGACTAGATAAACTTAGTCGATTCCTGAACGACTTGGCTTTGATAGCAGATACGGACTCTGGTAGCCAAGAGACATCTGAAGTAACCTTGATGACTCTTCACGCGGCCAAAGGGCTTGAGTTTCCTGTTGTCTTTATCATTGGTATGGAGGAAAATGTCTTCCCACTCAGTCGCGCTACTGAAGATCCAGATGAATTAGAAGAAGAACGTCGTTTGGCCTACGTAGGAATCACGCGCGCAGAGAAAATTCTTTATCTGACCAATGCAAACTCACGCTTGTTATTCGGACGTACTAGTTACAATCGTCCCACACGCTTTATCAATGAGATTAGTTCAGATTTGTTGACTTATCAAGGTTTAGCACGTCCGGCTAATACGAGTTTTAAAGCTTCTTATACTTGTGGAGGAATAGCATTTGGTAAAGGAATGAGTTTGGCTCAGGCGCTTCAAGAACGAAAACGAAATGCTGCGCCTACATCGATCCAATCAAGTGGTTTACCATTTGGACAATTTGCATCTACTAGTAAATCTTCTTCGAGTGAGACAAATTGGTCAATTGGTGATATTGCCCTTCATAAAAAATGGGGTGAAGGAACTGTTCTTGAAGTATCAGGTAGTGGAGCTACCCAAGAACTAAAAATCAACTTCCCAGAAGTCGGTCTGAAAAAACTTTTGGCTAGTGTAGCACCGATTGAGAAAAAGTAAGTTTTAAACGAATAAAATACCTTCTTAAAATAGAAAGAGGGTATTTTTTTGATTCTCTTATCACAAGATTGTGATAGTTTACAAGTATTTAACAAAAAGCTTTTTAAACTTCACTATCTAAAAAAATAGTGTATAATTGAAACTGTTTTTGAAAGGAGAAAAAATGACTGAAAAACAAATGAAAACTTTAGGTTGGATTGCAACCTTTATGTCTGTAATGATGTATGTATCCTATATTCCTCAAATTATGAATAACCTTGCTGGTCAAAAAGGGAATTTTATCCAACCGGCAGTAGCTGCTATTAACTGCAGTCTTTGGGTATACTACGGTCTCTTTAAAAAAGAACGTGATATTCCTTTGGCAGCGGCTAATGCACCAGGGATTGTTTTTGGGATTATTACCGCTTTGACAGCCTTGTTCTAAAAATAAAAAGCAATTAGCAGAATGTTCTGCTAGTTGCTTTTATTTATTTACAAAATATATTTCTCAATAGCGCGTGCAACACCATCTTCTTCATTGCTAGCAGTTACGGCATCAGCGAGAGATTTGACGTAGTCACTGGCATTTCCCATGGCGATCCCCAGCCCTGCAAACTCTAACATCTCAATGTCGTTATTGGCATCACCCATAGCCATGATTTCAGAAGGTTGGATATCCAAAATCTCAGCCAAACGAGAAAGAGCAGAAGCTTTAGTTGTACCGAGTGGCATTGCTTCATAGATCACTGGTTGTGAACGAACACCGCTAAATCTCTGACAAAGTTCATCAGCAAATCGTTGTTCAAAGTCGTCCGTTTGCTCTTTTGTACCTAAGAACATACCCTGGAACATGCGATATTTACCACTAGTAGCCTCTTCCAGTGAGATTTCAGTCAGGTCAGCAAAAACAAGTGTGGCATCATATTGAACGATAGGATTTGGTTTACCTCCGAGAACGAAGTAGTGTTCCTCATCAAAGAGAGTCAACTGAACCTCACTCTTTTCAGCAAGGTCATTCAGGTATTCGATGTCAGATTTGCTAAGTTCCCGCCAGTCAACAAGGCTCCAGTCACTGGTTTGATGGGTAGAACAACCGTTGTTGACGATGACGTATTCGTTTTCTAAATCAAGACCAAGCTTCTTATAGTAGGGTAGGACTCCAAAGAGAGGACGGCCAGTACAAAGAACCAGTTTGACACCTTTTTCGATAGCCTTATGAATGGCATCAATATGAGCCTGAGGGATTTCCTTGGCTTCGTTGAGAAGAGTACCATCCATATCCAGTGCAAGTAGTTTTATCATGGTAATTCCTTTTCATGTGTTTTGCCTATATTATAGCACATTTTGGCTATCAGAGACAGAATCTTCTGTTAAATCATGGTATAATAAAAGGTAATGAATAAACAAACGAGGCAGAGATGAAACTACTTTATACAGATATTCGGACTTCTTTGACAGATATCCTAACCAAGGAGGCTCAAGGGCTTGTCGCCCAAGGCAAACGAGTCTTTTACATTGCCCCTAACTCTCTTTCTTTTGAAAAGGAACGCGCTGTGCTGGAGTACTTGAGTCAGCAGGCTTCTTTTTCTATCACAGTCACGCGCTTCGCTCAAATGGCTCGTTATCTGGTCTTAAATGATATTTCTGAGAGATCTAGTCTTGATGATATTGGTCTAGGTATGGCTTTCTATAAATGTCTGTCCGAGATTGACCCTAAGGATTTACGTGTTTACGGGGCTATTAAGCAAGATCCGCAATTCATCCAGCAACTGATTGAGATTTATCAAGAAATGACAACAGCAAAGATGAGTTTTTTGGACTTGGAAAGCTTGATAGATCCTGATAAACGCTCTGATTTACTCTTGATTTTTGAAAAGATCACAGCGTATTTAAATCAAGGTCAAGTTTCACAAGGGAGTTCATTGTCCTATCTGATTGATGCTATTTTAGAAAACAAGGTAACTAGTGATTTTAGCAAAATTGCTCTAGTTATTGATGGTTTTACTCGTTTTTCTGCAGAAGAGGAACACCTAGTGGATTTGCTTCATCGTAAGGGTGTAGAGATTATTATTGGCGTATATGCGACTAAGAAAGCCTATACTAGCCCCTTTAGTGAAGGCAATCTCTATCAAGCCAGTGTTGAGTTTCTACGTTATTTAGCTTTTAAATATCAGACCAAGGCAGAAGATGCATGTCAGGAACATGAAAAGCTGGATGCTTTTGCCAAAGCTTCAAGACTTCTCGAAAGTGCTTATGATTATTCTGAAGTTAGCATTGATGTGGATGATAAGGATAGAAAAGACTTGCAAATCTGGTCTTGTCTGACACAAAAAGAAGAGCTAGAGCTCGTTGCTCGTAGTATTCGCCAGAAATTGCACCAAGAAGCTGAACTAAGCTACAAAAATTTTCGTATCTTACTAGGAGACGTTGAGTCTTATAAACTGTCCTTGCAGACTATTTTTAATCAATATCAGATTCCTTTCTATCTGGGTAGGAGTGAGTCAATGTCTCATCATCCTTTGACTCAATTTGTTGAATCCGTGGGACGTCTCAAACGATACTATTTCCGTCAGGAAGATTTGATAAATCTCTTACGAACTGGCTTATATACTGACATTACACAAGAAGAAATCGACAGCTTTGAACAATATATCCGCTATCTAGGCATTGATGGTCTTTCGAACTTTAAACAAGAATTTACAAAAAACCATCATGGGAAATTTGATTTAGAAAAATTAAACGAGCTTCGTGTCCGTGTTCTAAATCCACTAGAAACCTTATTATCTAGTCGTAAGCAAAAGTCTGAAAATATCCTTACAAAATGGAATAACTTTTTGAAGGATGCATCTGTGACCAAGCAATTACAATCCTTATCTGAAACGATGGAAGTGGCAGAGCAAGAAAGACAAGAGGAGGTCTGGAAAGCCTTTTGCCATGTAATGGAGCAATTTGCTACCGTATTTGAAGGTTTTCAGGTTGCTTTAGATGATTTCTTGGCTCTCCTTCATTCAGGGATGTCCTTATCAAATTATCGAACAATCCCAGCAACAGTAGATACTGTTCTGGTGCAAAGTTATGATTTGATTGCGCCCTTGACTTCTGATTACATCTATGCTCTTGGCTTAACTCAAGACAACTTACCTAAAATTACTCAAAATACTAGTCTTTTAAGTGATGAAGAAAGAGAAGTTTTAAACCAAGATACTGAAGATGGCTCTCAATTATTGATTGCTAGCCATGAAAATCTTAAGAAGAATCGCTATACTATGCTTTCTTTGCTAAACTCTGCTAAGAAGCAATTGGTCTTATCAGCGCCAACTTTACTTAATGAAAACGAGAGTAAAGAGTCAGTATATCTAAAAGAATTGCAGGATTTTGGTTTTAGCAAGATTGAAAAGAGAATCGATCGAAGAAACCTATTAAAGGATGATATTGGTTCTTATCACAGTCTGTTGTCTAGTCTTGTTGCTTATCACCAGCAAGGTGAGACGGATACAAGTGAGCAAGACTTAACCTTTATCAAGGTTTTAGCTCGTGTTATGGGAAGAAAATTAGAAGATCAAGGTCTTGATAATCCTGTTCTACCGACAAGTCCCAAAAGTAAGACCTTAGCTGCGGAAACTTTAGAAGCCTTGTATCCTCAAGATCAAGATTTTTATCTATCGACTTCAGGATTAACAGAGTTTTATCGAAACGAATACAGTTATTACCTTCGTTATGTCTTAGGATTGCAGGAGGAATTACGTCTGCGACCTGATGCTCGAAGTCACGGGAATTTCTTGCATCGTATTTTTGAACGAGCCATGAAACTTCCTGCCGATACATCTTTTGATCGTCGCTTAGAACAAGCAATCTCTGAAACCAGCCAAGAGCGCGAGTTTCAAGCTATTTATCAGGAAAGTTTGGAAGCCCAATTAAGCAAGGAAGTCCTCTTGGATGTTGCACGCGCTACAGGACACATTTTGCGTCACAATTCTGAAATTGAAACCATTCAGGAAGAAGCAGTCTTTGGTGGCAAGGAACAAGCTTTTGTTCAGTTAGATAATGGCAGAAATGTCTATGTCCGTGGTAAAGTTGACCGCATCGACCGCTTGAAGACCAGTGATGCTATAGGTGTTGTCGATTACAAATCATCTCTAACTCAGTTTAACTTCCCTCTTTTTTATAACGGCCTGAACTCGCAATTACCGACCTACCTAGCAGCGCTTAAAAAAGAAGGAAATAGAGACTTTTTTGGTGCTATGTATTTAGAGATGGCGGAGCCAGTTCAGTCTTTACAAGCTGTTAAAACTCTTTCAAAGGCTTTAGCAGAAACAACTAAGACTATGAAGTATCAAGGGTTATTTCTTGAAAAAGAGATAAAGAACCTTGGGGAACTATATAATAAAAACAAGACCTATCAGTTGTCTGATGAGGAATTCCAGTTATTGCTGGACTATAACGCCCTTATCTATAAGAAGGCGGCAGAGAAGATTTTATCTGGTAGTTTTGCTATCAATCCTTACACAGAAGACGGCAGAAGTATTGCCCCATATGTTCAACAATATCAAGCCATTACAGGTTTTGAAGCCAATTACCATCTAGGGCAAGCTAGATTGCTAGATAAGGTGGCTAAGAGCAATGATAAGGAAGCATGGTTTAATAAAATTAGAGAGGAGTTGGAGCGATGAAATTTTTATCCCAAGAAGAGATTGAAAAGTTGCAAGTAGCAGAAGCGAATTCTGATAAGAAGCCTAAGAAAACTGCCGAGCAAATTCAAGCTATTTACAGTTCTGGTCAAAACATTCTGGTTTCAGCATCAGCTGGCTCAGGAAAAACCTTTGTCATGGCTGAACGAATTCTTGATCAACTAGCGCGTGGTGTAGAAATTCGCCAACTCTTTATCTCAACCTTTACGGTAAAGGCAGCAACCGAGTTAAAAGAACGCTTGGAAAAGAAAATCAGCCAACAAATCCAAGAGACTCAAGATATGGAGCTAAAAAAGCATCTTGGAAGACAATTAGCTGATTTACCAAACGCTGCTATTGGAACTATGGACTCTTTTACTCAGAAGTTCCTGGCTAAACATGGTTATCTGATTGACCTCGCCCCAAACTTTCGGATTCTTGAGAATGAAAGTGAGCAACTCCTCTTAAAGAATGATGTGTTTCGACAAGTTTTCGAAACTCACTACCAAGGTAAGGAACAAGAACAGTTTAGTCAGTTGGTCAAGAACTTTGCGGGTAAAAGTAAGGATGCACGTGGATTGCGTAAACAGGTCTATATGATTTATGACTTTTTGCAATCTACAAGTAATCCTCAGGCTTGGCTACAGGAATCTTTCTTAAAAGGATTCGAAAAGGCCGATTTTACAAGTTCTAAAGAAAATCTGGCTCAAGACATTCAGCAAAGACTTTGGGATTTGGAAAGTTTCTTCCGTTATCATTTAGAGAATGATGCCAAGGAATTTGGGAAAGCAGCCTACCTAGAATCTGTCCAACAAGTTCTTGGTGAAATTGGAGCTTTAACGCCTGAATCAACTTTTAAACAATACCAAGAGGTTTTAGAGCGAGTTGTGGGTATTTCTAAGGATAAGGGTGGCCGTGCTCTTACAAATGCTAGTCGTAAGGCTGAAGTCCAAGCTCTAAAAGAAGCATACAACCAAGAGAGAAAAGTTAAATTTGAAAAGTTAATTGCACTAAATGACCAAATGACTTTATTGAAATTCCAGGAAGATTATCATCAAGAGTCTTGGGACTTGGCAAAGACTTTCCAAGTCTTCATGAGTGATTTTGTTTCAGCTTATCGAAAGCGTAAACGTGAAGAAAATGCCTTCGAATTTGCTGATATTAGCCACTATACCATTGAGATATTGGAAAACTTCCCTCAGGTGCGACAAGAGTATCAGGAACGCTTCCACGAAGTCATGGTCGATGAGTACCAAGATACCAACCATATCCAGGAAAGAATGTTGGAACTCCTCTCAAACGGCTACAATCGTTTTATGGTGGGCGATATTAAGCAGTCTATTTATCGTTTCAGACAAGCAGATCCACAAATCTTCAACGAAAAATTCCACAGCTTTGCTCAAGATAGCAAAGAAGGTCAATTAATACTGCTTAAGGAAAACTTCCGTAGTAGTTCAGAAGTTTTAGATGCCACTAATGATGTCTTTATGCATCTCATGGATGAAGAAGTTGGAGAGATTTCTTATGACGGCATGCATCAACTTGTTTTCGGAAATACTGATTTACACCCAGATCCTGAAAACAAGGCAGAAGTCCTCTTGTATGATAAGGATGTTGATGGTGATTCTACGGAAGAGGAAGAGTTTTCGACTAACAAACTGACTGGTGAAATGCGAATGGTCATTAAGGAGATATTGCATCTTCATCATGATAAAGGTGTCCCTTTCAATGACATTGCTCTATTAACTGCTAGCAGAAGCCGCAATGATCAAGTTTTACTTGCCTTGTCAGAATATGGGATACCAGTTAAAACGGATGACGCTCTAAACAATTATTTGCAATCTTTAGAAGTGCAGGTTATGTTGGATACTCTTCGTGTCATCCATAATCCTCTGCAAGACTTTGCTTTAGTAGCTCTCATGAAGTCTCCTATGTTTAGCTTTGATGAAGATGAATTGGCTCGTCTAGCTCTTCAAAATTCTGAGGATAAGGTTCAAGAGAACTTTTATGAAAAAATAGTCAATGCTCAAGCCCAAACTAGTCCTCAAAAGGATTTGATAACATCTGAACTCCATAAAAAACTCAAGCTTTTCATGGAAACTGTTAATTCTTGGCGTTTATATTCCAAAACACATTCACTTTATGACCTTATTTGGAAAATTTATAGCGAACGTTTCTACTATGATTATGTTGGTGCTTTGCCAAATGGTCAGGCTAGACAGGCCAACCTCTACGCTCTAGCTCTACGAGCTGACCAGTTTGAAAAGAGTAATTTTAAAGGTTTATCTCGTTTCATTGCTATGATTGATCAAGTCTTAGAGGCTAAGCATGACCTTGCTAGTGTCGCTGTAGCTCCACCTAAGGATGCTGTTGAGCTGATGAGTATTCATAAGAGTAAGGGGCTTGAGTTCCCTTATGTCTTTATTCTCAATATTGATCAGCAATTTAACAAGCAAGATTCTATGTCTGAAGTGATCCTAAGTCGAAAAAACGGCCTTGGTCTTAAGTACGTAGCTAGAGTCGCTACAAATGCAAAAGAGGAATATCTTCCATCTACTATTAAGTTATCCATCCCAAGCTTGACTTATAGTCAAAATGAGGAGGAGCTCCAATTAGCAAGCTATTCTGAACTCATGCGTTTACTTTATGTAGCCATGACGCGCGCTGAGAAAAAGCTCTATCTAGTCGGAAAGGGATCTCGAGAAAAGTTGGAGTCTAAAGAATATCCGACAAATGGGCAAGGTCTCCTAACTCGTCAAACCAGGTTAGATGCTCAAAATTTCCAGGACTGGATTTGGGCCATCTATCAAGCCTTTTCTAAAGAGAACTTACACTTTAGTGTTCGTTTCGAGGGTGAAGAACAACTAACAGAAGAAGCTATCGGTAAATTGGAAACTAAAAGCCAGCTCCAAGATCTTTCTCAGGCAAGCAACCGTCAGTCTGATACCATTAAGGAAGCTTTACAAATGCTGAAAGAAGTGGAAGTGTACAATGAAATCCACAGAGCTGCGATTAATCTTCCGAGTGTTCAGACCCCAAGCCAGATTAAGAAGTTTTATGAACCAGTCATGGATATGGAAGGTGTAGTAGTAGCTGGTCAATCTAAACCAAAAAAAACTATGATTCAGTTTGAACTTCCAGACTTCTCCAAGACAGAAAAAGTCACTGGAGCTGAAATCGGTAGTGCCACCCATGAACTCATGCAACGAATCAACCTTTCTCAGAAGCCAAGTTTAGAAACTCTAGCAGAAGCCTTAGAACAGGTGCAAGCGAGCTCAGCGGTTAAAGAAAAAGTAAATCTAGAAAAAATCTTGTCTTTCTTTGATACAGATCTTGGCCAAGTGATTCTTGCAAACCAAGATAAACTTTATCGAGAACAACCTTTCTCAATGTTAAAACGAGATGATAAGAGTCAGGAAGACTTTGTCGTCCGTGGAATCTTAGATGGTTATCTGCTCTATGAAGATAAGATTATTCTCTTTGACTACAAGACGGACCATTATGAGCATGCTGGTCAGCTCGTTGAACGATATAGAGGACAATTAGAACTCTATGCAGAAGCCTTATCCCGTTCTTATGAGATAGATAAGATTGAAAAATATCTGATTTTGCTAGGCAAAGATATGGTTGAAATAGTAGAAGTTAACTAATCTTGTATAAACTATTGCCTTCCTTGGCAGTAGTTTTTATTTATTTTCAGTTATGGTATACTAGTTTCAGAAAAGGATGTAAAAGAATCTATGCCAAAAGAAATCGATATCGAATACTATCACCAATTAGCTTTACAAAAGCAAAAAGAGCATCGTAAATTTCTTGGAAATCTGAAAAAGAAAGCTCCAAAAAACCTAGATAAGATTGCGCTGGAGATTCACCAGGAAGTTTTTGAAGAAATTGATTGTACAGCCTGTGCAAACTGTTGCAAGAGCCTTGGACCAGACTTTAAAGAAGAAGATATCACACGCATTGCCAAATACTTTAAAATGAAATTACCTGCTTTTGAAGCCGAGTTTCTCCAAGTTGATGAAGACGGTGATAAGGTCTTTAAGTCAATGCCTTGTCCCTTCTTAGGTGGCGATAATCTCTGTTCCATCTATGATGTCCGTCCCAAGGCTTGTAGAGAATTTCCACATACCGACCGTAAAAAGATTTATCAAATCAATAATCTGACTATCAAAAATACTTTAACTTGTCCCGCAGCCTATCTCTTTGTCGAGAAATTAAGAGAAAAAATAGAGTAAATCTCCTCTTTTATAATAAATTTTATCCTCAAGTAGACTTGCTAGTTGAGGATTTTTTGTATATTTATTAACCTTGATTATTTTTGCTGGCTAGAGAAATCTTGTCCTTATCTTAAAGTTTCTTTAAATTTATCTTAAAGAAAACTGATATAAGGTATCTTTAAGCGATATTCTGTATAGTTATTCCAATATCAAAGAAAGAGGTATCGATATGAACTATATAGTCATTCCAGCTTATCAACCAGATAATAAACTTATCAAACTTATCGAAAAAATCCACAAAAAGAGTGATTTTCATATTCTAGTTATCGACGACGGTAGTTCATCAAAGTGTCAAGATATCTTTGATAAAGCAGAACAATATGCTACGGTGCTCCGTCACCAAGTGAATCAAGGTAAAGGTCAAGCGCTTAAAACAGCCTTTTCTTATATCAAAGAACAAAACATTTATGGAACTGTCGTAACGGCAGATGCGGATGGGCAACACAAAATTTGGGATATTTTCCGTGCGGCTAACAAAGCTTCTGAAAATCCTAACAAGCTAATCTTGGGTGTGCGTGCCTTCACAGGTAAGGTTCCACTCCGTAGCCGTTTTGGTAATAGCTTGACAAAAGCACTCTTTAAATTACAAACAGGAGTTGGAGTAACAGATACACAAACAGGACTTCGTGCTTTTACAACAAATCTCATTCCTTTTATGTTAAAAATTGAAGGACAACGTTATGAATATGAAATGAATATGCTTCTTGAAGCAAGTAAAGAATATCAAATTTTAGAAGTTCCTATTGAGACAGTTTATATCAATGATAATGAGGGTTCACACTTCCGTCCAATCAGAGATGGATTAATGATTTATAAAAATATTTTTAAATTTGCCTTGTCATCTCTCAGTAGTTTTGTTGTAGACTACCTTGTTTACGCTATTGCAATCTTGTTTTTACCAACAGCGCCAACAAGTTTCCGAATTTTCCTAGCTAACGGTCTAGCCCGTGTGACCAGCTCTGTTTTTAACTACTCTACAAATAAAAAACTAGTCTTTAAAAACGACGATAGCCTTGCCAAGACAGGAATAGGATACTTTGGTTTAGCAGTTGGACTCTTTATGTTAGATACTCTGCTTATTCGTCTATTCTTTACTGTATTTGGTATTAATCTTCTAATTTCTAAGATTATTGTCGGTATTCTTCTCTTTGTGGTCTCATGGACTGTTCAGAAGAAATTCATCTTTAAAGAAAGGACATCTACTTTACTATGAAATTTTTAAAGAAACCATATGCTTATGCCTCGGTTCTTGGTTTACTCTTGATAGGATCCTTTAGTTACTCAATGTTGAAAACTTTTGTACTCGCTGAGACTATTTCGACAGTAGCAACAACTAATACAAGTTCCAATACAGCTCAAGCTAGTCAAGCAGCTAAAACAGCAACAGTAACTAACTCAAGTTATAAGGACGAGAATATCTCTATCAATTTGACTGAAACGACGGTTAATCATACCCAAGTGTATGTTGCAGATGTTACAGTAAGTTCATCAGATTATCTGAAAACTGCCTTTGCTCAAAACTCGTTTGGAACAAACGTAACAGCTAAAACATCTGTCACTGCTGCAGATAATGATGCAATTTTAGCAGTAAATGGCGACTACTACGGTGCAAACTCTTCGGGTTATGTTATCCGTAATGGAGTTGTCTATCGTGATACTGTCCGTGAAAATTCTAATAATGGTGATTTAGCCATTTATAAAGATGGTTCTTTCAAGATTATTTACGAGGATCAGATTTCAGCTGAGCAACTAGTCAAAGACGGAGTTATTAATCTCTTAGCTTTTGGCCCTGCCTTGGTCGAAAATGGTGAAATAGCAGTAGGAAAAAACCAAGAAGTTGGACAAGCTATGGCTTCGAATCCACGTACAGCTATTGGTATTATCGACGAAAACCACTACATTATTGTAGTTTCTGACGGACGTACTTCTGAAAGTGAAGGTCTCTCTTTGTACCAGCTAGCTGAAGTTATGAAATCCTATGGTGCAAAAACTGCCTACAATCTTGATGGTGGGGGATCCTCTACACTTTACTTCAACGGTCAGGTTATCAATAAACCAACGACTGGAGGAAACAAAATTTCAGAAAGGGCGGTGAGTGATATTGTCTACATCGGTTATTAATCCTAACAAAAAACGGTTTAAAAAAACTGCCATCTCTTATACACTAATTACGATTTTCTTCTTTGCTTTTTCTAGAATTTATGAAGCATTTAGTTTTGGAGAGACATCTGTTCATATGCACTATTTATTTGCAGTACCTCTTATTGGAGGAATTCTACTAGCAATCTTGCTCAAAGCTCTTCCTCAATTTTCTCGTATTAGTTTTAATCTATGGAATTCGGCAGTAGCGATTATTACAGCGGGTACACTTTTCCGCGGGATTGTCAATCTTTCTGGTCGTTCAACCACACTTGATGCACCATACTGGTATGTAGGTATCGGGTTTGTCGTTCTAGCTCTTTTATCAATATCTATAAATCCTATTCGATTGAAGAAGAATTTCAGAACAACTGAAGTTTAGATAAATGATAAAAAGTAGTCGTTCAGATATTGTTCGACTACTTTTTGTTGACTTTTATTTCTAAATTGTTTTAACAATATTACAACTTTCTTTCTTCTTAAAGACCTTACTTTTATAATTAAAATTATATTGTATAATAAAGTGGATAAATGTCGTCTTTAAAACGATAAGTAAGAAGTATAAAATATAGGGAATATAAAATTGAAAGGTTAAAAATGAAAAAGATATTACTAGCAAGTACTGTTGTTCTTTCCATAGCCGGAATTTCTAAAACAACTGTATTAGCAGAGGAAAACCAAGCTACAAACAAAGTACAAAGTTCAGAAAAAACTGTAGCAAATGGAACGATTAAGGAAGCTAAAGAGAAAAAGCAAGCTCAAGGTCAAGAGCAGAACGATAAGCAGAATCAAAACTCAAATCAACAGAATCCTGAGAAAGAATCTTCTCAAACCACACAGAAACAAGAAACAGCCCTTACCAAGGATAACTCTTCAACAGAAGAAATTACTGAAGAGGTCAACAAAGAAGGTTGGCAAAAAGAGAATGGACAATGGCGTTATTATGAACATAAAAAGGTCGTCACTAATTGGAAAAAAATAGCTGGCCACTGGTATTATTTTAACCAGGATGGTATCATGCTTAGCAATACAGTTTATGATGACTATCTCTTTAATAAAAGCGGCGCTATGGTTGAAACTTCTTGGGTAAAAATAGATGAGAAGTGGTTTTATGTCACAGAATCAGGAAAGATTATCCGCAACAAATGGGAAAAAATCAACGGTTTTTGGTATCGTTTCGACGAAACTGGTGCCATGTTAACCAAAACTATTTATAATGACTACCTTCTTGAGACTAGTGGAGCTATGCACGAAAATGGTTGGGTAAAAATAGATGAGAAGTGGTACTATGCAACTGACTCAGGAAAGATTATCCGCAATAAGTGGGAAAAAATAAACGGTTTTTGGTATCGTTTTGATGAAACTGGAGCCATGTTAAGCAAAACCATTTATAATGACTACCTTCTTCAGACTAGCGGAGCTATGCATGAAAAGGGTTGGGTCAAAATGGATGAGAAGTGGTACTATGCAACTGACTCAGGAAAGATTATCCGTAATAAATGGGAAAAGATCAACGGTTCTTGGTATCGTTTCGATGAAACGGGTGCCATGTTAAGCAAAACTATTTATAATGACTACCTTCTAAAATCTAGCGGAGCTATGGCTGAAAAAGATTGGGTGAAAATGGATGAAAAGTGGTACTATGCTACTGATTCAGGAAAAATCATACGCAATAAACGGGAACAGATTAATAGTTCTTGGTACTTTTTTGACAAAGACGGGGTCATGTTGAGTAGTCAATGGAAAGACAAATACTACCTAAAAGATAGTGGCGCCATGGCTCAAAACGAATGGTTCTTTGATAAAAAATACAATAGTTGGTTCTACTTAAAATCAGATGGTTCTTATGCTGAAAACCAATGGCAAGGGTCCTACTATCTCAAATCATATGGCTATATGGCCAAGAGTGAGTGGATTTTTGATAAATATTATAATGCTTGGTATTATCTAAAAGATGATGGACTATATGCAACTGGAACACTCAAAATCAATGGTAAAAATTATAGCTTTGAAAATAACGGGAAGTGGATCTCTAATCCATCTAGTTATTATAAAGTAAAACCAATAACAGCCTATGTTTATAGTGCTTCTGGAGATAGACTTAGCTATATTTCTCAAGGTACTATAGTTGCTGTTTCTGACACAGAGTCTCAAGGTGACAGACTCCCAGTCCAAATTTCTGGACTTTCAGGCTTTATGAATAAGGGTGACCTTGTAGCTGTTAACACTAATAATGAGTTTATCCCTCATTACACAAGCGATGGTCGTTACGTTTATCATGAGTTATCACCTTATACAAGTATTCGTGTAGCACCTCATAGTTCATCGATGGCTATTGGTACAAAATACTATTCAGCAGATGGAGTTAACTTTAATAACTTTAAAGTGGAGAATCCATTCCTCTATAGAGACTTAAGAAAGCCAACCAATTATACAGCGGCTGAACTTGATAAAGTTTATTCTCTCATGAATATTAAGGGAAGTCGTCTTGCGGGTAAAGGAGCTGTCTTTAAGGAAGCGGAAAAACGTTATCAGGTGAATGCACTTTATCTAATGGCGCACAGTGCTCTAGAAAGTGCATGGGGACGTAGTCAGATTGCAAAAGATAAGAATAACTTCTTTGGTATTGCTGCCTATGATACTACTCCATATGATTCTGCAAAGAGTTTCGACAATGTCGACAAAGGAATCTTAGGGGCAGCAAAATGGATCCGAGAGAATTATATTGATGAAGGTAGAACTTATCTTGGTAATAAATCATCAGGGATGAACGTTTTATACGCTTCTGATCCATACTGGGGTGAGAAAATAGCAAGTATCATGATGACCATCAATAGCAAACTTGGTGAGAAGGACTAAATTATTTTTTAAAAATCGATGACTATAAAATGGTTATCGATTTTTATATATCTATAATGTTGATGAAACAAAAAGGATTTACATTTTTAGTAAACCCTTTTTTTGATTATAAACTTAAATTATCTAAAAATAGACCAATTAAATTATGTTAATTAAAATTAGTTGCTTTTAGATTTAAGTGAATTTCTAACAACTAGAATTGATGAAACAAGGATAAGAGTACCAATGATTGTAACCAATGTTCCTTTTCTTTCACCAGTATTTGGAAGTCCTGGTTTGTCAGTTGTAGTTGTTACTGTAGATTTAGGTTCTTCACCAGTTGTTGTAGTAGTTGTACTTGAAGTAGTCTTAGACTCTTCACCAGTTGTAGTAGTTGTACTTGAAGTAGTCTTAGGCTCTTCAGTTGTAGTAGTTGTACTTGAAGTAGTCTTAGGCTCTTCAGTTGTAGTAGTTGTACTTGAAGTAGTCTTAGGCTCTTCAGTTGTAGTAGTTGTACTTGAAGTAGTCTTAGGCTCTTCAGTTGTAGTTGTTGTGCTTGAAGTAGTCTTAGGTTCTTCAGTTGTAGTTGTTGTGCTTGAAGTAGACTTAGGCTCTTCAGTTGTAGTTGTTGTTGAAGTAGTCTTAGGCTCTTCAGTTGTAGTAGTTGTACTTGAAGTAGTCTTAGGTTCTTCAGTTGTAGTTGTTGTAGGTGCCTCTGTTGTAGTTGTCGAAGTAGTCGTGGTTGTAGGTGCTTCAGTTGTAGTTGTTGTAGTAGTTGTTGTAGTAGTTGTTGTGGTTGTCGTAGTAGTTGTGGTTGTAGTTGAAGTCTGATCTCCATCCACACCACCATTTGCATTGATGTTTGCCACAGATTCGTTTACTTCTTTGGCCACAACCGCAGTTTCACCTTTGACTTGGTACCAAACTTTTGTGTTGTTCTTGAAGTCTTTTTGCTTTTCATTTTCTATTTTTGTACGATAGAAAATTAGAACGCCAGTCTTGTTGATCAAGTCTTTTGGAATTGTAACAGTGATTTTTCCAGAAGCATCAATTGTGAATGTTGATCCAGGAAAGGCCGCTAAGAAATCGTCGATAGCAGTTTCACCGCCGTAATATCCAGGTTTATTACCTGTTGTAGTAATACTGAAGCTATCTTTAACAAGTGAATGTCCACCTTGGACTTCATCTTCAACACGAACGTCGCCGTCTACTTCTAAGTTCATTGCGTTGATTGTCAATGTCCAAAGAATGTGTTCAGGGTCGTCAGCGTGCATGTCCCCAGCTTTTAAGTAGAATGGAGCGTGGTTTTCGCCAGTCGCCATTTTCTTAACGCTTAAATCAACTGTCTTATCTCCACTGATGATAGTAAATTTACCAACATGTTCTTTATCAGTTGCTGTATTGTTATGAACTTCAATCTCAAATTCACCCCAACCACGGATGTTTTGAAGGTTTTTGATAGCTTCGTTAAAAGTAACAGTAGCAGAGCCATCAGTAATGACCATGTCTCCAACGTAAGTTCCGTCGATGTTTAGAGGAATAGTCTTTTTAAAACCTACCCCATAGACTGTACCAGAACTAGTCCAATTAACTTTTAATGTGTCACCTGGTTGGATTTTTTGTGCGTGTTCGTCAAATGTAAACTTAACGGTTGTTTGTCCACCATCTGTGATTTCATTTGATGAAACAGTCAGTGAGCTAATATTATTACTGACATCTCCAGCTTTTACCACATCAGACTGCGAAAATACTATGAACAATAAGGGTAAAAATACAAGAAAGAAGACTTTTGCAAGTCTACTTAGATTATTTTTTTTCATTTCCTTCTCCTATTTGTCTCCAAATTTTTACACTTATTTGTATGTTAAAACTAAAACTTACAAAAATATGCATAATTATATAGGTTACTTTTTCAAGACAACACTACTAAAAATGCACCTCCTACTAGTCAATTATCAAAAAAATACCCTATATGGTGAATTATATCACAAATAAATAAAACTTCAAGTATTTAAATGTTTTAAGTATAAAATTATATCAAATTCGCTGAAAAAATTTAAACATTTACTTTGTACAATGTTTGTATGCAATGTTTCATTCGTCGAGGAAATGAAAAAGGACTATTTTGAAATAGTCCTTTATATAGTTAATCAATCTTTAACCTTATTCTTTTTCATTTTTACGTAAGAACGCAATGGCAACGATTGATGAAATGAGAGTTACAAAACCAATGATTGTAACCAATGTTCCTTTTCTTTCACCAGTATTTGGAAGTCCTGGTTTGTCAGTTGTAGTTGTTACTGTAGATTTAGGTTCTTCACCAGTTGTTGTAGTAGTTGTACTTGAAGTAGTCTTAGACTCTTCACCAGTTGTAGTAGTTGTACTTGAAGTAGTCTTAGGCTCTTCAGTTGTAGTAGTTGTACTTGAAGTAGTCTTAGGCTCTTCAGTTGTAGTTGTTGTGCTTGAAGTAGTCTTAGGTTCTTCAGTTGTAGTAGTTGTACTTGAAGTAGTCTTAGGCTCTTCAGTTGTAGTTGTTGTACTTGAAGTAGTCTTAGGCTCTTCAGTTGTAGTTGTTGTTGAAGTAGTTGTAGGTTCTTCAGTTGTAGTTGTTGTTGAAGTAGTTGTAGGTTCTTCAGTTGTAGTTGTTGTTGAAGTAGTTGTAGGCTCTTCAGTTGTAGTCGTTGTTGTAGTTGTTGTCGTAGTTGTTGTCGTAGTAGTAGTTTCTTCTTTTGGATTCACAATTGTCTTAGTTACTGAATAATCAGCTCCAAAATCTTCAACGTTAACTTCTGTATCTGCATCCTTGATGACATAGCCGGAAGGTGCTTCAACCTCGGTGATAATATATTTATCTTTCAACAGTTTGTTAACAGCAATATTACCATTATCATCTGATACATACTCACCAATAACTTGGTTATTAGCTTGACGAACTACTTTAAATTTAGCACCCTTAAGTGGTTGATTCGCTTCATCTACTTTATGGATATTGATTGAGTAAACATAACCAACACCAGCACCACCAGCAATTTGAACTAAAGCAGCATTTGTAAATTCTGTAACAACGACACCTTCACCTTTTAATGTAGCATCATTCTTTAATAATTCACCATCAACGGGTTCATAATTTAAACGTACGTTATAAGAAATACGATATTGGTCTTCTTCTGTCATGTCCCCTAATTCGACAACGAAAGATTGTCCATCTTCACTAACTGTAATCTTGTGTTGGTCTGTTACATCAACACGGTTTGAGAATACCCATTCACCGGTTTCATAAGAGAATTTACCTTTGATAACCTTAATGCTATCTTTTACATAGCTAGCATTTGTAAATTTCAAGTGATCTTCAATTGTTACACTCTTGACGTTTTGTTTTGTACGATTGACTGAAATAGTGTATTGAACCTCTCTTTTGTCTCCCTCGTTAACCCAACTAGTCTTTGTTAAAAGAGACGGATCACCATCGCCAATACCAGTAAATGATACCTTACCAGCAGGTATTGTTTCTTTATTAATCGTAATCTCAACTGGAATTTCTCCTTGTTGAGGGTGTTTTTTGAAATCGACACGAGCATAGAAGAAGAAAGATCCGTGAGTATCTGAGTGTTTTTCAACATAATCCGTATAAGTTAAAGTAAGGGACTTGTTATCAGCACTTAGTTTTGCATGTGCAATCACCTCATTTGTATTGATATCCTTGATTTCAATATTATCAGAGTTAATGATTATAGCATCAGGCACCGTAATTATCGTTTGATCTCCTGCCTTAACATTTTTTCCAGATAAATCAAAATCTGCATTAAGACGGAATGTAGCCCATTGCTTTAATTCCCAGTCGAGAACTCCGCCTTCATTATTTGATACCTTAATATTTTGGATTGTATCTACGAATTTTCCAGATACTGAAACCTCAGGAGTTTCAGCAAAAGTTTTATTCAAACTAAATACGAAAATAGTCGTCAATACGCATATCAAAAATGAGAAAATACTAAACTTTTTCTTTTTGTTCATTTTATAGTTCCTTCTAATAAATTTTAGATAGTTTCAAGACATAATTTAAAATTACGTCATTTACTAAAAAACAAGTAAGTCACATAGGATAATTTTATAGACACCTTTAGTACTGGCCCTCCTCCTAGTCTTTTACTAAAACTATCCTATAGGTGAATTATATCACATTATAATATGTACATCAATAATAAATATGTGAAATTTGCTATAAATTAAAAAATTCACAAAAACTTAGAAATTATCTGTCTCTTAAGAATAAAAATAATATAAAAACGCTTACATTCTTTGTTTTATCAGATTTGAATTTTAAGTGTTTTATGAAATGATTGAAAATTCTATCGCAACAATTTACAAAAAATTTAAGTAAAGATATTATTTTTACTGGTGATTTTATATTAAATTTAATTATTTATTATATTTCTCTAATCATTTATTTGATAAATCATCGTGTGGGAATTTTATATTCTATTTGTTTGTGCTATACTTTAAAATATATAAAGACTATTAAATGTAGGGCAACAAATACATGACTTATAAATTTTTACTCTTCGACCTAGACCACACCTTGCTTGATTTTGATGCTGCTGAGAATGTAGCCTTAACACAACTCCTTAAAGAAGAAGGAGTTACGGATATTCAAGCCTACAAAGATTATTACGTTCCTATGAATAAGGCTCTCTGGAAGGATTTAGAACAGAAGAAGATTACAAAATCAGACTTGGTTAACACTCGTTTTTCAAAATTGTTTGAGCATTTTGGGATCGAGAAAGATGGTACCTATTTAGCTAATCGCTATCAGTTTTATTTAGCTCAACAGGGACAGGTGTTTTCTGGTGCTATAGAACTCTTAGATAACCTCATTGAGCGTGGTTATGAACTCTACGCTGCGACAAATGGGATAACTGCCATTCAGACAGGTCGTTTGGAACAATCTGGTATTGCACCATTTTTCAAGGAAATCTTCATTTCAGAGCAACTCCATACCCAAAAACCAGATGCAGCATTTTATGAGAAAATTGGAGCTCGAATTCCTAAATTTAATAAAAATCATGCCCTTATGATTGGTGATTCTTTGTCAGCTGATATTCAGGGTGGAAATAATGCTGGCATTGATACCATCTGGTAGAATCCTCATCACCTCGAAAATCACACACAAGCCCAGCCAACTTACGAAGTCGACTCTTATCAGGCTCTGCTAGAACTCTTAGATAAACTGTAAAAAGTGGTTTCCATAGCCACTTTTTGCTATAATAGAGGCAGTATAAATGAAGGAGCGGTAGCAGTAAATGATGTCTAGGCCAATTCTTTCTCTTTATGAACCGTTGTATACACTAAAGGAAGTTGATCAAAATATCTGGATAGTAGATGGTGATTTGATTCAAATGGACGTGAAGATCTTCAAGCTTCCTTTTCAGACACGTATGACGGTGGTTAAGTTAAATGATGGCAAACTTTGGATTCACTCTCCGATTGCGCCAAATGAGGGACTGTTTACTGAACTAGACGCTTTGGGCAAAGTCGCTTACCTGATTTCACCAAATAAGATTCACTACGCCTATATTTCAGATTGGAGAAAAAGATATCCTCATGCGCAAGCATGGTCTAGTCCAGGAGTTGAAGAGAGAGCGAAAAGTCAGAATGTCAAGGTAGAATTTGATGCTCCTTTAACAGATATGGCTCCTGACTTATGGTCTGATGAGATTGAACAGCTTATTTTTAAGGGAAGTTCTGTCATCGAAGAGGTGGTGTTTTTTCATAAATCAACTAAAACACTTATTTTAACAGACCTTATAGAGAATTTTGAACCTGAAAATATAGCTAGTCCAATTCGCAGAAGATTCTATCGTTTAGCTCGTGTAACAGCTCCTGATGGTCAAACTCCTATTGACTATCGGATGACTTTTATAGGAAGGCAAAGGGAAGCAAAGGTCTCCTTTGCCCGTATGTTAAACTGGAAACCGGATAAGATCATTCTTGCACATGGTTTATGCTTTTTTAAAAATGGTACGGATGAATTAAGACGTGCCTTTAGATGGATACGATAAAGGAGTTGGCGATGCAACATTCATCTTGGCATGCCTTGATTAAGGAGCAATTACCTGAGGGTTATTTTGGGAAAATCAATCAGTTTATGGAGCAGGTTTACGCTCAAGGAACTGTATATCCGCCCAAGGAAAAAGTTTTTCAGGCTCTATTGACAACTCCTCTGGAAGAGGTTAAGGTAGTGATTCTGGGGCAGGATCCCTATCATGGTCCTGGTCAAGCTCAGGGCTTGAGTTTTTCAGTTCCAGATTCTATTCCAGCACCTCCTTCTTTGCAAAATATTTTAAAAGAACTTGCGGATGATATTGGGGTAAAACCGTCTCATGACTTGACCTCTTGGGCGGAGCAGGGTGTTTTGCTTCTCAATGCTTGCTTGACTGTCCCTGCTGGCCAGGCTAATGGTCATGCTGGTCAGATATGGGAGCCTTTTACAGATGCTGTGATCAAGGTTGTCAATAAACTTGATAGAGCAGTTGTTTTTGTCCTCTGGGGTGCTTATGCACGTAAGAAGAAGGTATTGGTAACTAATCCTCAACATCTGATTATTGAATCAGCTCACCCGAGTCCCCTTTCCGTTTACAGAGGATTTTGGGGTTCCAAGCCTTTTTCCAAGGCCAATGCATTCTTAAAAGAAACAGGACAAGAGCCAATCGATTGGCTTAGATAAGGAGAGAATATGCCTCAGTTAGCGACGATTTGCTACATTGATAACGGAAAAGAATTACTCATGCTTCATCGCAATAAAAAGCCTAATGATGTCCATGAAGGAAAATGGATTGGTGTAGGTGGAAAGTTAGAGCGTGGGGAAACTCCACAAGAATGTGCTGCACGCGAGATTTTAGAAGAAACAGGGTTGAAAGCTAAGCCGGTTTTAAAGGGAGTTATCACTTTTCCTGAATTCACTCCTGACTTGGACTGGTACACCTATGTGTTTAAGGTGACGGAGTTTGAGGGTGAATTGATTGATTGTAATGAAGGGACCTTAGAATGGGTTCCTTATGATAAGGTTTTAAGCAAACCAACCTGGGAAGGAGACCACACCTTCGTAGAGTGGCTTTTAGAAGATAAGCCTTTCTTTTCAGCCAAGTTTGTTTATGATGGTGATAAGTTATTGGATACCCAAGTGGATTTCTACGAATAAAGGAGAAAGCAGATGTTACTAATTAAAAATGGTCGAGTCATGGATCCTAAGTCTGGTTTGGATCGAGTGTGTGATGTTTTGGTTGAAGACGGTAAAATTGTTCAAATTGCTCCTGAAATCCAGGAAGAAGGCGCTCAAGTAATAGATGCTACTGGTCTTGTAGTTGCGCCTGGATTGGTAGATATCCATGTTCATTTTCGTGAACCAGGTCAGACTCATAAAGAAGACATTCATACAGGAGCACTAGCAGCAGCAGCGGGTGGTTTTACCACTGTTGTAATGATGGCTAATACAAATCCAACTATCTCAGATGTTGAGACTTTAGAGGAAGTTCTTCAATCAGCAGCAAAGGAAAAGATTAACGTTAAGTCTGTAGCAACGATTACCAAAAACTTTAATGGCCAAGACTTGACTGACTTTAAGGCGCTTTTAGAAGCTGGAGCCGTTGGTTTTTCTGATGATGGTATTCCTCTTGAAAGTAGTAAAGTAGTTAAAGAAGCTATGGAAGAGGCTAAAAAACTCAACACTTTTATCAGCTTGCACGAAGAAGATCCTGGTTTAAATGGTACGCTTGGCTTTAACGAAAATATCGCTAAAGAGCACTTTCATATCTGCGGTGCTACTGGGGTTGCAGAGTACGCTATGATTGCTCGTGATGTCATGATTGCCTATGCAACCAAGGCTCATGTTCATATTCAGCATTTATCTAAGGAAGAAAGTGTCAAGGTTGTGGAGTTTGCTCAAGGTTTAGGAGCAAATGTAACAGCCGAAGTAGCACCGCAACATTTCTCTAAGACTGAAGCGCTTCTCTTGACTAAGGGAAGTAATGCTAAGATGAATCCACCTCTACGTCTGGAATCTGATCGCCGTGCAATTATCGAAGGACTCAAGTCAGGTGTCATTTCAGTAATTGCGACAGATCACGCGCCTCACCATGCTGATGAAAAGAACGTCGAGGATATCACCAAAGCTCCTTCAGGTATGACAGGACTGGAAACTTCCTTGTCACTTGGTTTAACTTACTTAGTCGAAGCTGGTGAGCTGAGCTTGATGGAATTATTAGAAAAAATGTCTTACAACCCAGCAAAACTTTATAACTTTGAAGCAGGTTATCTATCAGAAAATGGTCCGGCTGATATTACAATTTTTGATGATAAAGTGGACCGAATCGTGGATAGTCATTTTGCTTCTAAAGCAGCGAATTCACCATTTATCGGTGAATCTTTGAAAGGGCAAGTCAAATACACCATTTGTAATGGACAGATTGTCTATAAGAACTAGGTGAAATCTGCTCTTTCGAATCATTAATTAGAGAGAGACGATATGTACCCAACCCATCATTTTAAAGACAAATTTGTCTTATTTCTTAAGATTTTCTTTCCAATTTTAGTTTATCAATTCGCGAATTACTCAGCTTCATTTGTAGATACGACTATGACTGGCCAGTATAATACTATAGATTTGGCTGGGGTATCAATGGCGACAAGTCTATGGAATCCCTTTTTCACCTTTCTAACTGGTATTGTCTCAGCCTTGGTTCCTATAGTTGGACATCATTTGGGTCGAGGAAAGAAAAATGAAGTGGCTTCTGATTTTTATCAATTTCTTTATCTTTCGCTTGGATTATCCATCTTTCTATTTGTTTTAGTTTTTCTTGCTGCGCCACTAATTCTAAACAATATGCGGCTAGAAGCAGCAGTAGCAGATATAGCAATTCGTTATCTCTGGCTTTTAGCTATTGGAATTATTCCTCTATTACTCTTTAGTGTTATTCGTTCATTACTCGATGCGCTGGGACTGACCAAACTATCCATGTATTTAATGCTTTTATTGCTACCTCTCAATAGTGGTTTTAACTACCTCTTAATCTACGGAGCTTTTGGCTTCCCTGAGTTAGGAGGGGCTGGAGCAGGGCTCGGGACTTCCTTGGCTTATTGGGCGTTGTTGGGGATTTCCATACTAGTCCTTCTTAAACAGGAAAAATTGAAAGAACTGCATTTAGAGAAACGATTACCCTTAGACGGCGATAAAATAAAAGAAGCAATCAAATTAGGCTTACCGATAGGTGGAACCGTATTTGCAGAGGTTGCTATTTTTTCAGCAGTTGGTTTGATTATGGCAAAATTTTCATCGTTGATTATTGCTAGCCATCAGTCCGCGATGAACTTTTCGTCACTCATGTATGCTTTTCCGATGAGTATTTCATCAGCAATGGCGATTGTGGTGTCTTATGAAGTTGGAGCCAAAAGGCTAGAAGATGCTAAGAAATACATCAAAATTGGGCGTCTATCTGCTATGGTATTCGCAGTTTTGACTCTCTCCTTTTTATATATTTTCCGAGAAAATGTTGCGAGACTTTACGGTTATGATCCTGAATTCATTAAATTGACAGCTAGTTTTATGACCTATAGTCTATTTTTCCAGTTGGCTGATACATTTGCAGCTCCGTTACAAGGTATTTTACGAGGTTATAAAGATACAGTCATACCTTTCTATCTCGGTCTCCTTGGTTACTGGGGAGTTGCTATACCTCTTGGTTTGTTTCTAGATTATTCAACAAATCTCGATGCTTATTCATATTGGATAGGTCTTATTGTAAGTTTAGTTGTCAGTGGATTACTCTATCAGTGGCGTTTACAAGTTATTATGAAAAGATTCAAATAATTTGATGAAAATATCCTTAAAAATTAGTTTGTGAAATAGTCGTTTTATGTAAAGAAAAGTCTTGATTTCATTGACTTTTCTTTTTTTATATTGTGAAAAAATAGCAAGCATATTCTTTGACTCTCATTAACCTATAAGTTAGAATAGAACTATAAGAAATTAAACTTAGAAAGGCAAGATTATGTCAACTTTAGATAAAAATCTTTTGCTTGAGATGTTCCGTAAGATGGAAGAAATTCGTCGTATGGATTTAAAAATTGCTCAATTAGTAAAAAAAGGAAAAGTGCCCGGTATGACGCACTTTTCTGTTGGTGAGGAAGCTGCTAACGTTGGGGCTATGTTGGCTCTAAACGAAGATGATCTCATAACATCGAACCACCGTGGTCACGGACAAGCCATTGCTAAAGGAATCGACCTTAATGGTATGATGGCTGAAATCCTTGGTAAGTATACTGGAACTTGTAAAGGTAAAGGTGGATCAATGCACATCGCCGACCTTGATGCAGGTAACCTTGGTGCCAACGGTATTGTTGGTGGTGGTATGGGGATTGCAGTAGGTGCTGCCCTTACTCAACAAATGAAAAATACTGGTAAAATCGTTGTCTGCTTCTTTGGTGATGGAGCGACTAACGAAGGTGTATTCCACGAAGCTGTTAATATGGCCTCAATTTGGAATCTTCCAGTTATTTTCTACTGTATCAATAACGGTTATGGAATTTCTGCTGATATTAAGAAAATGACTAATGTCCAGCATATTCACGAGCGTAGCGCTGCTTACGGCATTCCTGGAATGTTTATTCCTGACGGAAACAATGTAATTGATGTATACGAAGGATTTAAGAAAGCAGTTGACCATGTCCGTTCTGGTAAAGGCCCTGTCTTAATCGAAAGCGTAACTTACCGTTGGCTTGGTCACTCTTCATCAGACCCTGGTAAATATCGTACACGTGAAGAAGTCGATGAGTGGAAGGAAAAAGATCCAATCGAAAACCTCCGCAAGTACCTTGTTGAAAACAAGATTGCTAGTGCAGAAGAACTTGAAGAAATTCAGGCTCAAGTCAAGGAAGCAGTGGAAGCATCTGTTAAGTTTGCAGAAGAAAGTCCATTCCCTCCGCTAGAATCAGCTTTTGAAGATATTTACGCAGACTAAGGAGAAGTAGAGAAATATGGAAACAAAATTAATGTCTTTCCGCGATACCATTATCCTTGCAATGTCTGAGGAAATGCGTCGTGATGAAAATGTACTCTTGATGGGTGAAGATGTCGGAGTTTTCGGTGGAGACTTCGGAACTTCTGTAGGTATGTTAGAGGAGTTTGGGCCGGAACGTGTTCGTGACTGTCCTATTTCAGAAGCTGCAATTTCTGGTGCTGCTGCTGGTGCTGCTATGACTGGACTTCGTCCAATCGTTGATATGACTTTCATGGACTTTTCAGTTATTGCCATGGATAATATCGTCAACCAAGCAGCTAAAACTCGCTACATGTTTGGTGGTAAAGGTCAAGTGCCTATGACAATCCGCTGTGCCGCTGGTAATGGGGTAGGTTCTGCTGCTCAACACTCACAATCATTGGAATCTTGGTTTACTCATATCCCAGGATTGAAGGTTGTAGCTCCAGGTACACCTGCTGATATGAAGGGCCTTCTTAAGTCTTCAATCCGAGACAACAATCCTGTTATTATTCTTGAATACAAATCAGAATTTAACCAAAAAGGTGAAGTACCTGTTGATCCAGACTATACTATCCCACTTGGTGTTGGAGAAATCAAACGCGAAGGAACTGATGTAACAGTAGTAACATACGGTAAGATGCTTCGTCGTGTCATGCAAGCAGCTGAAGAATTGGCTGAAGAAGGCATCTCAGTAGAAGTTGTAGACCCACGTACTTTGGTTCCACTTGATAAAGACATCATCATTAATTCAGTTAAGAAGACTGGAAAAGTAGTTCTTGTCAACGATGCCCACAAGACAAGTGGTTTTATCGGTGAAATCTCAGCTATTATCTCAGAATCAGAAGCATTTGATTACTTGGATGCACCAATCCGTCGCTGTGCAGGTGAGGATGTACCAATGCCTTACGCACAAAATCTTGAAAATGCAATGATTCCAACAGTTGAAAGCATCAAAGATGCAATCCGTAAAACTCACAACAAACAATAATACATAACATAAATTATGTAATATATGATAAATCAGACGAGAAGCTTTGTATCTTTTAGGTACAGAGTTCTCTGCGTCCTTAGTATCTTAGATTAGAGCACGGGCTAAAAGCTCGGAAAAAAGATAAATCTCCTTGACTTCATCGAAGTCTGTGTTGATTTCCTATTTTTCGGTCGCTTTTAAACGCCCTTTGCATCATAAATAGAATAGGAGAGGTCATGGCTGATGATAAGCTAAGAGCGACTCCTGCAGCTAGAAAATTAGCGGATGATTTAGGAATTAATCTCTATGACATTTCTGGCTCAGGCGCAAACGGTCGTGTCCACAAAGAAGACGTGGAAACATATAAAGACACTAACGTGGTTCGCATTTCACCACTCGCAAAACGAATTGCATTAGAACATAATATTGCTTGGCAAGAAATCCAAGGAACAGGTCATCGTGGTAAAATCATGAAGAAGGACGTTTTGGCCTATCTTCCTGAAAATATCGAAAATGACACCATTAAATCACCTTCTCAAATTGAGAAAGTGGAAGAAGTTCCAGACAACGTAACGCCTTATGGAGAAATCGAACGCATTCCGATGACTCCTATGCGTAAGGTTATTGCTCAACGTATGGTTGAGTCATACTTAACTGCTCCAACCTTTACGCTTAACTATGATGTAGATATGTCTGAATTGCTTGCCCTTCGTAAGAAAGTTCTTGATCCAATTATGGAATCAACTGGTAAGAAAATCACTGTGACAGACTTGCTTTCTCTCGCTGTTGTTAAGACTCTTATGAAACATCCATACATCAACGCTTCGTTGACTGAAGATGGTAAGACAATTATCACTCACAACTATGTCAACCTTGCGATGGCAGTTGGTATGGATAATGGATTGATGACACCAGTTGTCTATAATGCAGAAAAAATGAGCTTGTCTGAGTTAGTAGTAGCCTTCAAAGACGTTATTGGACGTACCTTAGACGGTAAATTAGCTCCTAGCGAATTGCAAAATTCAACTTTCACCATCAGTAACTTGGGAATGTTTGGTGTTCAATCATTCGGTCCAATCATTAACCAACCAAACTCAGCAATTCTCGGGGTTAGCTCAACAGTTGAGAAACCAGTTGTAGTTAATGGTGAAATCGTGATTCGTCCAATTATGAGTCTTGGATTGACAATTGACCACCGTGTCGTAGATGGTATGGCTGGTGCTAAGTTTATGAAAGACTTGAAAGCTTTGATTGAAAACCCAATCTCAATGTTGGTTTAAAATATTTGTTTTAGAAATATAGATAAAGGAAGTAAGATATGGCCTTAGAAGTAATTATGCCAAAAGCCGGCGTGGATATGACAGAAGGACAAATCGTCCAATGGAATAAAAAAGTCGGAGAATTTGTAAAAGAAGGAGAAATCCTTTTGGAAATCATGACTGACAAAGTCAGCATGGAATTGGAAGCAGAAGAAGATGGTTATTTGATCGCTATCCTGAAAGGTGACGGCGAAACTGTTCCTGTTACTGAAGTTATCGGTTATCTTGGTGAAGAAGGGGAAAATATCCCAACTGCTGGATCAGCACCAGAAGCTAGTCCAGCACCTGCTGTAGCTAGCGCTTCAAACGATGATGGTAAGAGTGATGATGCTTATGATATCGTTGTTATCGGTGGTGGACCTGCTGGTTATGTTTCTGCTATTAAAGCAGCTCAATTAGGTGGTAAGGTTGCTCTTGTTGAGAAATCTGAACTTGGTGGAACTTGCTTGAACCGCGGATGTATCCCAACTAAGACTTACCTTCACAATGCTGAAATTATTGAAAATATCGGTCACGCTGCAAATCGTGGTATCGTGATTGAAAATCCTAACTTCACAGTTGATATGGACAAACTTTTAGAAACAAAATCTAAAGTTGTCAATACACTTGTAGGTGGTGTTGCAGGACTTCTTCGTAGCTATGGAGTTGATGTTCATAAAGGTATCGGTACTATTACTAAAGATAAGAATGTCTTGGTAAATGGTTCTGAATTGCTTGAAACGAAGAAAATCATCCTTGCTGGTGGTTCAAAAGTAAGCAAAATCAACGTTCCTGGTATGGAATCATCTCTTGTGATGACTAGTGATGACATCCTTGAAATGAATGAAGTACCAGAAAGCCTTGTGATTATTGGTGGCGGTGTTGTCGGAATCGAACTTGGACAAGCCTTCATGACCTTTGGTTCAAAAGTTACTGTTATCGAAATGATGGACCGTATTGTTCCAGCTA
Source organism: Streptococcus sp. Marseille-Q6470 (assembly GCF_946902905.1). Classification (NCBI taxonomy): domain Bacteria; kingdom Bacillati; phylum Bacillota; class Bacilli; order Lactobacillales; family Streptococcaceae; genus Streptococcus; species Streptococcus sp. Marseille-Q6470. Next base: position 336,257 of record NZ_OX336385.1, read on the forward strand.
TGGATGCGGAAGTATCTAAGAACCTACGTCTAATCCTAGAACGTAAAGGTATGACTATCTTGACAGGTACTAAACTGCAAGAAATCATTGAAGAGGATGGCAAACTTCGTATCAAAGTTGAAGGAAAAGATGATGTTATCGCAAACAAAGCTCTTCTTTCAATCGGTCGTGTTCCAGACCTTGAAGGTATCGGTGATGTTGAATTTGAATTAGAACGTGGTCGTATCAAGGTTAATGAATACATGGAAACTTCTGTTCCAGGTATCTATGCGCCTGGCGATATCAACGGTACTAAGATGTTGGCTCACGCTGCCTTCCGTATGGGGGAAGTAGCAGCTGAAAATGCTCTTAAAGGAAATCACGTTGTTGCCAAATTGAACTTGACTCCTGCAGCTATCTACACACTTCCAGAAGTAGCAGCAGTTGGTTTAACAGAAGAACAAGCTCGTGAAAAATACGATGTCCAAATCGGTAAATTCAACTTTGCTGCAAACGGACGTGCAATTGCATCAGATGCAGCTCAAGGATTTGTTAAAGTTATTGCAGACAAGAAATATGGTGAAATCCTCGGTGTTCACATCATTGGCCCTGCAGCTGCAGAGTTGATCAACGAAGCGTCAAGTATCATCGAAATGGAAATCACTGTAGAAGAAATGCTGAAGACAATCCACGGACACCCAACATACTCTGAAGTTATGTACGAAGCATTTGCTGATGTTCTTGGAATGGCTATCCATTCACCTAAGAAAAAATAAAAATAGATAGACTAGACTGGAATTATTTTCCAGTCTCTATCGTATTAGAAGGTATCTTATGAAATACATTATCAATCATTCAAACGACACTGCCTTTAATATTGCTTTAGAGGAGTACGCTTTTAAACATCTTCTTGATGAAGATCAAATCTTCCTTCTTTGGATCAACAAACCATCTATTATTGTAGGACGTCACCAAAATACCATCGAAGAAATTAACCGTGACTATGTACGCGAAAACGGTATTGAAGTAGTCCGTCGAATCAGTGGTGGTGGGGCTGTTTACCATGATTTGAACAACCTTAACTATACCATCATTTCAAAAGAAGATGAAAACAAGGCCTTTGACTTCAAGAGCTTCTCTACCCCAGTTATCAATACTTTGGCTGAACTTGGTGTTAAAGCTGAATTCACAGGCCGTAACGACTTAGAAATCGACGGTAAGAAATTCTGTGGAAATGCACAAGCCTATATCAATGGCCGTATCATGCACCATGGTTGTCTTCTCTTTGACGTAGATTTGTCAGTCCTAGCTAATGCACTTAAAGTGTCTAAAGACAAGTTTGAATCAAAAGGGGTTAAATCAGTCCGTGCTCGAGTAACTAATATTATCGATGAGTTGCCAGAAAAGATCACTGTTGAAGAATTCCGTGACTTACTTTTGGAATACATGAAAAAAGAATACCCAGAGATGACTGAGTACGTATTCTCAGATGAAGAATTGGCTGAAATCAATCGCATCAAAGAAACTAAGTTTGGAACTTGGGACTGGAACTATGGTAAATCACCAGAGTATAACATCCGTCGTGGAACTAAATTCCCAAGCGGTAAGGTTGAAATCTTTGCTAATGTTATTGAGTCAAAAATTCAAGATATTAAAATTTACGGTGACTTTTTCGGTATCGAAGATGTTGCAGCAGTAGAAGATGTCCTTCGTGGTGTCAAATACGAACGTGAAGATGTCCTCAAAGCCCTTCAAACCATTAACCTAGGTCGTTACTTCGCAGGAATTACTGCAGAAGAAATTGCTGAAGCTGTGGTGGAATAAAGTAAAAGATATCCATTTAACATGGATATCTTTTATCTTAGACTTGATATTCAAAAATAATGAGAGTAGAATAAAGAGGAAATCTGAACAAAAAAGGGGATCATATTCGATGATGAAAATTCCAATGGAAAAACTTGGTCTATTTGAACAGTTAGACCGTATAGTAGTGGCTTTTTTTAGCAAGCAACAACCTTCAAGTCCATATGATTTGAATATCAGTATTACACAAGAACACCTTGACCAGAAAAAGCAAGAGCTAGAACCATTAGGCTACCAAGCTGTCCAACTACCATTAGGAATGGCTTTAGATAATATCATTCAGCAACCTCATTATAAAAACTTAATCATTGGTGGGCTTGCTCCCGACGAAATTATAGTCAGCAAAGAAGAATTAATGCCTATGAAAGATATTGTGGACAGTTTTTGTATTATGTACGCTGCAGCGAATAACAGACTGGAAAATAGTAAGGCTTATGAATTAATGAAAGATAAGACGGTTTATTTTATTGGTAAACTATTTACAGATATTCCAAAAGACGGTGATGAAATTGCTTATTTAGGAATTGATCGAATAGCGAGCGATGGTACACCATATGAAGCTGTTAAATGCTTTCTAACGGAGGAGAGTGCAGAGAGATTCAATGATGAAAAAAGACCGGTCACCCCTGCAAACTTGGCCTATCTAAAATCATTTTGGGGAAAACCAGTCATTATTGAGCCGCACCGTAATTATTGGATCGAATTTTTATAGAAAGAATAAAAGAGCGTAAGATTCCATAAAAAATCCTACGCTCTTTTATTAATACTAAAACATTACATAATTTATATTATGTATCTCACAAACTATCCAAGGCATTTTTTTGCTCATCATTAACGATATGGGTATACAGGTCCGTTACTTGTGTGCTAGCATGTCCTAGTTGATGACTGACCAAAACTTGGGATTTGGTGGCATCATAGAGACGGGTAGCAAGAGTATGGCGGAGTTTGTGGGGTGTCACCCGGACTTTGAAGTCTTCTGAATACTTGGCCACCATCTTTTCAACACTAGAAGCATCAATACGGTTAGGAACACCTCGGTACAAGGTTAAGAAAAGGGCTGTATCGGTTTTTTCTGTCTTATAACGTTTGTCTCGAATAGCGAGATATTGCTCTAAATAAGGCTTAGCAAAGGCAGCGACATTAACCGAGTCTCGTTTTCCACCTTTTCGAGTAACGTCAATCACCATCATTTTGAGATTGAGGTCTCGAAGATCTAGGTTGACTGCTTCAGAGAGACGGACGCCAGAGGCAAGAAGAAGTGCGATAATGGCTAAATCTCTCTCTTTATTCTTATTAAAGGAAGATAAGGCGCGATTTGAGAGTGTTTGAGGGTATTCCTGGTCGATATAGTTCAAGAAACCTTCTGTCTCATCACCTAAAAAGAGCTTTTGCTTGATATTCTCAGCGCGAGCAGCTAAGGTTTCTTTCTTTTTCTTGGTCGCAACCTTCTTCATGACATTCCGATAGAAATAAGGTTCCCCTTGCTCATTTTCAACTTCCTCAGTCAAATACTTATAAAGACTAGAAAGTGCTGAAAGGGTCCGGTTAATGGTTGTTTGAGAGACCCCATTTTTCGTCGTATTGGCATTGAGCAGAGGACGTTCACGTAAGTAAAGAATAAAAGATTCCATGTCTTTCTTGGTCATGTGCTCCAGAACGTCTAAGGGAATATCGGCCATGGTGTCAGCATCTGATATGCCAGATTCCAAGACCCAGGTGAAAAATCGATCGTATTCCTTTAAGTATTCGTACAAGGTCGTAAAACTGTATGGAACAGCCAGTTTCGATTGATAGTATTCTAGAACATACCAGGGCATGACTTGTTTGAGTTTATCGATACGTTCTAATAAGATCTCGCGTTTCATGTTTTTCTCCAAATCTTTCTATACTAGTAGTATAGCATAGCTATATATTTTTTTCAAGAAAATTATAGTTTTTCGGAAAGATGTTATAGAGGGCTATATAGGAATGGATATCCTAATTTTATATAGATAAGTTCTAAAGTAACCAAAAAAATTTTTTGAGCTAATCATTGTCAATTATGTACTTTATTTAAGTGAACACTGGAAATTTTTAAAGATGTTCATCTTCTGTAAAATGTACTTTATTTAAGTGAAAACTAAAAACCTTTCAAATGTACATTTTGACAAAATAAGAACACTTTATATTATTTAAAGTGTTCTTATTTTTTTATATCTTTTTTAAACTGTACAAAATGTTCTTGCTTTCTTCTGTATCCTTTGCAAATCGAACATGCCTTTTTATTTCTCTTTCTGTACATCATTCTTTCTTTAACTTGAATTTTATAACGATGTTCTGGATTTTCTTGACATATCCACCATACAGACATATTACTTAACTCTGTGATTTCAGTTGGATTTGCTATTAGGATGTTATCTAAATAATCACACTCATGCATTAGACTTTTGTTGTGTCGTTGCTAAGTCGTTAAATCCTTTTAAAACTTTTTGATTCCTACAATATGGACAAGAATTTTCTCTGTAAAATTTTTCTTTAATAACTTGCTGATAATCTCCAGTGCATACAGGACATTTCCACCATGCGATATATATTGAATTAACTCTTACTGAAGACATTTCTTGTTTATTTAATGTTGACCATTCTTTAATTAACCAAGGATGTGTTGTTTCAAGATCGTTATAACCTTTTGCAGTCTTTTTAAATAAACAAAATGTTACCTCATCAGACTTTAATAAGTTCTTGCTACTCCAATAATCACATAATTCAGGATAAATATCTGAAATTGTATTATAGCCTTTTAATGCTTGTTCGTTATTGCAATATGGACAAGTATTAGGCACTTCTCTTCTAATTGGAATTGAACACAAGTATTAAACTTAATACAATTTTAACATTGCGGAAAAGAGGTGTAAAGAATAAATACTCTGAAAAGCTTGTATACATTTTTGATTCGTGCACAAGTATGTAAATATTGTAAAACAATTTCAAAATGTGGTAGACTAGATATGAATTTTGATGGACGATAATTAGGTCAGAGAAAAGGTTATAGATGGAAAAATTAGTTTTTATCGGAATGCTAGTCTTCTTGGCAATTGTGTTTATTGGAATATTGTTTTGGCTTCGTTTTAGAATGAAGAACACCTTTGAGAACGGTGTTCCAATGTACGATGCCCCAGCAAATAATCAGACTAGGACCAGTAAGCTAAGCGTAGGAGAGTATGCAGTGCACATAATTTTAATACTAATTAGCGCTGTAATTGCCTTTAAGGTCATGAGCATGTTCCGTCATGGGGCGGCGCCAATTGGTGCTGCTATAATCACACCTTCTATAATGTCGCTTTTCAATGCACGAAGGAGAACTGGGAAATCTTGGATGGGTATCGTTGCAGTGCTTATGGTATTCGTGTTTTTGATGTTTGTATATATAATTATAGGTCTACCTGATAACGCACCTCCACTTAAAATTGACGGAACTGAAATTCATCTTACAGAGACTAAGATTTCGGATTTGATGGATAAGGGGTATGATATATATGTATCAAATAGTAAACAGGACTACCCCGAGTATGATGAGCTTTTGACATCGGGAAGCTATATTAAATACCAAGGAGCTGGGGTTAGCGTACCAAACGGCTTTAAGTCATATGACTCAGCAGTTACGCGATCTACCTATCTTCTTGTAAAGAAGAATGTAGTTCTCGGATGTATAGGTGTTTACGGAGATAAGAGGAAGAGTACGGAGCTGAAGGACTGTGTAGTTACGCAGGTTTGCTTCGATTCTGAGTGCACAGCTGTTGCCAAAAAACATGGAATTTCATATAATATAGATGGTATAGATTTGCTAAAGAAGCTTGACGAAAACGAGTTCACGAAAGTATTTGGGAAAAAAATATGGCTGACTCCAAGAGAGCCAAGAGATGAATATTTGGGTCATTATGGTGTGCAGTGGGGAGCAGGTAACAATGAATTCTTTTGGAATCATTATTTTATGAATTTTGACCTTGATTCGAATAATGATATAGTTAATTTTAATTTTAGTTCTAATATTGCAGCAGAGCGATAGAAGAATTTGCAGGGATAATTAGGCAAAATGAAAAAGAAAAAAGTACTAAGTAAGACAAAGTATGCTATTTATCTTCTAGTGGTCCACCTTATATGCATACTTTTCACTATAAGCAAAATAATGATACCTTCATGGGGTCACTGGTTAGAGACGACACGCTTTCTTTGGACAAGCTTTCCTACCTATGTATGCGTGTTAATAGCCGTTTTCCCAATGATATGCTTTTGGCCATATTTGATTAGTGCAGATTTTAAGCCGGGTACAGCAAAGACCTTGCTTGCGACTTTTGGTCTAATAGTAGGTAACGTGACTCTGATTTTGATATATACGACTATTTTGCACAAGGTATTATAGGTATAAAAAAATCCCTTTATAGGGATTTTTTGATTGCTTCAAGTAGCTCGTCATATTCTTCAAATGCTGGAACCTCTGGGTGATCCTTCTTGATTGATTCAGTGCTTCTAAACAAGAATCCTAGTGGGTGTTTTCCTTGAAAGAAGTCGGTTTAATCGACGGTCAAGGCAGTTGATGACTTACTAGAAAATTGTTCTCAATCCTATATTTTAGCTGATTTAGCTTATCTTAGCTATGAACTCAGAGAACAGTTGAAACAGAAAGGTTACCATCTTTGGGTGCCTTTACGTCAAAATATGGCAAGAACTAAACAACATAATCATTGGAAACTAATGGCTATGAGACGGACTATCTATCAATAAGACCTTAAATGAGTAGCAAAAAATGTACAATTGAACCAATACTTCTTCTGCACCTATTAGAGTAAAAATGTACAAATCAATTCCTTAAATCAGATGATGTTATGAACTAGAAAATATACAAAATAACACTTCAAAATAATGTACAAAATAAAAATAAAGTACACTCCTTAAAGAATGTACTTTATGCTTCTAATTCAGTTGTATCAATATTTTAGCTCTAGTTTAGTCAATTGTACATAAACTTTTAGTATTAACCAAAAATTTTTTTAGAGCTGATTATCCTCAATTATGTACTTTATTTAAGTGAAAACTAGAAATTGTTCAAATGTACATTAACTTTTAGTTTTCTACCAATGTTTATTCAACACTTACTAAGTAACTTTTACATAACCTTAAAACAAAAAAATCCAAATCTTTTTGTTAATTTGGATTTTTTAAGTATTTGATAGATATTTAAAATTATTCTAAATACTAATTACTACGTTTTGTCTTATATTTAACTTTGCTGGACTTTGCTATAAAACACGATGCAACAATAACAATAATTTTGATTAGATAGATTTCGTAATGAGCGTCACTAATAGTTAATTGAGAGAACACATTGATTATTGAATGTGTCATCACACAAATCCAGAGATTTTTTGTTTTTAAATAAAGAGCTGAAAGAATGAAGGAATTTGTCAGCAACCCAAATAAAAAAGGTACTAATTGAAGATTGATTAGGGAGCCATCTATATAGAAGAACAATAAATGCCAAATTGACCAAATGATAAATGTTAAAAATGTTGCTTGAAAATAGTGTAACTTCTCTTGTAAAATTTGCTGAAATACGTATCTCCAACCGATTTCTTCCAATCCACCAAATACAATAAATTTGAAAAACATCAGAAAAGGAAGATACCAGATAAATTGTACGATTTCCCCTCCAAAAAATAGAAAAGAGAAATCAAGAATAATAAGAAAAAATGCTAATAAATAATTTTTGTAACTGGTCTGAATATTAAAAAAATCTTTTATTATTTTCTTTAAGTCAATCTTATAATAGAAAATGGCAACAATGCTACCCCATAAGGCTGTAGAGATACCACCAATCATTATACCGAGAATATTTACTAGATCAGAACGAATAGCGAAATAATTAAAGAAAAATACAACTAAACAAACTAATAACAATTGGCTAAAAGTTCCTACCAAATAAACTGAAAGAGCCTTATTTCTACTCATAGCAACTCCCTTTAATTATTTAAAAATATCCTAAAAAATATATTTGTACATAAATTATATTATGCAACAAATATATTCTCTTATCTTTTTGTTCTTAAAAATACATAACTTTTTTTATGTTTTTATAGTAACAAATCTTTCACTTTCCCAATCTCGCTTTTTGGAATAACAAGATGGATCATATCTCCTAAATACATTCTTGTTGAACCGTTAACCGTCTTACGTTTTCCGTTATGAACTTGGGTTGTGATCAGAACGTTATGTGGTAAATTAAGTTCATGTACTTGCTTGCCTGCTATTTTATCAGAAACAGGAATTTCAATAAGAGTAACTTCTCCATCGTCACTTGCGGTTTCAGGTAACATTTTCTCCAGCATGGCTTCATATACTGGTGTTCCTTTTAGCAAATCCATAACGATGTAAGCAACAAGAGTCACCATCCCTAAAGGCATAAGATTACGGATATCTCCGACCATTTCGGTCACAAGAATCATAGCCGTCAATGGTGCCTTTGATATAGCCCCGAAATAGCCACTCATTCCAAGGATAACAAAGATAGGAAATTGCTGCTGGGTAATGAGTCCTAGATTGACACAAATAACACCTACTAAAGCACCCAGTAAGGAACCTAGAGCTAAAATTGGTAAGAAAATACCACCTGGGAGACCACTTCCGTAACTAATCATGCTCCAGATAAAGCGAATGATAAAGTAAGTTAAGAGAATTTGGAAGCTATAATCTTGTTCTGTTAAGGATAAGACAACCTGATTTCCCCCACCAAGTATTTGAGGTAGGAATATTCCTACAGGAATAATCAGGATAAAAGCAAAAATTGGATGATAAGCTTTGTCAATGTGAACCTTTTTCCCAATCCAATCATAAACTTTGCCGACATTCAGAACCGCTTTCTCATAAAGAAAACCTGAAAAACCAAGAAAAATGCCCATAAGCAGATAAATCCAATACTGGCTCAAACTCATAAGAGGGATATTATCAGGCATATCAAGCACGGGTGTCAAGCCAAAGATAAGAAGAGAAACAAAGTTTGCTACTAGACTAGCAGCCAAGGTAGAAACCCAGAAGAATCGTGAAAAATGGTGATAAACTTCTTCTACTACAAATAATAACCCCGCAATCGGTGCGTTAAAGGCAGCGGCAAGTCCAGCAGCAGCTCCGCTTGCAATCAAAGAACGCTCCTCAACAGGGCTAGACTTGAGCCATTTAGCAATTCCTTTTCCTCCAGCGGCACCTAGCTGAATACTGGGACCTTCACGACCGAGCATGAGCCCACTCGCAATGGCCAAGATACCTAGAATGTATTTCTTCCAGAGGACACTCCACCAGTTGAGAGACATGAGACCTTTTAACTCTGCTTCAACTTGAGGAATACCAGAACCTTTGATATCTTTCTCTGACTTCGTTAATTTAGCACTAAGCCAGCTGATAAAAAGATAAAGAAGGAAAATGATTACTAGATTCCGTATCAGATTCTCCTGATCTTGATAAAGTTTTTGTACGATATGAAAGCCTTTTTCAATCAAATAACGAAAAGAACCTACAATAAGTCCCACCACTAATCCAACGATGATACCTCGTCCTACTTGAGAAAGTATCGTACTTGACGCAAAGGCAAATTCTTTCTTGGAACTAAGTGTTTCCGACTGTTCCTCCATAATTCTCTCCTTTAATTATCTTTTACTAGTTTCTGAAATGATAGATTTAATCGGTTCAAAACTTATACGATGAATGGGTGTAACTCCGTACTTTTCAATACCTTCTAGATGTTTAGCAGTACCATAACCAGCATTTTGAGAAAAATCATAACCTGGGAATTCCTGATCATAGTTTGCCATGATTTTATCTCTGGTAACCTTAGCAATGATCGATGCTGCTGCAATGGATAGGGAATTCGCATCTCCTTTGATGATGGATGTCTGAGAAATCGGCAAATCCAACTTCATTGCATCAATCAAAAGGTGTTCTGGTTGAGGGTCAAGCTGAGAGATAGCTTCTTTCATGGCTAGTTTCGTCGCTTCATAGATATTGACCTGGTCAATGACATGATTATCCATAATCCCGATACCGATTGCTAGGGCATTCTCTTTGACTGCCTGAAAAATCTTCTCGTGTTTTTTCTTAGGAATTTTTTTGCTGTCATTTAAACCTTTAATTTTACAATTTTGAGGTAAAATAACTGCAGCAGCAACAACAGGACCAGCTAAAGGACCGCGTCCGACCTCATCTACACCTGCAATTAAGCTAATACCTTGTGCGTAAAACTCTTTTTCATAGCTAAGCATAGCCTCTAAGCGAAAATTTTCATCGATTTCAGCTTGAATGGCTTTCTTACGCTTTTTAATTTCCTTTTGTACACCAGTACGAGAATCTTTTTCAAATTTCTTAAACAAGGGACTATCAAGTTCAGTTATCTTTGCTATTTCTTCTTTTATTTCTTTAATCGTTGTCATTGAGGTCTTCCAATGTATCTAAGGTATAGTTACCTAGTTTTCCGTCACGAACTTCCTTAACAAAGAGATTATAGAAACGATCGTAATCATCCCGGAAACCAAGGATACGTGTCATATCGATGATGATTTCAGGAGCTTCATCGTCCAGATTCATTTGTTTAAAACGTTCTTGAAGCTTTTCAGGATAATGCGTTTTAAAGTAATTGAGACCGAAAATCGTTACCTCATCCATTGGAAGTAACTGATCCTTGATTGCTCCCGTAAGCGCAAGTTTGAGTGCAACAGTTTCATCTTCAAATTTTGGCCAAAGAATCCCTGGAGTATCCAAGATTTCCAAATCTTTATTGGTTTTAAGCCATTGTTGGCCTTTTGTCACACCAGGCTTGTTTCCAACTACAGCAATTTTCTTACCCGCTAAACGGTTCATCAGAGTCGATTTACCAGCGTTTGGAATCCCGATAATCATGGTACGCAAGGTCTCAATTTGAATACCACGTTCTTTTTGACGAGCAATCTTATCTGCCATGAGTTTCTTAGCAGCATCCGTTACTACTTTTACTGTTATTTGTTCCTTAGAGTTGATAGCAAGTGTCTGAATACCTTGTGATTCAAAGTGCTGACGCCACTCTTTTGTTAATGCTGGGTCTGCAAGGTCTGCTTTGTTTAGAATCAATAGTCTTGGTTTGTCCCCGATGATTTTAGTCAGCATCGGATTTTGACTAGACAAGGGCAAACGTGCATCTACTAAAACTGTCACAAAATCAACAAATTTTAAATTTTCCTGAACCTGACGACGTGCCTTAGACATGTGTCCGGGAAACCATTGAATAGTTGCCATTTTATTTCCTTTTCTTCATACAAACTTGTTCTATTAAACATAGATGATTACTGACTATTTTACCATATTTTGGCTATTTTTGCAGTTGAATGATATCTCAATAAAAGGGAAATCCCCCTTTACCCAAGAGGAAAAGAGGGATAAAATTCTTATTGATGAACAGCTTGTGCTGCTGTGATTAGAGTTAATTTGTAAACATCGTCAGAGTTACATCCGCGAGAAAGGTCGTTTACAGGTTTGTTAAGACCTTGCAAAACAGGTCCAACTGCAGCAAATCCACCGAGACGTTCAGCCATCTTGTAACCGATATTACCTGCTTCAATACCTGGGAAGATAAAGACATTAGCTTGTCCAGCTACATTACTTCCAGGTGCTTTAAGAGCTGCAGTTTCTGGAACAAAAGCAGCGTCAAATTGCAATTCGCCATCAATTTCAAGGTCTGGACGAAGCTCATGAGCGATTTTTGTTGCTTCAACAACCTTATCGACACTTTCACCAAAGCCTGATCCCTTAGTTGAATAGCTAAGCATAGCAATCTTAGGTTCGATACCAAACATCTTAGCTGTGATCGCTGAGTTAATCGCGATTTCAGCCAGGGCGTCAGCATCTGGATTGATGTTTATAGCACAGTCACCGAACAAGTAACGTTCAGTTCCACGAACCATAAGGAAGGCACCTGATGTACGGCTCACATTCGGACGAGTCTTAATGATTTGAAGAGCTGGACGAACTGTTGAAGCTGTAGAGTGGATTGCACCTGAAACCATACCATCTACTAAGCCCATATAGACTAACATTACACCAAAGTAGTTAACATCATTGACAAGCACTTCTCTCGCTTCTTCTTCTGTCATCTTTCCTTTACGACGTTCAACAAGCGCAGCTACCATTTCTTCAAATTGTGGGTAGTGTTCTGGATCAATGATTTCGTAACCTTCTGTAATTCCTTCGATTTCTAGATAGATTTTAATCTTGTCAGGGTTTCCTAGGAGAACTGGGATAACTTCTGTTTCTTTTACCAAACGCTTGGTTGCTTGAAGGATACGTGGTTCTTCACCTTCAGGTAGAACGATGCGTGCATTTTTACCAACTAGGTTGGCTTTCAAACTTTCAAAAACTTCCATGAGTTTTGACTCCTTTTAAGATAAATTATTATTTGATAACTGTGTAATAAGTGTGTCGAAATCATCCGGCAGTGGGCATTCTAGCTCTAACTGTTCTTCTAAGAATGGATGATAGAACGATAAGTAATGGCAATGAAGCGCTTGACGCTCTATGCCGTGGTCTAAACTTCCACCATAAAGGTCATCTCCGAGCAATGGAAATCCAATATGCGAGAAATGAACCCGAATCTGGTGGGTTCTTCCAGTGTGTAGACGTATATCAACTAAGTGAATATTCCCATAAGATGCCACGATTTGATAGGAAGTATGCGCATATTTCCCACCTTTTGCGACCCGTCTAGTGATGATGGAATCTTCATCTCGAGCTATTGGTGCTATGATTTCTCCCTGAGGTTCCAGATACCCATTTCCCTTGACTAAAGCGAAATACCGCTTTTCAATTGCTTTTTTTTGCAACTGCTTGTCTAATCTGGCGTGTGCATAGCCATGTTTAGCAAAAAGCATCAAACCAGAGGTATCTCGATCAAGCCGAGTCACGATATGAACCTGTTGATTCTCATAATTCTGATTTACATAATAACCCTTTATAAAGTTTGCAATCGTATTGGAATGATTGACGCTAGGTATTGACGCAACCCCAAAAGGTTTGTTTATAACCAAGAAGTGATCATCTTCAAAGAGAATCTCTAGAGGATAATCAATTGCTTCCAGAGTCTCAAAACCCTCCTCTGGAGGAATGTCAATGACAACTTCATCTCCAATATCTAGAAGATAGGTTGCATTCTGCGGATGTCCATTCACTCGAATATCACCGCCTCGAAACTTAATCTTGGCAAGTAAACCTTTAGAAACTTCATGTCTTTTCAGAAAAGTTTTGACCTTGACATGTTCGTCGGCAATAAACTGAAACCTCATTCGTCCACCTCACCAATAAAGGCATCTTTGACACGATTCCAAAAACTGGTGTGGCTCGGCGTGGCTACAAAATGAATCTTGTGGTGATCAATCTGATACTCTATTTTCTCAATATTTCGGAAAGAATAAATACTATTATCGATTGAGATTGTGTGATAGTCATTTCGAGTCGGTATCAATTCAATCTTGTCTTTTTTAGGAACAATAATTGATGAACCAAGTGTGCGGTAGATTCGGTTGTTCAAACTAGCAATTTCAGCTAATTGCAAGGCTTCTATAGTCGGATGAAGGACTGCTCCACCGAGGGATTTATTATATGCAGTACTTCCAGTCGGCGTTGAAACTGTTAGGCCATCACCACGAAAGCGTTCGAAGGGAACATGGTTAATAATGACATCAGCAACCATAGTTCGATCCGCTCGACGAATGCTAGCTTCATTTAATGCTCGGAAAGACTTGACTTCACCATTTTCGAGAAATATTTTGACACTTAAGAGTGGATAAGAAACTTGAGCTCCATTATCCAACTGTAAATTTGTAACCAATTGGTCCAACTCAAAATCACGATAATCCGTATAAAAACCTAAATGTCCTGTATGAACCCCAACAAAACGAACCTTATCCAGTTGGTTTTCATACTTATGAAAAGCAGACAACAACATCCCATCTCCACCAATAGAGACAACGATATCTGGATTTTTATCATTTAGGATAAAATTATTCTTTTTTAATCGTTCTTTTAATTCGAATAGAACTTTCTGACTCTGAGGCTTACGGTTGGCAATTAGGTCAATTCGTTTACCTATATTCTTCATCGGTATCGTCACTGTTTCCTACCCCGTCATTTAATTTTCTGTGCAAAGGATCAAAGAGCGCTTGTGCTTCCTGAATATCAGCACGTATTTTACTCATTTCTTCGTCTAGCTGATGTGAAATTCTGGCTGTAATTTCAAGTCGTTCCTTGATTTCCTCTGGGAAATCTCCTTGATATTTATAATTGAGAGAATGCTCGATTGTAGCCCAAAAGTTCATAGCCAAGGTACGAATTTGAATCTCAACTAGAATGGTTTTTGCACCGTAAATGGTATCAACCGTATACTCAATAATCACATGGTAAGAACGATAACCCGATGCCTTTCGATGAGTAATATAATCACGTTCTTGAACAACTCTCATATCCTGTCTTTTACGAAGAATAGAAACAACCTCGTTTACGTCGTCTACGAATTGAACCATGACACGTAAACCTGCAATATCTTGCAAATCTTGTTCGAGTGTATCGTAGCCAATACCCCGGCGTGCCATTTTTTCTTTGATACTTTCAATCGGTTTCACCCGACCTGTGACAAACTCAATGGGAGAATGGCGGTTTTGTTTTCTATATTGTTTTCGAATTCCTCGGAGTTTTATTTTTAGCTCTCCGACAGCTTGAATGTAAGGATCTAAAAATTCTTCCCATTCTGTAATCATATAACTATTACATCCAATTCTTTAAGCAGTTTCATTCATCTAGTTTTTGATTTTCTCATGAAAATCATATACAATAAATACAATGCTTATTATACCATAAATCGCTTTCAAATATAAAGAAAAGGTTGTAAAAATGAAACATTTAGAAATAGAAATGAAAACACTTCTCAGTGAAGAAGAATATAATCGATTGCTAGCTCAATTTTCAGAAGTCACTCCTGTTACACAAAAAAATTACTACCTAGATACGCCTGATTTTTACCTTCGCCAACATAAAATCGCTATGCGCATTCGTACGTTTGATACAAGCGCCGAACTGACTATTAAGATTCCTCAAGAAGTCGGAAATATGGAATACAACCAATCCCTTACTCTTGAGGAAGCTAAATATTGTCTTGAAAATTGTAAACTTCCTCAGGGGATGATTCTAGAAGAATTAACTAGCCGTGGACTTTCATCAAGTGGTTGGGTGGTTTTAGGTTGCCTAACTACTGTTCGTTACGAAAAAGAAACAGCTATTGGACTCATGGCGCTTGATCAAAGCAACTACTTCGATATTGTAGATCATGAACTAGAGCTAGAAGTTGAAAATGGTGACCAAGGAAGTCTTGATTTTCAGGAGTTTTTACAGGTAAATGAGATCCAATACAAGAAAGCACCTTCAAAATTAGTGAGATTTATAGAAAATATGAAAAATAACTGAAATAATCTTCTTTTTTTGATAAAATAGAAGAGATAAAAAATAATAGAATCTGTGAAAGAAAACACTTTCCTTTAAAAATGTTTTTTCACCGATTTACTTAGTTTATAGAGGACGGTTTATCAATGTCAGATACAAAAAATATGAAGCTTTTTTCTCTTTCATCCAATCATGAAATAGCTCAAAAGATTGCAGATGCTGCAGGTGTTCCACTAGGAAAATTATCATCACGACAATTCTCCGATGGTGAAATCCAGGTTAATATCGAAGAAAGTGTTCGTGGATATGATGTTTATATCATCCAATCAACAAGCTACCCTGTAAATAACCACTTGATGGAACTATTAATCATGGTTGATGCCTGTGTTCGTGCTAGTGCAAATACCATTAACGTTGTGCTTCCATACTTTGGTTATGCTCGTCAAGACCGTATTGCTTCTTCTCGAGAACCTCTTACGGCTAAACTTGTTGCAAATATGTTAGTAAAAGCTGGGGTTAGCCGTGTATTGACACTGGACCTTCATGCTGTTCAGGTACAAGGTTTCTTTGATATTCCTGTAGATAACCTCTATACAATTCCGCTATTTGCAAAACACTACATTGATAAAGGTTTAACTGGTCCAGATGTGGTTGTTGTTAGCCCTAAAAACTCAGGTGTAAAACGTGCTCGTAGCCTTGCTGAATACCTTGATGCTCCGATTGCTATCATTGACTATGCTCAAGATGATTCTGAACGTAGCCAAGGTTACATTATCGGAGAGGTTGAAGGCAAGAAAGCAATCTTAATCGATGACATTCTTAATACAGGCCGTACTTTCTCTGAAGCTGCTAAAATTTTGGAACGCGATGGTGCTACTGAAATTTACGCGGTATCCAGCCATGGATTGTTCGTCAACGGTGCTGCAGAGTTGTTGGATACAGCTAATATCAAGGAAGTCTTGGTTACAGATTCTGTATTGACAGAAAGTAAAAAACCTAAGAATGTACAATATATTACCGCAAGCGAACTAATTGGTGATGCCATGGTTCGTATTCATGAAAGAAAACCAGTTAGTCCACTATTTAAATTTAAATAGAAATTAGGTGAGTTTTTGATTTATTTAGATAATGCTGCTACGACACCCATGTCATCTGCAGCTATCTCAGCAATGACTCAAGTCATGCAGGAGACTTATGGCAATCCTTCTAGCATTCATGGTCATGGGCGTCAAGCAGGAAAATTATTACGTGAAGCCCGTCAAGAGTTAGCAGGTTTATTAGGCACAAAGCCCCAACACATTTTCTTCACTTCTGGTGGTACAGAAAGTAATAATACAGCTATTATCGGCTACTGTCTTCGTCATCAAAATCGCGGAAAACACATTATTACTACTGCTATCGAGCATCACGCTGTACTTGAACCGATTGAATATCTTGTGGAAAATTTTGGGTTTGAAGTGACTATTTTAAAACCCGACAATCAAGAAATCACTGCAGATCAAGTCAAAAATGCACTGCGTGAAGATACTATTCTCGTTTCAACTATGTATGTTAACAATGAAACAGGTACTCTTTTACCAATCGCTGAAATTGGTCAGATTTTAAAAGTCCATTCAGCTGCTTATCATGTAGATGCTGTTCAAGCTGTCGGGAAGCTAGAAATTCTTCCTGAAGAACTAGGAATAGATTTCCTCAGTGCTTCTGCTCATAAATTTCACGGTCCAAAGGGTATCGGTTTCCTATACGCTGCTTCTACAGATTTTGATTCTTACCTACATGGTGGAGATCAAGAACAGAAAAAAAGAGCAGGGACAGAAAACCTTCCCGCAATTATAGGTATGGTTGCAGCTCTTAAGGACGATATAGATCATCTAGAGACTAACTTTAATAAAGTTCAAAAACTACAGAAAGTTTTTCTAACTGAAATGGCTGGATCAACCTATTATCTCAATCAAGGTAAAGAGCAACTCCCTTATGTCCTAAATATCGGATTTCCGGGACAACGAAATGATCTGCTACTACTTCGCATGGATCTAGAAGGCATTTCTATTTCAACAGGTTCAGCATGTACCGCTGGTATTGTTCAGGTTAGTCATGTTCTTCAGGCTTTTTATGGAGAAGACTCGCCTCGCTTACACGAGTCTGTTCGCGTCAGCATTTCACCTCAAAATACAGAACAAGAAATGATAACTCTTGCTAAAACTCTTAAAAATATCATCGGAGGATAAACTTAATGGCATTTGAACAAACGATTAAACTAAAAAATTGTCGTTACGATTACACACTTAGCCCAACTGTTAAAAAATTTACACTTAAAGATAATACTTTTTTTGAAACTAAAGTTGGTAACTATGAATTAACACGTCTTCTTGAAAAAGTACCAAATAGTGGAGATGGATTCCAACTTAAGATTATCATTAACAAAGACTTAACAGGTGCAAAAATCAATATTACTGATAAATTTGGTCTACGTTTAGTTGATATCTTCAAATCAGAAGAAACTCATATCCACCAAGAGAAATTCTACTTCTTGATGGATAGTCTTGTTGAGCGTGGCGTATTTACAAAAAGTGAAAGATAGAAGGTCATTATGTTTCGATTAACTTATAAAGATGCCTATCAAGTAGAGCGAGTGCAAGAATATGAAGACTATGAAGCTCTTATGCTCTCTCTATCGGGTTGTGTAACTCTCCCTGATACTACTCATATTACTTCATTAACACATGATGGAGTTGAAATCTATCAAGGACTCCTAGGTAACCTCTACCGCTTTTTAAGGACTTACCACGAAACCAAGATAAAC
The DNA here is from genome assembly GCF_946902905.1 of Streptococcus sp. Marseille-Q6470. NCBI lineage: Bacteria > Bacillati > Bacillota > Bacilli > Lactobacillales > Streptococcaceae > Streptococcus > Streptococcus sp. Marseille-Q6470. Next base: position 354,384 of record NZ_OX336385.1, read on the forward strand.
TAAGATTTTTTCTTAGTTTTTTTTCGTTATTGTTGCAATTTTCACAAGCTTTCTATAAAATAGTAGATAGAAAGGTTGTGATTTTGTGAAAGAAAAACAGTCTGCTATTCCTAAAGCAACAGCAAAGAGACTTTCTCTCTATTACCGTATTTTTAAAAGATTTAATGCCGAGAAAATTGAAAGAGCTAATTCCAAACAAATTGCAGAAGCAATTGGAATTGATTCTGCCACTGTTCGTCGTGACTTCTCTTACTTTGGCGAACTTGGACGTCGTGGATTTGGCTATGATGTCAAAAAGCTCATGAACTTTTTCGCTGATCTTTTAAATGATAATTCTATTACCAATGTTATGCTTGTGGGTATTGGAAATATGGGACATGCCCTCCTCCACTACCGCTTTCATGAGCGCAACAAAATGAAAATTATCATGGCTTTTGACCTAGATGATCATCCAGAGGTTGGTACCAAAACACCCGACGGTGTTCCAATCTATGGAATCTCTCAAATAAAGGACAAAATTAAGGATAGTGATGTTAAAACTGCTATTCTTACTGTTCCTAGTGTTAAATCTCAAGAAGTTGCGGAACTTTTGGTTAATGCTGGTATCAAAGGTATCCTCAGTTTTTCTCCTGTTCACCTACATCTTCCTAAAGACGTAGTTGTTCAGTATGTCGATCTTACTAGCGAACTTCAAACCCTCCTCTATTTCATGCGAAAAGAGGATTAGAAAGCGAATTGATTTATGAAAAAACCAGTTATTGGGATTACAGGAAATGAAACCCCGCATCCAGATGATGATCTTATGATGAGTTATGCTGCCAAAGGCTTTGTTGAAGGAGTTAAGGAAGCTGGAGGTATCCCCATTATCCTACCAATTGGTGATGAAGAAATGGCTGGTTACTACATCAGCCTAATTGATAAACTCATACTAACAGGTGGGCAAAATGTTGACCCAAAATTCTATGGTGAACCTAAATCTATCGATAGTGATGACTACCATCTTCAAAGAGACATTTTTGAACTAGCACTCATCAAAGAGGCCATCAAACAAAAGAAACCGATTTTCTCTGTCTGTCGTGGCACTCAACTCTTTAATGTAGCTATGGGGGGATCTCTCTATCAAGAGATTGAGGATCATTGGCAAGATACTTCTGCTGAGTATACAACTCAGAGACTGGTTACTGAACCGGATACGATTCTCCGAGAAATATATGGGGAAATTTCTCATATCAACTCTTTTCATCATCAAAGTATTAAGGATCTAGCTCCGAATCTAAAGGTTGTAGCTCACGATCCTAAAGATGGTATTATCGAAGCTGTTACAACTACAGACGGCTTCCCTTATCTTGGTGTTCAATGGCATCCAGAATTCCTTTTTGAAAATCGTCCTAAGGATAAAGAACTCTTTAACTATGTTGTGAATAAATTGTAAAACCTGTATCATATACAGGTTTTTTATATCATATCCGTCTTCTCACGATAACTAAAATAATCAGAATGAGAGACAATTAAATGGTCCAATAAGACCAATCCCATTAATTCGCAGGCTTCTTTAACAAGCTTTGTAACATGGTCATCATTGGGGCTAGGAACTACTGCTCCTGATGGATGATTATGAACCAGAATCACAGATGTTGCCATATGCTTCAAAGCGTAGTGGAGAATTTCCCTGGGTTCAGCAATGCTTCTCGTGGCAGACCCGATAAAAATAGTCTGCTGGTGAATGATTTGATTTTGAGTATTCAGATAGAGCGCCACTAGGTGCTCTTGTTTTTTATCTCCAAGCTCAGACTGCATCTTTTTAGCTAATTTACGACTGCTAAGAATACTCTCCATTTCCACTGTTTCCCTTTTATGGATACGGTAGCCTAATTCAATAACGGCTTGTAATTCGATAGCCTTTACACGTCCAATACCCGATAGAGTCTGCAATTCCTGTAGACTCATTCTTTTGAGGTCAGTTAAACAAGTCAGCTGATTTAAGACCTTCTGTGCTATTTCAAAAACATTGGCCTGTTTTGTGCCTGTCCTTAGTAATATTGCCAGTAATTCTTGGTTGCTGAGCGCTTCTACTCCTTCTTTTACTAATCTCTCTCTTGGTAAAAGTGAATCTTCTTGAAATGAAATACTATACATAAAAATCCTCCTCACTTTATTATTCGTGAGAAGGATGCTTAATTAGATAAAAACTAGATATTTTTAGATTTTTTCAAGTGCAAGACGCAAATCTTCAATCAAATCATCGACATTTTCTAGTCCAATTGATAGACGGATTTGATTTTTAGTTACTCCTGCTGCTTCTAGATCAGAGTCAGACAATTGAGAATGAGTTGTAGTTGCTGGATGAACGACCAATGATTTGGCATCTGCTACGTTTGCAAGGTCTGAAAAGATTTCCAAGCTATCAATCACCTTACGTGCTTCTGCTTCTCCACCTTTAACATGGAAAGTAAAGATTGAACCAACACCTTTTGGTAAGTATTTTTCAGCCAAGGCATGGTAAGGACTATCTGGAAGTTTTGGATAGTTGACCTTTTCAACCTTTGGATGATTTACAAGGAAATCAACGATTTTCTCAGCATTTTGAACATGACGTTCAACACGCAGAGAGAGGGTTTCAAGACCTTGTAAAAGCAAGAATGAGTTAAATGGTGATAGGGCAGCTCCCATATCGCGAAGTAACTGAACGCGAGCAGCGACGATAAAGGCAGCAGCACCAACATCACGAGTATAACTGATATTATGGTAACTTGGGTCCTCATCGACTAATTGAGGGAATTTCCCTGAAGCAGCCCAGTCAAATTTACCGCTATCAACGATGACACCGCCAATTGTAGTACCGTGACCACCGATAAACTTAGTTGCTGAGTGGACTACGATATCAACACCATGTGAGAAGACGTTGATGAGATAAGGTGTTGCAAAGGTATTGTCAGAAACCAAAGGAATCTGGTGTTTGTGAGCAATTTCAGCGATTTGTTCGATATCTGGAATATTGATAACTGGATTACCCAAGGTTTCAATCAAAACAAGTTTAGTATTGTCTTTAATCGCTCCTTCTACTTCTTCTAGATTATCAATATCAACAAATGTCGTTGTGATTCCATAACGAGGAAGTGTTTCTTTCAAGAGGTTAAAGGTACCACCATAGATGGTTGACGCTGCAACGACGTGGTCTCCTGCGTGAGCTAGAGCTAAAATTGTGTAGGTAATAGCTGCCATACCTGACGCAGTTGCAAGTGCACCTACACCACCTTCAAGCGCTGCAATGCGCTCTTCAAAGGCTGAAGTTGTTGGGTTAGTGATACGGGTATAGATATTTCCAGCTTTTTGAAGGGCAAAAAGTTCTGCACCTTCTTGTGTATCTTCAAATACAAAAGAAGTTGTTTGATAAATAGGGACAGCACGAGACTTGGTAGTAGCATCTACCACTTGCCCTGCATGCAATTGAAGAGTTTCAAATTTAAATTCACGAGTCATCATCAGACCTCCAAAGATTTTATTAAAATAATTGTATCATCTATGGCAGTCAGTTACAAATACAACTTTGTTATATATTGGCATAAGCAACAGCTATGGCTATTATTAAAATTGTAGAACTTTTTTCAGATAGTTTAAAAAGTTTGTATTCGCTATTCCTATACTTTATAATGGATAAAAAGGAGAAGACTATGTCAGAAATTACACATGAAATTGATTCAAACTTCGCTGGTCGTTTAAATATTTTACGTGCTGGTGTGCTCGGAGCCAATGACGGGATCATTTCCATCGCTGGAGTTGTTATCGGGGTTGCCAGTGCAACCAGTAATATCTGGATAATCTTTCTTTCAGGTTTGGCTGCCATCTTAGCGGGTGCCTTCTCTATGGCTGGAGGTGAATATGTTTCAGTATCCACTCAAAAAGACACTGAAGAAGCCGCTGTAGCTCGAGAGCAATTACTTTTGGATAAGGATGTCGAGGCTGCAAAGAAATCTCTTTATGCTGCTTATCTTCAAAATGGTGAGTGTGAAACTTCAGCTCAACTTTTAGTCAATAAAGCTTTTCTTAAAAATCCACTTAAAGCCTTAGTTGAAGAAAAATACGGAATCGAGTATGAAGAGTTTACAAATCCTTGGCATGCTGCCGCATCTAGCTTTATTGCATTCATACTTGGTAGCCTACCACCAATGCTTTCCATTACCATCTTTCCAAGTGACTACCGAATCCCTGCTACTGTTTTTATCGTTGCGATTTCTCTATTGATCACAGGTTACACCAGTGCAAAACTCGGAAAAGCCCCAACTAAAACAGCTATGATTCGTAACCTCTGTATCGGTCTTTTAACCATGGGAGTTACCTATCTATTAGGTCAATTGTTTAGTATTTAAAAAAGATACCTTGCGGTATCTTTTTTACTTATCAAAATGTTAAGATTAAAAACTAATTACCAAAACCAACCTTCGTCATCTTTGATTGGTTCAGCTTCTTTTATTTTGCGTGGTCCTGTTCCGTACATTTCTGCTTCGATATCTTCCTTGGTTGGCAAGATATAGGCTAGGATGATGTAGATGATGATTCCAAGTCCGAAGTTTGCGATTGTAAAGATCGCAAAAATGAAGCGCACAAGAGTAACATCAAGATCCCATTTATCAGAGAGTCCAGCAAGTACACCTGATATCATACGATTTCGTCTCATTTTATAAAATTTTGTATTCATGATTTCTACCTCTTTCGCTATTCTTGAAATCAGTATAACATGAACCAAAAGTACTTGCATCAGTCCTTAGGCGTATTTTGCAAAATCAGTTTGCCACGACAAAGGCCGCATCGATAACGTTTGGTATCCATTCGTCGCTTTCGTTGATAAGTTTGACTACAAGTTTGACAAGTATAGACTAGAACTGGTCTTTGACTGACACTTGATAAGGGAGGAACAAAGCGGAGCCCATCTACTTCTTTTAACAGATTTTTAAAGGCTAAATCTTTATGTTTATAGCCCTTGCCCTCATAGTATAGATGATAATGACAGAGTTCGTGACGAACAATTTTCCGAAAAACCTCTAAACCAAGTTCTTGATAGACTTTGGGATTAAAATCCAAATGCCCATCCTTTGGAAAGAAGCGACCACCTGTCGACCGTAGGCGAGTATTCCATTGAGCTTGGTGTTTGAAAGGTTTTCCAAAGTCTTCTAAAGAAACTTGTCGAACGTAATTAGTTAGATTCATCTGGGGCAAGGAGCGACAGATTTACTTTTTCACGTTGGACATCGATTTTATTAACCCAAACGGTTACCAAATCACCAACTGAAACGACTTGACTCGGATGCTTGATGAATTTCTTGCTCATATGAGAGATATGAATCAGGCCATCCTCATGAATACCAATGTCCACAAAGGCACCGAAGTCAACGACATTGCGAACAACTCCTTCAAGTTTTTGCCCAACTTTTAAATCCTTGATATCCAAGACATCCTGACGAAGGACTGGAGCATCAAAAGAATCACGGAAATCACGTCCTGGTTTGAGAAGGTCTGCAACAATATCTTTAAGAGTTTCTTGACCGAGGTCTAACTCTTGTGCCATTTCCTTGATTGAAATAGATTTGAGTTTGGCTTGTGCTTCTTCATTTAACTCTTTAATGTCCAAACGTTTGAAGAGTTCCTTAACAGCAGCATAGTTTTCTGGGTGAACACCTGTATTATCAAGGATATTGCTACTTTCAGGGATACGGAGGAAACCTGCAGCCTGCTCAAAAGCTTTAGCACCTAAACGAGGAACTTTCTTAATTTGGGCGCGTGAAGTGATTTTACCTTCTTCTTCGCGATACTTAACGATATTCTCAGAGATCGTTTTGTTAAGACCAGCTACGTGTGAAAGTAAGGCTGGACTAGCCGTATTAATATTAACACCGACTTGGTTAACGACTGTATCTACGACAAAGTCCAGACTTTCAGACAATTTCTTTTGACTAACATCATGCTGGTATTGACCAACACCGATAGATTTGGGATCAATTTTAACCAATTCTGCAAGTGGGTCTTGCAAGCGACGAGCGATAGAAATGGCTGAACGTTTTTCAACGGTTAACTCAGGAAACTCTTGACGAGCAAGTTCACTAGCTGAGTAGACAGACGCACCGCTCTCATTAACGATGACATAACTAACTTCTGGAAAATCCTTAAGCACTTCAGCAACAAAAGCTTCGCTCTCACGACTGGCAGTACCATTTCCGATAGCAATAATTTCAACACCGTATTGGCCAATCAAATCAGCCAAATCACGCTTAGCTTCCTCAATCTGACGAGCTGAAGCTGGTTTTACTGGGTAAATGACTTGTGTCGTCAACATTTTACCAGTCGCATCTACAACAGCAAGCTTAGCCCCTGTACGAAAGGCAGGGTCAAATCCAAGAACCACGCGCCCTTTTAGTGGTGCTACGAGAAGGAGATTACGAAGGTTTTCTGAGAAGAGTTGGATAGCTCCTTCTTCTGCCTTTTCTGTTAGCTCAGTGCGAATACGACGCTCAATAGCTGGTAATACTTTTTTCTTAACAGATTGCTGAATAACTTCGTCAATATAAGCATTCTTAACCTTGAAACGAGCAGCAAAGAAGGCTTGGATACGATCAACTGCATGCTCAAATCCAATCTTCAAAATGCCTAGCTTTTCACCACGATTAAGGGCAAGCGTACGGTAACCTTGCATGTTTGCAACTGTTTCTGAGAAATCGTAATAAATCTGAAAGACTTGTTTTTCATCAAGACTCTCATCTTTGACTTGAGAAGTAATCTTAGAGCGTCTAAGTACCTCTTGATATGTCATTGAACGCAAATGAACATCCTCGGATAGTGCTTCAACCAAGATATCTACAGCCCCAGCCAAAGCTTCTTGAGGAGTTTCGAAACCTTCACAGATAAATGCTTCTGCTTCTTTTTCTAGGTTAGAAACATTTTGTAAAATTAAACGAGCAAGTGGAAAAAGTCCTGCCTCACGAGCAATCGTTGCCTTGGTCCGACGTTTCTCCTTATAGGGAAGATAGAGTTCTTCTACATCTGCGAGTTTTTCAGCTGATAGAATTGCTTCTTCCAATTCCTTTGTTAGCTTGCCTTGCTCTTTGATTTTTGCTAAGACCGCTTCCTTACGATCATTTAGAGCAGTTAAACTCTTATCGAGGTCGATAATAGCCTTAATGGCTACTTCATCTAGACTTCCGGTCATATCTTTCCGATAACGGGCGATAAAGGGGATAGTTGCTCCTTCTGCTGTCAAAGACAAGACAGTATCAATCTGCTTTAAAGTTACACCCAAATCTTGGGAAATTTTTTCATATTTTTTATCCATGAAACTATTATACCATAAGGAAGAAAGCTTGTTTTCATTAATTTGTTGCTTTATTTCAACTTTATAAAGATAAAAGCCATGTTTATTTTAAAATCCACCTATTTCTTAGAAATAATAGTATAATAGTGATAACTAAAAGAATCGAGGTATGCCTTATGGCTGTTAAATTTACAAAAACTGACGACTTAGATAAGATGTTCGAAGAATTCGCTAAACTACCTGATTTAAAGCAAGTAACATTTCCAGATGACAAAGAAAAGAAAGATAAGGCAGTAAAGAAAAAATAGATGACACTCTTTCAAAGTTTACCTTCTAGTGTGCTACAAGCTGGTGCCATTTTTCTTTCAATTATCATAGAAGCTTTACCCTTTGTCTTAATCGGTAGTATCATCTCTGGTGCCATTGAAGTCTATGTGACTCCTGAGAAGGTTTATACATTTCTCCCTAAAAATCGCTTGGGGAGAATCTTTTTTGGTAGCTTCATCGGTTTTCTCTTTCCCTCTTGTGAGTGTGGAATCGTTCCTATCATCAATCGCTTTTTAGAAAAGAAAGTTCCTAGCTATACAGCGGTACCTTTTCTAGTAACCGCTCCTATCATCAATCCCATCGTACTTTTTGCGACCTATTCAGCCTTTGGTAATTCAATTCAAATGGTCTTACTCCGCGCTTTGGGTTCGATTCTTGTTGCTACTATATTGGGTATCTTTCTTGGTTTTGTCTGGGAGGGATCTATCCAAAAGGAAATTAGATTGGCTTGTCATGAGCATGATTTTTCTCACTTGAGTAAAGGTCAAAAAATCCTTCAGGTCTTTATCCAAGCTATTGATGAATTTTTTGATATGGGACGTTATTTGGTCTTTGGCTGTCTTTTTGCCAGTATAGTTCAAGTATATGTACCAACTCGTATCCTGACATCAATTAGCGCAACACCACTGCTGGCTATCATTCTCTTGATGGTCTTATCTTTCTTACTATCGCTTTGTAGTGAGGCGGATGCATTTATTGGATCGTCTCTTCTATCAAGTTTTGGCTTCGCTCCAGTTCTCGCCTTTCTGGTTATAGGCCCTATGCTTGATGTCAAGAATCTCCTCATGATGAAGAATTATCTCAAAACTCGCTTTATTTGGCAATTCATGACAATTGTAACTCTTGTTGTTCTTATCTATTCTTACCTAGTCGGGGTCATCCTATGATACGCTTTCTCATTTTATTTGGTTATTTCTCTTTGACTCTTTATCTACATATTTCAGGTAAGCTCAATCAATATCTAAACCTCCACTACTCATATCTGGCTTATATCACTATGTTTTTATCTTTGTTACTAGCCATTGTTCAAGCCTATATTTGCTTCAAGCGTTTGAAAGAACATAGTCACTTGCATAGTTTTTCAGCCAAGCTTGCTAGTTTTGCCCTCTTAAGTTTGCCCTTGCTAGTTGGATTTACTTTTCCAACTGTCACTCTGGATTCACAAACAGTATCGGCAAAAGGTTATTATTTCCCGCTGTCTGAAGGGATTGATAAGGCCATTCAGGAAAGAGAAGGCATTAGCAGTCAGTATCTCAAACCAGATACAAGTAGGTTTTATTCAAAGTCCTCTTATGAAAATATTGTTAGGAAAACTGCTGATAAATACTTATCTCAATCTAGTATAGTTATCAATGATGAAAATTACCTGGAAGTTATGGAAGCTATCTACGATTTTCCAAACGAATTTGAAGGCAAGGTAATCGAGTTTATTGGCTTTGTCTACAACGATCCAAATCATACAAATAGTCAATTTGTTTTTCGCTTTGGTATTATGCACTGTATCGCTGATTCAGGAGTTTTTGGCCTTTTGACTACAGGAAACACCAATCAGTACGAAAATAACACTTGGGTCAGAGTCAAAGGCAAGATTAGGAATCACTATCACAAAGAACTCAACCAAGTCCTCCCAACCCTTGAAGTCCAGTCCTTCATCAAAGTAGACAAACCCGAAAATACTTATGTTTACAAAGAATTTTAAAAAGTAGCCTTAGCGGGCTACTTTTTCTTGTTTAGTAAGTTTTTAACTTCTCGGGCTCCGACCTGATCGCCAGCTTTTTCAAAAAGTTCGATAGCTTGTAAAAAATTCTCTTGCGATTTTTCTGAATTTTCAGCGGAATAAATCTCACCTAAACCTCTATAGGAACAGGCTTGAGCTATCAGATCATCTGTTTGTAATGCTTGCTTTAAGGACTGTTCCATATACATGATTGCTTTTGCTATTTCCCCTAGTTTTAATCGTAAATAACCTTGCTCATAATTATTGACGGAATATTTGAGTGCATCCTCTGAAAAAGAATCTTCAATAACTTCTCGCTCTTTTTCTATATAGCTAAGGGCTGTTTGAAAATCATTCATTTCACGATAGACCATGGCTAACTGGTGATATCCTATATGTTCATTTTCTTTATCTTGACTTGATATTGCTATTTCAAGATATTTTTGATAAATCAGTAAAGCTTCTTGATAGTCTTTTTCAAAGAGCTTGATATAACCCAGCAAATTGAGAAGGCTGTAATCCTTGCAAGTTTCTAACGAGAACGTTTCTGAGACTAATTTCTTGGCCTCTTCAATCTTCCCCTCAAACAATAATTCCCAGGCTTGATTCATGCTTATTCTCCTCTAACTTATGTTGTATAGAAATCAATTGACAAATCACTATCAGACTCGTATTTTTTCCAAGCTAAACTGAAGCCATAATAGTCTTCAAATTCTGGATGCCAGTCATAATAAAGTGGGATACGACTAAATTTTCTTGCAACAACTTCGTCTTCAAATTCTGGAGACTCTCCTGCGGTAATTCCAAATTGAAGACCATTCAATTCCCAAGTATTTCCCCAAACATTTTCATCTGATAGAACGTCAATCCAACGAGAGGCATCAATATCAAAATCTGCACATAACTCTAGAGTAAAGAATTTTCTATAGTTTACTTTGGCGGGTTTAATATAAAAGGCACCGTCAACCTGATACTTTTTATCTCTGGCTTGGATCTGTGAAACTTTCATAGGAATAGGAACTCCATTTAACTCTAACCAAAAGTGCCCCAAGGGATTTTTGATTCCATTGTAGATTTGTTTAGAGTCAACTCTCACTTTTTTCAAGCAAGCATCTAAAATCCTCCCATGTTTAACTATATTTGCACAAACTATTGTAGAAGTCAGTGGATCAAAATCTGTATACCTCCGTATAACCCTTTTTAACTTTTCTAGCGGGAAGGTGATATCCTTTGGTAGCGCATGATATTTTAGTACAACCAGAGCTGTTTTTTCAATATTTTCCTTCCCAGTTGGGACAATCACAGCATGCCCGACATGAATAGTTGGATCATCGCAGATATAAGTATAACCATTTCCACCTTCTTGAAACTCAACAACTACGAGATTCAACTCTTGAACAGGATCGAAAAGTGGTTCAGCTTTTGCATTGGTCTGGCGCTCATAAAATGTGAAACAATCTTTATCATTCTCTTCACCAAAGACCATAAAACTACCACAATTTGGGCATTTCCACATATAAAAGGAAGCCTCTGAAATGTCTTCATAAGAAATTCTATCATGTTCATCAGTATTGTTAAAAATTTCTTCAAACAACTCATCCGAGTATACCGAATAAGCATTTGGATCAGGGGCTTTGTGGTCGTTCATTGCTTGACCACATCTACAAGTCCATTTTCCCATATCTAACCTCAGTCACGACTTAATTCTTCAAGGAAAAATTGATTGAGAGCTTTCCAATCTCTCTTATCCTTCTTACACTATGTTCATTTTATCAGATTTCTAATACTTTATCAAAAATTAATATAGTATATAAAGAAAAAGCCTCCAAGAGGCTTTTTGTCATTTCACGATATCTTTATACATATCTGGTCTTCTATCTCTAAAGAGACCCCAATTCAGGCGTTCATTTGCTCCTTTATCCAGGTCATAAGTGGTTAAGAGGATTGCTTCTTCTTGTCGTTCGGCTTGACTTAAAATAGCTCCTGTTTCATCGGTCATAAAGGATGAACCGTAGAAGTTTAGACTGGAACTTTGTCCCCCATTTTCTTCACAAGGAGTGACTTCTTCCAAACCATAACGATTGGCTGCGATAACTGGCACAATATTTGCTGCTGCATGTCCTTGCATAGTACGTTGCCAATGACCACAACTATCTGTATCCAAAATAGGCTCTGAACCAATGGCTGTTGGATAAAAGAGTAATTCTGCACCATTTAACGCAAGACAACGGGCAGTTTCAGGGAACCATTGATCCCAACAGATCCCGATACCAATCTTAGCATAGCGAGTGTCCAAGACCTTGAATCCAGTATTTCCAGGTGTGAAATAGAATTTCTCTTGGTAATAATGGTCATCTGGTATATGAGTTTTACGATAAACTCCTAATACTTCTCCATCCGCATCAATGACAGCAATGGAATTGTATAAGACATTACCATCTTTTTCAAAGAAACTGATCGGTAAAACGACCTTTAATTCCTTGGCAATCACTTTGAAATGCTGAATAGCCGTATTTTCTGTCACCGACTGGGCATACTGGTAGTAGTCATACTGACGCTCCTGACAGAAATAGGGACGTTCAAATAATTCAGGCAAGAGAATAATTTGGGCTCCTTGCTCAGCAGCTTGTCGAACTAGACGTTCAGCTGTTTGGATATTCGTTTCCACATCCTTAGCGCATTGCATCTGAATAGCTGCAACCGTTACATTTCTCATCTTTTTCTCCTATTCTGGAATTTGTTGGGTAATACAGTGGATATTTCCACCGCCTAATAGAATATCTCTTGCAGGAATTCCGACAACATCACGGTCTGGGAAACACTGGCTCAGAATATTCAAGGCCACTAGGTCGTTTACATCTTGAAATTGCGGCACCAAGACAGATTTATTGGCGATATAAAAATTCACATAGGAAGCTGCTAGTCTTTCACCTGCATAACGCTCCTCTTCGCCTTCTTCATAAGTATAGCCCGGCAAATCCTCCTCTGTAACTACTTGATGAATAGCTGGGATTGGAAGTTTATGAATAGTGAAACTACGGCCTTTTGCATCAGTTTCCTTCTCTAAGAGAGCTAAATCAGCTGCAGACATGGCATACTGAGGATCATCTTGGTCGTCTGTCCAAGCTAAAACAAGCTCTGCAGGACCAACAAAGGCAGCAACATTGTCGACGTGTTCATTTGTCTCATCTTGATAAATACCGTAAGGCAACCAAATAACTTTGTCGGTACCAAGGGTCTCTAGTAAGGTCTTTTCAATCTCTTCTTTAGTCAGGTGAGGATTGCGACCCGGACTGAGCAAGCAGCTTTCTGTAACAAGAATCGTTCCCTGACCGTCACTGTGAATAGCTCCGCCTTCTAGTACAAAAGGTTTGGCATCGTAAACAGGTATCTCTAATACTTCTGCAAAGCGACTGGCTACTTGGTTATCTGCCTCATAGTCTTGGTAGAGACCATCAACGGCACCACCCCAAGCATTGAAAGACCAGTCTACTGCCAACTTTTCCCTTTTATCATTGAGGAGAATTGTCGGCCCAGTATCACGAGTCCAGGCATCATTTGTCGGGATATCTAGATAAAGGACCTTGTCTCCAAGATAGGATTTTGCTTCAGATAGATAGTCCTCCTCAACCAAAAGGTAGACTGTTTCCCCCTGAGCAATCGTTTTGATAATCTGGCTAAAAGCTGCTTTAGCGGCTTTGCCTTCAAAAGGCCAAGAGCCTGGTCGAGTAGGCCATATCATGAGAGTCCCATGATGGGGTTCATACTCGGCAGGCATACGATAACCTAATTTCTTTGGACTGTCCATCATGATAATCTCTCCTTAAAGTCTTGATAGCCAAATGCTTTAACTAGACTGCACTCACCCTCTTTATCCATGAGATACAAACTTGGAAGCCCAATGCCGTTAAAGGTATTATTTTTGACAAATGAGTAGATTGCCATGTCTTCAAAATAGAGGCGATCGCCGATTTCTATCGGTTTTTCAAAGCTGTAGTCCCCAATGATATCACCTGTTAGACAGGTATTGGAAGAAAGTCTATAAGTATAGGGTTTTTCTTGCGCTTCAAAACCATCTCTCAATGGTGGGCGATAAGGCATCTCAAGAACATCTGGCATGTGGCAGCTTGCTGAAGCATCTAGAACCAAGGTCTCAATCCCATTTTCAACAATATCTAAGACTTCTGTCGCTAGATAGCCCGCATTAAGGGCAATAGCTTCTCCTGGCTCGATATAGATGTCAAGGTTATAAGTTTCTCGAATGCGTTTAATCTCAGAAATCAGTAAGTCCACATCATAGTCATCTCTTGTAATATGATGACCACCACCCATATTGAGCCATTTAACTTGATGCAAATAAGCTCCAAACTGCTCTTCTACTGCTTTCAAGGTTGTCTCTAAATCATCTGCCCCCTGCTCACAAAGAGTATGAAAATGAAGCCCGTCAACCAAGTCCAGCAAATCACTAGGTATCTTGTCTGAAGTTACTCCAAAACGAGAGCCAGGAGCACAAGGATCATAAAGCGCGTGGTCACCCTGCGTTGAACATTGAGGGTTGATACGTAAACCGACACTAATACCTGCGTCACGACAGGTTTGGCCATATTTACGTAGTTGTTTCTCAGAGTTAAAGACGATATGGTCAGATATTTGCAGTAGCTCTTCCATATCAGCTTCCTTGAAAGCAGGTGCAAAAACATGGACTTCTCCAGGGAACTCCTCTCTAGCTAGCTTGGCCTCATAGAGTCCACTAGCTGTCGTACCAGAGAGATATCGACTAATCAAGGGATAGGTTTTATAGAGGGAATAAGCCTTTTGAGCCAGTAGAACCTTACAACCTGCCTTTTCCTGAACCTCTTGCAGAATGCTACAATTTTCTTCTAGTTTTCTTAAATCAATGACATAAGCTGGTGTTGGTACTTGTTCTAACTTCATTAGTCCACCATTTGTGGATTTTCGACCACAACCCATGGCAAACCGTATGTATTCAAAGCTTCCATGAATGGGTCTGGATCCAACTCTTCAAGGTTATAAACTCCTGGTTGTTTCCAAGTGCCATCCATCACTAATTTTGTCCCAATCATGGCTGGAACACCTGTTGTGTATGAAATTGCTTGTGAACCAACTTCTGCGTAGCACTCCTGATGGTCGCAAACATTGTAGATGTAGATAGTCTTTTCAACACCATCTTTAACACCTGTAAAGATACATCCGATATTGGTTTTACCAACTGTGCGTGGACCAAGGCTTGCAGGATCTGGAAGCAAGGCTTTCAAGAATTGAATTGGAACAATTTCTTGTCCGTTAAAATTAATAGCATCTGTACGAAGGAGCCCAACGTTTTCTAAGCATTTCATGTGCGTTAGATAAGATTGACCAAAAGTCATGAAGAAACGAATACGTTTAACTCCTGGGATGTTTTTAGCCAACGATTCAATTTCTTCATGGTGAAGAAGATACATGTCTTTTTGCCCAACTTGAGGGAAATCATACTCACGTTTGATAGACATTGCTTCAACTTCTACCCATTTTCCCTCTTCCCAGTAAGAACCTGGCGCAGAAACCTCGCGGAGGTTGATTTCTGGGTTAAAGTTTGTTGCAAATGGATAACCGTGGTCACCACCATTACAGTCTAAAATGTCGATATAGTGGATTTCGTCAAAGTAATGTTTGAGTGCATAAGCTGAAAAGACGCTGGTTACCCCTGGATCAAAACCAGATCCAAGTAGAGCAGTCAAGCCTGCTTCTTTGAATTTTTCTTGGTAAGCCCATTGCCATGAGTAATCAAAGTAAGCCGTAAAACCAAGTTCTTTGCAGCGTTTCTCATAGATAGCACGCCATTCAGGGTCTTCTGTGTCTTCAGCCTCATAGTTGGCTGTGTCGATATAGTGGACTCCCGTCGCCAAACAAGCGTCCATAATGGTCAAATCTTGGTATGGTAAAGCTACGTTCAAAATAGCTTCTGGTTTGTAACTCTCAATCAAGGCAATCACTTCTTCTACCTTGTCGGCATCAAGAGCAGCTGTTTCAATTTTAGTACTTGTTTTGCCCTCTAATTTAGCTTTCAAGTCATCACATTTTGACTTGGTACGGCTTGCAATCATGATCTCTTTAAAAGTTTCGCTGTCTTGGCAAATCTTTGAAATAGCAACTTGGGCAACGCCCCCACATCCAATAACTAATAAACGACTCATTTTTTTCCTTCCTCTTCTTCTAAAATGTCTTCTACATACTTAGGCAACATAAAGGCACCAATGTGTAGATTTGCAGTATAGTATTCAGTGAATAACTGGCGTTTTTTCCAGCCTTCCTTGTCAAAATCTTTGACAGGGTGGTATTTTTTCGAAGCAAATCCAAACAACCAATAGCCAGCAGGACTAGTTGGAATATGGGCCTGGTAAACCCGGCTGATTGGAAATGCTTGATTGACCTTACGGTGCATACTACGGCATGCTGACTCATCTTCGTCAAAGAATGGACTCCCATGCTGATAGATCATGATTCCGTCCTCTTTAAGGGCTCGATAACTATTGCCGTAAAACTCCTTGGTAAAGAGCCCTTCTGTATGGCCAAATGGATCTGTCGCATCGTTGATGATAATGTCGTAATCATCTTCACAGTTTCTCAAAAAACGCAGACCATTTTGATAATAAATGGTAACACGAGGATCATCAAGCCCTGCAGCAAAGTCTGGGAAATACTCACGACAAACCTCAACCAACATCTCATCTGGTTCCACGATATCAATTTGCTCCAGTTCAGGATATAGCGTTAATACTTGGGCAACACCTCCGTCACCACCACCAATAACCAAAACTTTCTTTGGATTAGGATGGACAGCCATTGGAACATGAACTGTCATTTCATTGTAGACAAAATCATCTGCATCTGAAAACAAGACATGCCCATTTAAAATCAAAATCTTTCCAAAAGCTGGTGTGTCTAAAACTTCGATATCCTGCCATTCACTTTTACCAGCGTAGAGTTGTTTGGCTGTTCTCAGGGATAATTTCACATCTGGAGTATGAACTTCAGAAAACCATAAATCCATTTAGTTCTCCTTTCTCTCAATAACATTGATGTGATTGACCTCTGGATCTTCCGTTCCTTGGAGGGAACAACCACGTTCCTTTGCAAATTGGATATATTCGACAATTTCTCGTGTAATCCGTTCACCTGGCGCTAGGATTGGAATTCCTGGAGGATAACACATGACAAATTCCCCACATACCTGGCCAATGGACTCGTCTAATATTAAGCTTCTTCTCTCTGAATAGAAGGCTTCCTGAGGGGATAGCACCAACTCAGGCTGGATATATTCTCCAGCTATCAAGTCCTTCCCATCTCGTGAGTAAAGTCTCTTGATATCAGCTAAAGCACCAACCAAACGTTCAATGTCTTGGATACGGTCACCAATCGAAATGTAGGCTAAGATATTCCCAATATCACCAAACTCAATTTGAATGTCATATTCATCCCGTAAGAGATCATAAACTTCAATCCCTGTTAGACCAATACCTTGTGTGTAAACTGACAGCTTGGTTACATCAAAATCACAAACTGAGACACCATCTACTAGTTCTTTTGAGTAGGCGTAGTAGCCACCGATGGCATTGATTTCACGACGAGCATACTCAGATAACTCAATGACTTTCTCAAAGGACTCTTTTCCACGAAGGGCTAGGTTTCTACGAGAAACATCTAGACTAGCCATTAGCAAGTAAGATGCTGATGTCGACTGTGTCAGGTTAATAATCTGACGTACGTACTCAGGATTCATCTGATCGCCAACTAAAAGAAGGGAACTTTGAGTCAAGCTGCCACCGGACTTATGCATGGATACAGCTGACATATCTGCTCCTGCGTCCATAGCAGACAGAGGAAGTTTATCTGTAAAGTGCAGATGAGCACCGTGCGCCTCGTCTACTAAGACTTTCATTCCCGCTGCGTGTGCCATCTCTGTTAAACCCTTAAGATCTGAACAAATCCCATAATAGGTTGGATTGTTAATGAGGATAGCCTTGGCATCCGGATGTTCCTTGATTGCTTGGGCAACACGGTCATTCTCAAGCCCCAAAGCAATACCGATTTTTGGATCTACACTCATCTCGATATAGATCGGAATAGCTCCGCATAAAACGAGAGCATTGATAGCTGATTTATGGACATTTCGTGGAAGTATGATTTTATCACCTGATTTACAGGTAGAAAGAATCATGGTCTGCACGGATGAAGTTGTCCCACCAATCATCAAAAAGGCATGAGCAGCACCAAAAGCTTCTGCCGCTAGCTCTTCCGCTTCTCTAATAATCGAAATAGGATGTCCTAGATTGTCCAAGGGCTTCATAGAATTGACATCAATACCAACGCATTTTTCCCCTAAAAGTTCCACTAATTCCGGATTCCCGCGGCCACGTTTATGACCTGGTACATCGAAAGGTACAATTCTTTTTTTTCGTAACTTGACCAGTCCCTCATAAATGGGAGCTTGGTTTTGATTTAACATTATAAAAACATACTCCTTTATCATATTTTTTACACCTTAACTATGTAAGGCTCTAAAGGATACTTATGAAAAAAGAGCAGGTTGGCACCTGCTCTACAATCTACTGACGTGTTTATGTTTGTTTCTTTTGAGTATGTCTGTTCCTGATGTTTCCTAACTCTCTAGTAGCAAATATTACGTACTTTATTGATCGTTTCACAAGATGACGTGTGCTTTCACCACACTAACAAATGTATACGAATTAGAACTAATGTCCTAACATCAACTTATAAAAGTAGGCTTTTAACCCTATCAATAATGCGGCTTTTCAACCACGCTTCGGCATTCAACCCTGCCTGTCCGTAGGCATTTTTTACTCGGGTTTATATTTGCTAGAAAACATCATCTCATTTTCTAAGCTTCATTACTATATCATGTTTTCAGATACTTGTAAAGTATTTTGGGGAAACTTTATAAATTATTTACATTTTTGTTCGTATTTTTACTATACCCAAAAATTGAAAACTATTTCAAATTTGCCTTTAAATAATAAAATAGGAACTAAATAAATTAATTCCTTTAGATAGTCATAAGCAAAGTCAACTATTCAAAATCCTATCTAGTCATCTCGTGCTACTTGAACAGCTAGCTCAAAATCAGTCATCAAGTAATTTTCATCCAGACGGATAAGACTGTAATACTCATTCCAAAATAGAGAGTCACTGTTACTTGACCACTGTAATCCATACCACAATTGAGTGACATCACTTGTATGTGATGGGGGGATTGACCATAGATGCTTTTTAAAAGTTTCTTGAACAAGAGGAGCATCCAGTCGCGTAGTCAAGTCAAGTTTATCTAATTTGAGAGTGATAGAATGTTTTTTAGCTGCCTCAATACTTTCTTTGTTAAATCGTACCTGAATAACCTTAGAATCTTCTAAAGCCACATCCTGGTCCTCAGCACCGTAAAAGGAAATACTCCCCAGTACTATGCCGTCTTTTGCTAGGAGATAGGGAGCGTAAGGAACAGCATTGCTATCCAGTCTGAAACCTTTTTCGATAGTGACTGATTTATCTCCTGAATACTTTTGGAAATTGCCATCTGTCAGGAGGTCTTCGTAGTCGCTAGCACCATCCCCCTGTCTTACATAGATATCAAATCCAGCTTCCATCAGATCACTTGCTTTGGTTTCTGCTAAAATGATTTTACTTTTATTAATTTGCAAAATTGGTGCTTGAGGTGGCAAACCAATCGTGAGATTAAACATGACTCCTACCAGAAAGACCATAAAGGTTATAAGGAGGGCAAGTAAAGACTTTCCAGTCCTTTTTCTTGCATTGAAAAGGGCCATCAGAGCAGGTAGAAGAATCATTTTGGCTAAAATAGAATTCCCAACACCACCTCTATTTAAGGTCTGAAAAGCAAAGATACCTGCAATAGCAATCAGGGACAGGTAGACCAAAATCTCACCTAGACCCAGCTTTTCAGTTCGAGTTTGTTGGTTTACAGGCGTTTCGTACAATGACTGCCCATTCTCTTTCCTCTTTTTTAGAAAGAGATAAAACCCCAGACCAAGTAGCAGATTAAAGATTACAAAAACTATTAAAGTACCTATTATCGCCGTTCTACCCATGGCTCTCTACTCCTTTATGTTCTCTCTCAAATCTTATCTTTCTCTCTAATATCCAATTACCAATCAATAAAACCATTAAGAAGAAGGGGCCGCCTTCTATGACCACAATAGGCATAGCCAAAATAGCAATCATCAAAAAACTAGCTTTCTTTTGCCGCCAACTACCGCCCCATTCTCCGTTTATCAGTCCACCCAAATAGTCGATGTAGTAAGTAAAACAAGCCAATAAGGGATTTTGAAAATCACTTATCCTTAGGCAAATGAAGAGGGCTGAATTTAAAAGGATGTAGAGAATTCCAAGAACTAGAATAATCTTTTGACTAGTTCGAGTAGCCTCTAGAACGATTTTTTCTCTCTTCTCTGGCTTTATTTCTTTTAGACTTGGATTTTTACAAGTTAATTTTTCAAATCTATAGACCAGAAATCGGTAGAGATAATACTTTTTTATATCACGCTTCATAAAAACCTCATTCTAGGTGTAGAAATCAATCGAAAATCATCTTCTAAACTTCTAATTTCAAGGAATTTCCTTCCAAATAGACGGCTTTTGACTCAGTGATTTTGATTTTTTGATCTTCTGAAAAGCCAATGGTTTCACCGTCCTTTAAGGTGACATCACTGCCTAAAACATACTGAAGAATGGACAAGAGGAAATAATATAAGTCATCGCTATCCATAGGGGAGTCGATAATTTCAATCTCAGTTTTTCCAAACTCTTTCAAACCATAAGTGTAAATGCTGGTCTTATCTTTCTGATTGATAATCCCCATATAGATCCAGAGTTGAAGGGGAAGCATTTCTTCTTTCAAAAGGTCAGCCAAGTCTAGATAAAGATCTTTGGGCAAGAGCAAGGTGGTAGACCCCTGATAAATACCAATAGCTGATTGACTTGTTTTTAGGATAGAGGCATTGACTTTAGTTAATAAGGATTATGTTTCTACTGGCGAAAGATTGTCAGACAAAATAGAAACAATGGCGTGTTGTGTGTGCTCCTGTGTTTCCTTCTCAACATCCTGCCAGAGGTAAGAATAAGCATACAATTCTTCAAATTCTTGACTTGGGATAGGCAAATCCATTAAAGTCAGCCCAATGAGAGCACCATCAATCATAAATGTTGCACTCGAATCATTCCCAGAAACTTCAGAAATTTCAAGCCCCCAGTGAGTTTTTAAATCCTGAACGACATAGTCTAAAGAATAAGCCTGCTTGCCTTTGAAGAGAGGCATGGACAAGTTCAGTTGTTTTTTCTTCTCTGACTTTTCTTTCTTACTAGTAAATAGATTTTTTAAAAAATTCACAGGACTTCTCCTTTTTCTAATATCAGTTGGAAAGCAAAGCTCTCTTACTCAAAGTAAGTCGCCATACCAAGTTTCCTCATCCTCAAAACCGTAGAATTTCTGGTCAAGCAACCAATTTCCATCCACCAATCTAAGTACAAACTGATGCTTCATTTCTAAAGCTTCTTGATAATGAGTGATGACTCTTGCTTCTTCAGCTTTTATCATGATGAAATCTACAGAAAAATCATTCCTTTTAACATAGTTATACTCACTTGGGGAGCCATAAGAATTACGAACTCCTCCTTCCAAGTATTTTTGGGTCACTCGTCCAGTTAGAAGTTGCATTTGCCTCTGAAAATAGTCATCCATAAGTTCATTCCACTTGGGATGAACTTGATTTGCTGGGATGGCAAGGGCTTCTTTTTCCTTATCCAGTGCTCTGTTACGCTCAAAAATTTCCTCTTCTAACATGGTTAAACTTTTGAGTAAATCAAGCAAGGGTGGGATGATTATTTCCGCCATAGCTTGATAGTTTTCAGGGGTATTTTTATAGTTCACTCTCATAATTACTCTCTTAACACTCCTGGATTAATTGCTTTACTTCTATGTCTGAAAGTTGTCCATCCATGTAGAGTTTCCTAAGTAAATCTTTATCTACGGTAATTTCATAATAGTCAGTCACAAACTCATGAAATCTCTCAAAGCTATCAAAAAGGTAAGAGAGCAACCATTCTCCGCCATCCTGATCTTGGTAAGTGTGTTGATGCGCATGACCGTCATACCAGATAAAGAAGGTTGTTTCATCCTTTTGGTCTTCGGAATAAAGCGAGAGATACTTTTCATCCAGACCTTTATAAAAACCATCAATGACGTCTTGATTCCACTCGTCAGCAGCAAACTGGCTTAAACTGCTTTCATGATCAAAGCCTTTTATGAGGATCATTTTATCAGTCAAAATCACATCTAAAGAATCACCAGAGCCATTGTCAATAAGGTAGCGAACTCCATATTCTTCCTCGGTCTTAATCACGAGTCTGAGCCAATCCTCACTTGGATCAGTCAGATACTCATCAATAACTAGTAAGGCATCTAAACGAGTCTTTATCTTGTCCCAATCAATCTTTCTCATCTCAAAAACCTCCATCTTATCCTTGCAATTTATCAAGATCACAAGCCCTATAACGAGCTGTTAGATAGCCTGAAAAGCTAATCTGAGGGATATTCCACTTATTAGGCAAATAAATCGAACAATCTATCTGATCACCTAGAGGGGAACTTGCTGAGAAGACATATCTTCCCAAATCCTCATTATTAGGATTTCTTTCAACTTGACCCAATCTGCTAGTATTGAACCAGTCTTTAAACAGTAACCAGATTTGCTCGGCATCTTCGTTTAATAGGGAGACTTTCAAGTTGTAGCTGATTCCGACTCTACATCTTTTTTTGAATCCTGACTCATCAGCCTTACAAACTTTTATCGATCCCTTATCATACTGCCAGTTATCTCTATCTAATAGGGGAAATTGAGCAGAAAGATTGTCTTTAAATCCCTGCATAGTATCAAATAAATCTTTGGAGGCAGCTTCGAATAATTCTAGTTCTTCCATAGTCTTCTCTTTAATTTTCATAGCTAATCACATTTCGATTTAATCTGCATCAACCCAGATCTGGTATTTTTGACAATGTAGACATCTAAACAAATAACCACAGAGAGGCCCGTCTTTGACCAAGTAGTCTTCTACCTCTTGATATTCTTCACGCGCTTCATAGTCTGCCAAGACTTGCTCAGCGATTCCCATATCCTTTAATTCACGAGTTCCAACTGTACCCAAGTAAGCACAATAATCTTGGCAACAAGAAAGCCAATATTCTCCCTGCCAACTAGAGTAGCCTGGGGTCTGACAAAAAAGCAGCTGATTCTTTTCTGTATCCAATTCACCCTGCCACTCGGCATCTTGGATAAATTCTGCATCGAATTTTTTAGCTGCTTGACCGTTTGCAATGCAAGTTGGGCAGAGATGTTCTATCTCTTCAATACTGTAGGGTCTAAGAGCATAATAAACATTGCTTTCTTTCCCACAAGATGGACAAACCTTAGCTTCTCCTTCAACAAATGAACCTGTAGCCAACGGATCTGGATGATAGATAAAATGCGGCAAAGACTGTAATAGCTTCTGCCTATACTTCTTCGCCTCTTTTTTTAGAGGACGAGAAAGAGCAAAACGATTGCCATGACTCTGACTCATTTCTTGCAAACGGCTCAGTTTCTTTATATGTTTTCGATCAGGTTTGTCTAAGATTTCGGTAAATAAGCTATAGGCACTAGCGTAGAGACCCAATTGTTCATAGAGGTCAACTAAGACTTTCTTAGCTTCTAAATCATCAGACTTAGCTAATTCATTAGCCAAATCATAGAGAGCTGCAACACTGGAAGAATTTCCATCTTTAGCATGGTATTCCCTTGTCCGAGTGATATATTCTTGTAAATAAGGATTCATCTGACCACCTTCCTAATGGATGACATAAAATCTTAACAAATGCTAACAAGGACAATACCATTTAAGCCTAACATTGCTTTATATAAATCTTTCATTTCATCACCTGATTTTAACCTCTTATTGTCAGACAGTTAGTAAATTTCATACACAAGCTCTCTATCAGCTTGAAAATATTTGTCGAATTTCACTAAAAGATAAAGGGCTCCAGCTGGAGAGACACCGGCATCATAACCTAGAGCAAATTCGCCATAAGAACCACTTTTATCCAAGATTAACTCCCTTAATTCCAGTTCTGTAACTGCTTTATCAGGCCAATTATCATGGATAACCTTTTGAGCTTTTTTATCAAGGTGTTCCAAGTTTCTATATAAACTAGTCATCAAATCATCTGATAATAAGACTAAATCCTGTTCACAGTAACCTGTAAAATAAATATTTATGTCTTTATTTAGATATCGCCCTAGAAAATAGATCCCCGAATCATGTTTTTCCCAGTTTATTCCCTTCCATAATGCCAATAAATCTTCTTTGTTCATTTATTACCTCAAGCAGTTATATTCTTTTAGGAATGTTTAATAAACTTTCTAACAAATAGTGACCAGGACATTTCCATTGAGCTCCAGAATCTTTTTGTAAAAGTCTTTCATTTTGACAAAGCAGGTTGAAATATCATCCTTTATTTCTTCCTCTTCCTCAAGATAATCCCAAATATCAGGATACAAGTCGGCCTTCTTACAAGCTTCCATACTAAAGTTAGCCATAGCACTGTCCATGTTAAATTCTTCTAAAGCTTGACTGATAGCCGCAATTCTCGATTTTTCAGTATAGGCCATATATTCAGATACATCCTCTAGAGGAGTCGCCCCTAAAACAGCTTCTCTCAAGGGATTGTCATCCAAAAATTCTGAACTACTAAATCCTGTCATGACAAAGAGAAGAGCATCCCACATTTTGTCAATATCTATTAAGATATCATGAGTATCAGCGGAGTCCTCAGCAAAGTCTAACAAATCATCTTCTTGGTTAGAAAAAGCTTTTATTTGTTCTAATTCATTGTCTGGTAAATATTGATAATTGGCAATCATTCCCATGATTTTTCTCCTTTGAATCTTGTAGGATAATACTGATGTTTCTAGCTCTATTTCTATAGAAAATGCTATAATGGAGCTAAGAAATTGTTTTATTGAATGTTAAATAGGGGGAACAGTCATGTTCACTAGTATTGTTTTAGGGTTTTATGCTCTTTTCTTTCTGTCCTTATCCTTTACCATTTATCTCTATATCAGACTGGTAGTTGCGGTCAGACAAGGGAAAGATGTCCCAAAATGGATCTATAAACTTGGCCATGCTGTTCAAGGAAGAATTCACGTTGACTATGAAGAAATCACTGATGCTAATGCCCTTAAAGAGATTCATTGGTTCTTGCTAATCTATTTAATCGTAAATCTACTCGTATTAGCTGTCTTCTACTATCATGGTAATAGCTTTCCTCAAGCCATTTATGAATGTTTGAAAAAACAATTTTTTATCGTACTTGTTAGTATGGTTTTAAAAAGTATTGGCAAATTTGTTGTACTAGCTATAAGAAAAAACTTTCATAACAGTCATGCCTATGCATCAACCAATGCTTTTATTGGGTCAGCTTTTTTAACGAGTTATGTTTTTATGTTTTGCATGATGATGAGTGGTCTTCCAGCTCAACCTGTCCCAGTCACTATTCAAGATACAGAAGTAATTGTAGGCGAAACCAAGGCTTCCGAGCTATTGGATCAAGGTTTTTCCTTCTCTGATAAAAACGCTGAAAGCCTCATCACCAATCCCAAAAACGACCACTTCTACTACGGTCAGCTTCTTGAAGTCAAGCGAGATAATCAGTCCTATGGCTTTATGAGCCTTACTCCTACAGGAAGAGATACTGATCAACTTAAAAACTGCGTTATCACCTATTACAGAACACCTAAGGATAACAAGCAACTAGAAGAAATTTCCATCAATCATGTCAAGCTAGCAAATCTCAAGCTCCAAGATTTTCAAACACGAAAATTAATCAATATCTTTGAAGTCAATCCTGCTGATTATAATGTCTCTGATAAGGATAACAACTTTATCCTAACCATTCAAACAGCAGATTACGACCTCTGGAAAAGATACCGTATTGAATCCAAGTTCAATTCAGATGGTTCGATTGATAGCTATGGAGTCAGAGCCCAACACAGCATGTGGGAATGACTCACCCTTTATTTTCCTCTTATCAGATAGACATTAGACTGAAAAAATATCATCTACAAGTTTATAGGTTTCGATGAACCGAAGGCCAGAAGAGCCTTTATCTCTAGTGATTTCTTCATAAATGTCTTCTAAATTTTGGGCAGGTGCCAACATCCAAAGACTAAAAGGTCTAAGTTTCACCTGTCCAATTTTTTCAATATTTTCTAATAATTGCCCTAAATCTTTGTGATTGAACCAGCAATCTGTAACGAGAGCAAACTTTGTATTGTCCATCTTACAGGAGATTTGACTGGTCAAAAAATCATCTATGGAGGGCTTTTTTGTTTGTAAGAGGCGTGTGCAAGCTAGATGGTACTCAAGTTTTCTAGGACTCTGCTCAATCATAGATACAAATACAAGACCATACTCATCTTCAAACTTAACAGCAAGGATATCTCCTTCTTCAAAGTAAGGTTTGCGTTTAGCCTTTGCTTTAGGAACCTTTAGAGGTCTAGGATTTTCAGTTTGCAATTGAACTGCAAGTTTTTCCAAGACCTTTTGCCTTTGCTTCAATGCCTTTGAGTCTATTTCCAACCAAAATGGATCTGGACCTTTTTTAATAATCTCTAAGGTTTTATCTCTGATATCGTCAGTCAGGTGACCAATCTTCCACAGTGAGTAGGCAAATGCAGTCCAATAAATTTCTGTAAAAAAGTCTGTTTGACAGTCATCTTTCTCCGTATCAAGGATTTCCTTGATAATATTCGTTACATGTTCACCGTCTCTATAGCGACCAACTACTTCATTGTAAATGTCATAAGCTTGATCACTGTCAATGATTTTAACGCCATCAATAGCCATTCTCAACTCCTATTTAATCTTATGCTTGTTCATTTTCTCTTGGAAAATAGTTGTCAGAATTTGGCGTAATTCTTGAGCTTCATTTTCTGGAAGTTGACCTTCTTGTTCAGCAACAGCGTACAATTCCGGATACTCAAGAGAGATTCTCTTAACAGTACGTGTAATGGCATGTTTTCTAACAAAAAATGGAATCCGTTTAATCATATCTTGAGGGATTAGAGCGATAATCTTATCGGCTGTTTCCTTATCGCTCAGTTTAGAGAAAGTTAACCCCTTTTTTATCATTTCTTGTTCTTGTTTCGTAAAATCTTGTAATTCCATATGTCTACTCCTCATCTTCAGTAACTTCCCAAACTTCGGCTTGGTAAGGTTCTCCATCACTATCGTATTTATTGATATACCCAATAAACCTTTCATTTTTTCTTGGTCTCTGCTGGTTTCCTTTGATAACCCAAACAGCCCATACTCCAATTAGGAATAAAATTATCAAATCTAATATTGTATCCATATTGTTCACTTCCTTTAAGATTGGACCCACTTATCATTATCCATAATAAAGGGTTTCGCTAGACCTTCACCTGTATAGTTTTCGTATTTTGTATCTAGATATTTGTAACAATCTTCCTTGGTCGCAAATTTAATAGCTTGATAAGGTTCCTCAAAGGTTAATTTTTCAACAAAGAGATAGCCATCCTCACTTGGTACAAGTATGCCGACATGGCCAATAAAGAGGGATTGCCCATCCAAGTCATCATGGACGACTACGGACAGCATTCTTGCATTTTCATTAAACTTGAATTGAGAAAGGAATTTTTCCATCTTTGCAGCATGAACCTTAACATCTGTCGTTGCTTCGGTCTTGACTCTTGAGAATAAAATATCAAAAGCATCCTTGTCTTCTGCATCAAAGACCTTACCTTTGTCAATAGCATCATTATCGACAAACAAGAGGGAATCATCTTTCTCTAACTTAGGGATTTCGATAGAATTTTTCAATAAACAGTAACTGTTAATGCGACAGTTGGTCCCAACAAAATCACCTTTCTTCGGTGCCCAAAGATTGCTTATCTTTTCAACATCATAGTCTGTTTTGGTAAATGTAGAAAAATCCCCAGTGAGCCCAACTGAACCTACAGTAGCGTTATAATCATTTACTAGGTTGAAAAATGCATCGACACTGTCTTTATCCAAATGCGCAACCAAGGCTTTTCGAACTTCTTCTTCGCTTTCCTTGCTATTGAGATTGCTATAGGTTCCTTTGTAGATTTCTTTATTTGAGCTAACCAACTTAGTAGTTGAACTATTCTGTTTTTCCGTAGATTGGTTTTGGTTTGTAACACAGGCAGCTAAAGTAAAGATAGCTAAAACACAGCAGCTCATTAATCTGATTTTTTTAGATACTTTCATAAAATGTTTCCTTTTTAACTAAGATTTTTCAGGTCGATAAGCTTCTCTTATATTATAGTTCAAATTTATTTTAAGTCCAAGCATTTTGCTAAGTAAAGTAGATTTTAAATCATTAAAAAGGAAGCTGGCACATGGCACGCTCCCTAATAAGTGAAATATCTATGAAAAATTTAATTTTAGTCACCTTTTAGCTGTACCTGTGTATGAGCTAGCAGGTCACCTAGATGTCGTTTGTCTTTCCTGAAAACCATCATTGCAAGTAGGGCAACTGCGAGGAGAGTAGCTAGAAACGAGAGAATAATAGATAAGGAATCAAACTCACTATAGAAACCATGTATCGTGCCCATATGACCTATTTGCCAAGGAAAAAATTTAATGGTGTTTCTAAGCAAGCTAGCTTGCACTGTTTTTTTCTTGTAAACCAATTGAAGTCCTGCTTTCGCCTTCCCGAAACTCCCATTTTTTGTATAATCAAAGAATGTAAAAAGTAGAATGATTGGCAAAACAGAGGTAAAAAATACAAGACACTGCGACTGAATTTCTGTAAACTCTGGGATACCATTAAAAAAAATAATGTAAAAAAGCATACAACCTAAAAACAGAAGTGCTAAATAAGCTAGAATGAAAAGATAATCAAATAGTAATTCAATCATTCTTTTTTTTAACGAAATAGAATTAATTGCTAAAATCTTCGTCATCATCGCCTCCTTTATTATCCACTATTCTTGTCAAAAGTTTATTATTCTTTCGGTTGAGAATAGACTTCGATATGCTGCCCTAGTACCTTGATTTCTACTGGAAGGTCATCAGATTTGTCGCCGTCAACATCCGTTTCTAATGCAGCATCTGAAGAAATTTTTATATGCCGAGCTTTGATATACTCGATATTCTCATTCACGACAACATCACCTTTTAATAAATCAGGGATAACTGATAATTTAGTCAGGATTGAGGCATCTTTTAGAATCAAAATGTTGGCATAGCCATCCTTATTTTCATCAAAGATTTTTTTGTCAGCGAAATAATTGGTAAGGAGAATCAAGACATGACTGGCTGGGCCAATGTAATTTCCATTTTCTGTTTCAACTCTAATGTTAAATGCTTGATCTGTAACCACTGACTTCATGGTATTAATCGCATAGGCAAGCATGCCAAACTTCGTTTTATCCTCTATCCCAACGTTATGGATGGCTTCTGGTAGCGAACCAATACTAAAGATATAACCAAAATAATTTCCATTTGATTTTCCGATATCAATCTTATTCGTAGAATTAAAATCGAGTTCGTCAATGGCACCATCAATATCTTGATTGATTTCTAATAGTTTCGTAATGAGATTTCCAGTTCCTCCTGGAATAATCGCGAGTTTAGGAATATAGTCTTTTTCCGCGATACCAGAGATTACTTCATTGACAGTCCCATCTCCACCAAAAACAAGAACAGCATCATATCGCTCACGAGAAGCTTCTTCTGCAAAGTTTGTGGCGTCTTGCGCTTTCTCCGTAATTTTAATTTCCACATCTTCAAAATAGTCTCTAGCTTTATTCTCCAGTTTGACTTTATAATCCAAGGCTTTTTCGCCTCCAGAGGTTGGATTGATGATTACCATAATTTTTTTCATTTATAATTCTCCTGTCATTAGATTTTCTTACTTTAACTTACCATCTCAAGTTTCTTCCAGATAAATCTTGACCGCTTGGTATTCCTGGTCTTTAGCATAGGCAAATACTTCTGATTTTCTAATGTAGTCAAAAATATTTTCCTCTAAATCTTCATCCCAAATCGATTCATGAAATATTTCATTCTCTTGACATGCTTCATAGAAAATATCGAGGTGAACTTGATAAAACTCTTCATCTTCATTTGGGACTTGCCTTACTAAGGATAGTTGAAACATTGGCTTATCAGATATAGCTGTAAATGTCCCTGTTTCAAATAAAATCATCTCATCATCAATAGGCTCACGACACAAGTCTTCAAATATTGCTACCATTTCCTCTAAGGGCATCTTATCGGTGATTCTTTCTCTTAAAAATTCAAGTGATTGCTTCATATTGCTCCTCTTTCTAGATGGTTTTCGTTCCTAGAATAATCCTATTAAAAAATTGAATCCCTACACCTTTTATTATACTACATAAACAGAAAAAAAGACCGAACCAGACGGTTTTCACCTTGGTTTCAGTCTAGTTTTTTTATAACGAAAAAGTCTCTATGAAGACTCTATTTCAAATATAAACCCTTAACTTAAAATTGATTCATTAGGTCTAAGCTTAATTAAAAGTAGGCATTTTCAATTTGCAACTCACATCCTCTAGAAATTCTCATGAGCGACTTCTTCAAGATAGTCATCCAGATGATGGAAGATTTGCATATCTTCTTCTGAACTATCTTGTAAAACTGCAAATACCTTCACTTTATCATCATTGACAAATACGAAATTATGTTCACCAAAAAAAGCCTGATAACCCTTGTCAACTAATGTCGAAAGATCATCTTTTTTTAAACCAAAAACATCTTTTTTTACAAGATAGGTTTTCCCGATTTCCATTTTCATGATAGATATTTCTCCTTAAGAAACCAGAAAGGGCTAGATGTTTCCCTTTACTGTTCAAGTCGTCTATGCAAGCAGTGGCATACACTCACAAAGAACTTTGGTTGACTATTGAATATCTTCCATCTCTTCTTACACATATTCGTCTACATCTTCAATCTCTACAAACAGCGGGTCTAAGTGGCATAAGAAGTGCCAATCTTCGGTGCCGCGTTTTCTGTAGAGAATCGCTTCACCGTCTTCACTTCCCAAAAAGCTTCTATCGACTTCATATCCTTTATTTTCTAAGAAAGCTTTTGCCTTGCGGAAGTTTGCTTCTCTGGCTTCGACATAAGCTTTCACTTCATCGTTATTCACGACATAAGCATCGATTTTTGTAGCTCCTTCGATTACTTTATCATTTTTAAGGGACAGATTCGAAATTTCTTTCCAAATAATGTCCACATTTTCTTCGGGTTCAAACGAAAATCTAGATAAAGGGACAATATTTCCATTGAAGACAATTTCCATATAATCCGGCAATTGTTTAGGGTTCACATACTCCACTTCAAACCCATCTTCTTTTTCGAGAGTGTATCCAGGAATTTGAGCTACAAAAGCTTTACCCTCCTCTAAAGAATCAAAAACGACTATATCTTTTGAATAATGATTTTGATACAATTCCAATATAATCATCTATCATCCTCTAATCTTAACTGTTTCTATTAATTCTCATCATTTTTACGTTATTACTATCTCAGCCTGTGCTACTTCTGTTGAAAATTAAAAGTAAGACATTAAATTTTGTTAATCTTCTGCTTAAACTTTAATTCAAGCATCTTATTATAACCTTCATAAAAACGTTCTCTTGTTACCACTTCACCTGGATATTTCTCTTCTAGAAGTTCATAAATTTCAATTGGTCTAATCCCTTCTTCTGCCATATCCTGAAGGAATGGACTGCATAACCTCATCTCACCTTTACTAGATTGTTTTAATAAAATTCCATATATAGGAATCTTAGTTAATAGATTATGGGTACTCTTTTTCATAACATTTATCTCCCCCACAAATTCGGATTGATTGGCAAGTCTACTTAACAAAATGATACTGAACATTGCTTGACTTAATTTTATGAAAAGAGGCCAGTAACAAACTTAAGCCCAGCCTCTTAGATAATCATTTTTCTTTGTAGCAAATAATGTATGCTTTGATGAAATCACTACCCACAACAATGGTTAGCGGAACACTCAAAACAACTTCATCAGTTTTGCCATTCTCATACTCTTGTCTTTCTTCAGGAGAGTATAGGTACATAGCTATTGAATAGGTGTTTCCAGCCTCCAAGTCAAGTTCCATACTGATATTTTCTGATTTGATATTGATTGTTTTGTTCAATCGAGTCTCAGTCGTTTTATAAACGCCCTCGATTGTATATCTCCCTGGAACTAAAGCAACTACCCTTTCTAGGTTTTCTCCAGTTATTGGATTAAAGTCAGCAAGATTCCGTCCATTAATTTTAGTTTTTGAACAGTATAAATGAACAATAGCTTTATCATTATTATCACTAACAAAGCTAACAGCTTTTTTCTTTCTATTGCTATATACAATCATAAATCCAACAAAAAGCAAGAGCCAAAGGACAAGAAAAAATACAATAATATAAGTTGAGTTCATCATATATCTCCTATATTTTCTTTACTTTTTAACTACATTATAGCACCAATCATTGAACAAAGCAAAAAGATATACTAAATGCAAGTAATTGTTTTGGTTCTTCTCTTTCAACTCCTTTTTGTCACTTTTAAATAGCTCTTTTCAGAAGCATTTTTATTTATATTAAGTAAACGAGAACACTAGAATAAATCTTTTATCAATAATTTTTATAAAGCGCTTGCTCATGACCTTACGTCATGATGTATAATATATATTAGGAGGTGAGAATGATGGCAAAATTCAGAGCAATACCAGAAGGGTTTATGACAGTTGGGGAAGTTGCCAAGAAAATGGGAGTTACAGTCCGAACTCTACAATACTACGATAAAGAAGAATTGCTTTCCCCGTCTGCAGAAAGCGAGGGAGGACGTAGGCTTTATACCGATAAAGATCTAGTTATGCTTCATCAGATTATATCCTTGAAATCACTTGGTTTTTCTCTTAAGGACATAAAGGGAAGTTTGAACTCTTTGAAAACTCCAGCTGAAGTTGCAAATGCTCTTACAGAGCAAGCAGATGATATTCGCCAAAAAATAGAACAGCTTCAGGCATCATTGTCAGAAATAGAGCAGTTAAAAGTTGAAGTTTTACAAATACAGACGGTTGACTTTAAGAAGTATGCAGATATTATTGTCAATTTACAAATGAAGAATGAATCTTACTCTCTGATTAAACGTTTTGATGATGATACGCTAGACCGCATACGCAGTCGATTTGACAAGAAAAGCGGAGTAGACTTTATGGACAGATTTAATCGCCTAAGTGATGAGATTGTGCGACTCCAAAAAGAAAAGGTGCCCGCTGAAAGTGAACAGTGCCAACAAGTTGTACAAGAATACTGGAGCTTGATCATGGAGTTTACAAATGGAGATTTGACTATGCTTCCGAAGTTGATGGAAGTCGGTAATATTGACACCGCTACTAACGCTTGGGAGGAAAAGCAAAAAATCGTTAACTCATATTTAGAGCCCGCTTTGCAAGTTTATTTTTCAAGACTTGGAACCAATCCCTTTGAGGAGGTATAGGCATGAAATACGCAATAGAGGTTCGTGGATTAGAGAAAAACTACGGAAGTAAGATGGTCCTAAAAGGTCTTAATCTTCAAATCGAAAAAGGAGAAATTTTCGCTTTACTCGGTGTGAATGGAGCTGGGAAAACAACAACACTTGAATGTATCGAAGAACTGAGAAAATATGATGGAGGCACTATTGTTGTAAACGGCAAAATGGGAATTCAACTACAGTCCTCCTCTCTACCCGCTCACATCAAACCGATGGAAGCCATAAAACTCTTTGCAAAATGGAATCATACACACATTGATGATGTTATGCTAAAGTCCCTTGGCATAAAAGAAATTGAAGAGTCGCAATACATAGAATTATCCACTGGCCAAAAAAGAAGATTACATCTTGCTCTTGCACTTATCAGTAATCCAGATATTATTTTTCTCGATGAACCGACAGCGGGACTTGATGTTGAAGGACGACTATCTCTCCATGAACAAATCCGAAAGCTCAAATCACAGGAAAAGACAATCGTCTTGGCAAGCCACGATATGGCCGAAGTTGAAACCCTATGTGACCGCATTTCCATTTTGAATAGTGGTAAGATCGTTTTTTGTGGTACTCCTTCAGAACTGACAGAAAAACTTGGAAGAAAATATTTCATCCATTTAAAGACCCAGGAAGGGGAGGATACATATGAAACAGATACGATCGAGGATAGCTTAATTTCATTATTGGAAGAATGCAAACAAAAAAATATCCAGATATTGGATATCAAGGTTGATCGTGGCACACTGGAGCAGCATTTCATCGAAATGGCAAGGAGGGGTTCGGAATGAATGGTTTTTTATATAGCCTAACATTACAGTGGAAATTGGACATACGAAGTAAGTCTCTCTTGGTTACTTACTATATTGTACCGCTTATTTTCTTTCTTCTCATGGGTGGTATTTTTACTTCCGTTATGCCTGAAATGGGTAGCACACTTATACAGTCAATGATAGTCATGAGTGTTTCAATGGGAGCCTTTCTCGGTTTACCGCCTTCCTTGATTGAAACATACGGAAGCGACATAAAAAAGATTTATAAAGCAAATGGTGTGCCTATTCATTTAGGATTGGTGACAATGGTTCTCTCTGCCTTTATTCATTTGATGATTACCTGTATGGTGATCCTACTACTTGCTCCAATTTTATTTAAAGCAAATCTACCAAGTCAATTTCTTTTATTCTTTCTCGCGCTTGCCATCTACATTTTTGTATCGTTGAGTATCGGAAGTATACTGGGCCTTACTGTTAATAATCAAGCAAAGCTGACCATGATAGCGCAACTTGTATTTTTACCCTCAATTATGCTTTCAGGGATTATGTTTCCAATTAGTTTGCTACCTGATTTTCTTCAAGTAATAGGCCATGTTTTTCCGGCTTATTGGGGATACCGTTTGATGTTAGATAAAGGGCTTCGACTTGCAAATCTATGGTATTTGATTCTGCTAACTTGTATAGCAGTAATAACATGCATTTTACTAATGAATAAACAAAAATCTGAGTAAATAGCTGAATAAAGCAAAATGGATTAATTACACCATTAATTTAAAAGAAAAAAGCGACGAGATTATTTGTTATCTCGTCGCTTTGCTGTTTTTCAGGGGTCAAGCTCATGACTTGGTTAAGTTTGATTCTGCCTTTTCTTCTCAAAAGGTGATAACTCTTTACCCTAGTATTTGCTCAACTTCCTTAATCTTATTTTTAGAGTTTAATACTGACTAGTTAGTATCCGTTGTGATATTGAAACTTCTTTCTCCCACCGTCTGAGCACCTCTTTCAAAGGCTCATCTAGATAGGTATAGGCCTTGTCCTTTATCCAATCAGGGATTCCATAAGCTGCTTCGGCGATACTTCCTGTGATAGCAGCAAGAGTATCACTGTCCCCACCAAGAGAAATCGCATTTCGAATCGCATCTTCAAAATCTGTACTTTCTAGAAAGGCAACGATGGCCTGAGGAACGGTATCCTGACACGTTTCATTGAAACGATAAGTAGGACGAATTTCATCTAGTGTTTGAGAAAGATTATATCCATACTCTTGTTCTATGTGTTCCTTGATGAGTCTCTTACACTCTGTAGGATTATCGTTGATCGGTTTTCCATAGTCGCCACTGTAACCTCCAAAGTAATAACGACACATAAAGATAGCATCAGACGTCGCCATAGCTCCCTTGACCCCCTCTGGATGGTTATGAGTCACCTCTGCAGAAAGTCGTGCAAGAGCTCTTCTGGACGGCCAGGCTCCCGTTCGTGCACAAAAACTACAATCCATGGTCCAGGCACATGGAGAAACACGCATTGCTGAGCCATTGCCAAAGCTATTATAAGGTTCTCGATCGTCGCCATCAACCCAATTCCCAAATCTTGCACCGTAACCTGCATCGGGATACATCCTACCATATTTTTTCATGGCATCAATAAAGTCATCCTTCTGACCACCATTCATAATGGCTTCTGCAACGGCACAGGTCATAACCGTATCATCTGTGAAAAAACAATCCTCACGAAATAATGGAAAGTCTTTCGTTTTAATGTTGTCCCATTCATAAACAGAACCAACAATATCTCCAACTATTGCTCCTAGCATCAGATTCCTCCTTATGATATATCAGATTCATTACATATTTCCAATGAATCACTCTTTAAAAATGGCACCACCAAATTAATCCACTCTTGAGGCAGGTAAGCTGATAAATAGCCGTGGTTATAGCCCTTAGCTTCATACAGGATCGTATTGGGATGGAGCTGCTGAAATAATCTAGCTGACTCTTTCACATAGTTCAATTCTTTTTCACCGTAGATATACAGAACCTGAGCCTTGCTAGCAGAAATCGTATCCTTAAGCTTGTAACGCCCCATATAGGTTTTGTAAATAGTCACTAATGTTTTTATAGGCGTTCTTGGCAAATCCTCCAAAAAATAAGCTTTTATTTCCTCTGGATAAGCCAGTTTAGGATAGAGTTTGTTCATCATGCTTAACTGAAGTTTACAAGAGAATTTACTAAACATCAGTTTGCCAAATAGACGTACAAGAAAAATGCTGATATTAGCTAATCTTGGTTGAGGAATACAGAGGCTTCCGTCTATGATGACCTTCTCAGCTATCTCGCTGTCTAATGACAAAAGCTCCATAGCAATTTGACCACCAAGTGAAACGCCACCGATTGCAAACAATTTCCCACCACAGTTTGCTTTTATATAGTCTAGAATCTCCAAAGCAGAATCTTCAGTAGAAACATAATCAAGTTGATATTCTTCGCCGTGGCCATTCAAGGTGGGTAGAATGACACGATACTCCTCCGACAAGATCCGTGCTTGACGAAGATAATTCCACCAAGAACTGCCACCGCCATGTATGAGCAAGATAGAAGGCAAATTATTATCACCAAATTCATGGAATTTCATATTTAAACTCCTTACTAAAGGACTTTCACTAGATATATACTTGTTCAATCAGTTTGAACAAGTAGTGATGACTCATCAAATAAAAAGTCTCTAACATTGATTATCTAGAATGACCACACGTTACTTTTAATAATGGATATCCTGATCAAAATTTTAAAATGTTGTTTCCTTACTAATTCTATTACTAGCCAATATCGTATAAATCAAATAACCAATAAAAATAACATGACAACCAGTCTTACAACTTACTACTTTTCATATGATAATTTACAAATGTCTTTCCAGCCACTCAATCTTTTTAAAATCCTTATTGTTATTATGATCATTTCGATAGGAGTCTTGAGAAGAAGCTTTGTAAATACTTAGATACTGCTCCAGACTTGGTAGACGAAAAGTGATGTCATCGAGATGAATCAGCTCTATATCCAATTCCGAAACTCCTGCAAAATCAGGTAAGGAATCGATACTTCCAAATTCAACACTCACTCTATCCTTTTGGAATTCATGCTCATGAATATCTATTAAGACGTAGCCTAAGTCTTTCATCACTTTCATTATCTTGTCCCAGTCATAAATTCTGAGATGATCAGGTGCTTCCCAACCTCTAGGGTCACCAGACACATGAATGTCAATGTCAGACGGCCCCCAATTTTCTTTCGTTCTAAACTCCAATCCCAAAGACCCCATCAGTGTCGGTGTAATTCCGACTCGATTTAAATGGAAACAAATGGTTTTAAATTCTTCAAATAAGAGATTCATTTTTACTCTATACCTTTCATCTAAATGTTCGTTATTTCTACTTTATAACCTTGAACAAAATCATCTTCATTTTCTAGAGTATATCCAGTTATTTTGGATACAAATTCTTTTTATTGCTAATTCTATAACTCGCCAATATAGTATAAATCAAATAACCAATAAAAATGATAATAAAAATAACATTAATTTTTAACACAAAGTAGAGATTTAACAAATTTGCAAACGCATGAAATAATATACAGTATCCCACAGATTTCGTTTGACGATAAAGAAGCCCTAAAACAAAACTTAAAAATAATGTATATATAAAAAATAAAATAAAAGGAAATCCTTGATGACTTTCTCCAACTATAAACCATAAAGGCAGATGCCAAATTCCCCAGATTGAACCTACAATCAAATTAGATTGCCAATAAGTATATTTTTTATCAAGTAATGGTTGTAAGATTCCTCTCCATCCTAATTCTTCATGTCCACCACCAAAAAAAATTAATTGAATAAAGAATAGTGGCATTAGATAAATGGATACTCCATTTAATTCTAAGGAAGATACAGAAAATAGTATCAAAATTGCTAACATATGAATTATGAAATAAATACTACTATTTTCTCTTTTATTAAATAAAAAATGTTTAAATTTTATATTATTACTTTTCAAATAAAACACACTTGCAATAGCTGGTCCGAGTGCACCTATTATTTGTAATGTTCTCCCTATAAAAGTTTCTATTCCAAAAATATAAGATTGTGTAAATATAGCAAGAAGCCCCCAAGCTATATAAGTAATCCCAAAAGTAAAATAAAGATAATTTTTTAAATTCTTTTTGTCAATTTCTGTCATTTTATCTTCCTTATTTTGATTATTTTATATGTAATATTTGTTACTGCTTCTTAGTTGCTCTCGATTATAACTACCTATATTCTATCACAAAAACACAAAAAAAGCCTTACAATCAAGGCTTTTCATTATTCATTTCGTCAATACTTTAGTTTCGTAGATTCAGATTCGCATGATAAAAACTAGTCAATTTTCTCTATGATATTTCCAAGTTTATTCAATATAAGACATGAATGATCATTTAGTGGAATTATGGGAACATCAACAAGTCCTTCAGCTATATCCTTATTTGCTTTATCATTCCATGAATCATAATGGACACTAATTAAAAACTGACTAAAGATTCCTAATCCATTTTTTATCTTTATCTGATGATCTGAATTATCATTAGGTGAGACATAGACTTTTTCTCCTAATAATAGGGCTCCTGCAGAAAAACCTATAACTTTCGCCCCTTTATTAATCATGTGATCGATATAATTTTTGAACTCCTGATTGACGTAAGTAGCTATATATTTTTCCGTATTTCCACCACCAATGATAATTAGATCAGCATCTAAATAGCTATCAAAATCAATCTGCTAAGAGTCCAAAAGTAAGTAATCAGTGTTTAGATTAGGAAATTGACTTTGGAAAACTTCCGTGTACTTTTTCATATAGGGTTGCCAATTATCTCGAAAAACTGTAAAAATAACAATTCTTCCAATCTTCCTTGATGACACAATTTTATTAACAATCGTATGGTTCTTTATCGGCGGATTTCCACCCATTAAAAAAATTTGTTCGTCCAATCTTTCACACTTTCTAAAAAATACATAAGTGTTTACCACGTTCTGAAATTATAATTCTTTCTTAAAATGGATAATTCTATTTGCCTCCTGAAATCCAATATTGAGATGAAATTTTATAGAATCGGTATTCGTTAAAGTACAGTCACTTGCAAATTCCTTACATCCTTTATTTTTCGCCCATTCCTCACATTTTGTACAGAGATTTTTAGCAATATCCTTTAAACGATATTCCTCGTCGACAATAATCCCTTCTAAGAATCCAACAGGACTATATTTACAACCTTCAACATAATCAAATCTGAGTGAACATAGTGCTAGACCTATAATTGTGTCACCTTCAACTTCAGTAAAGATTGCAGTATTTTTGCCATTCGTATATCTCTTTACTTCATCAATAGCTTCTTTATCGGTCAATTGGGGCCATAATTGTTTCATTAATTTAGCCGTTTTTATAGAATCTTTTGTTATTCCATCCATATTGATGTTCCTCCGCGAATTACAAGCAAATGTTACGAATCATGCTGTTACTTTGTTACTCATTGATTGATACCAATACCATCCCCTTCTACTTTTCGACTGTCTCAGATCGGAAGAGTAGAGCCACGCACTCAGCGGTTCGGACTTACCGTATCATCGCGTCGGTGCCCCTCCTCATTCTACGAGTCCTATCCCATGGGCGGAGCATCTACTTCTACTTCGCTACTATGTAGCTCGTACAAGTAGTGATACCGCCTCAACATGTGCTGAGAGCTTTCTTCTATACTAATAGACGAAAGGGTGTGAAAATGATTTTTAAATGATACTGTGGAACGGAACAGTAGCCCTAGTATTGACTACTGTCGTTTCTATTCATATTGGCTATTCTAGGACTGAGATGAAAAAATCTATAAATGCTCAGAATAAAATTGAACCCGCAAATCTCCCCAAAACAATGGTGAGTCATGTACTTGTATTATTCCGAAAAAATACACCTCTGGTGCAGTGAGACAAATTGGTGTATCTTATAGTGGCTTCGTAGATGAAAGCTATACTCTACTATCACTCTTTGATGATGTAGAACAAATTGAAAAAGATAATAGACTTCAGACAGCTATTGATGTTGTCAGAGAACAGTTTGGTTTTTTAGCCATACAAAAAGGAACCGTCCTAACTGAAGGTTCCAGAAATATTGAACGCAGTAAACTTATCGGTGGTCATTCCGCGGGTGGATTGGAGGGATTAAAATGAAACAAGAAAAAAATACAGTACAATTTTCAGAAATCCGTAGCAAAGGATGTAATGATATTGAAATGCTTGAAAGATTTTTACATGGAATCGTTGAAACAGCAACTTCAAAACTTCGTCAGAGAAAACTCAAAACAACTGAAATATCGATACGACTAGTACATGCTAAATCTGAAAACCGATTACCATTGGAATTTACATTTAGCATTAAGCCAACAAGCTCATCTGTGATAATCTATACTGAGGTAATCAATCGCTTTAAAGAATGTTACACAGGTGGGGGAATTCAAGGTTTTACGATTCAATTTGATAAAAATACCCTTGCCTCTGCATAGAAAGGATTTGATATGATTGACCGTTCATATTTACCATTTCAATCAGCAAGAGAGTACCAGGATACAAAGATGCAAAAATGGATGGGCTTTTTCCTATCTGAACATGCATCAGCACTCTCTGATGATACAAACAAAGTAACGTACATGTCTGACTTATCACTAGAGAAGAAAGTATTACTCCTCAGTCAAGTATACGCCGGGCAGCTACGCACACGCATTCAAGTGATTGAAAAAAACAAGCGTGTTTCCTACACTGGAACAATACCAAGTCTGACCAAAGATTTCATTTTGATAAAAACTACAACAGGTCACATCAATTTGAAATTAAAAGACATTATTAGTATTGAACTTGTCGAGGAGGTGCTCTATGAATCAGCTTGAGTTTCAGCGTAATCACCTACAAATGGACTATTATAGCGAGAGCTACCAAGATTTTGAACGTGACTTCTACCGCTACTCTAACATGAATATTCCATTGACCTTCCTAACTGATGATATCCTAAAAACAATGGCGACTTCACGTAAGAATTACTTTGTCCTCAATAAGGAAAAGTCCAGAGATAACCGCGATCACTTCTTCATATTTGAAGTAAGTACCGTAGATGAGAATCCGCTAATCTATCATTATACATATAAGAAAACTACAATATATTTAGCAGAAAAATAGGAGCAGTTCAATTGACTGTTCCTATTTTTAATATTCATAAAATCTAAAGTCTTTATACTCTTTAACAATGGAGTCGCCAACCAGAACAGACTATACTGACCAGCGACTACCTTAAATTTAATGTTTCAGATTTATTTTCTTATCTCTAATTTCATAAACTACATCTGCTACATTTTCGAGTAATCGTTTATCGTGGGTGATAAACACGATAGTTCCGGTGTACTCCTTCATTAGTATTTCCAAAGCCTCTAAACTTGGTATGTCAAGGAAGTTACTGGGTTCATCCATTATTAGGATGTTATATCTACCCATGAGCATTTTAGCAAGCAACAATTTTATAATTTCTCCACCGCTTAAAACAGATAAACTTTTTCCAATATCGTTCTGTTTGAACCCCATAGATGCTAGCACTGAACGAATTTCTGATATATTGTAGTCACAATCCTTCTGCATAAACTCCATAACATTCTGATTACTGTTGTACTTGTAACCATTCTGTGCAAAGTAACCTATTTTTGCCTTAGGCGAAATAGAAATTCCTTCTTCATGGTTTAAGATCATTTGGATTAAAGTTGTTTTTCCGATTCCATTACCACCAGTTAACGCCACTTTTGCTCCTAACGGAATTTGAAAAGATGCATTTTCAAACAGAGCCTTATCCCCAAATACTTTATTAATTTCTGCACCGACTATAGGGTATGGATTATGGAGCTCCAATGCTTTACTTTGCCTGAAACGAATTCTGCGAATGCCTTCCGGAGCTTCTACTTTTCCTAAGGCCGCAATCCTGTGCTCTAGGGTTTTAGCAGCATTATACATCTTTTTTTCCTTACTTCCTATTGATTTTTGATGAGCTAAACGCCCTCCGTCTTCAGTACTTTTTTTCTTTGAAGAACCTTTTGCCTTCTGTTCTATTTTACGAGCCTGTTTTCGCTTTTCCTCCGCAGCCCTTTCCAATCGGGCACGTTCCGCAATAAATTGTTCGTATTCTGCAGCTTGGCTCTTACGTTCTTCCTCTTTCTGACGAAGATAATCAGAATAGTTTCCCCAATACTCAGTGATTTTGCCATCTTTCAGTTCCCATATTTTATCTACTATTTCATCAAGAAAATAGCGGTCATGGCTAATAACTAACAGTGCACCTGTAAAATATTTTAGCTGTCCTATTAGAAAATCAATTCCTTCACGGTCTAAATGGCTCGTAGGTTCATCCGCTAAAATACCATGAACCTGTGCCGATAAGGCCTGTGCTATTTTAAGCCTTGTTTCTTCACCACCGCTCATAGTCTGTATATTTAATTGCTCAACACCTAGCTTGCCTACAAGTGCAAAATCTTTTTCCTCCTGCAGAGTTACTTCGTCCAACTGGGGAATATAGGCAAGTTCACCCAGACGATTCATTTTACATCCTGGGGGAGTTAATTCTCCTAAAAGTACCCTGAGTAAAGTGCTTTTTCCAGCACCATTTGCTCCTACTAAACCAATACGGTCATAATCATATACTTCTAATTCATTTATATCTAAAACATCGCGTCCTTTGAATTCCACACGAATGTCTTTTGCTTTTAATATTAATTCCATAACATTTCCTCCTGTCTATAATCGCATGCTTTCATTTGCTTGTATGCAGGGAAAACCCTGCGATTTTAGCAGGAAGAGTTACATGAAAATAAGATACATAAATATTCCTCCAATATTGTTTATTTTAAATCTAATTTTCTAACCTCAGTTATCATTTGGCAAACTATAGCAATGCCAATAATTAAAATACCTGATAGTAAAAACCAATGATTTACACCGATTTTATCAGCAAAGAATCCAGAAAGAATTAACCCAATTGGCATAGCAAGTGACATGATACTTCCGATCAAAGAAAATACACGTCCTAAATATTCAGGCTTAATTTTCTCCTGAAAAAGAGCTGTTTGCACACCGCTATAAAATGGCACCGAAAGCCCCATTATTGCACAGCAAACTACGAATATTACAAATCCATTTGGAGGAAGTATTCCCGAAACGGCTAAACTGGTCCCCATTATAAAAAATGAACTTGTTATTAGTAATACATGCTTTTCGAAGCCCCCTAATCTTCCTAATAATAAGCCTCCTGCTAGCATCCCAAATGCAAAGGAAATTTCCGTAATAGAAATATGCACAGGCGTTCCATTAAAGTGTTCCATGCTTATTAAAGGAAATAGTGCATTGATTGGCATATAAACAAAAGTATATAGTGTTCCTAAGAGTAATAAGGCAAACAATCCTTTGTTTTGTCTCAGAACCACAACTCCTTCTTTCATCTCCCTTATGAAATTTGGTTCTAAACTTTGCACTTGATTACCCAGCTTAGGTATACGTACAATTGCTACCGTAATAGATGCAATCACAGCACCCAATACGTCGATGGCAATAATAGCATTTAAATCCCAAACGGAGTATAAGAGTGCTGCAACTGCCGGACTAACAATATAGCTTATAGACTGCAAAGACTGACTATAGCCTGCGCATTTCGTTAGCTGTTCTTCTGGTACTAAAAGTGGTGTAACCGCATTGAGTGCTGGGGTATGAAAAGCTGTTCCAATGCTACGGATAAACAATACTATCATAATCATCCAGACAGGTAGCTCCATACAGAATGCAACAATAGCAAGCACTGCACCAGCTGCTGCGATAATTAAATCGGCACCAATCATTATCTTCTTCCTATCATGACGATCCACTAGCACACCAATGGCAGGTCCCAAAATCGCATAGGGTAAAAAACCTACTAATGAAGCCATAGACAAGACCATCGCAGATCCTGTTTTTTCTGTAAGGTAAAAAATAATCGCCATTTGCAGGATGGCACTAGTGATTAATGATACTGCTTGCCCTGCCCATATTGCATAAAATTTTCGTTTCCAATTGTTGTATTTTTCCATTTATATTATCTCCTGCATATTATTTTGCTTGAATTTCTATTTTGAATAGCATTCTAGGCAATAAAAAATGCAGGCCAAACCCCACAATGTGGCTTTTGGTCTGCATACATACAATTTGGAAACATTCATATTAAAGACATAGTTAAATAAAGGTATAGTTAAATAACCAATATCCTCACCGTAACTAATGAATGCTCAATATCGTATAAATAAGCACAACAAAAAAGCCTATCATCGGGTATAGATTCTGCTTTTTTTATTGCCAGCTTATCTTAAACGCATTGAGGCTGTCATAGTTTCGGTTCCTCCTACATCTTTGTTTATATCAATTTATAGTATAACACAACAAGATGATATGTTCAATATAAAAGTTATGGAATGAGACTCATACTTCCAATTCGATGCCAGATTTAAAGGATATGACGAAGTTTTCTTCATAGACTGTAACGCTCTGGATTATCTTCCTTAGTAGCAAGCGATTAGCTTTCACAAAATCTTCTGTTTGTAGTTTTAAAAATTCATCAGGATTTTCTAACTCAACCTCAAAATATTTCATTTTACATTCCCTCATTTCATTTATTGATAAATTGAGTTTGC
Organism: Streptococcus sp. Marseille-Q6470; assembly: GCF_946902905.1. Taxonomy (NCBI): domain Bacteria; kingdom Bacillati; phylum Bacillota; class Bacilli; order Lactobacillales; family Streptococcaceae; genus Streptococcus; species Streptococcus sp. Marseille-Q6470. Next base: position 398,934 of record NZ_OX336385.1, read on the forward strand.
AAAAAAGAGTGGACAATTTTTGTCTACTCTTAACCTTTAAAATAGTTTTTTTTAATCGATTTGAAGTTGCCTAAATTATTACTTATTCGGTAAAATGAAGTATTGCTTTCAACAGATTTCCTTCAACTACACTTCACTTGATTCAAACAAGGTGGGTACATTTCTATTCCCACAAACTCCTTGTCAATGGAAACAAACACGTACCCACAGGGTAAATGGAAATAGAAACTGATAATTTCTAGCTATCACTTCTACTCATTCCAAAAATTTTCTCACTCTGATACTTACCCACCATAAAGCAAAAAGCCTTGCAATCAAGGCTTTCATTATCCCTTTCGTTCAAAGGTTTCTAAGCTTTTACGAGCAGAGCGACACACTCAGCGGTTCGCTATCTCCGTTCTGTCTGCGTGCTAGCACTTGTCAATCACGGACAGCTATCGCATGGGCGGAAGTAAATGCTAATCTTCGTCGTTTTACTCCTTGACTAGCAAACTTACCGCCTCAACATGATGCGTTTGCGGAAAAAGGTCCACCGGCTGTACTTTCTTCAACTCATAGCCCAACTCTTGATAGAGTTTGATATCACGCGCCATGGTAGCAACGTTACAGGAGATATAGGCGATGCGGTCAGCTCCTGTTTGGGCGCTTGCTTTGATGAAGCTGTCAGTCAAGCCCTTGCGTGGTGGGTCGACCAAGATGACAGTTGGTTGGATACCTTCCTTGAGCCAATTTTTCATGGCATTTTCTGCTGTATCACAGACATAGTGAGCATTGGTAATGCCATTTATACTAGCATTCTTCTGGCTATTTTCTACAGCTTCTGGAATGACCTCGACCCCATAAACTTCCTTGACATGCTTGGCAACTGATAAGCCAATGGTCCCAATTCCTGAGTAGGCGTCAATCACGACGTCATCTTCTCTTAAATCCGCAAAGTCAATAGCTGTCTGATAAAGCTTCTCTGCCATTTCAGTATTGACCTGGTAAAAGGCTGGTCCAGAGATTTGGAAGCTATTCCCCAACATTTGGTCCGTAATGTAATCTTGATCATAAAGCCTACGCCATTCTTTCCCGAAAATTGCATTGGTATTCTGGTCATTGATATTTTGCATGACAGACACAATCTCAGGAAATTGCTGGATCAGCTGTTCGATCAACTGGTCCACACGGAAAATCTTGGGACGAGTGGTGACCAAAATGACCATGATTTGACCTGAATGATGGCCACGACGAACAACAAGATTACGAATCAAGCCAGACTGTTCTTTTTCATCATAAGGTTTTAAGTCATAACGACGAAGCAAATCTCGTAAAGCCACAATAACTTGATCAATAACTGGATCCTGGATATAAAAATCTTCCAGAGGCATGAGGTCATGAGAATTCTTACGGAAGAAACCAGTCTCCAGAACACCATTTACATGACGAACAGGAACCTGAGCCTTGTTACGATACTTGACAGGATTTTCCATGCCAAGTGTATCTGCGACCTCTATATCCGTGATTCCAGCAATTTTATAGAGGCTATCTTTTACTTGTTTGGATTTAAACTTGAGTTGTTCTGGATAAGCTAGATGCCCCAAGTCGGCAATACCTGAACGTAGGTAAGCCAAATCTAAGCCTTGATTACGATGAGGAGATTGTGTTAGGTATTCCTCGACTTTACCAAAGCCAATCTTCTTGTTGACTTTAAGGACACGCATAAGGATTTTTTCAGTCGGAAGAGCATTCTCTACAAAAAAGACCAAGCCATCTACCTTGGCAACTCCTGCTCCTTCATGGGTCAAATCGACAATCTCTACTTCAACAATATCATTTTTCTTTAACATATTTTTCACTTTCTATGAGCCGACAAAAAAAGACGGCAACAATCCTGTTACCATCTATTATACCATGAATTGACCTAAGCACCAAAACTCTTGAAGAAATCAAGGATAGCTTGCCAAATTGAGCTCAGGATATTTCCACCGTCTTGAATAGCTTTATTGGCATCAAAGTTTAGGTCGATATTACTGAAACTATCACCTGCTTGCGCAACAATACTTTGTTTCAAATCTTTTAGCGTCTTTGTAAAGTCTTCGTTATTAAGAATGTCGCTCTTTGAAAGATTGAAGGCAAAGTTGATGATGACATTAACTTGATTACCTGTAACAACTTGATCCAGTTTGTAGTTCTTCAAGGTATCTTCAACAATCTTACGAACATCGTCCTCAGTAAGTTCGCCTTTAGACTCTTTGGCTTTAGCAATTGCAGCCTTAATATCAGCAAGGGCTACATTAAGTTTATTAGCATCATAGCCAGATTTGTCCTTGTTTTCATCATTGATGTCCGACAAGGCTTTTAACTCTTCCTGTGCCAAGTTTTTATTTTCTTGTGGAAGTTGGACACCGTTGGACTCAAGGGAATAGTAAATACCTGCCAGGGCACTTTCGCCTGTTACAGGGATTGGTGCAGCAACGGTAATACGCGCATGCTCTACACCCAAGGTAACAGCCGCATTACGGTACATATCTTGCGTCACTTTCGTGATATTTTCAGGTGTTTCAATCTTCACCTCAAGTGGAGATTTTTCTCCTAATTTTTGGATTTTTGCTGAAGAATAAAGTTGAAGACTCGAATCATTAGCTACATTCATAATCTTTGAGTAGACATCTGGTGTCATGGTCTTCAAATCTTTAGTATCTTTTGAGGCATCATAGCCAAGTTTTTTCAGTGTTTGATTTTTTTGATCTTCCGTTAGTGAAGAACCCAAGACGTACTCAGGTTGAACATAGGTTTCATCAATTACTTTTTGAACATCAGTTGCTGCTTGAACGTTTTGCAGTGTTGCAACTGCTAAAAGAACTGCACCGCTAGTTAGAAAGAATTTCTTTCGCATGAGACGTTCCTCCTTTTCTACTCTAGCATATTAAAGTATCCTTAAAGAAAACTTATAAAAGCACCTAGAAATTCTAGATGCTTAAAATAGATTAAAAATTTTCATAATATAGAGATTTAGCTGAACCTGTCTAGAGTAATAATAGTTTCCCCCATCTACATAAAGTTCTCCACCTTGAAAAATAGAAATGGGATTAATGTAGCGATAGGTTTTCCCTGTTGTATTTCCTAATATAGGCGCAACTGTATCTCTGGAATATTGCTTAGCTAGGACAAGAGTATTCTTTTTCCCATTCTGGGCGATAAAATCGATATAAGCAGGTCCAAAGTTATAAGCTTGAATGGCTGTCCAGACATCCACTCCTTTTTCTTGAGCTAGATAGAGATTTTCTGTCAAGGTTTGAACCCCTTGCCGAATACTACTTGCATTATCGTTTATGGTATCAGTAGAGCCACTAGCAGATTCACTTGACTGCATCACGTCTCCTTCTTTACCCTTAGTTTCTGTATAAATCATGGCGAGCACAAGCTCTTCGTTTGCTGGGGTATCTCTTTCATTTAAGATTTCGCGAACCATGGGTTGGTAGGTCATGACTTGTTTAACATCCTGACGAATGAGATAAGCTTTATATCCAACGAAAAGGAAGATTGCTAGCACTAGCACTCTTCGTATAAATTTAAACATTATTTATTTTGAATATCCTCGATGTTTTTGATTAAGATAGAATAGGTTCCATTATCATTTTGAATGAACTCAACTGATTCTGCATCTTGATAGACATTGTTTGGTACGATGAGTTCAATCCCGTTTGACAAGGAAAGTTTCTGATTCTCAAATCTCTTTAATTGACGACTGGCATCAATCTCATCAAACTGAACTGGCTCAGGTACTGCTTGTTTCACTTGGTCAACAAAGCTTAAACGAGCCGTCAGATTGTTATCAAAAAGGTCATTGGCTAATTTTTCTGGAGAGAGCTCATTATTCTCTTCAAGATGATTGTAAATTGCCGATTTTACCTTTGATTGAAATTGAAAATCATCTGTGTTGAAGGTTTCGGCAATTTTTTGAGCCGTTTTTTCTAGTTCCTTAATAGATTTCTTAGGTGAAATCTTTGGTTGTTCTTGAATAAGATTCTCAGAAAAATAGTTCAAAAAAGCTCCATTGTACTTGATGCGTTTTTCAATCAAGTGATACTTGCGACTTTGAAGATTAACCACAAGGGCTTCATCTGCTCCAGTTCCAAATCCAGGTAAGTTATTCTGAGTCAGTTTGATTGGATTGTCAACCTCACCACCTAGGTGTGTTAAGGTTTCTCGCAATGCAATTCGCAGGAAGGCAAAGTGTTCAACTCCTTCTTTTGAAAACTGTACAAAAACCAAGTCATTAGTCTTTTGATTTTCAGATACAGAGAATTCCTCTTTCCAGAGATTAGCAATTGTAACAGATGTTTCCATTAAATCTTCTGTGATGTGATTGAAAAAAGGATTATCCTCTTCAAAAATACCAGTTTTGGCATCATCCGAATACACACGTTCCACTTTTTTACGTAAGTATTCCTCGATTTTAGGAGTGATATTGAGAAACTTATCCGCCAAGAACAACTCTGTGTCATCAGGGCTGAACTGATGGATAATGGCTTTCTTAATATAAATATCCATAAAATATTAGTCCTCATATAATGGGAAGGCATCTGTCAAGGATTTGACTGCACTTCTCACTTCTTCTAAGACAGTTTCGTTTTCTGCATTCTTAAGGGCTTTAATAATAAGTTCAGCAACTTGACGGCTTTCATTTTCACCAAAACCACGAGCAGTAATTGCTGCCGCTCCGATACGAATACCACTTGTCTTGAATGGTGACAACGTTTCATAAGGGATTGAGTTTTTATTAAGGGTAATATTGACCTCATCCAATAAGTTTTGGGCTACTTTTCCACTTTCCACAACCTTCGTGACATCCACTAAGAAGAGATGGTTTTCAGTACCGCCAGAGATAATACGGAAATCAGAATCTTGCAGGAATACTTCAGCCATAGCCTTGCTGTTCTTGATAACATTAGCAGCATATTCTTTAAAGGCTGGATCCAATACTTCTTTAAAGGCTACAGCCTTAGCAGCAACAACATGCTCTAAAGGACCACCTTGGATACCCGGGAAAATAGCGGAATTGATTTTTTTAGCAAAGCCTTCATCGTTCGTCAAAATCAATCCACCACGTGGTCCACGAAGAGTTTTGTGGGTCGTTGTCGTTGTGATATGTGCATATGGAACTGGATTTGGGTGAAGACCAGCTGCAACCAAGCCAGCAATGTGGGCCATGTCGACCATGAGTTTTGCTCCCACAGCATCCGCAATTTCACGGAATTTTGAGAAATCAATAATGTGAGAATAGGCTGAGGCACCAGCAACGATAAGTTTTGGTTGCACTTCCTGGGCTTGTTTCAAGATGGCTTCAAAGTCCAATAGCTCTGTCTCCGGATCAACGCTATATGAAACGAAGTTATAGGTTTGACCTGAGAAACTTACAGGAGCTCCGTGAGTCAAGTGCCCACCCGCAGCTAAATCCATCCCCATAACTGTATCACCTGGTTCAATCAAGACCATGTATGCTGCACAGTTAGCTTGACTTCCTGAGTGAGGTTGGACATTGGCAAACTTTGCTCCAAAAATCTCCTTCGCACGTTCAATAGCTAGAGTTTCGATAATATCTACTACATCAGTTCCACCGTAATAACGACGTCCTGGATAACCTTCGGCGTATTTATTAGTCAAGATAGACCCTTGAGCAGCCATAACAGCCTTAGAGACTACGTTCTCTGAAGCGATTAATTCAATATTGTTTTGTTGGCGTTCCTCTTCTTTGGCAATGGCATTCCATAGATCCGCGTCATAGGCTTTAAAATCATCTTTGTCAAAAATCATAGGTCTTCTCCTTTTATTAATTTAATGAAACGTTTCTGCATTTTATCGCAGGTATAACCAACTCTTTCATAAAATGCATGCGCACCTGTACGATGGTCTGCAGAATTTAAGCGAATAAAGTTATAGCTACGTTTTTCTGCTTCCTGTTCTAATCCTTCAAGCAATGTTTTACCGATTCCTTTACCTTGTGTTTGAGGTAAAACAGCTAAAGCCAGGATATTAAAACCTGGTTTTGAATAAAGGGATTCATAAACCTCAGCATGAACATAACCAAGTAAGTCATGGCTAATTGAATCCTCAAAACCAAGTAGGAAGTGATGGGAGTCTTGTGTCAACTTAGCTAGTTGACCAGCCGTTTCCTCTGGACTAAAAGCATAACCTAGCGCTTCTTTGTTAATGACACAAATTGTTTCGACATCTGTCGCTTTTAATTCACGTAGCATATCATACCTCCTCAAAAGGAATTTCAGGTATCTTGGCAAGGATATCTTCTCGAGTTATCGAACCTTGGCGTAGAATCTTCACCTTGCTGCCAGATAAGTCTATAATAGTCGAATCTTGACCAGTTAAAAAAGCATCGTCTTCCAAACCTAGAACATTTTGGTTAAAATCCTGCAGAATTTCCTTATAGGTCACACCGCTATCCTGTCCTGAAATGTTAGCAGACGGGCCGATTAAGGGACCAAACTCACGAATCAATTCTAGAGTGACGGGATGACTGGGCATGCGAAATCCAATAGTCGTCAAGTCTGAATTGACCCAGTAAGGGACCTTGTCATTAGCTTCTAGGATAATGGTTAAAGGTCCTGGCAAAAAACTTTTAACAAGTTGTTGTAAACAAGGTGGCTGATTCTTGGAAAAGTTCAAGATATCGTCTAAACTAGCAACATTGAGATTGAGAGCCTTATCTCTAGGGCGACGTTTGAGCCGATAAACATGGTCAACAGCCTTCTCATCCAAAGCTTTCGCAAAAAGGCCATAAACTGTCTCAGTTGGCAAAACTACTGCTCCACCCTTTTCCAACTCTTGCTTAATTTTCTCCATCATCAATGACAACCATCCTATCTTGGCCAAATTGGTCTTTGAGCGTTCGAACTCGTTTCTCAGGAAGATTTTCCATAAAGAGAGCGGGTACACTTTGACCTTGTTTGTAGCCAATTTCAAGATAAATCTTACCACCGTCATTTAGATAGTCCTTTGATTCTTCTGCGATTCTGCGATAGATCGCTAGACCTTCCTCGTCTGCAAAAAGGGCTAAATGTGGCTCTGAATGCAGAACATTCAAACCAACTTCTTCCTCATCTGCTCGAGAAATGTATGGTGGATTGGATACAATTATATCATATTTTGAAGAAATTTCGGAGAAACAGTCAGATTTGATAAATGTGATTTCTAAATCTAAACTCTTTGCATTCTCCGTTGCTAGGTCTAATGCATCTTGTGAAATATCAGCAGCTGTGACTGACCAATCTGCTCTATTTTTAGCTAAAGAAAGGGCAATTGCACCACTTCCTGTACCAATATCCAAGACCTTGAGATTTCCATTAGGATTTTCAGCTAGGATAAGCTCCACCAACTCTTCTGTTTCAGGTCGAGGAATCAAAACCCGCTCATCTACTTTTAACTGCATCCCAAAGAATTCAGCATGACCGATAATGTACTGGGCAGGAATATGGCTAGCTAGCTTGATGAAAATGTTCTCTACAAATTTGTAATCTTCATCAGTGACTTCTTGCTGAAGGGTAAAGATGAAGTCTGTAAAAGATAGATTTTTCAGGCTACGATAGACAAAAGAGAGGCTTTCTGCTTCCTCTCCTTGTACTATTAACTTTTCCTCAAAATCTTTAAATAGTTGAGCTAATTTCATTACTTGTTTAATTCTTCTAATTTTTGTGTTTGATCATAAATAACCAAGGCATCCACCACTTCGTCCAACTTACCAGCAAGGATTGTATCAAGCTTTTGCAAAGTCAAACCGATACGGTGGTCCGTGACACGGTTTTGTGGGAAGTTATAAGTACGGATACGTTCAGAACGGTCACCGGTACCGATAGTAGACTTACGCTCAGCATCTTGTTCATCTTGGGCAATCTGTGCAAAGTGGTCTGCCACACGCGCACGTATGATTTTCATAGCCTTCTCACGGTTTTTCTGCTGGGTACGTTCTTCCTGCATCTCAACCTTGATATTGGTTGGCAAGTGAACGATACGAACAGCAGTCGCAACCTTGTTGACGTTCTGTCCACCAGCACCTGATGCGTGGTAGATGTCAACACGAAGGTCTTTTGGATCAATATCGTATTCTACTTCTTCCACTTCAGGCATGACTAGAACTGTAGCTGTCGAGGTATGAACACGGCCTTGACTTTCTGTCACAGGGACACGTTGCACACGGTGGGCACCAGACTCATACTTGAGTTTAGAGTATACAGACTGACCAGAAACCATGGCAACGACTTCTTTGAAACCACCGACACCGTTCATAGAAGCTTCCATGACTTCAAAGCGCCAGCCTTGGGCTTCAGCATATTTTTGGTACATAGTTAGGAGGTCACCAGCGAAAAGCGCTGCTTCGTCACCTCCAGCTGCTCCACGGATTTCAAGGATGATGTTCTTGTCGTCGTTTGGATCTTTTGGAAGGAGCAAGATTTTTAGTTTTTCTTCGTATTCTTCTTTTTCAGCCTTGGCATCCTTGAGCTCTTGCTTGGCCATTTCTTCCAAGTCCGCATCTCCACCTGATTCCTTAATCATCTCTTCAGCGTCAACAATGTTTTGAAGGACTTGTTTGTACTCACGATAGGCTGTCACCGTATCACGGGTTGAAGCCTCTTCTTTTGAAAGCTCCATGAAACGCTTGGTATCAGACACCACATATGGGTCACTCAGCAACTCTCCTAGTTCTTCATAACGGTCTTCCACAGCTTGTAGTTGATCATAGATGTTCATTTTTCTTCATTCTCCTTATTGATTTCAGGGGCAAAATAATGTTTACGGCAAACCGAGATATAGGTTTCATTACCTCCAATCTGAATTTGTTCGCCCTCATAGGTAGGCTTTCCGTCTAAGGTTCTAAGAACCATAGTCGCCTTTTTCTTACAATACTGGCAAATGGTCTTAATCTCGTCAATTTTGTCTGCTAAAAGCAAGAGGTGTTTGGAACCTTCAAAAAGTTCATTGCGAAAGTCATTCTTCAAACCGAATGCCATGACAGGGATGTCTAACTCATCGACAACACGAGCTAGGTCGTAAACATGGTGACGCTTGAGAAACTGGGCTTCATCGACAAGTACACAGTAAGGTTTTTCAGGTAAATCTCGGATAAATCCAAAGATATCTGTTGTTTCGTCAATAGCAATTGCTGGTCTTTTCATCCCAATGCGACTTGAAACATAGCCAACACCGTCACGTGTATCCAGAGCTGAAGTCATAATCACAACTCCTTTTCCTTGCTCCTCATAGTTATAGGCAACCTTGAGAATCTCGATGGTTTTGCCAGAGTTCATGGTCCCATAACGATAATACAACTGTGCCATGCTTCTATTTCACGTCCATTTCTAAATTTTTGCTACATTCTAGTATACCATAATTTCTCAAAGCTTTAAATGGCAAAATGTGGTAAAATAGAAGAAATCAAATAACTAGTGGAGGACGCAATTATGCCATTTGTACGCATTGATTTATTTGAAGGACGCACTCTAGAGCAAAAGAAAGCCCTAGCTAAGGAAGTAACAGAAGCTGTTGTTCGTAACACAGGAGCACCTCAGTCAGCTGTTCACGTTATTATTAACGATATGCCTGAAGGAACTTATTTCCCACAAGGTGAAATGCGCACTAAATAAAGCTTAAGCAATCTGCTTAGGCTTTTCTTTATAAGTGGCATTCGTTGAATAAAACGCTATATTTTGATACAATTTTAAATGATATTTGTATATAAATTGTAAAAAGGAAATGAAATGATTACACGTGAATTTGATACCATCGCAGCAATCTCGACTCCGCTTGGTGAAGGGGCTATTGGGATTGTTCGTTTAAGTGGAACGGATAGTTTTACTATCGCCCAGAAAATTTTTAGAGGCAAGGATTTGAGCAAGGTTGCTAGTCACACTCTAAACTACGGACATATCGTTGATCCTCAGACAGGTAAGGTTATGGACGAGGTCATGGTTGGTGCTATGAAATCTCCAAAAACCTTCACTCGTGAAGATATTATTGAAATTAATACTCACGGTGGAATCGCCGTAACTAATGAAATCCTTCAACTAGCTATCCGTGAAGGGGCTCGGTTGGCTGAGCCTGGTGAATTTACCAAGCGTGCCTTCCTCAACGGTCGTGTGGACTTGACTCAGGCTGAAGCTGTTATGGATATCATCCGTGCTAAGACTGACAAGGCTATGAATATAGCAGTCAAACAACTTGATGGTTCCCTGTCTGACCTCATTAATAATACTCGTCAGGAAATTCTCAATACCTTGGCTCAAGTTGAGGTCAATATTGACTATCCTGAGTACGACGATGTGGAAGAAGCCACTACTGCTGTTGTCCGTGAAAAGACCTTAGAATTTGAACAACTTTTGACCAATCTTCTAAAAACAGCCCGTCGTGGCAAAATTCTCCGCGAAGGGATTTCAACGGCTATTATTGGTCGCCCAAACGTTGGGAAATCAAGTCTCCTCAACAACCTCCTTCGTGAAGATAAAGCCATTGTAACGGATATTGCAGGGACTACTCGAGATGTTATTGAAGAATACGTCAATATCAATGGTGTTCCACTGAAGTTGATTGATACTGCTGGTATTCGTGAAACAGATGATGTCGTGGAACAAATCGGGGTTGAACGCTCCAAAAAAGCCCTCAAGGAAGCTGACTTAGTTCTACTAGTACTAAATGCTAGTGAACCTCTGACTACTCAAGACCGACAACTTCTTGAAATCAGCAAAGATACCAACCGTATTATCCTACTGAATAAAACTGACCTACCAGAGGCCATCGAAACTGAAGAACTTCCAGAAGATATTATCCGGATTTCAGTCCTCAAGAATCAAAACATTGATAAGATTGAGGAACGAATCAATGAGCTCTTCTTCGAAAATGCAGGCCTTGTTGAGCAAGATGCTACTTATCTATCTAACGCCCGTCATATTTCATTAATCGAAAAGGCTGTTGAAAGCTTACAAGCAGTTAACGAAGGTCTTGAACTGGGTATGCCAGTTGACCTGCTTCAGGTTGATTTGACCCGTACCTGGGAAATTCTTGGAGAAATTACTGGTGATGCAGCGCCAGATGAACTTATTACTCAATTGTTCAGCCAATTTTGTCTGGGTAAATAACATAAAAACTAGGTCAAAAGAATGCTAGTCACCTAAAAAGAGGCTGGGACAAAAGTCCTAGCCTCTCAATTGTCTTTGGATTGTCGAGCAAGACGCAGTGGTTGAGTGGGCTCTACTATGCTGATTGCATCAGCTTTTACAGCCCTACTCAACTGTGCGGAGGTGGGACAACGAAATCGAATTCTAACGAATTACCGATTTCTGTCCCACTCTATTTTTCTTACAATTTCTAAATTAGATCCTACCTTAGCGGATAGCTGAAACAAACATTATACTCAATGAAAATCAAAGAGCAAACTAGGAAACTAGCCGCAGGTTGCTCAAAGCACTGCTTTGAGGTTGTAGATAGAACTGACGAAGTCAGTAACATATATACGAAAAGGCGACGTTGACGCGGTTTGAATTTGATTTTCGAAGAGTATTACTAGTTCTTTCCTATTTTCACTTAGTCTTTAGGTAATTTGCCAGCTTTTTCAAGCATTTTTTTGATTAAATAAGGCATCTTGACATTTTCACGACCTTTTTTCTCAATCAATTTTTTAACAAATTCTGGCATTTGTAAGTCTTGTGATTCATCTAGAATATTCTTAGTTTCCTCCGAAGGAACTAATTCATCAAAGGTTTCTTCTTCTGGGAGGAATTCTCTAAATTCTTTATGTTCGTTAGCTCGGACAGTATTAACCAAGGCATCAATCAAACGAGAATCTGTATTTGGCATTGGTGGACGATGGTAGTTCACCCCCAATTCCTGACACAATTCATAACATTCCACATCGTTGTCAAACAAGACTTCAATGTGCTCACTGATAAAACTAATAGGTACAAAAATATAATGATTTGGATGTTCTTTCTGTTCTCTGAGATACTCCAAAACATCTGGCTTAATCCACGGAATACCAATATCACTTTCGCTCTGCCAAGTGTTGGTATATTGCCCTGGATCCAAGTCTAATTTCTTCGCAATTAACTTGCTATTTTCAAAAATTTGATCGATATAGGGATCACCAAAATCTAAGGCAAAAATGGGCACACTGTGGGCAGAAAAGATGACTTTAAAGCTATCCTGCTTTACTTCTTCATTTAAAATCTTAGTAATTTCATCCGCCCAATAGTTTAAGAGCGCTGCTTCTTGATACCAGTCCTTAATGACTAAAAACTGAATTTGTTTGCTTTCCAGAAACTTTTCGTACCCCATAACAGAGTAAAAAGAATAATGGGGCTCCAAAATCAAGCAAATACACTGCTCAATACCATCTGCTTCCATTTGCCGAATTACATCTGGAATAAAAGGGGGTGAAAATTTATTGGCAAAATAGACACTATATTCATTTTCTAACCTAGCTTCTACCAAGGCAACTTCTTCACGGGTAATTTTTTGAAGTGGAGTTCCTCCAATTCGAACATAATTATCATAAAGGGTTTGAATCTCGTGGTCTTGAGGTCGAACTCCTCGACGAATGTTGGTAAAAAAGTCAGCTACTCCTTCAAAGGTAATCTCTTCTGGTGAACCAAATGTCATCATTAAAATTGCTTTTTTCATCTCTGCATCCTTGTGATATTTTTATCTTTCTTATTGTATCACTAAAGAAGCCATAAGTAAACGTAACATAAGAATTTTATCTCCCTTCCGACTTTTGTTTTTCTCTTCTTTCTATGATACAATGGTTTTAAAGAAGGAAAAAAAGGAGTTATAATGAAATATCCAACATTACTAGAGCGTTTTTTAACTTATGTTAAGGTTAACACACGTTCAGACGAAAATTCTACTACTACACCAAGTACTCAAAGTCAAGTAGACTTTGCGACTAATGTCCTCATCCCAGAAATGAAACGTGTCGGTTTGCAAAATGTCTATTATTTGCCAAACGGTTTTGCTATCGGTACACTTCCAGCTAATGATCCTAGTTTAACTCGTAAGATTGGTTTTATCTCCCACATGGATACGGCTGATTTTAATGCTGAAGGTGTTAACCCGCAAGTTATCGAAAACTACGACGGTGGTCTTATCGAACTAGGTAATTCTGGTTTCAAGCTTGATCCAGTAGATTTTAAGAGCTTAAAGAAATATCATGGCCAAACTTTAATTACTACAGATGGGACTACCCTTCTAGGTGCTGATGACAAATCTGGTATTGCTGAGATTATGACAGCCATCGAATACTTAACTGCTCATCCTGAGATTAAACACTGCGAAATTCGTGTCGGCTTTGGACCTGATGAAGAAATCGGTGTTGGTGCCAACAAATTCGATGCAGAAGATTTCGATGTCGACTTTGCTTATACAGTTGACGGTGGACCTCTTGGTGAACTTCAGTATGAAACCTTCTCCGCGGCAGGTGCAGAGCTTCACTTCCAAGGTCGCAATGTTCACCCAGGAACGGCTAAAGGACAGATGGTTAACGCCCTTCAGTTGGCAATCGATTTCCACAACCAACTTCCAGCTGGTGACCGACCTGAACTGACTGAGGGTTACCAAGGCTTCTACCATCTCATGGATGTGACAGGTACGGTCGAGGAAGCGCGTGCTAGCTACATCATTCGTGACTTTGAAAAGGATGCCTTTGAAGCGCGTAAGGAAGCTATGCAAGCTATTGCTGATAAGATGAACCAAGAACTGGGTAGCAATCGTGTTACTTTAACATTAACTGACCAGTACTACAACATGAAGGAAGTTATCGAAAAGGATATGACACCAGTAACCATTGCGAAAGCGGTTATGGAGGACCTTGGTATCACACCTATCATCGAACCAATCCGTGGTGGAACAGATGGTTCTAAGATTTCCTTTATGGGAATTCCGACGCCAAATATTTTCGCTGGTGGCGAAAATATGCACGGCCGTTTTGAATACGTTAGCCTTCAAACCATGGAACGTGCAGTTGATACTATCATTGGTATCGTATCCTACAAAGACTAAAAAAGAAGTAGCTAGGCTACTTCTTTTTTAGTTTACTACTTTCTCACTTGTTTCAGGAGATGTCGTTTTTAAAAGTGAGTTTGACTCTTCACTTGTTTGTGAAGTGCTAGTTTCAGCTGGCTTTCCTTTAGATTGGAACTCTTGATTTAACAAAACGATTTCTTGAGCAACCGTCAGCAAAGCTTGCTTGTCTTTACTTGCCGCTGCTAGTTTATCAAACAAGGCATCGACTTTTTCAAAGTCAGCATCTGAACCATTATTCAATTCCAAATAAGTATGAAGGGCAATGACTCCGTTGTATAGTTGTTGATAGAGAGCCACGACCTCTGGATCTGGATCTTGTTTTGCATTTTCACGTTCATTCTGAATAGTCTGTGAAATACGTTTTAGAAGATCTTGGACTTGTGTATTTAATTCATCAAGATCCGCATCTTCTTTCTCCAAAGCAGCTTTCAGATTTTTCACTTCGTCTGCGAGTGAGGCCTTAACACCCTCCTCGTTGACTTGAGCCACTAATTCATCAGCTTTTGTTAAGAGACCTTCTACCTGCCCTTTTAAGACATGGTTACTTTGTTCCTCAGGTTTGATATCGTCATACAAACCTTTCAAGAACTCATAAACAGCAGTTTTAGCACTATGACCATCCACTTTTTCTGTATCTAAGATTGTTTCAGAAGTCTTGCTTGCAACTGGCTCATTTTTCAGTGCTTCTTCTACTTCCAGTTTTGTTTGGTAGATTTCTGGGAAGAGTTTGTTCAAGTCAGTTGCCTTAAGGAAGGATTGTGACTGATAAAGTGTCCACGTTAGGTTGGCAACTTTATTTCTAAGAGTGTCATTTAAGCGACCGTCAGATAGATGTTGGTAGAAATACTTGATGTATTCTACTGTTGTAACTCCAGTACGGTCATTAAAATCTTGCAAAGCTTGTAACTTAGCTTCAACTGCATCTAAACCTGCTTCATCTTGGGCCAGTTTATTTTCTTGGAGCTGAGTCAATAAATCCTTCTTAGGAAGTCCATAAGCATCTGTGTCTAAGGTATTAATCTTATCTACTAAAGCTTGATATTTCTTGTCTAAAGGACTGATTTCTGTTGGTTTGACACTTGAGTCAATGTGAATATACTGCTTATCAAACAAATCCAAAGCTGCCAAATAACCTGCAGTAGAGTTGGTTGATAGCTTCTTCATATTTTCAGAGAATTGACCCAAGGCAAGCTCAATTTGTCTTTGTAAAATTGGTTTATCTTTATAAACTTCGCGACTTTCTGCCAAGAGTTGATCAATCTTATACTGGACTGCTTTTTCATCAAAGGCACCAGGTTGGTAAGTTGACTGTAATGCAGGAATTTTGTTTTTCAAAGCGACTTCATAACCTTTGGTTTGAACCTTGATGTAGTGGTTGTGATCACCATGAGGGATAACAAAGCTACCATTTTCAACCTGCAAGCTATAAGGAGAGACTCCATCACGTAGAGCGGTTGTATAGAGTTCATTTAGAAAATCAAGCTCTGCATCTCCAGTTTGAATCGGAATACGAACGTGTTCCTTACGAACAGCGTAAGGGTGAATGTGAGTTGGGTCATAAGCCTGGTCTGGATTACCAAATACAAAGAATCCATTTGAAATTCTGATAGCCTCAAGTGGAACACCATATGTTTTAGAAATATAAGCTATTTTTTCTTCATCGCTGGCATCTCGAGAGAAACTTTCAACCGTCTTGGCAAGAGGTTTAACAGGTTCTGTCTGCTGATGGCCATGAAGATGGTCTTGTGCAGCCTTAATCTGCTCTGCTGATAAATCTTTCTTAAAGAAATAATGGGCATGGTCTCCATGTGAAACTACAAAACCTTGCTCATCTTCACTTATCACTCGGTCAGCATCGAATCCGTGATCGTGGTCTTCACCATGGTGGTGATCATGTCCGTCTTCATCATGGTGATCATCTGATGGATTAGGTTTAACTTCGGTTTTACCTTTCAAGTGTTCCTGAGCTTCTTTAATCTGTTGAGCCGTCAAATCTTTCTTGTAAAAATAATGATTGTGGTCTCCATGTGAAACGACAAAACCTTGGTCGTCCTCACTAATCACTCGATCAGTTGCGAAGTCATGGCCATGGTCTTCTTCGTGTTGATGATCAACATCTTCGTGGCCATGGTCTTCGTTTGGTTTACTTGGAGTTTCTACAGGATTTGATGGTGTTACTAGACCTGAAAGTGGTATCAAGCGTGCAATCTTTTGCTCCAAAGCAGATAAACTACTATAAGGGATGAAATGGTAATGATTTCCATGAGGGATAGCAACTCCATTAGGCGTACGACTGGTAATTTTAGCCGGGTCAAATACCAAACCATCAGATTCTTTATAGCGTTGACTAACTGGTAAAGCATAAAGTTGGTCTAGAAGTTTTTGAAGATTATTTTCTTCTTGTACTGGATTGCTTGTAGCTGGTTTCTCTACTTGATGACTTGGTTCAACACTTGGAATCGGTTTGTAGTCTGTTAAACTTTGTTGACTTCCTCTTCCAGCAAGGTAAGCTTGAGCGGCAGCCAATTCACTTGAAGATAGAGCACTCTTAGGAACGTAATGATAATGGCCACCATGAGGAACGATATAAGCGTCACCTGTATCCTCTAAAATGTCTGCAGGATTAAAGACGTAACCGTCATCAGTTGTATATCGACCTTGTGCTCTGGCAGCAATAACTTCATTACTTGTACTACTACTATCTGATGTGTGTTCTTGTTTTTGTTTCTCGATTTGGTCTTTGGTACGAATATTATCTGCATGACTAGCATCCTTCAGATAGACATAATATTTGCCATCCACCTTGATGATATAGCCACCTTTAATCTCATTGACAATATCTCCATCACTTAGTTGATAGTTTGGATCTTTCATGACTAATTCTTCACTAAAGATGGCATCATAAGGCACCTTACCATTGTAGAAATGGAAATGGTCACCGTGGGAAGTCACATAGCCTTGATCTGTAATCTTAGTAACAATCTGTTCAGCTTCTATTCCTTCTTTTTGGTTAACTTGATCAGGTGTCAGATTTTCATTCTTTTTAGCATCAGACTCTTTCCCATCAACATAGGATACACGGTTATTTTCTTTGTTCTCAGGCGCTTGATGTTGATTTAAAGCGTAAGCGCAGACACTTAATGCAAGGACCACTGCAGATCCTGCTAGATATTTTTTATTAATTTTCATAAACTCCTCATTTCAATTCTTCAGCTAAAATAGCTATATTGTCTTCTAAATTTTCCAAGTAGGACTTGTCATTTTGTGGGTCGGCCTCTAAAGGATTGAGTGTTTTAAGAGTCACACCTGTTGATTTGACAAGTGTATCAGCAACTTTAGACGAAGCATTGCTCTCTGTAAAGATAGTTTTGACCTTATAATTTTTTACAAATTCTTGAATTTCGGTTAACTGTCTCGGGCTTGGTTCTTGGTCTGGTGAAATACCAGCTATTCCAAGTTGATTTAATCCAAAGCGTTTCGCTAAATATGAAAAAGCTGTGTGTTGAGTTACAAAATTTCTTTGATTGACTTTTTCAAAAATGGGTTGGTATTTCTTGGTCAAATCATGAGCTTTGGCACTAAAACTTTGTGCGTTTTTTTGATAAGTATCCTTATTAGCGCTGTCTAGTTCGGATAACTTATCAGCGATAATCTGGGCTTCTTCAGCAACCTTTTCAGGATCAAGCCAAGTATGAGGATCATACAAGGTCTTCTCATCAATTCCTTCTCCAGCTTTCATATCTTCTAATCCAGGCACGCGCTCCAAGGTCATACCTTCTGATGCTTCTAAGACCTTTACCTTAGACTTTTGCAGGCTTGGATCCAAACTTCCCGCCCATGATTCCAAGGTATGAGAATGGTAAACGAAAACATCTGCATCATAAATGGCTGCAATGTCATTCGCAGAAGGTTCAAATGAATGGATACCTGAACTAGACTGAATCATCCTAACATCATTTAGGTCACCCGAAATTTCTTTGACCATGGCATAGACAGGATAAAAACTAGTCACAATCTTCATTCCCTTAGTTTCATTACGATTGTCTTGATTAGCCTTTTGTCCACATGCTCCTAAAACGAGAACAAAGAAGGTAATCATGACCCATAGAATACTTCTTTTTTTCATAACAACTCCTTAACTAGTATTTAACCATTTAATTAACTAGTAAATAGTTTACTCCTAAAAACTTAAAATGTCAATATTTTTTATGGATTTTCATGAAAAAAGTGAGAACTAGATTTCATTATCAGTTCTCACTAGTCATCTTTATCATTTGACTTTTAATTCTTTTCGTTTGTTATAGGCTTACTATTTTTTAGCAAGACTAAAAGATTTTCAGCCTGAGCCATAATACCATTGTTATCCATAGTACCTAGTGTTAGATTATTTCGTAAACCAGCCAAGGTTTCGCTAGCATTGGATTTCACTCCTGCATCTGTCACATTCTTTAATAACTCTTCTGCTTCTTGTAGTTTAGCTTCTACCTTTTCAGTTTCAATCTGTGGTTCTTCCTCTGGAGATTCTTCTGGTTCATCAGCTGGATTAGTATCCTCTGGCTTTTCCATTTGCGGTTTCTCCTCAAGAGTTTTTTCATTATTCGAATGGTCATGTTGTCCATTTTGGTTTCTTAGAACATGGTCACTTGCATTTCCCCAACCACTATCCGAATGCGGACGCTCGCTTGGATGCTCGACATAGTACTTCACAGTCGCAAAAAGATCTTCGAGCGCATATCCCTTAGGAGCTTCGTAAAGCCCTTCATCAAACCATTCAAACTTGATATTATGGTAATGATCAAAGTGAGGGATAATCAAGTTACCATTTTTGACATCAACTGCATACTGTAGATTGTAAGGCATGCGATCTAGCGGTACCTTCTTCTCAGCTTTTACCCTATTATAGATAGCTTCTGCCCCTTTTGCTTCCGATTTTGTTGAGTTCTGATTATCAGTCGAAGGAGGCGTCAACCTCTTCTCTTTGGCATAAGCCTGAGCAGTTGCCCTCTCAGCTTCGGACAAACTATCCTTACCGATCCAATGACTATGACCCATATGTGGCGTTACATAAGCATCTCCCTCGTCACTGATAATATCATGGGCATCAAAGATATAACCATCCGATGTTGTGTACTTATCCGCTAGCTGGGCTACACGAACTTCATAGTCACTATACTCGATTTGTGAGTTTGGCTTACCAAGACGTTCTGGATGACTAATCGGTGCAATAAATTTAAGCAAATCATCTACAAAAGCTATCTTATTAACATGCTCATCATTTAATCTTTCTAACAACTGATCCAAAGTCTTGAAGTCAGATAGCCGTCCCTTATTTTCAAGTAAGTTCCTATGCGTTTGCTCCAACAAACTATAAGCCTTATCATAGAATTCCTGATCTCTAGGAGCTATTGTGCTTTTCTTCTCCGCTAAGGTATGAGATGGTGTAGCCACATTATTTAGTTTTTTCTCAAAAGCTATAAGATTCTCTTTAGACAAATCCTTACTCAAGACATAACGTGATACTCCTTTATCTTCAAGGACATAACCCTGACCAATTTTTCTGACTACTTGCTTGGTAAGTTCCTCATTAGAATGATTTTCAGGAATAGGAACTGGAGCTGGTTGAGGATTTGGTACAGGTTGTGGACTTGGTATTGGGGTAGGCTCTGGAGCAGGGATTGGAGTCGGAATTGGTTTTAATTCTTTACCACCTGCAGTAGTATGATTTCCTTGATAATTTTCAGAAATCATTCTCGCAATCTTCTGCTCTAAATCAGACATTTGAGAATAAGGGATAAAGTGGTAATGATCTCCGTGTGGCACTGCAACACCATTCGCAGTTTTTCTTGTAATTTGCGCTGGATCAAAGAGTAAACCATCGGATTCCACATGACGTTGGCTGAGTGGCAAGGCGTAAAGTTGTTTCAAAAGACTAGATACATCTTCACTTGGACTTGCTTGATAACTATTATCCACTTGTGGGCTAACACTTGGGGTCCATCTTCTAGTATTTGCCTCAACATTGCTTTGATTCGTTTGTCTATATGTACTACTATTCGAAGCATCTGATGAGCTGCTAGAAGAATTTGTTGACGGTCGATACCCAACTGAGCTTGTTTGACCACCTTTAGCGTATAAGAAGGCTTGAGCAGCAGCTAGTTCGCTAGCTGATAAATCACTTTTGGGAATATAATGAAAGTGATTGCCATGTGGAACGATGTAAGCATCACCCGTGTCCTCAATAATATCACTAGCATTAAAAATATAACCATCATCCGTCGTATAACGTCCCTGAGTCCTTGCTACAGCGACTTCATTACTAACCTTTACTCCGCCACCATGTCCATGTTCCTGCTTCTGACGATTGATCTCATCCTTACTACGAATATTTTCGGAATGAGAAGCATCTTTGAGGTATACATAATAGTGACCATCAACCTTAATGACATAGCCACCCTTGATTTCGTTGACAATATCCTCATTTCGAAGTTGATAATTCGAATCTTTCATCAAGAGTTCTTCGCTAATAATAGCGTCATAAGGAACCTTACCATTAAAGTAATGATAATGGTCTACATGTGAAGTTACGTAGCCTTGATCGGTAATCTTAACGACTATCTGTTCCGCATTGATTCCTTCTCGCTGACTTACCTCATCTGGCGTCAAATTTTCGGTCTTAGTACTAGCCTGATTTCCATCTATATAAGCCACACGATTAGACTCTTTGCCAGTCTGTACTGCTTGATAACGCCCTAATTCATAACTTGAAAGGCTTAAGGCTAAAAGAGCTACAGAACCAAGAACATATTTTTTATTGATTTTCATCTAAACACACTTTCTATTTTCACTACTAAATATAATATTTAGGCAATACTATAAGTTCTGTGTCATTAACCAGTTAAGTTTATAAATAGAAATATTTATAAAAACAATTAAAATGTTCTAAACCTTTTTGTAGGTTTTTAGTATTGTTTAGCCAAATATATTGGATTCATAAACTTAACCATTTAATTAACCAGTAAATATTCTACTCCTTAATATTTAAGATGTCAAGTTATAAATTCATTTTTTACAAAATTTTACCCAAAAGAAAAGCACCCTAAAAGATGCTTTCTTATAAACTACCAATGTTGATCTCAGGAAATTTTTTTGGAAGAAGATTCCAGAATTCTTCTAATTGTTCTTCTACTCTATTAGTATTTCGAATAGTTAAGCTATATTTCTTAGAACTATCCTTTCGAGTATAGACAAACTGATAAACTTTTGTAAAACGGCTATAACCTGTTCGTACTAGATAGATCCTCCACACATCTCTAAGATTTAGAGCTTGGGTTCCTTTGTAATAAGTAATGAGATGGTTTTTATACAAAATAACTTTCAAGTCCTGGTCGTAAAATTCAGCTTGAGTATCAAGCAGTTCGAGATTTCCTTCTAATTCAGGGTACAGACGATACAGCTCTTTGAATGAATCAACTGTTTTCTTTCGCATGATAAAGGCTGCTATTAAAGTCATTAGCCCCATGCCGGAAAAAATCACAATACCAAAAATATAGCTCAAACTATCCCTAGAATATTCACTGAGACTGAGATAAATTCTTGTATTCATATTACGAGCGACAACCGATTTAGCAGGGAGAATAGAGCTAATAAATTCATCAAGATTGATAATCTTAGTGTTCTTAGAAGTATTGACAAAATTGGTATTAGTGAGGGGTTCTAACTGTATACCTGTAAGAGTTCCAGGATTATCAGCAAGATTGTCTGCGTTCTCAAGAAGTTTATTAATTGACTCATCTTTCACTTTAGACTCAACTACAGCAAACTTTCCTTCACCTTCCTTGCTATATTGCACAATATAAACAACAGTTCCACCATCAACTTCACCAACAGGTTCAGGATAGATACCGTAGACTGGCATAGTAACTTCTTTTCCAGTATCAGTCGTATCTGCAAACCTCTCTGTAGGCTTCTTGTGCATTTGACCTAAGAATCCTGAAATAGAAGCAATCGCAAAGAATACTAGCGAAAGTATCAGTACAGAAATAAAACCCTTATTTCTTTTTTCTTTAAACATCATAATCTCCCTTAATCTCTTATTAGAATTATACCAGACTTAAGTATATATCTCATCTCTGATCCTTGTTTTTCTGAGATTTTAACAAAATAAAAAGCTCGAATTTTCATTCGAACTTCATTATTATTTTCTTGCAGCTTTTTCATCTTCTTCGAGTTGTTTGACCAGTTGTTCAATGCCGTCAAATTTTACCATATCTCGGATACGATCTAACCAATAGACGGTCACTGTTTCGCCATAAATATCTTCATCAAAATCAAAGATATTCACTTCAAAACGTTCTTCTTCCCCATCGAAGGTGACATTCTTACCGACACTTGCCATCCCTCGATAAAGTTTTCTCTTGATTTCGATATCAACAGTATAGACACCATCTGCCGGCATATAAGTACGGTCCAAGAGCACCAGATTGGCAGTTGGATAGCCGATTGTTCGACCACGAGCATTGCCGTGTACGACTATTCCTCTTGTAGGAAGTGGACTTCCTAGTAACTGACCAGCTTCTTTCACATTCCCTTCAAGGATAGCTTGACGAATACGGGTAGAGCTAATCTTCCCTTTTTCATCTTCTACAGGAGGTACTACGACTACTTCTCCATCAAAGATTTCTTTTAAGTCTTCAGCTGATTTTCTATCTGAACCAAGACTATAGTCAAATCCAACTACAATGGTATCTGCTTTAACTTCTTTGACAAAGGTATCTACAAATTCTTGAGCTGTCATATTAGCGATACGACTTGAGAAGTCCATTAAATAAAGATTTTCAACACCAGCACGTTTAAACTTACGTTCACGTTCTTCTGCATTCAGGATATGAAGTAAATTTTCTGGTGAATAGGGTTTTAAGGTTAATTTTGGTGATTCATGGAAAGTGATTAAGGCAACACTCAATCTTTTTTTGGCAGCTATTTCCCCAGCAATGCTAAATAATTTTTGATGTCCTAGGTGAATACCGTCAAAATATCCCAATACAAGGACGGTTGGACCTGGAGTTGCAATGTCTTTTTCAGTTTTTATAGGTATTGTTACAATCATAGTCATATTATACCAAAAAGAAGAAGGCATTCAAAATATTACGAATTTAAAAAGACTATAGGCTACTTTTAACTTCTTTTCTCAATTGCTCCAGAGTTTCGATGTGATATTTGTCCATGACTTTTGGTAAGTTTTCTATGATATCAGGACAGGCGTAAGGATTGGTAAAGTTTGCTGTACCGACTCCAATTGCTGAAGCACCTGCAAGATACATTTCTAAGGCAGCTTGAGCTGAATCAACTCCCCCCATACCGATAATTGGAAGATTAGTAGATTGGGCTACCTGATGGATCAATTTGAGAGCTACCGGAAAGACTGCCGGTCCAGACATGCCTCCTGTCCCATTTGCGATAATCGGTTTTCTAGTTTTAAGATCAAAACGCATACCAACGAGGGTATTGATCATAGTGAGTCCAGCAGCTCCAGCATCCTCTGCTGCCTTAGCAATAGTTACAATGTCAGTCACACTTGGTGTTAATTTGACGTAAACAGGTACTTCTGAAGCATCAACAGCTGCTTTTACCACATCATAGGCTAAATCAGGATCTTGTCCAATTAATAGCCCATGATTGCCATGATCAACGTTAGGACATGAAATATTGAGCTCAATAGCTTTTACATTATTTGCCTTGGAAATATCATGGGAAACCGCTGCATACTCTTGTTTTGAAAATCCAGCAACATTGGCGATAATAGGGAGATTTGGATATTCTCTTTCAAGCCAAGGTAACTTTTCAGAAAGAACGACCTCTAAACCAGGATTTTGAAGACCAATAGCATTAAGCATACCAGCAGGAGTTTCTGCCACTCTTGGAGTAGGATTCCCAAAACGTGGCTCAAGTGTAGTTGCTTTAATCATGATAGACCCTAAAAGGTCTAAATCATAGTATTTAGCATACTCTTGACCAAAACCAAAACAGCCTGATGCGGGAATGATAGGATTCTTTAACTCTAATCCAGGTAGAGAAACTTGTAATCGATTTGTAGTCATGACACTCTCCTTATAAAACTACTGTTCCGGTTTTAAATACAGGTCCATCTTCACAGACACGTTGACTAACTGTTTCACTATCTGGCACTTTTAAGACGCAAGCATAGCAAGCACCCATACCACAAGCCATACGCGATTCTAAAGATAGATAAGCTCTTGGATGTTCGTAAAAGGTTTGATTGATGTATTTCATCATACCAGGTGCTCCGCATGAGTAAACAGCATCAAATTCAGTGTCCAATTCCTTAATCACAACTGAGACATTACCCTTGATCCCATAAGAGCCATTATCGGTCGTCACAAAGACTTGACTATATTGGGATAATTCGGCTTCCAAAATGACAGCATCTTTAGTAGCAAATCCTAGAACAGTTGTAACTTCTACTCCACGATCATCTAGTTGTTTAGCTACTTCAAGTAAGGGCGGAACTCCAATTCCCCCTCCAACTAGAAGAACACGACTACGTTGGTCTAAATCTGATAAGTCAAAACCATTTCCTTGAGGTCCCATGACATCTAGGCTATCCCCTGCTTTTAAGGTCGAAAATATTGCTGTGCCAGAACCCTCAATACGATAAATGAGATGACATTGGTTTTGAGACTTATTAATAGATGAGATTGAAATTGGACGACGCAAGAGATGAGCATCATCAGGAACTCGTAAATGAAGAAATTGTCCAGCTCTCATAGCTTCCACCATTTCTCCTTCTAGTACTAGCTCATAGATTGCTGGCGCAATTTCCTCTTGAGATATTACTTTCATATTCTCCAAGCGAATAGCTCCCATCCGCTTTTTACAATTTGAATTCATAACTTTTCCTCCTTAAATTTTAAGGGGATCAGATAAAGAAAAAACCTTGCAATTGCAAGGTTTCAGTTAAGATATTTACAAAAAGTAGCAAATAAGCACTTGCTTACCTGCTTCTATCGTAGTTTCTTTTCTCTGACACCTTGTGAGTCTCTCTGGACTTCCCTTAAAGGTTAAATTTTCACTAGTATACTGCATCAAGCCTAAAAAGTCAAGTAAAAATAGGTCAGGTATCAGTTCATAAAAACTGCTTATTTTTGTGAAGAAAGAATCTTTTCTAATTTTTGATAATCTTTGACACTGTCAATTTCGTAAATAGAATTTTCTTCCAACTCTTCTACGTAAACATCTAGTTCTTTGATATTATCTTTAACCATATTATCCCAGTAAAGGTCAACAAACTCACCGCTTGCATAGGCTTCATCGATAAAACCAACAATTTTCTCAGCTGTTGGAGCATCCCAGAATGATACACCACTCAAGATGCGTCCGTTTTTGCTATCGACAATGATATCTTGAACTTTGTAATCATCTCCGTAAACCAAGAACCATTCATTATCACAGTCTTCACGATAAACGCTGAAATAAGTTGAACGCTCGATATCATTACGGAACATATTTTTGAAAAGATAGTTATCCGCATCGATAACATAGCTGTTGGCCAACTCTTCTTTTACCAGGTAGAGAGAATAAAAGTTATTGTAATCAGCATACTTATCATTGAAGACCAAACGAACACCGTATTTTTCTTTAAGGTAGTCGAATTGTTCTTTCAAATAACCTACAACGATGATAATATCATCAATTCCACGTTCTTTTAAAAATTCAATTTGATATTCAACCAAAGGTTTTTGGTTGACTTTAACCAAGGCTTTGGGAGTATTTTCTGTCATAGGACGTAAACGAGTTCCCAATCCCGCTGCTAAGATGATCGCTTTCACGCGTTTTCTCCTTTATTCTTTAATGATAATATAAACACCAGCCATTACGACAAATGAAGTTATAATGGTCAAAACAGTCAGAGGTGTCCCCAAGAACATTGCTGCAAACAGGACAGTCCAAACTACATAACTGACATTTAGACCAGTAGCTTTTGCTGGCTGCAATCGATTGATAGCCATATAGTAGGCAAGATAAGAAATCATATTAAATGCCGCAAAGACAATTAATAGACCAAACAATTGGCCATTTGCCACTTCTGCAAATGAGTGATGCGAGAAGAGCACAATAACAAGATAAGACAAGAAGGATGTAACTTGACGAATCAAGAGAGCTTCAATTTCACTGAGGTCACTTTCCATAGCAAAGGAGCTCAGAACGCTTTCACTTCCCCAAGCAAAGGCACAAATCAAGGCGCAAAGAATACCTATGTAGAAAGAATTGACCTGCTCTGCTTTATAGGTCTGAGCAATAATTCCTGCAATGATTAACAAAATTCCAAATACTGTATTCTTAGAAACCTTATGCTTTAGAATAAAGAAGGCAAGAAGGACAGAAACTGCAGGATAAATCGCTGAAACAGACGAAGCTAAGGAACTACCGATGTATTTGACAGCATAAAGGTTAGCCTGCATACCAATCGGCCCAGCTAATAGTGCTCCAACGATAACACTGACATTTCGAATGTTTAAGAAAATTGAAAAGCGAACTTTTCCTTCTTTAACGAGTAGATATCCTAGCAAGATAAAAATACTCAGAAAATCGTGTGCAGCTGCTACTACAAAAGGCGAAAGATCTGTGAAGATTGAAAAAATATAGGCACTAATGGTTAATCCTAATCCCCAGAATACACCTGAAAGTAATCCAAAAGAAACTCCATTTTTAGTTTTCATGAGAACCTCCCTTAAAATCCAATTCTTTTACTGCTCTATTGTAACGAGAGATTCCATAATCACCAAAGTCTGCACCATTTTCTTCTTTGTAAATAGTCCAAAGGCTCCAAATAATATCTTGCAAAATTTTATAAATTCGAATTTTCTGTTTCGAAACAGGAGTCTTTTCACTCTCGTAATGAGCCAAAAAGTTTTCCTCTTCTTCTGGAGTGAATTCAGACTCTAGAAAGAGTGCCGCAAGGTCCCACATAGGATCGTTCATGGATGAATATTCCCAATCAATCAGATAAAGATGCCCATCTGGTGCTTCAATAAAATTTTCAGGAACCAAATCAATATGACAAGACTTCTTCTCAATTCCGATTTGTTCAAGCTCTTCTTTCAGAGAAAACACCGATTTTCTAACAGCTTCATAGTTTGGATAATAGATCTCTCCTTGAATCAAGGATTCATATTTTTTGATTTCCTCAAAAGGAGCAAACTCTCCTTTTAATTCTTTACCAGATGCATGAATGGTTTGTAGAATGGGAGCAATTTTCTCAAATCTAGTTTTAATGGTATCTAAATTAAGTGTTTCAGCATTTTCAATGTATTGATTAACTTTGATACCAGCTTCAATATCAAAAAGATAATTTTCGACATCTAATTTCAAATCTTTCAACAATTCAAGATTGAACTTTTCATTCTGACGGTCGATTAATTTATCCGTACCTTTACCGAAAAATTTAACGATATACTGATTTGAGGATGTTTGAACCAAATAGTTTTGATTGGTCATTCCCCCTAACTGTTCCACACTTAGAATTTCTTCATCACCTGATAATAAAGAGGCGATCTTTTCTTTAACAATTTCCTTCACAATTATCCCTCATTAGACTTCCCACTTAAATACTGTCTTGAAGGCAGTATTAAGGTCTGTTGCAAATACTCGATGAATATCCTTAATCTCTCTTACTGGTTCTTCAAGATAGATGATATTCTTCAAACGATTGGCAAACTTCTTAATCTCCATCATATGGATGGCATTTTCAAAGTCAACTCGCCCAGAACGAGAAGAGCCGACTAGTAGCAAACCTTTTTCCAATGAATCACGAGTGTTGATATTAACTTTATACTCGCTAACACCCATCATCAGAATGGTACCTTGCGGTTTGATGTAACGAATTAAGTCATTAATAGCAGGTCCACATCCATCACCACCACAGCATTCGAAACCATGGTCAAAACTAAGGTCCTCTGGGATGCTATCCGTAATATAGAGTTCCTTAGCAAATGAAAAGAGTTCCAATTTCTCCCAGTGGCGGCCAATGACAATAATTTCAGCTTCAGGCAAGGTGTAGTTGATAATATTAGCCACGACAAAAGCTAAACTTCCATCACCAATAACTGCAATTCGTTGACGTCTACTGTGAGAAACTGTCATGAAACGATTCATAGCGTGCATACCCACGCTGACAAACTCTGTTATGGCAGCAACTGTATCTTCGATGTCCTCGTAGGCAACCACACGATCCTTAGGAAGAGAAACAAATTCTCGCATGAATCCATCGTAGCCACTTGATAAGAAATATGTTCCAGTCATGTAATTTTCGTAGAATTCCTCATCACTTTGCATAGGTGGTTGATTTGGAATCATAACAACCTTCTGACCAACTTTGTAGGTACCGGTTGGATCAGAAATAACTGTACCACAAGACTCATGAATCATAGCCATTGGTAGTTTTTTCGCTAAAATTTTTGGATCGCGTTTACCTTGGTAGTAACGTTGATCCGCGTGACAAACCGCCATGTAATTTGGTCGGATGAGGATATGATTCTCTTGATCAATTTCTTCTTCCTGATATTTAATATTAATAAACTTTGGTTTTGTCAGTTGATAAATTTGATTAATCATGTCTTTAGTCTTTCTCAATCATGCTTTTAGCAATCTTCAAGTCTGTAACTGTAGTAATTTTAAGGTTTGAATATTCACCTTTTGCTAATGCTACATCTTTACCCTTAATGACAAAGATTTTACATGCATCTGTTAAAATTTCTTTTTCCTCTGCTGATAAAGAACCATACAAATCAATAAAGTCTTTACAACGGAAGGTTTGAGGAGTTTGCCCTTGATAGAGATGAGCGCGATTTGGAATATCTGTGATAAACTGACCGTTTGTACTTTCAACAATAGTATCTACAGCTTCAACTACTGTATCAACAGCATCATGATTTTGCGCGAGAGCAATGTTATCTTGAATCATTCGAAGTGTGATAAAAGGACGAACTGAGTCATGAGTGACCACGATATCATCTTTCGTGATTGGACGGTAAGCATCAATAGCTTCGATAATCTTTTCAATACTAGAATTACGATCAGCCCCACCTTTTGTGATGATGATACGGTCCTTATGGAGCGGAAGGAATTTTTCAACTAGATCTTCTGCATGTGTAACCCAGTCACCATGAACTCCAACAACAATTTTTTCAATACTTGGTTCTAGGACAAATTTTTCAATTGTATGGATTAGAATTGGGCGGTCTCCCAACTCAAGAAATTGTTTAGGTAAATTACTGATACCCATGCGCGTGCCGGTTCCACCTGCTAAAATTCCAGCGTAAATCATATTGATTCTCCTTTGGTTTATTTCAAAAACTCATTCTTTTCTATTATATCATAATCTAGCACTATCTTGAAATAAATACTAGTTATCTCTAGTTAGAAACCGATGATGAGAGCATTTCATGCATTGAACATTTAAAACTAATCCTTGCATTATTAACTCTCGGTTAATATAGAGTTCTTCAGAATAATATAGAAAGCTTAAAGAAACCTTAAACCATTGGTTGATATATATATAGAAATCCTGAAATTTTAATTAGACTTTTCCAATTAAAATTGTTAAAATAAAATGGAAAATAATAGAAAAGGAAGCTAACTACCGCCATGATGAATATGCAAAACATCCGTAGTAGTTTTATAAGAAACTTAAACCTTAAAAATGTTATTTTTATAGCTTCTATAGTTTATTAAATTATTTTTATTTAGATTCAATTTTTAAAAATAAGTCAAAAAAAAGTCACTGTAGTATCTAGATTGTACAAAAAAGCAACACTGAATTCGATGTTGCTTTTTTTATATCTTAAATATGTTTAATTTAAAAAATTAATTTTTAGCTACTACTTTCTTAGTTGCATTAATTCTTTCATCTGCGTATTTAACGACATCTTTAATAACCAACTTTACAATCGCTTTTGTAAAAATATTCATATAGTCAACATCTGGCTTTCCATTTTTGACAGGCAACAACATTTTTATATGCTTGCTTTGAGAACTTCTGAGTTTCTTCCCATAATCATATTTGCCTAAAACAGAGGTTCTCATGGATGTTGTAATGAAAAGCATAGAATCTTTATTAAAAATGTTGTTTTCATTCCAATAAACACCTGTATCATCACCAGCTCCAAAATCATAAGGTCTATAAAAAGCATTACCAAAAATATCAAGTGTTATTGAATTTTTAGGAAACATTACAACTGGATTAGATATATAGTTTACGATCCCAGTGTTGGTTACTCCTGACATTACAAATGGAATACTGCCATCAATTTGATCAGATTTTTTCAAACGTCTACCTTGAGCTATCTTTTCAAAAATTTCTTGGTATTCAAATTCTTTGACTTCTATATTTTCATAATCTTGAAGAGCTTTTAGCTCTTCATCGGACAATTCATAATTGTCCAATCCGCTTACTTTTAAGTAAGCGGATAGCTCCGCTATACGCTCTGCCTCTAGCTCCGCTATACGCTCTGCCTCTAGCTCCGCTATAAACGTATCCATAAATTCAAAATCTATTTGTTCATTTTTTATTGGTAATGA
Organism: Streptococcus sp. Marseille-Q6470; assembly: GCF_946902905.1. NCBI lineage: Bacteria > Bacillati > Bacillota > Bacilli > Lactobacillales > Streptococcaceae > Streptococcus > Streptococcus sp. Marseille-Q6470. The sequence goes on from NZ_OX336385.1 coordinate 429,597, forward strand.
TATATATTCATCTTTAACCTTAGTCCAGTTCGCTTTATTAGTCCATTCATATCTTCCATGAAGAATACTATTAATGATACTAGCAATGAATAATCCTGAATTTCTAGTAAACTTTCTAGATTTATTTTTCCAATCTATCGCATAAGCATCCTGTAGAACTGTGAATTTGTTTGCTTGATAAAAAGTCACTCCGGTATTTGCACCATTTGCTGAAATCGTGATTACGTTCTGTAAAATTGTAGCACCATTCGCTGGGACATAGTTGTTCAGACCTTGATTTTCTATTCCTGCTGTCAATGCTGGGAGATTGTAAATTCCTTCAGGTTGTTTTCTTAATTCAGAAACTTTATACTTTAACGGCTTAACTTTTACCTTTTCAAATAACTCATCTAATTTATACTCGCCCCACTCAACTTCTTCTAATTTTATTGTGAGTGAGGCTTCTATTTTCCCAGCTTTTCAACCTCTTCTGTTCGATTTTTTAACAAATTAGAAACTTCCCAAGATAAGTAATCTCCAATTGTTTTCTTAAAATCATCTAAAGTAGGCTTCAAGTCAATAGGTGCTGATTGATTCCAGTCATTTCCGCTTGTTACATCAATATGACCTTCATAGTATTCCTCTTCGGATAAATACTGTAGTTTACTTTTGCCATATTTCACTAAATCAACAACTTCTTGATATTTTTCCTTAGCATGATCTGTATCTCTAAGATTATTGCTTGCTTTCTTACGATTAGTTCTGGTATAACCATCATTTGTGAAATCAATAAATTTTACAATATAGTCATTTTCATGCGCTTCTCCAACTCGGAAAACATAGATATATGTTTGAACACTAGATTTTCCAACAAATAAATCAATAGGCATTTTGATACTTGCAAGTAGTCTATTCGATTTCAAAATCTCCTTGTTAATATCCGTTGCCTTGCCACTTCCAGCCGAACCTTGAATAATAATAGAAGCATACCCCTTATCCATCATAGAAAGTGCACGTTTAACAAAAATCATACCATTGCCATCTGCTGAATATGGAGGATTAAGGACAAATGCTGTCGCTGGAAATCTCTCGTCAGTCTTGCCATAGCCATACTTACCATTAAATTGTGTTAGAGAGTCTTCGTTGATGATGTTCGATGAACCATCCCCCATCATAATCATATTTAGAACAGCAAGCATATAAACAGATGATAGGATTTCTAAACCTAAGAGTTGATTTGCTTTAATTTCAGCCTCTTTTTTGTATAGTGCATCAGGAGAAGTAATTTTAGCTTTGGCGTCATTAAGCATTTCATTCATAGCTGATACCAGAAGTCCAGCAGAACCAGTTGCAAAGTCCCAAACATAAGAGTCTTTATCAACACGAGCTAATTTTACTAATAAAGTAGCTACGTAGGATGGAGTTAGAACAACATCATTTAACTTATCTTGTGTAAAACCTAACCATGAATACATCTCATTGAAAAGTTTTCCAGTAAAGTCAGTATTCAAGCCAATCTTATAGTAAATTCCCAAATCATCAACAATCTTACTGAATACCCTTTTTAGTTGGCTTTCTCCATTTACTGGCTTGTTAATATTGTCTGTAGTCAGTGTATTTTTCAAGGTACGAATAATTAGCTCTTTTTTGGCTTTTGGAATTTTTTTCTCTTTCAAGAAAGAGTTAACTTTTCTAATAACAATATCACCATCTCTATTATCTTCCTCAGTTGATGATTTTAAATCTTCCTTATCTAATGGTTTTACTTTACCTGGTACACCCAAAGTAGCAATAATAGAAGCAGCTACTAGATACACACGGTCATTTTCACCTAAACCTTTTTCATTTTGATAAATATCATTGTTAAGTTTAGTTAAACTTGCATCAATTTCTTTCTCACGTTGCTCTTTTAATTTTTCAGCTTCCTCAGCGGTTAACTCCAAGGACTTTACTTTATCAATAAAGGCATCAAAATTTCCTGATTTCAAAAAAGATAGGTCAGTATAATCATCTACTTTTTGACCGATACCAAAGTTATCTTTTGAAACATAGTAGACCCCGATTTGAGTTCGAAGTTCCCCTTGCTCATCTTTATATCCAGTTACTCCTATAGATATAATATTGGTATAACTTGTGTAATGTAACAATGCATTTGCATAGTGTACTGCTCCGTTTACAGCAAAAGAATTGATATTTGAATAATTTGGTTCATTCTTACTCTTTCGATTATCTACTTGACCATCGCTATCAAGTTTCTCTAATTTATCTTTATAACCTTTATACTCAATTAAAATCGGCCAATAATCTGTGTGCTTATCTTGTAGTAATAATTTCGCATCTGGACGATTCCCGCCTTTTCCACCATTCTTTGAAGCATATTCCAATAAAGCCTTATCGATTTCTGCATTTAATGTTTCTTGTTCTAATTTATAATCTAAACCATAAGATTTCAACCAACCATTGACTAAATCAGCCACCATAGGCTCAACTGATTGAATTTTTGCTTTTCCTTTTGCCATTTAATAAAACTCCTATTTCGACAGTATTTCATGCTATTATACCATGAATTATCGTAGATAAAGTAAAATCCACAAAAAATGTTGTTTACAAATTATTTAACGGTTCTTTCGAATTCATCTATTTGTTTTATTTTCGATAACTTTATAAATCTATCTTCTGAAAAACGATGTGATGCTTTAATCAAAAACATCTCACTTTCAAAATACTCCTGCTCAATATTACCAAATATATCTTTTTGCAAATTCTCTAATTGTTCAATATAAACTTCACTTGCCTCTAACAATTCCAACATAACATCCATTTCATTTTTTTCTGCTCTAGTAATATAGTACCCATATTCTTCTGAACATCTACTTATATCTAAAATCATTAACTCATCACCTAGTTTTAAATCATCAAGTAGAATACTATAAGCTCTATTTCCTAGTGAATTATTTGTATTCTTATTAAGGATCGGTTCAAGTATATCTTTGTTTGATTTACGAAACGCATCTTCAAAATTTTGAAAATGAATTATTTCTTTTTTTAATTGATAACGACCATTACTGTCTTTAGATTCATAACTGTACTCACTTCTTAAAAATTCTAAAAAATTTTCCATAATTGTTTCAGATACATCAGAAAGACAAAATAAATAAACAGACTCTGCAAATGTATCAACATGATTATTTTTAGAATCATTTTCAAAAATACAATCATAATTTTTATAATGTTCTGTATATTGTTCAAATGCAAGTTCTCTCGCATATGGAACATAATCCAATAATATTTTTTGAATATAGAAAGAATATTCCTCGTCACTTTCCAAATCTAAAAATAAATTCAAAAAGAAATTGAATTTATCTTTTTGTGTAAATTCTTTATCAAACCCCCAAAACAATTCTTGAAGTGTTCTAAATTCTAAATTTTCACTTCTCATTCTTTCCTCATCTGATTTTATAGAAGACGTTGTAATTAAATCTGCTTTCAATTTAATATTATCAATCAACGACTGAGCAACTGTAAGTGATAATTTTTCAACGAGTATATCTGAATCTAATTCTCGTATTTCTTTTATAATTTTTGGTTTATTTTTGTAAATGTGAGTATTTCTAATTTTTTTTAGTTTCTTATATCTAATATCTCTACTATTTCTCAAAGATACTCTTCTAGAATTTATCAACTCAATACGTTCATTTATTCGTTTCTGACAATTAGACAAATAATATTTCAATAAATTAGTGACCATAATACACCTCTATAAAAACGGATTATTTCAGTTAAAATTATAACATTCAATCCTTATATTTTCAATTTTTAGGTGATATGATTAAAGCATATAGAAATTACAAGTTGAATTTCTATTCGATATCTCCTGCTAGTGGAGAACTTGCTAGCTAGAAAGTTAAGAGGTAGTCAATATGATTACAAACTTGAAGCAGACGCTTCGTAAATTATATGCTTATAGGTTGATAAACTACGGAAACACAGCTTATCAACATATTACTAATGACTGGCATTTTGAAAATGTACCAACTCAATTAAAAGAGCTCTGGCATGGACAAGATGTTGTTTCTTTCATAACTCTATCTATCGCTTATGACTCAGATATTGATTTTATGTCACATCATGAGCTAGTTCGCAGGATTGATAATGAATATTATCTAATAGCTCGTTTGGAAAAAATTTTTTCAGACCTTAGAAGAAGAAAGTAGGTACTAATAATGGCAAAAACTAACTGGAATAGAACTCTTGAGGAGGTTCTCAAACAAAAAACACAACCCATAGTAATGGTTAGCGAGAAAACAGGTAATGAGTATACAACTGATGTTGTTCCTGTTTTGAACGTTGTATCAATTGGTTCAATTGAAGAAATTGATGGAAAATTTAAATATTCAATTGTAGACACAAACAACGATCTTGAATATACTATCAAAACATCAAATAAGGTTGAAGTAAAGTTTGGTACAATTCTTCAATTCAAAAATGTACGTGGCGGTGCAACAGCTAGTGGTGTAGGATGGTATGTTGCTGATTCAGTAACTGTGGTTCAACGCAATGCGTAAGCGTAAATTCAGAAGAATCAAACCAACTTCTAATTGTAAATTACAAGGCTATCAAATCTCTCTGATAGCCTTTGTGGTTACGATTAGTTTAACTGGCTTGCTACTCTACATAAGTCTTTCAAATTCTATATTGGCACCGTATATTGCAAAACCGCTACTGCTCTTCTACTTACTAGATGCTATATTTTTATCGCTATTAGTTCTTCTATTTACAAAACGAGAAGAAGTATCAACAATTTCAATACCTCCAATGTCTAGCAAATCAAAAAAACTGGCTAAAAAACTGAAACAACTATTTAATGATAAACAAATAACCGATGTTCTAAAACTTTCAAACTCCACTAGATACGGAGATGAAATGCCCGAAATTTCTGTCTGGGTTAATGAAACCTTAATAGATGGATATATAGCCATTGAAAATATCGCTAATTGGGAGCGTGCAGACCGTGAAAAGTTTGAACAGCGAGTATCTGGAATACTATCAGGTAAATATCAACGTTTCTCTGTTGTCAACTCCGAACTAACTGCTGGAGATAGCTATATTCTCTTCTATTTTGAAGATACACTTACTTCACAGCGTTTGATTGTAAAAGACAATATAGATTCATTAAAGCCATTTGTAAACGATGATACACATGCAATAAAGCTATCAAAAGACCTAATATGGCATTCGGATATTGTACCCATGATGTCTATCATTGCACGAACAAGAGCAGGGAAATCAGTGTTAGCTGGTCGATACTTGGCTAAACTAATGTTGTTACAAGGTTGGACAGTTGAATACAATTCTGCTAAATACGACCGATACGTCAAGGAATTTAACGGTCAATCAGAACCTACCAAGATTGTTGAACGTGCTGAATATTGGTGTAGCATTATGGATGATCGACTTTCAAAAATCAATGAAGCAGGAAAAGAAAAGTATCTTGAAATGGAACACATGCCAAATATTGGCTTGTTCTTCGATGAACTCGGAAATCTAAATGCTTCATTAGAATCACTAGACAAGACTGATAAAGCATTAAAAGCAACTTCACGCTGGACCAATGCAATAAACAGACTATCTGCGACTGGTGGCTCTGCTGGTATTCATATCATTGCTATTAGTCAGTTTGCAACAAAAGAAGGATTTTTACCTTCCTTGGCTCGTGTAAATTGCTCCGATGCTGTAATCATGTTAGGTGGTGCTGCCGATTCTGCTGATGAACGTAAATATCTGATGTCTGGTTTTGCAGATATGGCTAAAAGAAGTTATGGAAAAGGTCAGGGACTAGCTCGGATTTTAGGTTCTGGTAAAAAGTGGGAAGTGCCACACTTCTATGAAACGCCGTGGTTTGAAGAATAGTGAAATATAATCCATTTGTGTTTCAACTAGAGAAATCTGTTGAATTAACAAATGGATTCATGACGAAGCCGACGAGTCATAAGGTCGGTTATCTTTGAAAAAGATGAAACACTTTTAAATCTAACTATGTCTAACGCGTGCACGGCACTGGGCTTGTCAAGTGCCGTGCATATTCAAAAACCTAGGAATATCAAGTATTTGAGCGAATTATAAAAATTAGTTCTCTTGATTTATCTAGGGAATAGTTAGAAGAATAATTAAAACAAGGAGTTCTTAATAATGAACAAAAATAAAAAAGACGCAAACCTAACTGCTATCATGCTGGTCCAACAACTGGAAGATGAACACTGGAAAACTTGGCAAGATAAAACAGCTTTAAAAAAGGCTAGAGATGAAAGTAATATCCGCCCCCTACTTGAGATAGTCACTGATAAACTAAATAAAGCTGATATTACTGTTAAAGAGGCTTACGGAATCAAACACGATAAAGACGAGATAAACGTTTGGAATCAAGAATTGATGAAAAATGTAATCAAAAAGAAAGCTGAACATATTCATTTTCTCTTTAAGTTTGAAAAAGGAGCATCACTAAACAGAATAGCTCTAGCTGTTGGGGTTGAACCTCAATATCTAGAAAAACTAAAGTCTGGTCGATACGGATATGATAATTGTTTAGCCTACTTAGTCCATGCGAAGGACGAGAGTAAACATCAATACAAACCAGACGAAGTTGTTACTGTAAAAGGTGAAAACTACGCTAGCGTTTATCATAGATGTATGGAAACATGGGTTAAAGGTCGTGCAACCAAAAAAGCTAAGGAAACAGATCTTAGTATTGATTGGTTAATTGAAAAGATATTGTCCGGAGAAATAACCAAAAGCAATATTTTGCTTACGAATGATTATTACGCTATCTATGGACAACATAAGCGAAAAATAAATGAAGCTTTAGATACCGTAGGAGAGCGAAAAAGTTATAGGACTATTGCAGAACTTGAAGCAGGAAGCTTCAAGAAAACAGTTTTATTTGTTACTGCTAAAAGTGGGGTTGGAAAAACAAAATACAGCAAGAAGCTGATAACGTTATTACAAAATGTAGCTTTAAAATTCGGACAAACTTGGGATTCCTGCGTCACAGCATCAACTAATGCTTTTGATGAATATAATAGTCAAGAAATTTTGTTTCTTGATGACATCAGAGGAGACAGTTTAACTGTATCTGATTGGTTAAAACTACTCGATCCTTTTATGATTAGTCCAATATCAGCGCGATATCATAACAAAATGGGGTCAGCAAAAGTCATTATCATTACAAGTACCAAACAACCTATTGATTTTTTTGCAATTGCAAAAGGAAATATTACTGAAGATGTAGGACAATTTAATCGTAGAATTGATTATTTAATTAAACTAGATGATGATAGTGCAACATTATCAATCCCAACAAAACAATTAGAAGAAATTTTTAATGAAGAAGAAATCCCTTGGGGATTGCCTCCTTTTATTTCATATGATTTTTCGCAAGATAAACAAGTTACAGTTAACGAATCTATCGATATTCTAATAAAAACTATTATTCGCAATATGCAATGGAACAAAAAAAAGGTTATCTCTGACACCGAACAAAGTAACAAAGATAACCAAAATACTCAACAAAAATAGTCAACAACTACCTCTGTTGTTGCTATTATATCATAATTTCCTAAAGGAGTATAATATGCAATTTAAACAAACTACAAAACAAAATAGATTATCAAACTCTAATACTACAACTTTTGCACTTGTAAATAAGATTGATGTTATGAACATGACTGGATATTCAGAATCACAATCAAAAAAAATAATAAAGCAGGCTAAACTTATTCTTGTTAATAAAGGTTTTCAATGGTATAAAAATAAACGTGTTGGTCGAGTACCAATGAAAATAGTAGAAGATATACTTGGTTTTGAATTGAATTTAAAAAATGATATAATGTATAATGTACATGAAGATACTGCTAATAGGGAGGAAACCCAGTATGGTAGTAACTAAACAAAAAAATAAAAAATGGAGGGTTGATATTAGTGATGGCTATGATGCAATAACTGGTCTTCAAAAGCGTCACAGAAAATCTGATTTAAAATCACGTAAAGAAGCTGAACAATATGAGGCTGATTATCGTATCAATAAGCTACATCAAGTAACTCATAAAGATAAAATTTCTGTTTCGTATCTGTACTCGCTCGTTCAAGAAGAAGATGAACTTCGAGGGAATAAGCGAGGAACAATAGATAGTCAAAAATCTTACTATCGAGTATATCTGTCCAAATACTTTAAAAACGCAGATATGCGAAATGTTTCCCTAAACGATATCAAAGAGTATAGAAATTGGCTTAAATGTCAACCCAGTAAAAAAGGTGGAAGCCTATCTAATTCTCACGTTAATCAGCAAATGATTTTCGTCCATAAAATGTTTGAAGTTGCAATTGCTAATCGTATTCGACAAGATAATCCTTGTAACGGATTGAGACGGTTGCCACAGCAACATAAAGAAATGGCATACTATACACCTGAACAGTTCAAACAATTTGATTCACTTTTTGAAGAGAATGAATATTCTTTCCAACTGTTGTATCGTATTTTGATGTATACAGGAATGCGTATTGGGGAAGCTCTTGCCTTAACTTGGGAACAAGTCAATCTTGATGAAAATTATATTGATGTCAAATACTCTGCTTATTACCGAAATGGTCAAGTGCATATTGGAACAGTGAAAACAACACAATCTAATCGGCGAATTTATATCCATCGTGCCTTCGTGAAAGAATTAAAACAATGGAAAAATCAGCAATATGAATTGTTAAAAGAGTTTACAAGCAATCCTAATAGTTTGCAGATTTATCAGACTACTCCTGAAGTGTTGACTGGACCAAACGTATCAAATTTCAGAGCAATTCTAAAGAAACGCCTACCTGATAATTTAAAGTTGATACGTAATCATGACTTCAGACATTCTCATGCTGCATTTCTAGTTTCTCAAGGCTTACGAAATGGAGAAGGTAAAGACTACATTTTCTTTACGTTGATGAAACGATTAGGACACAGTTCTATTAACACCACAATAAATGTTTACTCACATTTATTCCCAACTCAGCAAAAAGAAATAGCCTCTGCCTTTGAAAATTTTTAACAATAAGGCAAAATAAGGCAACAAAAATTTACAATCAAGGGCTAACCCCTTGATACGAAAGGAATCTAGAAAATCTTATGATGAATATGCAAAACATGATGCGTCAAGCTCAAAAACTTCAAAAACAAATGGAGCAAAGCCAAGCTGAATTGGCTGCCACAGAATTTGTTGGGACTTCTGCTCAAAACCTTGTAACTGCTACCTTAACAGGTGATAAAAAAGTCGTAAAAATTGATTTCAATCCTGCAGTTGTGGATGCTGAAGATATTGAAACACTTTCAGATATGACTGTTCAAGCGCTCAACGCTGCTCTTGAACAAATTGATGAAACTACTAAAAAGAAACTTGGAGCATTTGCTGGTAAGTTACCATTTTAATTATATTCTCAAAAAGAGGCTGGTTTACAGCCTCTTTTAATTTATGTTAATAAGCAAAGAACTCAGTTGCTTTATTTAGCAATAAGTCACTATATTCAGGATCTTCCTGAGCAGTTACTAGTTCTTCTTTTATGTTTTCCAAGTCATCCGTAATCATTCCATCAACACCTAGGTGAAAAGACTTATTAAATGATTCCGAACTATTGATTGTCCATACATAGAGTTTTTGCTCAGTATTCCATAGTTTCGTCACAAAGTATTCATCTAAAGTAGAATACTCCATTGTGTAGCCTGTAGCAACCGTTCTAGGAAAAACAGAATTATAGGGAAGAATAAAGTATACAGGAATATCTGTGTCATACTCTCTCACTTTTTCAACAACCTTATAATCCAAGGATTGCATTTGATGACCATAAACCTTAATTTTTGCACCGTATTTTTCTAGAAAATGTTCCATCATCTGTGGGCTATCTTTGTGGCTGGTCTTAATCTCAATGAGAAGTTTCTGATGTAATTCATTTGCGCGTGTCAGATAATCATCGAAACTTGAAATCTTTGTCTCATAACCATTCTCATGAATGTCAATCTGCTTTAACTCTTCTAAGGTCAAATCTTGTGGTGTTTTATTGATACCAGCTAATGCTCTAAGATTCGCATCATGCATCATGACAAATTGCCCATCCTTTGTTTCCTGGATATCCATCTCGATTAAATCTGGTTTTAATTGAGATGTTTTTTCTAGGGATTGAATGGTATTTTGTACACCATTACCATTTGATACACCACGGTGTGAAATCACAAGCGGTGGATTGACTACAGGAGCTTCTAGATAATTATAGCCTTCAATCGCAAAAAAGATACATGCACACACCATGACACCCCACCTCATGATATGGTCCTTTTCGCGTCTTGGCATAATATCAAGTTCTTCTCCTGTTAGGAAGGACGTAAATTTCACAAGGAAATAGGTTAATGCCATATAGTGGAAATTCTTGATCAGAACAAAATTCAAAATAGCTAGAACCAGAGACTCTCTCTGAGTAAGGCTATCCACTATATACTGAGTAGATAATATTGGGATTAGAGGAAGATAGAAAAATAGATTGGTTTTTACAATAATTAAGAATAAATGCCAAGCGTAAAACCAAAAGTGATCTTTAGTTTTATCCAAACTATAAATGATTGCTTCCTTAACCGTCATCTTTTCATAAAAGACCTTGGGCAGAGTGAATATCAAGCGAACTGAAACATAGAAGAATAAGAGTGATAAGATAATAATGGCTACCCACCACATCCAGTACTTATCTTCCATGTAGGTTTGAATAAACTCTGGAATTACGATTTTATTGAAATAATAAATCTTAAATATCTTTCTGATAAACGGAAATAGCATTGCTACAAATATAAAGATGAACAAAGCTTTTGAAATAGTCAATTCCTTCATAAAAGCAAGGCTTTCACGGAATACTTTTCGACTATATTCTATGAGAGTTCTTTTTTCATGATAAAGAAGATGACGGGCTCCAATAAAGAGAATACTGAGTTGAAAATAGGCTACCAGTAGATTAATGGCTATCAAAACCACAAAACCAAGACTGACTATAGGAGCATTTTTTATGATTGAAAAAATATTGTTATAAGAAATAAACAAATATCCAGTCTGACTTAGTAAAAATCCAGCTATGACTGAGTTTAATGGCAACCAAATATAGTCTACCAGCATAAAGATTAGAAAGAATAGAAAGAGGATTTTATCTAGATTTAGGTAAATCTTTTTAAAACCCAATTTTTTCGGTTTTTCAGGTTTCATAAAAAACCTCCTAATCAAAAAGTTGTGATAAATCTAAACCACCAAAAGGATTAGAATTGAGGTTGCTCTGAGTATTGAGTAAAAGCCGACTCTCATCCGACTCCAGAAAAGCTTCATAAACTTGCGCAGTCATGCGAGCGTCTTCTAAACTATTATGAGATTGCCCTTTAAATCCTAGAAAGCTAGCCACAGTTTGCAATTTTAGATTAGCGATTCCGTGTAAATCAGAACTACGACGTTCAAAAGCCTCATCATAAAGATCGACTTTATATTGTTCACGATAGTCAAACCCATGTTCTAGTAAAATCGGTAAGTCACTCTTTGCTGCATTATAACCAACAAGTGGCAAGGCTCCAACAAAATCTTGAAACTTTTTGAGAACTTCTTCTACCTTTGGAGCATCTTTGAGTGTTTCAGAAGTAATACCAGTCAAACCATTAATAAAACTTTTCAAAGGAACATCAGTGTAGACATAAGAGTCAAACGCTCCTACTTCTTCACCTTCTTTAAAGTGTACTGCCGATACTTGAATCAAATGAGTCTTATCCTGGTGTTTATTGAATTCTAAATCAAATGAGATATAATCTCTTAATGTTTCCATCTTTTCAATCCTTATTGATTTGTAAAAAGAAACCACCTGGTCTATTTATAGAAACCAAGCAGTTTTTTCTTATTTTCCAAATAAGCGAGCAAAGAAGCCTTTCTTCGATGCTTGTACTTCTTGCTTAGCTTGATCCAACTCCAACTGAAGTGTTTCTTGATCCTTCATAGCTTGAAGGGTTAACTGTTGTTGTTGATCCAATTGCTTATCTTTTTCAGCGATTTGGCGGTCTTTGATTCGCATCTGTTCATCTTTTTCAGCCAGTTGTTTATCTTTAGCTTTTAATTGCTCATAAAGACGGATGATTTCGGCATTCTTTTCATCAACAAGAATCTCCATAAGCTCTCGTTGCTTAACTTCATCACTAACTGGTTCATCTTCAAAGATAGTCTTTTTGTAGATTTCTTCAAGTTTGATCAATCCACTACGGGTAACAACGGTGACACCTTTGTCGTTTTTTGTAATATCTTCTTCAGGTAATTCTTTGACACGATTATTGATTGCTTGTCGGGATAGCCCCAAGACCTCAGCAATCTCACTGACAGTCATTTCAATACTCATAATATCCTCTATTTTTCTCTAACTTTTCTTAAATTAAATCTTATCATAAGTAAACCGAACTGTCAAATAACACTGTATTTTCAATGGTTTTTTAGGACATAAAATTCTAAAATATTTTCACGGCCATTTTTTGAAATGTATGAGAAAAACTCATCTTCTAAATTGTAGATAAAAATCAACGGTTTGGTAAATTTTTAAGAGAAAACCTTTCTAGGTTTATAAAGATTTTCACGCTTTTCTAAAATAGCTAATAGCTTCTCGCCTTCAAAAGCAGCTAATTGTTTTTCTGTTTGCTCCAATTCGATAAAACGTCCAAAACGGACTTCTTCTGCCTGTTCAGGTGTAAGAAAAACTTTGACAAGGTCACCTATCCCAATCTCTAGAGGATGGAGAAAGTCCAACTCACCAGACTCTACTTTTGCAGTAATTTCTTCTAGAGTCAATGCGTCTTCCAATTGCAAACCTGCAGCACTGGTCCGTGTTAAGTGAGACATATGCGCAGCATAACCAAGTTTCTCTCCCAAGTCGACTGACAAAGTACGGATATAAGTACCCTTACTGCATTTTACACGAAAAGTAAATCGTGCAAGATGACCATCATAAGAAATCAGACTCGTTCTTTCAAAACTATAAATGATTATCTGACGTTCTGGACGCTCCACTTCCTGACCAGCACGCGCATACTCATAGAGTTTGCGACCATTGACCTTAACGGCCGAGTACATTGGTGGGATTTGAGTGATAGGACCAGTTAAACTCGCAATGACTTCATCGACAAGATGTTCATCCAATGGAGCTAACACAGGAGTTTCTGCAACTATTTCACCACTAGCATCCTCAGTAGTCGTAGAGTATCCAAGTGTGATTTCACCTTCGTAGACCTTTCCCTCATCCTGCATGAACTCAACCATGCGAGTCGCCTTCCCTACAGCAATGGGTAAAACACCCACAACATCCGGATCCAAGGTCCCACCGTGTCCGATTTTCTTAGTCCCTAAAATCTTACGCAGTTTAAAAACCGCATCATGTGAGGTCATCCCTGCTTCTTTCTTTAAGTTGATAATACCGTTCATTTTTGCTTTCTAATTTCCTTTTCACTTTATATCAACATACTCTATCTTAGACAGATTTTAAAACTATATCAGCTCATTCTTCTAAATATTTCTGCGCTTCCTGAACATAAAAGAGTTCTGGATTTTCATGGGCGATGCTTTCAAACAAACTACGAGCACGAGCTTCATCTCCTTTTAGCTGAGCATTGAGAGCTCCGTAATAAGAAAACATGATTCGAGCTAGATTATTTTCTGGTTCGGCAGTGTCGAAGTAGTCATTCACTTCTTGATTGAACACAATATCTTTTATGGCTTGAGTTTGAGCAACGAGTTTGGCCTTCCCACCTTTCGAATCTGGTGCCTTGGACAATTGTTCCTCAAAGAAAGCAATGTCTCGCGCATCTTGAAGATGGATGGAAACTTTTAATAGTTCATAGGTTGATATTAAAAATGTATAGTCTCTTAATCTGCCCCAAATTTTTTTCAAATTATACTTGGACATATTTTCCTTGGCAGCTTGAAAATCTCCTTTTAGATAAGCTACTTGACCTTGGATAAATTGGTAATACTCACGATATGTTGCCCTAAAAGGCTTAATAGATTTTTCTGATTGAACTCTGAACATGTCCACATAGAGCTTAAGATTAATAGCATCGTTTAACATTAGATAAACAACCTTGTTTAGGACAAAACGTAAGTATAAAACTAGACTAGCAAGTAGTACTACTACTAATAATAATATTACTCCCCACTTTTTCGTATCACTTTGGAAAATTAAAAACACAGCCAACACATCCAAAACAAGTGTAATAATTGAGCTAATTTGACTAATAGTCTCAATTTGTAGAAGAATATTCTCTGTCGCCCTACTTACTATTTTTTCAATTAATTTCATATATTACTCTCTTATTCCTCTGCTCCTAAATATTTCTTCGCTTCCTGAACATAAAAGAGTTCTGGATTTTCATGGGCGATACTTTCAAACAAACTACGAGTACGAGCTTCATCTCCTTTTAGCTGAGCATTGAGAGCTCCGTAATAAGAAAACATGATTCGGGCTAATTTATTTTCTGGTTCAGCAGTGTCGAAGTAGTCGTTTGGACTCTTCTTTTTAATAATATCCCTAATAGCTTCTATTGTATTTAAAGCATCCCTTAACCTACTACTTTGAGAATTCGTCCTCGTATATAAATGAGCTAAAACTTCAATCTGGTTTGAAACATCTTCTGTTCTATTAGAGTGAATTAGAGAAAGAATACTAAAGTAAATTTTAGATATTTGAATCTCAAATTTCTTATTAAAATTCATATCCTCAAGACTGATGCACTCTAAATTATCAAGTGTTTCTTTAAATTTCCCTTGGTAGAAAAAAACTTGAGAAACAGCTATTAAATAGTTTACATTATTGAACAGTTGTTGCCCCTTTAAAGAGCGATCAGCGATATATTTATAATAATTTACATATTTCTCAAAGTTAATATCGTTTAAAAGGAAATTTGCTACAGCTTTTTGAACTAATTTATTATTTAGTAAGATTAATGTTTCAAAAGTAAAACATAGAATGGTCCAAAAAAGGAATTTTATAAAGTCTAAATCTCCACCCTTAAATAATTCTAGAAGCATGCCTATAAATGATAAACAAACTATAGGAATTAAGTAACCGTAAACCTTTTTGGTATGTTTATATAACTTAGGAATTTCAAATTCAGAAATTTTTAAAATATAATTATTGACTATTCTTTTCATCATCATCCTCAATCGTAGAATCTAAACATAGAAATGCGCTTATTAATACTGGTGTAGCTTTTGAAACTAAAATTTTACATCTTTATTTGCAAATATTTTAATCAAGCTTTTCAATTTTATAAAAATCCTCCAAATAAAATTGTTTACTAGATTCTCTAAGTAAAAAATTTTCAAAATCATCTTCATCTTCAACTATTGTATACATTCCGTTGTTAACGATAAAATAGTCATTATTGATCTTGTAGTGTCCATCGGAAAGTCTTGAAAAATCAATGTCTTCTAACTTCAATTTGTCACTTTCACTAATTCTTAAACGTAAACGAAAGGCTCCCTCTTTCATATAATCTTTAAGAGAAATTGCTGCATATCCTCCAAATGCTTGTTTTTCTGGACTAGATGACTTTTGATTTTGAACTGCTTTTTCTTTAAGAAAAGAAGTGATTCTAAATGAACGTGATATTTGAAAACCTGGGCTAGCCAATGGCTGATCTTCAGCATCAAATACAGATAAATCATAGCCTTTCTTTTTAATAGCATCTTCTACTACAGTCCTAAAATCTTACGTAATTTAAAAACCGCATCATGCGAGGTCATCCCTGCTTCTTTTTTTAAATTGATAATACCGTTCATTCATTAACTTTCTAAAAATACTAAAACTCTATTTTGGAAATTCTTATTCTGCTCATAAAGTGCATGCCCACATTCTGGTAAAAGGGTGAGTTGGCTATCTTTGATATGTTGATGTAATTCAAGCGAATCTTCAACGCCTAGAACATTATCTTTTTCTGCTCCAATAATGAGTGTAGGACAGCTGATTCTTTCCAAAACAACCAGACTATCATGTTTTAAACAAGATACAGCCTGAATAGAAATACGTTGTTTATCTTTAATGCGACCAAATATTCCCATGACATTATAAAGTAACCGCCACGTTTGATAGCTCTTTTGCGTGTAGGAGTGCTTTGCAATATCCAGCATGAGATGCTTAAAATTTCCAGATTGACTGAGTTTTTGCCAACGCTCAATTCGTTCTCTAGCAAGTTGACTAGGCTTCGCTGTTGTCACAGTTAGGATGAGTCTTTGAACCCTTTCTGGAAAATCCACAGCTAACCATTGAGCAATCATTCCACCTTGTGAAATCCCCATAACATAAGCACCAGTAATATTTAATATCTCCATTGCTTCCGCTACATCTGCTGCCATATTTCGTGTTGTATAGTTTTCTGGCAACTCATTGATGCGACTAAAAACATAAACTTTATAAACCTTGGCAAATTCTCGGTAAGTTAAAGCTAGCATTTGAGCCATGCCCTTAACTGTCTGTAACCCATCCCCCAAGCCTGGTACGATCACTAGAGGCTTCTTTCCTTTTCCAAATATCACATAGTCCATGCTCTTATCATTAAAATATAAGGTTTTCCCTTTTGTTGAAGACATTACTTCGTTCCCTCTACTATTTTATCATAATCTATTTATGTGGAGTTTTTAAATGCAAGGCAAAGCCGGCAGTCACTTTTTCAAATCCAACTGCCTGATAAAAATGATGTGCAGCATTTCGTTCAGCGGTTAATCCACTATTTAAAGCCAGTGCCTCAACTCCTTCTTTTATCGCTTGTTTTTTCAATTCATCGATTAGCCTACTAGCAATTCCTTGCCGTCTCGTTTCTTTTGCAACTGACAAAGCTAAAATACGATAGTAAGATCCATCTGCTTCAAAAAAGAAGAGCTTTGCATAACCTAAAAAACCTAAAATTTCTCCGTTTTTTTCAGCTAGAAGACAGCCATAATGTGGTTGAGAAAGAATCATTTCTAAACGTCGAGACAGCTTAGAAGCGGTCGTTGGATAGCCCAAGTCTTCGTATAAAGACAGTAGGGCCTCAGCATCTTTCATGGTTGCTTTTCGTATCTGCATAGGATCCTCCTATTCTCCCCTTAGTTCTTCAAATTTCGCTTTCATAGTTGGATTCTTCCGAGTCAATTTTTTTACAGAAACATCATCCAACTTATTGTTTGCGAGGCGGAGTTGGTTTTCTGATGTGGTCAAGAATTTCTTGACCTCTTCCATGCGTTTGATGGCCTTGTCGATTTCGTCAATAGCCTTACCGAAGTTGACAGATGCTGAATTGTAGTTTTTAGCAAAGGCAACCTTGAAGGCGTCTAGGTCTTCTTCAAAGTGGGTGATGTCAATATTTTGCTCACGGATAAGTGCTAGTTCTTGCTTGTATTTAAGAGAGTTAAGAGCCGCATTGCGTAAGAGACCAATCAACTGGATAAAGAACTGAGGACGAACGACGTACATCTTCTCATACTCGTGGCTAACATCCACAATCCCTGTGTTGAAGTAGTCATTATCAGCTTCAAGCATAGTCACTAATACGGCATACTCACAGTTCTTTTCTCGACGATCCTTGTCCAACTCCTTGTAGAAATCGGCATTCTTATGCTTTTTCTCAGTTCCATCCGCTTCATTTTTCATCTCAAACATGATGGAAATGAATTCTAGCCCATTTTCATCAAAATCACGGAAGATAAAGTCTCCTTTAGACCCACGAGCAGAAACCTTGTTGTCCTTTTCGAAATAAGCGTTTGGAAAGGCAAAGCTACGGACCTTGTTAAACTCACTTTCCGCATACTGCTCCAGACTTTCCCCAATGGCCTTGGTTGATTGTTGAGCCTTGAAATTCTTGTAAAACTCAACCTGCTCACTAGCCGCCTTGAGCTGTGCTTCATAGTTTTGTTTCACCGAAGCAAGAGAAAGCTCGTTTTCTTTTTCTTGTAAAAGAAGCTGATTTTTGACCTGATCTCTTTCTTTCTCTAGATTAGACAGTGTCTTTTGCAGTTGGTTTTCATGCTCTAAACGTAAGGTAGCCAGCTGGTTCTCAAGTGCTTGAACTTCTTTTTCTTTCTCTAGCAAACTTTGGCTAGCGGTTTGCTCTACTTCTTTTTTCGCCAATTCTTTTTCGGTATCAAACTGTTGAATCTGGTTTTGTAACTGGGCAATTTCTTGGTCTTTTTGCGCTAGTTTTGTCTGCTGTTCATTCATGGCTTTTTGCTCAGCCAAGGCCAACTCTTGCTTCATGCGTTCATGCAATTCCTTATCAAACTCTACAGTTCGAACTTGAGAAATCAGCTCTGCATATTGGCTTTCATTAACTGTAAAAACTTCCCCACAATTTGGACATTTAATTTCGTTCATGATTTTCCTCTGTATTTAACATTACTACATTCATTATAGCATGGATAAACAAAAAGAAAAAGTTGGAATCAATCCAACTTTTAATCTACGTATGTATCTTCGTTCTTGTTTAAGAAGGCATAAGGCAATCCCATCAGTAGACCACCTCCTATAAAGTTACCAATAAAGGTTACACCCCAGTGACGAAGAATATTTCCAATACCGAAGTTTGCGATTGAATCAGCAGCAACACTGAACTTCACAATCGCAAATGAAGCAAAGTTTGCGGCGATGTGCTCATTTGTTAAGAATACAAACATGTAAATGGCTGATAGAACCAACCAAAGTTTTGCACCACCATCTTTAACCAAAACAAATGAAAGAATGGCGATGTTTACAAAGATATTAGCTAGAATACCTTCAAGTAAAACTAGTTCATTAGAGCGTCCCAACTTCATTTCTACAACTCCAGAAATAAAGCTATCATGTGTTAGATTAGCGTAAGCTGCTGAATGAGCAAATCCCCAACCAGCGATAAGTGCACCAATTAAGTTAAAGAAAGTACAATATAGAAGAATTTCAGCTGTTTTTCTCCAGCTAATTTTTTTCAAAAAACTACCCGCTGTTAAGAACATCATGTTTGACGTTACCAATTCAGTATTCAAGAAGACAATGTAAGCCAACCCCCAAGCGAAAACAAATGGGAAGAGGAAACGTCCACTACCTGGTGCAATCTTATTGATCAAATCAGCACCTACAGCTCCTGCTGCTGTACTGAAGGTAAGGAAAGCACCTGCAAACATTGAACGAATCGCATACTTAAATTTACTATTCGAATAAAGACTTTCCTTTTTCTTACAAGCAAATTCGATTTTTGAAATAAATTCTGATGAGACCATATAAACTCCTAAAACTTTTATTTGTGAATATTATAACATAAAATCGATATAATGGGAAGGCTTTCCTAAATCAATCACTAATATTTTTTAAAATTATCGGAATCGTTTACACTCTTGTAGTTTTAAGGTTTTAGACTTCTAATATCACTGAAAACAATTCCTGAACTTCTAGAACTATTTATTATAATTAATATATTTTTAACTAAAATAAAAGAGAGAAACCTAGCATTTCTCCCCACTTCATTTGATAATTTTTAGTCTACATAAGTCTCTTCATTTTTATTTAAAAAGGCATATGGTAATCCAATCAAGAAACCACCACCTATTAAGTTAGCAACAAAGGTGACACCCCAATGACGGAGAATATTTGCGATTTCGAAATGCTGAACTTAATTAGAAACAATGCTAAATTTAACAATACTAAATGACGCAAAATTTGCAGCAATGTGCTCGTTTGATAAAAATACACACATAGAAATTGCTGACAATATAATCCAAAGTTTTGCAGACGCATCCTTGACTAAGATTGAAGTTAGGATAAGGTTAAAAAAGCACCTGCAAACATTGAACGGATAGCATATTTGAACTTGCTTTGATTAAAAAGACTTTCCTTCTTACGACAATAATAATCTATCTTCAAAACGAACTCTGAAGAACTCATAAAAACTCCTAAAAATTTTCTGTTACTATTATAATATAAAAAACTTTAAGAAAATAAAGATTTTTTCTTATTTGGGATTATTAAAGTAAGATATGGAAACTCTTATCCATGCTAGAAATGAATTAGTTGCCAAAGTCCATGATTTTTTCTCTACTCATTCCAACAAGATCTGAAACCCATAAACCGACAATATCTGACAAGATAGAATCACAAAGATATTCATCCTCACCATGACCATATTTACAAGTGAATAGAGGAGTTCTTATCGCTGATTGATAAAAATTGAAGGCTAACTCTTGCAGTTTTTCTGGCTGAAATTCAAGTCCCAACTCTTGTGCAAGTCCAGCTCTCACTTTATCCCACAATTCACCTTTTGACTGGTAGTTTTCTCGTGCTTTGTTAATAAATCCCTGACAGAATTTTGACAACAAATCCTTGTTTTGATAGAGTAACCGACAGGAAAAGTCTGAGATAGAACCAGCATGAAGTAAGAAAGTAAGCAAGTCATCAAGGCTTTCTGCTACCCGACCAACTTGGCCTTCACTCCCTATAAAGCCAATACTCTGATCCTCAAGAATTACAAATTCTCCCCCACTACCGTCTTTAGCAAAGGCTATGGGCCAAAGAGAAAAAACTTCATTGTTCTGAGAAAATTCAACCTCTTTCAACTGGTCATAAAAGAGAATATCGCATTCTTGCATCAATAAAATTCTTAGTTGTTTATCTTCTCTTATTACTTGTAGTTGATTCATATTAGCTACTCTCCTAGCTTTGACAACTGTCACAAGTGACAACAATCCAATTTTAGCAATCGACTCTTAATAATAATAATAGATTTTAATATGGCACTTCTTGGCCACATTGGCAAGATTTTTCAATAACTCCTCGTTTCTTTTGCTTTTTCCAAAATGAAAAGTAAAAGATTTTCCATCTTTCCTTGTAAAGTACAGATGATACCTGTCCCCATTCATTCTTCTCCCTCGAACGTAATCAATATCAATCTGTCTAATTTCAGCTAGAGGAACAATCCTTTTTCTAAAAAGAATAATCGTGTGAATGTATAATCTTCCCTTTGCAATATGAAAAGGATCCAACATACTCCCACCACTTTTTAAAGATGTCTTAACTCTTTGGAAAAAAAGATAGAAATAAAATAGTGCTAAAAAAATTAACAAAAATCTAATGACCTGATTTTTCCAAAGGACTTCAAAAACTGAAATACGATAACCATACATATTAAAATAATTCCTTTTTTCTTTATTATACCACTTTTGTTGAAAGGCTAGGTTTATAGACAAAGAAAAAAGGCTGAACAAAGTTCAGCCTTTTTTACGAATTGTTGATAAGATATCTTTATCTAGTCAAATCAATACGTTGACCAATTTTACCAATGATAATTGCTCCGACAATTAGTGATGCGAATTCCCCGATACCAGTAGTAAACCATGTAAAGAAGAATGGTGCTTCAGCTACAATTGATAATTCAGCAGCAATTGTTACCATTGAAATTGAAAAAAGAATTGAAAAGAAGAAATGATCTTTACGAATCAATCCATTAAATAGATAGTCTTTACTGTATTTGCTAAACAACAAAACTCCTAAACTTAGGAAGACGAGTGTTGAGCCGCCACCAACAGCGACATCAATGAGTCCAAAACTGAAGAAATTAGCAATCATACATCCAAGCGTAACACCGATAATGTACTTAGGATTATAAAAAGCTAGGAAATTCATCATTTCAGAAATACGGAATTGGTAAGCACCGTAGCTGATAGCATTGAGTGGTGGTGTGATAGTCAAAACCACATAAATAGCTGCGACAATGGCAATGTCAGCCAAATCGCGGACAGTAAGTTTTTTCATGTTTTCTCCTTTAGCGGCTCCCCCGCGTTTAATATGCTTGGTGAAAGAAGCTAAGCACCAAGGGTTGAACAAGTCAACTTTATTAGTATAGCACATTTAAAGGCTTTATGCTATACTAATCTTATGAAAAGATACATTAAAAAATTCTTCGATAATGAAATTTTGTCTTATTTATTTTTCGGCGTTGCTACTACTGTTGTTTCTGTAGGGACTCGCATGATTATTTTTTACTTGACACAGCAAGAATTAACAGCTACTGCTCTAGGTAATATAACCGGTATCCTATTTGCTTTCTTCACGAATGACACTATTGTTTTTAAACAAAAACGAGCAAATTGGTTTAGACGTCTTATCAAATTCTCAGGAGCTAGACTTTTTACCTTCTTACTTGATATGGTATTAACCTTTATCTTTGTCACTGAATTTCCTCATATTATTGGTCAATTTGTAGGTGATGATATTAATATAATTAACACAATTGAAATAGGGTTTGCTCAAGTTACAATTGTTGTTTTAAATTACCTATTTAGCAAGCTTTTTGTTTTTAAAAATAAATGAGCGCTTTTCTTGCATTCAACATAGATTTACGATATAATTTAGACTGAAAAATTTCGAAAGGAAAAAGATTATGTTAAAGGATCTTAAAGATTTCTTGCTCCGTGGCAACGTCGTTGACCTTGCTGTCGGTGTGATCATCGCCACTGCTTTTGGTGCTATCATCAATTCATTTGTTAATGATATCATCACTCCACTTCTATTGAACCCAGCCTTGGAAGCTGCGCATGTACAAAACATTGCTGAGCTTGCTTGGAATGGTGTTACATATGGTAAATTCTTGAGCGCTGTTATTAACTTTGTTGTAATTGGTACTGTTCTCTTCTTCATGATTAAAGTTATTGAGAAAGCTCAAAACCTTCGTAAGAAAGAGGAAGTTGCTGAAGAAGCTCCAGCTGGTCCAACTGAATTGGAAGTTCTTCAAGAAATCAAAGCACTTCTTGAAAAAAAATAAACATTTAAAAGGATTTAGATATTGTCTAAATCCTTTTTTATTGGGAAAATTAATGTTTAGATGACTCTTGAGTTACACCATCTTTTTTGATATAATGAGGGAAGTTTCCACCCTTAGTGTAATGGATATCACGTAAGATTCCGGTTCTTGAGATGGGGGTTCGATTCCCTCAGGGTGGATAGATATAAACGAAAAAGCAACGGTTTACGTTGCTTTTTTCTATATTAATCTTGTCTTTGAATATAGATCATTGATACCAACGAAAGTAAAATAACTCCAAGTCCGATGATTAAAAAGGAAACTAATTGCACACTTGGTAGAAATGTCATCAAACCTTTCGCAACCGGCATAAAGAGAATTGCCAGTGTAAAAATGGTACTCAATACCCTCCCCAGATAGTCTCCATCAACCTTGATCTGTACCTGAGTGAAAAAGTGAATATTAAAAATTGTCATAAAGAGTTCACAAACTAGGTTTCCTGAAAAAGTAAGAAAATTAGGCAGTGGTAAGCCCATCATGAAAACTCCTACTCCTGTGAGGATCAATAAGAACAAAAGTGTATTCATACTCGATTTAAATTTATTGGCTATCAGTGCTCCGATGATTGAGCCAATTGCACCCATGGTTAAGATAGTTGCATAGGCTCCTTCTACACCATAGAGTTTATTTGAAAAAGGGAGCAAAAACTCAAAAGCTGCAAAAAAGAAATTCACACTGGAAGCCACTAACAAGAGAAAGAAAATTTCTTTTTGATGCCAGATATAGTGCAAGCCATCTTTGATATCTGCAAAAATATCTTTCCCTGTAAAACTCTTCTGCTCTTGAACCTTTGGTTCTTCTTTGGGAAGTAAAGACACTAGGGCAAAAGCGATGAAAAAGGTCAAAGCATCTAATAAGAGCGTCAGATGGAGACTTGCAAATTGTAAAACAAGGAAAGAAACCACAGGAGAACTAACACTAACTACCTGCAAAACTAACTCTAAGCGTGAATTGTAAGTCACTATCTCGTTTTTTTCTACAACTTCTGTGATAATAGCTTTATTGGCAGTTCGAGAAAATGCAAAGGCAATGGCTTGAACAATATTAGCAAAGATCAAAGCTCCAATCATCCAGCTGTCGTTCCTTATAAAAGAAATAGCCAGACAAAGAATTCCACAAATCAAGTCTGTCGTCATCAAAATCTTGCGACGCGAAAAACGGTCTGAAATCACGCCTCCAAATGGATTAGCTAGTATAGCTGTCACTAATTCTGAAATTTGATAAATCCCTAGAACGGTTTGCCCAATTGTCCCCATTGAGGCTAACCAAACACTATTTCCATAATCATAGAGCATATTTCCTAGTTTATTAATAGCTCCACGACTAATCAACTGTACTGCATATCGATTCATAAAAACTCCTCTCAAATTTTGAAACTATTGTATCAAAACTTGAAGGAGTTTCTCATTATTCCCATATTTGGGAAAATTAATCTTAAACAAACTTATCGTAATGTTCCTGGTAGTAAGCTACTTGCTCTGGAAGACCTAGTAGGTCAAAAATACGCATGGCCTCATTCATCTGCTTACATCCTTCTTTACACTGTCCTTTTTGGTACAAGGCAAAGCCTTTTAAATAATGGAAAACATTACGCTCATACAGTTTAATATCATTACCAATAATCTTCCCTACGTAAGATTCAAAATAGCTGGCATTTTCAAAAGAACGATGTTCTAAACAATGTTGGTAACAATTAAGAGCTAAAATCAAGACCAGTTTTCTATGGCGACCAATTTCTTGATAAAATTCTTCCCTCTCCATAACTTCTCTACCAAGCCGAGTGACATAGTCCACATCGTAGAAACTATAGAGGTTACCGAAAAGGATCAACTCATACATGGTCCATTCATCCGTCTGAAAAAGATAATCTGCCACCTTATCCAGATCACCTTGCTTCATCGTGTAGCTGGCATCTCTTTGACAAATCAAACCTTGTAACAAAATCCAGTTCAGCTCAAAATAGAGGGGATTTGTTGAACTCTTAGCCTTTTCAAGTTGTTCTTCTTGAAGTTTTTGAAAACCTGCAATATCATTTGAGTAGTAAAGTGGAATAATCTGAGCCATCAATCCGACATGCTTGTGATGTTGAAAATTTCTAGTCTTATCCATAAAATTCTCAATCGTCACGTGAATATTATCTAATATTTCAAAGAAACGAGATGTAGCCAGATCCGACTCCCCCAATTCAAAGCGGGATAATTGGGAGGTCGAACAGGCATCTCCTGCAGCTTCTTTTAGAGAATAATTTTTACTGATTCGAAATTCACGAAAAACTTTTCCAAGATTTTCCATCTTACACCTGCTCCGACAATTCTTCCCACTCAAGCATAGCTTCTTCCTGGCGCTGACTAATCTTATCTAGTTCAGCTTGCAATTGCATGAGTTCATCCGCATCATTGGTTGTATGCATTTGTTCAGAAATAGCTTGGGCTTGATTTTCTAATTCTTCGATTTCTGCCTCTAGGTTTTCGATTTGTCTCATTAACTTACGAAGTTCTTTTTGACTTTCTTTTTGTGCTTGGTAATCATTAACTGGAGTTTCTTCATTTTTATTGCTATCAACTAACGTTGCCACTACTTTGCTAACTTCTATCTCTGCTTTCTTTTCGACATAATAGTCATAATCACCAAGATAGAGGGTTGAGCCATTTTCAGATAATTCAAGAACATGAGTTGCTACTCGGTTGATAAAATAACGGTCATGACTGACAAAGAGTAAAGTCCCATCAAAGTCAATCAGGGCATTTTCCAAGACTTCCTTGCTATCGATATCCAAGTGGTTTGTCGGCTCATCAAGTATCAGAAAGTTATTGTTTTCCATGGACAGTTTAGCCAGCAACAAGCGAGCTTTTTCTCCACCTGAAAGCATGCCAACTGATTTCTTGACATCGTCCCCTGAGAAAAGGAATGCCCCCAAGCGATTACGGATTTCTACTTCTGGCGTTAATTTGAAATCATTCCAAAGTTCATCTAAAACTGTATTGCTTGGTGTCAACTTACTTTGAGTTTGATCATAGTAGCCAACTTCAACATTTGCACCGAAACGTTTCTCACCCTTTATAAAAGGAAGCT
This sequence comes from Streptococcus sp. Marseille-Q6470, assembly GCF_946902905.1. Taxonomy (NCBI): domain Bacteria; kingdom Bacillati; phylum Bacillota; class Bacilli; order Lactobacillales; family Streptococcaceae; genus Streptococcus; species Streptococcus sp. Marseille-Q6470. The sequence goes on from NZ_OX336385.1 coordinate 455,521, forward strand.
GATCAACAATAGACTTGATAAAGGTTGTCTTCCCGATACCATTAGGACCAACTATTGCAACAGCATTCATCTTACGAAGGTCCAGGTTGATCGGTTCAGATAAGATTTCCCCATCATAGCCAATAGCAGCATTTTCAACTGTCAAAACGACATTACCAGATACTTTATCAGAATGGAAGGTCATATTAGCTGATTTATTCCCAGCTTCAGGCTTGTCTAAACGCTCCATCTTTTCCAGTTGTTTACGTCTAGATTGGGCACGCTTGGTTGTCGATGCTCGAACGAGATTTCGGTTAACAAAGTCTTCTAAAGCAGCAATTTCCTTCTGTTGCTTTTCGTAGTTCTTAGCTTCAGTCAGTAACTTCTGTTCTTTCTGATTCACAAAGCTTGAGTAGTTCCCTACGTATCTATCTAAAGAATGTTTGGTTAAGTCCAAGGTAATTGTTGCTACCTTATCCAAAAAATATCGGTCGTGACTGACGATAATGAGAGCACCGCTATAGTTTACAAGGTAGTTTTCTAGCCAAGCAATCGTTTCAATATCCAGGTGGTTGGTTGGCTCATCCAAAACCAAGAGATTTGGCTTTTCAAGGAGCATTTTGGCTAGCGCTAATCGTGTATTTTGCCCTCCAGAAAGCTCAGCGATTCGCATATGCCACATAGACTCGTCAAACTTAAAACCATTTAAAATGGAGCGAATATCGGCTTCATAGGTAAATCCTCCAGCCTGACGGAATTCTTCAGATAGACGATCGTAGTCTGACATGATCTTATCGAGATCTGCACCTGTCTTTTCCCCCATCTCCAGTTCCATTTGGCGAAGCTGTTTCTCTGTAGTACGTAAGTCGTCAAAGACGTGAAGCATTTCGTCATAGATAGTATTTTCTGATTCAAATCGACTATCCTGTGCTAAGTAAGAAAGGGAAATGTCTTTTTTCTTATTAATCTCACCAGAAGTTGGCTCTTCTTCCCCGACTAATATCTTTAATAGTGTCGACTTACCTGCTCCATTTTTCCCAACGAGAGCAATACGATCTCTTTCATCTACTTGTAGATTAATATTTTCAAATAGAACATCGCCTGCAAAAGAACGTTCGATTTTATTAGCTTGTAAAATAATCATGTAACTATTTTACTATCTTTTTCCGTTTTTCACAATTCCAATAAAAAAGTTCGAGCTTTAAACTCGAACTTTTAAATTTTAATAACCGATACCACCACGGAATGTACGTGCCATATCTTTTAAGTTATAGTTCTTAGAAGATGTGTCGATTGTCCATTTACCATCTTTCTTAGTCATCTTGATTTCGTAACCTTCTTTTTGCATATTATCGCTAGTATCAAGAGGAGTTGAATCAAATTGACTTGGTGCATTTTCTAAAATGTACTTCTCACCAGCTTTCATAGCTTCTGAGTAGTTGCTGTATTTACCTTTGTTTTCTTCATAGAATTTACGGCTCAATTCATGAACATTCAAGTTATCCAAATCGATTGTTTCAGGTCTTACATAGATAACTGCATAGTCTGGCAAGTAAGTTTTTACTTTGTAATCAACTTTTGCTCGTTTTGCATTTGCTTTGATGTACGCTTCTGCAAATGTACGAAGTTCAGAATCAGAAGGCTTGTAGTTGTAGAATCCTTTACCAAATGACTCGATGAATTTCTTGATAAATTCTTCTCTATCAGCCTTCACGTCATTTGTGATCACATCAGAGTCGCTTGAAGATTTTTTGTCATCTGATTTTTTGTCTTCAGACTTATTACCATCTTTCTTTTCTTCAGATTTCTTATCGTCTGATTTCTTGTTGTCTGATTTTTTATCTTCAAGCGCGACGATTTGAGTTTTATCATTAGTAAAGCTTACGTTTGATGCACCACCAGTGTTTTCACCATCTAGGTAAACAGCATCAACATATTTTTTCATAGCTTCTTTGGCTTCATCAATAGTGTCTTCGTATTGGCTTGGGTCAACCTTGATAGCTACGTCATTTTTACCTTTTTTATTTTCTTTTACATCATCGTAAAAGCTTGGCGCAAAGTGAAGTTCATACTTAGCATCTTTATCAACTTCATAAACTACATAACCAGCAACACTCTTGCCTTTAGAGAGGCTATCTCCGTATGACATGAATTTTGTTTTACTGTCAGATTCATAAATTTGAATTGGTTCAACTTTTTCATCTTTTTCGTTATAAAGTGTGATATCTTGGCTGGTAAAACTAAACTGTTTATCACGATTGTTTTTAATTTCTACTTGAAGAGCAAGATAGTGTGATGATGAATCTTCATCTTTTGGTAAGACATACATACCGTCTTTAACAGAAACTTCAAAGTTTGAGTTAGATGCAGTACCATTGTCACTTGCTTTCTTACTATTTCCACAAGCTACCAATGCTAAAGCAGTCAAAACTAAAGCAGAATGCTTAAGAACCTTTTTCATAATAGAAAATCTCCTTTTTTTATTTATTATATTGTACCATACAGTCAAAAATTTTCAAACCAGAAACAGGAAATCGCTTTAAAAATATTGTAAATTTTTAAATATAATAAATATCTACTCATTCTATGATTAAAATGAAACTTAAATTCAAATAACTGAGCCACGCTAACGTTTTACTAAAACTTTAAATAGTGGTATAATGAAGGCGATTAGATTATATATTAAAGGAGAAATCTTATGACTTACCAAGAAAACTTCCAAAAATGGGCTGATTTCGCTGACCTACCAGATTACCTTCGTCGTGATTTGGAAAGCATGGATGAAAAAACAAAGGAAGACGCCTTTTACACAAACCTTGAATTTGGTACTGCTGGTATGCGTGGTTTGATTGGTGCTGGTACAAACCGCATTAATATCTATGTTGTTCGCCAAGCAACTGAAGGTTTGGCTCGTTTAATCGAATCAAAAGGTGGAAACGAAAAAGATCGTGGTGTTGCCATCGCTTATGATAGCCGTCACTTCTCTCCAGAATTTGCCTTTGAATCAGCAGCAGTTCTTGCAAAACACGGTATTAAATCATATGTCTTTGAAAGTCTCCGTCCAACTCCAGAACTTTCATTTGCTGTTCGTCACCTCAACTGTTTTGCAGGAATCATGATTACAGCTAGTCACAACCCAGCTCCATTTAACGGATACAAGGTTTACGGTGAAGATGGTGGCCAAATGCCTCCACACGATGCAGACGCTTTGACTACTTATATCCGTGCGATCGAAAATCCATTTGCTGTGGAAGTCGCTGATGTTGAGGCTGAAAAAGCATCTGGTTTGATTGAAGTTATTGGTGAATCAATCGATGCAGAATATCTCAAAGAAGTTAAAGATGTGAACATTAACCCTACTTTGATTGAAGAATTTGGTAAAGACATGAAGATTGTCTACACTCCACTTCACGGTACTGGGGAAATGTTGGCTCGTCGTGCTCTTGCTCAAGCAGGATTTGATTCAGTACAAGTCGTTGAAGCTCAAGCAATTCCAGATCCAGATTTCTCTACTGTTAAATCTCCAAACCCAGAAAACCAAGCGGCCTTTGCCCTTGCTGAAGAACTTGGTCGTCAAGTTGGTGCAGATGTTCTTGTCGCAACTGACCCTGACGCAGACCGTGTCGGTGTTGAAGTCCTTCAAAAAGATGGCAGCTACCTTAACCTTTCAGGTAACCAAATCGGTGCTATCATGGCTAAGTACATCTTGGAAGCCCACAAAAACGCTGGAACCCTTCCAGAAAATGCAGCCCTTTGCAAATCAATTGTTTCAACTGACTTGGTAACTAAGATTGCTGAAAGCTACGGCGCAACCATGTTTAACGTCTTGACTGGTTTCAAATTTATCGCTGAAAAAATCCAAGAATTTGAAGAAAAACACAATCACACTTACATGATGGGATTTGAAGAAAGCTTCGGTTACTTGATCAAACCATTCGTACGTGATAAAGACGCTATCCAAGCTGTCCTTGTTGTTGCTGAACTTGCAGCCTACTACCGCTCTCGTGGTTTGACACTTGCTGACGGTATCGAAGAAATCTACAAAGAGTACGGCTACTATGCTGAAAAGACAATCTCTGTTACTCTTTCTGGTGTTGACGGGGCTGAGCAAATCAAAGCCATTATGGCGAAATTCCGTGAAAACGGTCCAAAAGAGTTCAATGGAACTGCCATCGCTGTCGTTGAAGACTTCAAGGCTCAAACTGCTACTGCTGCTGACGGAACTGTTACAAACTTGACAACTCCTCCAAGTGATGTTTTGAAATACACACTTGCTGACGGTTCATGGATTGCTGTTCGCCCTTCAGGAACAGAACCAAAAATCAAGTTTTACATTGCAGTTGTAGGTGAAACTAACGAAGATTCACAAACTAAGATCGCAAACATCGAAGCTGAAATCAATGCTTTTGTAAGGTAAGAAACATAAAGAGGCTGGGCATAGAGCATCCAGCCTCTTATAAGTTATAACAGCAAGACGCAGTAGCTGATTGGCATCTTTGTTCGACTTTTAAGCTCCAAAGATGATCTAATCAGCCTTGCGGGGGTGGGACAACGAACGATTTTTAGTCAAAATTCGTTCTGTCCCACTCCCTTTTTCGTATCAAATCTAAGCATTTTTAAAGACTTTATGGCATACTAGATTTATCAATGAAAAAGAGGTAAACTCATGGAACAATTTTTAGAAAATATTAAAGATCTTGAAGTGACAACTGTTGCTCGTGCTCAAGAAGCTCTTGATAAAAAAGAAACTGCAACATTCTTTATCGGGCGTAAAACTTGTCCTTACTGCCGAAAATTTGCTACAACATTAGCAGGCGTGGTTACTGAAACTAAAGCTCACATCTATTTCATTAATAGTGAAGAACCAAGTCAACTTGAAGCTTTGCGAGATTTCCGTTCACGCTATGAAATTCCAACTGTACCAGGATTCGTTCATATTTCAAATGGACAAATCAAAGTCCGCTGTGACTCTTCAATGTCGGCTCAAGAAATCAAAGAATTCGCTGGATTGTAAAAATCATTAAAAAAAGAAGGCAATAGACCTTCTTTTTTATATATCTGACAGTGGTGTTGCAGTATCAGGAGATGTATCGTAAACTTGAAAGTCCACTCCTACTCCTAGGTCTGCTTGCGCTAACTGATTGACCATGGTCATGTGAGCTAGCTCCTTGATATTATTCTCTTTAGATAAATGTCCTAGGTAAATCTTCTTGGTGCGATTACCTAGTGTGCGAATCATGGCATCGGCTCCATCTTCATTTGAGAGGTGACCAAGATCAGACAGAATCCTTTGCTTGAGTCGCCAAGCATAAGATCCAGCTCTCAGAATCTCGACATCGTGATTAGATTCAATCAAGTAGCCATCTGCATTCTCGACAATGCCAGCCATACGGTCACTGACATAACCTGTATCCGTCAGCATAACAAAGCTCTTGTCATCCTTCATAAAACGGTAGAATTGGGGAGCAACTGCATCATGGCTAACTCCAAAACTCTCAATGTCGATATCTCCAAATGTTTTAGTTTTCCCCATTTCAAAGATATGCTTTTGTGAAGAGTCAACTTTACCTAGATACTTACTATTTTCCATAGCTTGCCAGGTTTTATCATTGGCGTAAAGATCCATGCCATACTTACGGGCTAAAACTCCGACACCGTGAATATGGTCAGCATGCTCATGCGTAATCAAAATAGCATCCAAATCTTCTGGTTTACGATTGATTTCACCCAATAAGCTTGTAATTTTTTTGCCAGATAAGCCGGCATCTACTAAAATCTTTTTCTTAGGGGTTTCTAGATAAAAGGAATTTCCACTAGAACCCGATGCTAAAATACTATATTTAAAGCCTGTTTCACTCATTCTAGTCTTCTACTTCATCCTCCCATACTTCTTCTTTTACAGCATCATTATCATAAGGAAGAACAATGGTAAAGGTTGAACCCTTGCCATATTCACTCTTGGCCCAGATAAAACCATTGTGTTGTTTGATGATTTCTTTTGCTATTGCAAGACCTAAACCAGTCCCACCTTGGGCACGACTTCTAGCCTTATCAACCCTGTAGAAACGGTCAAAAATCTTCGGTAAATCTTCTTTAGGAATTCCAAGTCCTTGATCCGAAATTGATAAAATCATCTGGTCATCTGTGGTTTTCATACTAACTGTAATTTTACCACCATCTGGAGAATATTTGATAGCATTATTTAAAATATTATCAATTACCTGAGTCATCTTATCTGTATCAATTTCAATCCAGACCGATGTAATCGGATAATCCCGAACCAACTCGTATTTTTTTTCTTCATCCTGCGTTCGCATCTTGTCGAAACGATTAAGGATAAATGTGATGAATGCTGTGAAGTTAATCAACTCAACATCCAAATGACCGGTTGCATTATCAATGCGCGAAAGATGCAAGAGGTCCGTTACCATTCGCATCATGCGGTTAGTCTCATTTAGAGATACTTTGATAAAATCAGGAGCAACAGGTTCATATAATGCACCCTCATCCAAGGCTTCTAGGTAAGATTTTACACTGGTCAAAGGAGTTCGCAATTCATGACTAACATTTGAAACGAATAGTCTTCTCTCGCGTTCTTCTTTCTCTTGTTCAGTCGTATCATGTAGGACTGCTACCAAACCAGAGATAAAGCCAGATTCTCTACGAATCAAGGCAAAACGCACACGCAAGCTGACGTACTCCCCATTTACATTTTGGGAATAAATCATCAATTCAGGACTTTGAGTAATCAAGTCTCTCAGTTCATACTCATCTTCAATCTTGAGCAACTCTAAAATGTTCTGATTGAGCGCATCATCACTTTCGATCCCAAGTTGTCTTTTAGCCATATCATTAATCATAGTGATTTGACCACGACGATTGGTTGCAAGAACCCCATCTGTCATATATGACAGGATACTATGCAATCTTTTACTTTCCTGCTCAAGGTTTTCTTGAGTTAGACGAATAACTTCAGACAAATCATTTAAGTTATTCGTAATGTTAGTGATTTCAGTATTCCCCTGCATATCTAATACCTGAGAATAATCACCAGCAATTAAATCTTTAATCTTTTGATTTAACTGTTTGAGTCGAATATTATCTCTACGGCCTTCAAGCAAGAGAAAGCTAACAAGCATGATAAAACCAATTAATATGAGTACAAAGACGAAATCTCTGGTTAAAATTGTTTGTTTAATTATATCAATCATTATTTCTCATATAATAACCCACACCACGACGAGTTAAGATATATTCAGGTCTACTTGGTGTATCTTCAATCTTCTCACGTAGACGTCTAATGGTAACATCGACAGTACGAACATCACCAAAATAGTCATAGCCCCAAACAGTCTCAAGGAGATGTTCACGGGTAATAACTTGACCAAGATGAGAAGCTAAGTGATGCAACAACTCAAACTCTCTGTGAGTTAGGTCCAATTCTTCTCCATATTTTTTGGCTACATAAGCATCTGGAAGAATCTCTAAATCTCCAATTTGAAGACTTTGTAATTTAGTATCTTCCTCTTGGTTATCTACTGCTACTAACTCCGTACGACGAAGAAGAGCCTTAACACGCGCTTGTAGCTCACGATTTGAAAATGGCTTAGTCACATAATCATCCGCCCCAAGCTCAAGACCAATAACCTTATCAAACTCACTATCTTTTGCTGAAAGCATGATAATTGGAACACTGCTTGTCTTGCGAATTGTTTTAGCCACTTCAAGACCATCAATCTCTGGGAGCATCAAATCCAAGATAATAATATCTGGTTTTTCAGCTTCGAACAGCTCAATTGCTTCGCGTCCATTAAAGGCTGTAATCACTTCATAGCCTTCCTTGGTCATATTAAACTTAATAATATCTGAGATTGGTTTTTCATCATCTACAATCAATATTTTTTTCATATAGTCACCTTTTTCCTTGTATCAATTATACCAAAAAAATGCAAAGAAGACACGAAAGACTAGTGTTGTCAGCATCTTTTTGAATACTCTTGCCAAATTTTTTGCTGAGGTTTTGCAAGTGGGTAGAGGTCAAACTCTTCAGGAGTTAACCAAACTACCTCTTTATCACAATATTCTTTGCTATCAACTACTTGCCCGGATAGGATTCGTACATGCCACTTTCGATGGCTAAAGACATGTTTCACTTCTTCAAAATGAGTATCCTGCCAGTCAACCTCTAAATCATAATCCTGCTCAAAACTGTCTTGAGGTGATGGACCGAATTGCAGTGATGCTTCGGAAACCTGATTAAAGAGATTTAACTCTTCTTCGTCTTTTGAAAATTCATCTACCTCAATCAAGGGGAAATGCCAAAATCCAGCGAGTAACTTTTCACTTTCATTCTTTTCTAGTAAAAACTGTCCTTTAGCATTTTGAACAACTAAGGCATTTAGATAAATGGGAACGGGCTTTTTCTTTGGCGCTTTAATGGGATAGCGATCCATAGTCCCGTGCTGATAAGCTGCGCTAAATTCCTTAATTGGACTATCTTGAGGCCTAGGATTGACCGGCGCTTCAATATCAGAACCTAAATCCATCAAAGCCTGATTAAAATCACCTGGACGATTTGGATCAATTAAGATTTCCATCATTGCTTGAAATATCTTGCGATTTGAAGGATTTCCAATATCATGATTCACTTCAAAAAGGCGAGCTAAAACACGCATGACATTCCCATCTACTGCAGGTTGTGGAAGATTAAAGGCAATACTTGAAATAGCACCCGCCGTATAAGGACCAATCCCCTTCAAACTTGAAATACCTTCGTAAGTTGATGGAAACTCTCCATTAAATTCGTTCATAATCTGCTGAGCTGCTGCTTGCATATTGCGAACACGCGAATAATATCCGAGACCTTCCCACGCCTTTAATAAGTCTTCTTCAGGTGCAGTTGCTAAACTCTCTACAATTGGAAATCTTTCTAAAAAACGTTCGTAATAGGGAATAACTGTATCAACTCTTGTCTGCTGCAACATGATTTCAGATACCCAGATATGGTAAGGATTTTTGCTTCTTCTCCAAGGTAAATCTCGTCTATTTTCATCATACCAGGCTAACAGTTTTTGACGGAAAGAGAGAATTTTCTCCTCTTCCCACATGGTCACACCGTATTTCTCCAAATCTAACATATATCTAGTATAGCATAACCTTAGAGGATACTCAAAAAATGAAAATTGTCCTTGTTTTAGAATTGGCTCTCTTATCATGTCTGACTATAAGTCATATCTCTACTCTTTCTGTTATTTTCTATGATTTTTTGATATAATGACTCTTGAATGATTCTTTAAAAGGAGAGATCCATGCGTTTTAATCAATTTAGTTATTATTCCGTTACAAACCAAGAAGCTCTGCAAGAATTATCTGAACTGGGCTTCAAGTTTGATAAATCAACTTCAGCAAAAGAACAGTTTGAAGCATTTGTTAGAACTTGTTTTTTTAATTACAAAAATACGGAATATCCCCTCACTACTTTAGCAGTTGATAAAGAAACTGATTTGCTTACTTTCTTTAATTCAGACCGTGAATTGACAGCAGAAATTTTCTACACTGTTGCCTTTCAATTGCTTGGATTCAGTTACTTAGTAGACTTTGAAGATGGTCTTGCTTTTCACAAAGAAACAGCGTTTCCGATTGTTTACGGAGATTTAATCGACAATCTCTATCAACTTCTAAATACACGCACTAAAAAAGGAAATACCTTAATTGATCAGTTAGTTAGTGATGGACTCATTTCTGAGGACAATAACTATCACTACTTCAATGGCAAGAGTTTGGCAACCTTCTCTGCAAACAATGTCATTCGTGAAGTAGTTTATGTAGAGACTCGTGTTGATTCTGATAGAGATGGACTTCCTGATCTTATTAAGGTAAATGTCATTCGTCCAGCTTACAATGGAAAGATTCCAGCTGTTATGACAGCAAGTCCATATCATCAAGGAACCAATGACAAAGCAAGCGATAAGGCTCTTTACAAGATGGAAGCTGAGCTAGCAGTCAAGGAACCACATGAAATTTCACTAGAGCAACCGACATTAGACCTAGTTGAACCAGTTGTAGAAGCTGAACTAGTTCCAGAAGCTGAAGAAAAGCTCACTCATATCAATAGCAGCTACACACTTAATGATTACTTCCTTCCAAGAGGATTTGCCAATATCTACGTATCAGGTCTTGGTACCAAAGATTCACAAGGTTTAATGACCAATGGAGATTACCGTCAAGTTGAAGCTTATAAGAATGTTATCGATTGGCTAAATGGTCGTTGTCGTGCTTTTACGGATCATAGTCGTAAACGTCATGTAAAAGCTGATTGGTCAAACGGTAAAGTCGCGACTACAGGACTTTCTTACCTAGGAACAATGTCTAACGGTATTGCTAGCACAGGAGTTGATGGTTTAGAGGTTATTATTGCAGAAGCAGGTATCTCATCATGGTACAACTATTACCGTGAAAATGGTCTTGTGACAAGCCCAGGCGGCTATCCTGGAGAAGACTTCGATTCATTAGATGAATTAACTTATTCTCGCAATCTCTTAGCTGGTGACTTTATTCGTGGAAACGAGGCTCATAAAGCATCCATAGAAGAACTTAAGAAAAATCTAGACCGTAAAACTGGGGACTATAACCAATTTTGGCATGACAGAAACTATCTACTCAACGCCCAGAAAGTTAAAGCCGAGGTTGTCTTTACCCACGGTTCTCAAGACTGGAATGTGAAACCACTTCATGTCTATCAAATGTTCAATGCTCTTCCAAGCCATATTAAAAAACACCTCTTTTATCATAATGGCGCTCACGTTTATATGAACAACTGGCAGTCGATTGATTTTCGGGAGTCTATGAACGCTCTTTTGACACAAAAATTATTGGGTCAAGAGACTGACCACCAACTTCCAAAAGTCGTGTGGCAAGACAACACTGCTCCTCAAACCTGGCTGTCACTTGAAGATTTTGGAAATCAAACTGAACATAAAACTTTCTCTTTAGGTACTGAAGAAGCTGTCATTGAAAATCATTACCAAGATTCTGACTTCGAACGTTTTGGAAAAACCTACCAAACCTTTAATAATGAACTCTATCAAGGCAAGGTGAATCAGATTACCATTGATCTTCCAGTGACTGAAGATCTTCATATCAATGGTCGTGTTAAACTAAACCTTCGTCTCAAGTCAAGTACCAATAAAGGCCTTCTCTCTGCTCAACTTCTCGAACTTGGTCAAAAGAAATACCTTCAACCATATCCAGGAGTCTTATACGGTCGAACACTAGATAATGGTCGTTATCACATGTTAGACAATCTCTGTGAGCTACCATTTAGCCCAAATGCTCAGCGCGTCATCACCAAAGGCTATCTCAACCTCCAAAATCGTCATGATTTATTAAAAATTGAAGAAGTTAAACCAGATAAATGGATGGAATTCCAATTTGAATTGCAACCAACAATTTACAAACTAAAAGAGGGCGATACCCTCCGTCTCGTTCTTTATACTACTGACTTTGAAATTACTGTTCGTGACAATACAGATTATCAATTAACTGTAGACCTTGCTAAGTCTAGTCTAGAAATTCCCTATCAACAGTAGTTAGTGAATCAGAAAACCCGTGATAAGTTTATCACGGGTTCTTTTATTCTTATTTTTTTTCTTCGGCTTGTTTTTTCATTCTCGCAAGTCTCAATGAACGATTGGGATTGAGGCGATTAAAAAGTTCTTCTAATTTCTTTTCATTCCAGACGTCTGCTGCAGAAACAAAATTTCCATCAGCATCTCGGAAAGATATTGGTTTATCACCCATAGCTATCTCCTAGTCTACAAATTCAAACTCAAATTTTCCAATACGGACAAGGTCGCCGTCCTTAGCGCCACGAGCACGAAGAGCTTCATCAACACCCATACCACGCAACTGACGAGCAAACTTCATGACAGACTCATCACGGTCAAAGTTAGTCATATTAAAGAGTTTCATGAGTTTTTCACCTGAAAGAACCCATGTTGCATCATCGTCACGACCAATCTCAAATGGTTTTTCTTCTTCATCGAAGCCATAGTAAGCCTCTTCTTCCATTTCTGATTCGTCATAAAGAAGGAATTCTGGCGTTTTATCAAGAAGCTCAGCCGTTGCGTCTAATAGCGGTGCAAGTCCTTGCTTAGTCAAACCTGAAATTGGGAAGATTGGTGGTAATTCTTCAAATTCATCATAATTAGCAGCCAATTTTTTCTTGAATTCTTCAAGGTTTTCTTGACTCTCAGGCATATCCATTTTATTGGCAACAATAATCTGTGGACGCTCCATCAGACGAAGATTGTAAGATTCAAGTTCCTTATTGATTGCTAGATAGTCCTCGTAAGGATCACGTCCTTCGCTAGCTGACATATCAATGATATGTAGGATAACACGAGTACGCTCGATATGGCGCAAGAACTGAGTTCCTAGTCCAACACCTTGGCTAGCACCTTCAATCAATCCAGGAAGGTCTGCAACGGCAAAGGATTCACCGGACTGGGTACAAACCATACCAAGATTTGGAACAATTGTCGTAAAGTGGTAGGCACCAATTTTTGGCTTAGCAGAGGTAATCACGCTAAGGAGTGTTGATTTACCGACAGATGGGAAGCCAACTAAGCCAACATCCGCAAGAATTTTAAGTTCTAACTGTAATTCACGTTCCTGACCTGGTTCTCCATTTTCTGAGATTTCTGGTGCAGGATTTTTTGGTGTTGCAAAACGGATATTTCCTCGACCACCACGACCACCGTGGGCCACAATGAATTCTTGCCCATTCTCAATCAAATCTGTAATAATTTTTCCTGTTTCAGCGTCACGCACGGTTGTTCCTTGAGGCACACGGACAATCAAGTCTTCTGCCCCTCTACCGTGCATCCCTTTGGTCATTCCCTTCTCGCCAGATTGGGCTTTGAAATGACGATTGTAACGGAAGTCCATAAGGGTACGTAAACCTTCGTCTACAACGAAAACAACGTTACCACCACGTCCTCCATCACCGCCCCATGGTCCACCATTAGGGACGTATTTTTCACGACGAAAGGCAACCATGCCATCGCCACCATTACCAGCCTTTACTTTAATCTTGGCTGTATCTAAAAACATACTCATATTCTCTTCTCACTTCAAAAAGGGCTGGGAAATCCCAGTCACCCAACTTATTGCCAAACAATAAAATGATTAACTTTTTAGAATCTGCTAAATACACCAATGGCAGTAGCAAAGATACCTGCCAATGTTACAAATAACATTACTAATACTACAAACATTGTAAGTTTTTCAAAGAATGTTTTTTTACGTTTACCATTATCACCGAATGCCATGTTTTCTCCTTTACTATAATACTCTGTTCTTAATATTCATCTGATACAGGAGCGATTGCCCACAAGATTAAATAAGCAATAAGTCCAGCACCATAACAGAAAGCCAAAACTCCCCAAATAACACGTACGATTGTAGGGTCGATATCAAAATAATTAGCTAAACCAGCGCATACACCACCGATTTTTTGATCTCTACCACTTCTCATAAATTTCTTTTTCATATTTTTATTTCCTTTCTTTGATTCGATTAATCATTTATATATTTTCTTAAATTTCTTAATTGTTTTCTAGATGCCTTAAGCATACGCTTCGAACCTTTAACTGGCATAGTAACAGCCTGTTGCGGGATATAGAAGACTGTCTTTAAAATACGTTTTGTAACAGGTTCGTCAGCCCCTATTTCTTTGGCAAAATTATTTGAAATAATAACGTCTAGATAAAATTCATGGACTCTTCTACCAAAATTCTCAGCAGAAATTTCATATAACTTTTCAGCCAAGTGTTTTTCATCCATCAGTGGAGTAGCAAGTAAAGCCTCAAGAATCGCTCCTGCCAAGTCCCTTTCCTCATAATAAAGGGTTCCGAACATTTTATCATTGATGAGATTATCCAAATAAGGATTACCATGGGCAATAACAGGTGTCTTACTAGCTAAACTTTCCAGATAAGTCAATCCCTGAGTTTCACTTGTAGAAGCCGATATGAAGAAATCAGCTGTCTTATAATAGAGTGCCGTCTCATTTGGCGGTATCATACCTGTAAAGATAACAGAATCTTGAATTTTTAAATCTTCTGCTTGCTCCTTAAGGTTGTCTAAATAAGGTCCATCTCCAGCTACAACCAGTTTAACATTTGGTTCTTCTTTTAGGACATCTGGTAAAGCTTTAAGAACTGCTTGAATATTCTTCTCGTACGAAACACGAGAAAGACTTAGAAGCATCTTTTCACTTTTCTTGATACCAAGTTTATCTCGGAGGTCACTGATTTGCTCAGGACCAATCTCAGGCCGTTCAAACTTGGCAAGTTCAATCCCTGTAGGAATGACACGCTTTTCAACCTTTACCTTATAATCAGATAACAAATCACGCACAATTTCACTCGGACAAATGACTCCATCAACGTCATGAAGAAATCCTCTCACAAGATACTTGACCATACCTGGACGAATCAACATACCCTTAGCAATATAGTGGACATAATCCTCATATTGGGTATGATATGTATGAATGACTGGGATTTTCAGTTCTCGAGCAATCCAAATTCCCAATAAACCAAGAGAAAACTCAGTTTGGGTATGAATAATATCGAGTTTGTATTGTTTCGCAATCTCAAGAGCTTTCGTAAATCCACGGTAAGCGAAACGACGGTCTTTAAAAGCAAAGAAAGGAACACTAGGAATACGGATAATTTGCCAGTCTTCATAGCGATTAACATCCTTATCAGTTGTCGTAAAGATAAAGACTGCATGCCCTTGCTTTTCAAGCTCAGTTTTTAAGGTTCGAATACTGGTCGCAACACCCGAGACCTGTGGGAAATAAGTATCTGTAAATAATCCAATTCGCATATACTACCTCATTTTTTTCCTAAAGCTGCTTGCTCCCGATAGAATTTTAGCCAGATTTCTAAAAGATGCTCTTCTGAGTATTCTTTTGAAATAGCCTTAGCCCTCTCTTTTAATTCTTTTAGTGCTTCTGGATGCGCTCTGTATTCCAAAATGGCTTCTTTCATCTCTTCCACATCGGTGGTTGGTCTGTAATTTCCTTCTAGAATCACCTTATAAAGATCTAAGTCCCGAAGCATAATGGGAGCTTCACAACTCGCAGCTTCTAGAATAGTCATCGGAAAGAGCTCATTATAGCTAGGAAGTAAGAACAAATCTGCCAAAGCATACAGCTCTCTCATCCGTTCTGGCTCAACAATTCCAGGGAAAATCAGATTCTCTGGAGGATTATCCATGATTTTTTTATAGCGTTCATAACCATCTGTAATCCCACCAAAAGAGAAGCCTCCAGCCCAAATAAAGGTGATATCCGGTAGTTCCTCCGCAAGAGTGATGAAATCATCGATTCCCTTACGCTTTTGAACCTGCCCAGCTCCCACTACTACAAACTGTTCCTCACTTATTCCCATATCTTGACGCAGTTGAGAAACTTGATCTAATGGTAATGGATGCCATTTTTCTTTGTTAACAAAGTTAGGGATATAGGTCACCTTTTCACGAGGAATACCAGCTGCAACCAAATCTTCGATAAAAGTAGGATTGACCACAACCAAGTGTTCCATACGGTCATAAAAAGAAAACACATAGCGCTTAACAATCCCTTTTAGGAAGAATGGAATCTTCAAACTACCTTCTAAGGTGTCAGGCAAGAAGTGGACATAACCAATCCTACGACCTGATCGCTTCTTTTGAAAAGTTGACAGATAATAAGGAAGGTCGATTGTATGAAAATGAGTAACATCAGCTTCTACAGGAAGATTCTCCGTTACAATTAGTTGGTCTTTCGCATCACGTTTCAAAAGTTGCACAAGTTCACGGTAAGCTCCAGAAACACCTTGTCCTGCTACCTTTTCACTCGAACTTAGCATATTGATGCGTAATTTCTCTTTTTCCATACTATCCATTATATCATTTTATTGAAAGAAAATCAGCAAATTAAAAGAGAGATAGCATAAAAGCTAGGGAATCTCCTAACACTTATACTATTTCTCTTTTTTATCATTCTATTTAATACCTAAAGCGATACGTGCATAGCGACTCATTTTTTCAACCGTCCAAGCTGGATACCAAACTAATTTTACTTCAACGTTGGTAACCTCTAGAACATCAGTCATTGCATCATAAATTTGATCGGTCAAGAGGTCTGCCAATGGACAACCCATAGTCGTTAAGGTCATATCAATCTCAGTATCACCGGTATCACCATCAAATCGAATCTCATAAATCAGACCTAGGTTGACGATATCGATTCCTAATTCTGGGTCGATAACCTCTTCTAATGCAGATAAGATTTTCGTTTTGATAGTTTCAATTTGCTCTTCTGTATAAGCCATGTGTAATCCTCCAATTTTAATCTTCGATAAAGTCACGAAGTGGTTTACTACGACTAGGCTGGCGAAGTTTTCTCAAGGCCTTAGCCTCAATTTGACGGATACGCTCACGAGTGACATTGAAGACTTTACCAACATCTTCTAAAGTGCGCATCTTTCCATCATCAAGACCAAAACGAAGACGCAATACATTTTCTTCACGGTCAGTCAAGGTGTCTAGCACTTCATCCAACTGCTCACGCAAGACGATACGAGTTGTGTAGTCTACTGGATTTTCAATCACTTCGTCCTCGATAAAGTCACCAAGATGGCTGTCGTCCTCTTCACCAATAGGTGTTTCAAGAGACACTGGCTCTTGAGCAATCTTCAAGATCTCACGAACCTTATCAGGTGTCATATCCATACGTTCAGCAATTTGTTCAGGAGTAGGATCTTGTCCCAACTCTTGAAGAAGGTTACGCTGCTCACGAACAAGTTTGTTGATGGTTTCTACCATGTGAACTGGAATACGAATGGTACGAGCTTGGTCAGCAATGGCACGTGTAATAGCCTGACGAATCCACCAAGTTGCGTAAGTTGAGAATTTGAAACCTTTAGAGTAGTCAAATTTATCAACGGCTTTCATCAATCCCATATTCCCTTCTTGGATCAAGTCAAGGAATTGCATACCGCGTCCAACATAGCGTTTCGCGATAGAGACTACCAAACGAAGGTTAGCCTCTGCTAGACGTTGTTTCGCTTCTACATCTCCTGCTTCAACGGCAAGGGCCAACTCTTTTTCTTCTTCGTTTGTAAGAAGAGGTACGACACCGATTTCCTTTAAGTACATGCGGACAGGGTCATTCACTTTGGCAGATGTTGAACCAATTAAGTCTTCATCGCTAAGTTCTGGTTCTTCCTCTGTGCTTAAGACACGTTCACTTGGATTTCCTTCGTTATCAGTGATTGCAATACCAGCATCTTGAATACGTTGCAACAGATTTTCAATTCCTTCAACATCAAGAGCAAAAGGGATTACAAGGACATTGTTAATTTCATCATCTGTCGCAGTACCAGTTTTCTTATGGTTACGAATAAACTCAGCGACTTGGACATCAAAAGTTGTTACTTCTTTTTGTTTTTTTGCCATTCTTACTCCATTCTTCTTTTTTGGGCAATTAAGCGTTCAAGCTCTTCTAAAGCAGTTTCTGTATCACCTACATGACTAGCTTCCTGAACCTTCTTTTTGATTTGCAAGTTTTGTTGATTCAAAAGAGCACGATTACGAGACTCTTCCACTTCTTTTAGTTCTTCTGGAGACATTTCAGAAGGTAGATCCAAGGCTAACACTTGGTACCAAGCATTTTCCACTTCTCTAGTCTGATTTGCTAAGTCTTCAGAAGATATCGAACCATTATCAATCAAGAGTCCATACAAGGTCTGAAACTCTGGAGTTTCAAATACAAAATCATCTCTCAAACGATAATCATTCAACACAAGGGGGTGCTCCATCATACGATAAAGAATATGTGCTTCAGCTCTCATGACTGCCGTCAATTGTTTAGAAACCGACATAGTAATTGGTGTCGGATTAACAACCTGTTTCACTTTTTCTTGTCTTTGTCTAACACGACTTTCGTTGATGATGTGCTCAACTTGTTGATAATCAAAAGATGGTAAATGATCAGTCAGTAAATGAATATAGGTGTTCTGGGCTGTGATAGAAGGTTCTTTGACGATAAGAGGTGCAATTTTCTCGATAAAATCAATCTGTGCTTGTAGATTTTCACTATTACTAGGTTTGTAATGATGGATATAAAACTCAATCGGACTGATACGAGTATTGGCCAAGAGATAAGCCAGGTCTTCTGCAGAATTTTTCTGCAAGTATTCATCTGGGTCCATAGCATCAGGAATTTGAACAATCTGCACAGGCAAATCGCTAAGTTCATCTAGGGCTTTGGCAGTTGCAGCCTGCCCCGCTTTGTCACCATCATAAGTGATAATCACTTTTTTAGTAAAGCGTTTGAGATGCTCAACATGTTCACTAGTTAGAGCTGTTCCCATGGAAGCTACTGCATTTTCAATACCAGCCCGGTAGGCTGCAATGACATCCATAAAGCCTTCCATCAGATAAATTTCAGGAGCTTTACCAGAACCTTTTTTTACCCTATCCAAATGATATAATTCGTAACTCTTGTTAAAAATTGCCGTCGCTCGACTATTTTTATACTTGGCAGTTTGAGAATCCGTCTCTTGCCAAATCCGTCCAGAGAAAGCAATTACCTTTCCTTGGTCGTTTGAGAGTGGAAATATAATCCGGTTATGGAAAGTATCAAAAAATTGGTTACTCTCAGATATATAAAATAGACCTGAATCCAGCAAGTCCTTCTCACTATAATCGTCTGCTAAACGCTGATAAAGATAAGAGCGTTCTGCTGGAGCTAGACCAATCATAAAGTGTTTAATGACATCATCAGTCAAGCCACGTTTATAGAGATAGTTTCTCGCCTCCTCACCCATTTTAGTCGTCATGAGGATTGCATGATAAAAGCGTGCAGCGTTATCATGCATATCGTAGAGATTTTGATGGGGTGACGTGTGTGGGACAGGGTTATGTACAGGAGCTTCCAGGTGCATCCCCAGACGCTCACCTAAAATCCTTACCGCATCTGAAAAAGTTACTTGTTGATACTCCTCTATAAACTTAAAGACGTCTCCAGAACGACCACAACCAAAACAGTGGTAAAATTGCTTATCTTCGACCACGTTAAAGGAAGGGGTCTTTTCACCATGAAAAGGACAGAGCCCCAAAAAGTTCCGTCCAGATTTTTGTAAAGAAATCACTTCTCCTATGATTTCGACAATATTGGTATTGTTTTTGATTTCTTCGATGACTCTCTTGTCAACCATAGACAATACCTCCATTTTATCACAGTTTACTTTATATAGTATAGCTTATTTCTGAAAAAAAGTAAACCATTTCATACCTTTTACATGCTTCTATTTCATAGAAAATAGGCATTTTCGAAAGTAAAATTTTAGGAAATTACACATTTACTTAAAATTGAAAAAAATATATAAATAAAAAAATCTCTATTTGCTTCAAAAAAAACTTAGAGATAAAATTTTATCTCTAAGTTTTTTGTAAATGAGAAATCTTATTCAAACAACTGATAGTAATCTGAAATCTTCATCTTGGCTTTTTCATCCTTGCTTAAATCTTGGATGATTCGTCCTTCCTTCATAACAATGAGACGATTTCCATACTTGAGAGCATCTTCCATATGGTGGGTAATCATCAGAGCAGTCAGATGGTCCTTATTGACAAAGTCATTTGTCAATTCCATCAAGGCAACACTTGTTTTAGGATCAAGGGCAGCTGTATGTTCATCTAACAAAAGTAGTTCAGGACGTTTCAAAGTTGCCATCAAGAGGCTCAAGGCCTGTCTTTGTCCACCTGACAAGAATTCAATCGGTGTATCCAAGTGTTTTTCTAGACCATTTCCGACTTTCTCAATGGTTGCTTGAAATTCTTCTTTGTAAGCTGATAGTCTTCTTGGAAATAGACCACGTTTTTCACCACGAAACTTAGCAATCAAGAGATTTTCTGCAACCGTCATACGAGGGGCAGTTCCCATCTTGGGATCCTGGAAGACACGAGAAAGGTACTTGGCACGTTTTTCAGGGCTGAAATGAGTCACATCCTCTCCCATAATACGGATAGTCCCACTAGTCAGGGGCAAAGTTCCTGCAATGCTATTAAAGAGAGTTGATTTCCCTGCACCATTTCCACCCAGGATTGTGATGAAGTCATGTTCGTATATATCCAGAGAAACATCGTTTAGGATAATTTTTTCCTCGTCAAAGCCATTTTTCACAATTTTTGTGGCATTTTTCAATTCTACAATTGCTGTCATTTGCTTATCTTGACTCCTTTCAAGTATTTATCCTTAAGGGTTGGAATAACTAGACAAGTTGCTAGGATAAGAGCACTGTATAGACGGAGGTAGCTAGTATTAAAGCCAAGAGCAATGACTCCCCATACCAAGAATTGGTAGCTAATAGAACCAACGACAATAGTAACCAAGCGTTCTGCTAATGTAAGACTCTTAAAGAGTACTTCACCGATAATTAAGCTTGCAAGACCAACCACGATAACCCCGATACCACGAGAAACATCTGCATAGCCTTCTTGTTGAGCAATAAGAGCGCCAGCAAGTGCGATCACACCATTTGACAAGACCAAGCCCATCAACTCCATACGTCCCGTATTGATACCAAAACTACGAGCCATATCCGGATTATCACCAGTAGCAATATAAGCTTGTCCAAGTTTAGTATCTAGGAAGAAAAGCATCACTAAAATAACCAAAGTCACAAAAATCAAACCTGTAAACAATTGATTAACCTCAGATGAGAATGGAAGAACGTCCTGGATTTGTTTAGTTCCCAAAAGTCCAAGATTGGCACGTCCCATTATCATGAGCATGATAGAATGACAGGAAGTCATGACTAGAATTCCTGACAAGAGAGTTGGAATTTTACCTTTAGTATAGAGTAAACCAGTCGCTAAACCTGCAAGACAACCTGCTCCAACAGCTACTAAGGTAGCAAGAAAAGGATTAACACCTTGTGTAATTAGAGTTACTGCTACCGCTCCTCCAAGTGGGAAGGAACCCTCGGTTGTCATATCTGGAAAGTTGAGGATTCGAAAAGTCATAAAGATTCCCAAACCCAGAATAGCCCAGACGAATCCTTGAGAGATAATCGATACTATCATGTTACATTCATTTCCTTCTTTTAAAAATTGGAGGAGATGTCTCCAACTCCTCCTTTATTATTATTCAATCACTTGACCAGCTTCTTTTAGAACTGATTCGGGAATAGTAATTCCAAGTTCTTGAGCCACTTTTTTGTTGATAACTGATTTACCAGTTGAGAAGACATTAACTGGTGTATCTGCAGGTTTTTCACCCTTCAAGACTTTGGCAATCATCTTACCGGTAGCAACACCAAGATCGTGTTGGTCCACAACGACTGATGCCAAACCACCTGCTTCTACCATGGCAGTCGCACTTGGGTAGATTGGTTTTTTAGCTGTTTGGTTGCTTGATACTACAGTTGAGAACGCAGATGCGATTGTGTTGTCAATTGGAACCCAAATAGCATCAACTTTCCCAGTCATAACATTAACTGTTGAAGCAATTTCGTTAGTTGATGGAACTGCGAATGTTTCTACTTTCAAACCAGCTTTTTCTGCGTAAGCTTTGAACTCTTCGACTTGTGATTTTGAGTTATCTTCGCTACTTGAGTAAAGAGCTCCAACTATCTTGACATCAGGAGTCAATGTTTTAATCAATTCAACCTGTTGTTCAGCAGGGTTATGGTCGGATACCCCTGTGATGTTTCCACCTGGTTTTTCCAAGTTTTGTACAAGGTTAGCTCCAACTGGGTCTGTAATAGCTGCCATGATAATAGGAAGGTCTTTTGTTGCACTTGCTAGACCTTGAGCTGCAGGTGTTGCAATTCCGACAACGACATCGTTTCCGTTTGCTACCAATTGTTTACTCATTGTCGCAACCTTACTTTGGTCACCTTCTGAGTTCATAAAGTCTATTTTAACTTGGTCGCCTTTATAGCCTTCTTCAGCAAGTCCATCTTGGATACCTTGGTAAATCAAGTCAAGCGATGGGTGACTGACGAACTGTAGAACACCAACTTTAGCAGTTTTGTTAGCTGTCTCGGTTTTAGCATCTTGTTTCGTTAAGTTAGAGTAGACCAAGCTTCCTCCAACTACAAGTGCTAGTGCTGCAATAATACCAATTAAACGTTTATTCATATCTATTTCTCCTTATTTCACTTAAACTTAGTAATGTTCATTACACTTTCAATATAACTTTACCAAGCGTCGCCATCGTTTGATTTCCATCATTTTTTCCTCCCCATAGAAAAAGTCCTCACACAAAAAACTTGTGTGAGGACGTCGATGCGCGGTGCCACCTCAATTATAGGAACTAGTCCTATCTCTCTTACTCGCTTCACGAGTTGCACTATAAGGTGTGCTCACCGAATTCTTATGATTTCAAATTCTTAATAACATCCAGCCCAATTTCATCATCTTCTTCTATCTGTTTCCACCAACCACAGACTCGCTAAAAAAATTCGATGATTACTTTCTGAATGCTTAAATTATATCATTTTACTAAAACTTGTCAAGGATTTTCATGAATTATTTTAAAAAATTATGAAAATTCCTACGGTTTTTGGAAAATCTTGCCTGTATTAACCTGAATTACGTAATCCTGTAGCAATTCCATTAATGGTCGTATGAATCAATCTTTCCTCATCTAAAGAAAGCTCACCACGACGTTGACGCTTAATCAACTCCAACTGGATATAGTTCAGAATGTTGAAATAAGGCATACGATAGTTTAGACTGTCTTTCAAGTAAGTATTTTCTGCCAAAAGTTCATCATAGCCTTCGATAGCTAAGATAACGTTCTTGGTCAATTGCCATTCATCCAAAATAGTATAGTAGATTGCTTGTACTTCTTCACTTTCACAAAGTTTAGCATATTCAAAAGCAATATTCATATTTGATTTTGACAAGACCATATCAACGTTAGATAGGAGTGACTGGAAGAATGGCCAATTTTGATACATGTCACGAAGGTATTCAATATTTTTTGGATCTTGATCAATAAATTCCTTGAAGCTTGAACCAACACCATACCAACCTGGGAACATGACACGACTTTGTGACCATGAGAATACCCAAGGAATAGCACGTAGACCACTAATTTCAGTAATCGTTTTACGAGCTGCTGGACGAGAACCAATATTGAAACTTGAAATAGCTTTAATTGGACTAGATTCAAAGAAATAATCATAGAAATGTTCATTTCTAAATACGAGCTCACGGTAGATATCGTAGCTGCGTTCTACCACTTGATCCATGATGGCTTCATAGCGATTTGATGTATTAGTATCACTCTTCTTCTGTGTAATCATACGGTTGATAGCCGCTGATACCAACATTTCAAGGTTATAGTAGGCTGCATCCTTGTTTCCGTATTTATTTCCGATAACTTCACCTTGTTCAGTTAATCGAATACGGTCCTTAATAGACTTAAGGGGTTGGGAAGCAATGGCATCATAAGTAGGACCACCACCACGACCAACAGTACCACCACGACCGTGGAAGAAGGTTACTTTAACACCAAACTCGTCACCGATGGCGGTCAATTGTTTTTGAGCCTTATAGAGGGTCCAACAAGATGAGAGGTAACCGCCATCCTTGTTACTATCAGAGTAACCAAGCATAATTTCTTGGTAGTTGTTTTTAGAAGCAATCCACTTCTTAGCAAGGGGTAGAGAGAAATACTTTCTCATTGTTTCTTCAGAATGGTCCAAGTCCTCAATCGTCTCAAAGAGTGGAACGATTTGGACGCGCGCTTTTTCATTATCAACCAGTCCAACTTCTTTCAGCATAATGGCCAATTCTAGCATATCTGATACGCTAGTCGCATGAGAGATAATCGTTTGACGAATGACATCTTCTCCCAAACGATCTTTTAATTCACGGGCCGTTTGGAAAATAGCTAATTCTTTCTCAAGAAGTTCAGACTTCTCAGCATGAGTCGCAGACAAGATTCGAGGGTCCTCTAACAATTCATGTAGAAGCAACTCACATTTTTCATCTTCTGATAAATCACTATAGTGATCATTAATTCCAGCAGATGCTAATAATTCGGCAACACAGGCTTCATGCACACTAGAATCTTGACGCATATCGATAGAAGCCAAGAAGAAACCAAAGACTTCTACTGCTTCCAAAAGCTCAGCAAATTCTCCAGTAAGCAAGGCTTCTGCCTTATTCTCAAGTAATGAATCTTTAATGATAGCTAGGTCTTGTTTAAATTCTTCAACTGTTTCGTAGTAAGGAGGACGATCTTCAGCCAATTCTTGAACGGCTCCTGAGAGACGATTACTAATATAGTCAGTAACCACATCTTGTTGATATCCTTGAGAACCAAAGAGTCGTTCTATATGATGACGTTCATCTGCCGATGACCCAATAAGAGCCCACTCTTTCAAATTTAAAAGAGTTTGAATCAATTTTGATTGAATCAAATGGAAGGCCCGACGATAAGGTTCTTTCTCACGGAAAACAGATGTATCACGAGATTGAGCTGCCATTTCTTCAACAGCCTTGCTTGTCTTAGATAAATTGGTAGATAGAGAGAAAGTACGGTAGAGACTTGAAATCTTACTAATATAGTAGTTTAAGATTACTTCACTTTGAATGGTAGCAGAGCGCATGAGTGTTTCAGCAGTTACAAATGGGTTCCCATCTCGGTCTCCACCAATCCACATTCCCATAGTAATTGGTTTGGCTTGTTTTAGGTCAATACCTTGCTCTCTTGCAAGACGCTTGTATTCTAACATCAAGTTTGGTACAGCTTGAAGAAAGGAACTATTGTAGTACTCCATCACGTTTGTGATTTCATTCGTTACTTTTAGTTTTTTCTCTCGAATCATATCCGTCTGCATGATAATCTCAATATAACGGCGAAGATCATTGTACCATTTTTCTTTATTAATCAGACCCATTTTCACATCACGATATTTACGTAACAAGGTATGAATATGATTGGTCAGGTCCAACATACTCTTACGTTGAACCTGCGTTGGGTGGGCTGTCAAAACTGGCACCACATTTAGACGTTCAAGAATCTCAGCAGCATTTTCCTTTTCAGCTACCATTTTAATAGTTGTTGACAATTTACCAAGATAATCTTGGTCGATATTGTTTAGATGGTTAATCTCGTATGCCAGGTCAACGTCTTCAGAAATGTTAATCAAAAGTGGCAAGATAGAGAAATATCTAGAGATATATACCATTTCATCATTAGTAAGGCTTGTAACTACTTTATCAAGACCTTGATAGTCTAATTTTGATGACAACTCCTTCAACTGAATAATCTTGTCAAAGGTCTCAGAAGGAAGCATATTTTTCGTAATATCTTCAAGTAAATCTGTCAAGATTTGAACTTCTTCCTGTACGACAGTTTTGTTCCTATTATTTTCTAGTTTTTGAAGAGACATATTCTTCTCCTTATCACTTTTTCTTAAAGCTGTGATTCGTATTCACTATAGAGTTTTGCTCGTTTTTCGCTAGCATCAATATTTAACACAAAGGCGATAGCTACTGATAGAACCAGGAGGCTATTCCCCCCTTGTGAAAGGAATGGGAAGGTTACACCTGTTGAAGGGATCAATCCTGAAATCCCTCCGATATTAACGAATACCTGAATTAAAATCATTCCACCAATACCGATTGCTACCATTGAGTTGAATGGATCTTTTGCACGAACACCCACCAAGATAATACGGAGGATTAAAAAGAATAATAGAGCTAAGATAAGACTTGCACCGACAAACCCAAACTCTTCAATCACAATAGAGAAAACGAAGTCCGTGTGCGCCTCAGGTAGATAGCCACGCTTCTCGATGGAGTTTCCTAATCCTAAGCCAAACCATCCACCATTAACCATTGCATAATAAGAATTAGCTAATTGGTGTCCAGCTCCAGCGACGTCATCAAATGGATTAAAGAAAGCACTGAATCGCTTAGCTACGTATCCAAATACTGGAACCTTAGAAACCTTATCGACACCAATCAATTTAATGGCTGTAAGGGAAACAAAGGATAAACTAGTCAATATTCCAAGAATAGTTGCAAACCATCGGTGAGCTATCCCACTAATTGAGTACATCAACAATGCTACCAAAAAGAGAATTGTAGCATTTCCAAGGTCAGGGAAAATAGCCAAACTACCAATCATGACTAAAAGTACAAATCGCCAATCGTTAAACGCTCTAGGAAACCATTGGTTTTGAGTTAAAACTTGGAAATCATAAACGGCAATTTCTTCTTGTTGTTTTGAAAAACGTTGAGCCAAGTACCAAATGATGATAATTTTCAAGTATTCCGCAGGCTGAACAGTAATAGGTCCTACTTTGATCCAACCATATGCACCATTGATAGGAATCCCAATCAAACGAGCTAAAGCTAGTAACACTAACTCAGCAAACATAACGATAAATAACAAACGTTCGTTTCGAAGAAAACCAAGTTTCAGCTTATAGATTACTGCAATAAGCAACAAACTAACGATCCAAAATAAGCCCTGATTTCGAACTAATTGAAAGGCGCTCTTACCCTCCTGAATCAAGGATGCACTCGTTGTCGAATATACCACTATCAGTCCCAAAACAGACAAGAGAAGATAGGGCACCAAAATGGAATAATTCAACAGGTGCCTTTTACTAATTTTCATATTTCACCATCTACTAAATTTTTAATTTTCTATTCATTCTAGTTTTACAAGCTATTATACCATTTTTTAAACTAGAAAAAAACTCTTATCCGTTAAAGCCTAGAATTTGTACTTGGAGAATTCACAAATCATTTATCTACATTTTCAACTTTTAGTTAAGAAAGCTTCAAAAAACTCTACCTTTCAAGAGTAGAAAGATAGAGTTTTCATCTTTAGTTTGAAGATGTTGTTGTCGTTTCAGTTGCTGCTGATGTAGTTGTCGTTTCAGTTGTTGTATCACTTTGGATGTACTGAGTAAAGACATTTTGGAAGGCTGGGTCTTTGACCTTGATATTTGCTGCCTGCAACTCTTTACTAATGACACCTTGAACGAAAGTAGCATCATTTTGTTTTTGAGTCAGGATAACTGTCTTCAATTTTTCTTTATAATCTTCCCAGTTAGAAGATTTTTCTGTTTTCTTAATTAATTTTACAATATAGAAGCTGTTTGAATAAGCTTGTGTACCTGGAGCTGTAATCACATCTGAGATTCCATCAACATTAAGTGCAAAAGCTGCTTTTTTAACAACGTCTGGTAATTCTGTTGATGCAGAGTCAAAGGTGATTTCTCCACCATTTGCTTTTGTTTTTTCGTCTGTTGAATTATCCTTAGCCAATTGGGCAAAGTCAGCTCCAGATTCTTTTGCTTTAGCTAGTACTTCTTTAGCCTTATCCTCACTGTCAAGTTTAATAACTTGAGCAGTAACATCTGGTGTGTACTCTTCATATGCTTTCTTGTAGTTTTCATCTGTTAATTCGGCTTCTGCCGCTTTCTTAACAGCGTATTCAACTAATTTACTTGTACGAATTTGAGCTTTACGACTTTCAGCTGTCATACCAGCACGAGAAAGAACGATTTGATAGCTATCACCATATTTCTTCTGTTCTTCTGCTACAGCTTCTTCAACTTCTTTATCACTTACTTCAGATCCATATTGTTTTTCAAAAACTTTTTGAATAGTCATGTTAAGTAATACTTGTTGAGCAGTTGGGTTGTTTTTCACTTCTTCATAAAATTGGTGCTCAGTGATGACATCACCCTTCATAGTAATGAGGTCAGCTCCTTGAGAGCCATTTGAACAAGCAGCCAAAGTAGCTACTGATAACAAAGTGATGGCACCAGCCAATAATTTTTTCTTCATGTTTACTCCTTTTTATCACTAGATAAATGTTTACCTTATCTATTTTACTAAATTGTCTTAAAAATATCTGAAACTAATCAACATCAGGCAGTTCTACTTCTGCTTGATTCTTTCTTAGCATCAATATTCCATCTCCAAGAGGAACCAAAGTAGCGGTTAATCCTGGATTGTCCAAAGTCGCATCAAAGAGTCGTTGCAAGCCCCGATAAATCGTCCGTTGTCCACGTCGGACTTCCATAATATCCTTAGCAATATCTCCACCTTGGAAAATATCATCCAAGACAACTACTCCACCAACCTCAAGGTGTTTGAGTATTTCTGGTAGAAAGATGATGTATTTGGACTTAGCAGAATCCATAAAAACAAAATCATAGGTCTCTGTCAATATTGACAAAACGTCTACCGCATCGCCTTCTAAGAGGGTAATTTGTTTACGACTATCAAATTTTGCAAAATTTTCCTTGGCAAAACCAATCATTTCAGGATTTCTGTCTATGGTTGTAATTTTTGCATTTGGGGTATGTTGAGCCATCAAAAGTGCCGAAAAGCCAATCGCCGTCCCAATTTCTAAAATATTTTTTGGTTGTATTGTTTCCATAAGGAAACGAAAATAAGCGACCGTTTCATGAGGGATAATTGGAATATTTTCCTTGCGAGCAAAGCTTTCTAGTTCTTTCAGAGAACCCGTTACCTGCTTTTGTCTGTGGCGCATGAATTCAACAATTTCTTCCTTTACAACAGGACGCCGCATGTTATGATTGGCATTTTTACTGTATGACTCAACCATCTTATGCCAGTCCTAATTTGTCAACTAGGGCTTCAAACTCGTCCAAACGTCGTTCAAAGACAGCAAAGGCATCATTGAGATAGTCTTCTTTTTCCATGTCAACACCAGCTTTTCGCATGATATTAAGTGGATAATCTGACTTACCTGCCTTGAGGTATTCAATATAACGGTCACGATCATCTTGGCTACCATGAACAATCTTTTCAGCCAAGGCTGAAGCTGCTGCGAATCCTGTTGAATATTGATACACATAGTAGTTATAGTAGAAATGAGGAATTCGAGCCCACTCGTACTGGATTTGTGGATTATCTTCTTTGCTCAAACCATAGTATTCTTGGTTCAAGTCTGCATAGAGTTTGTTTAGGAACTCGCTTGTTAAGACTTCACCGTTTTGATCTGCTTGGTGGATGGCATGTTCAAATTCTGCAAATTGAGTTTGGCGGAATACTGTTCCACGGAAACCATCCAAGAAGTTGTTGAGAATGGCAAAGCGTGTTGCATCATCTTGAACTTCTTGCAATAATTTTTCTGTCAGGATGTTTTCATTGGTTGTTGAAGCAATCTCAGCTAGGAAAATTGAGTAATCTCCGTAAACGTAAGGCTGAGTTTCACGTGTATAGCTAGAATGCATACTGTGACCTGTCTCATGTACAAGAGTAAAGAGATTATCGAGGTTATCCTGCCAGTTAAGAAGCATAAAGGCGTTGGTATCATATGATCCACCAGAGTAGGCACCTGATCGCTTCCCTTGATTCTCATAAACATCAATCCAACGTTCGCTGAAGGCACGTTTCACACGACTCAAGTAATCTTCACCAAGAACTGCCAAAGCTTCTTCTGCTTTCTTTAAGGCTTCCTCATAAGTAAAGCTGTATTCCACTGAAGACAATGGTGTATAGACATCGTACATCTTGAGGTCAGGAATACCTAAAATCTTCGAACGTAGATTTAGATAACGATGCAATAACGGCAAATGCTTACGAACAGCAGACACTAAGTTGTCATAAACACTTTCAGGTACAAAATTGATCGCAAGAGCTGCTTCACGCGCACTCTTATAGTTACGAACCTTAGCGCGATAGTTTTGCACTTTGACATTGGTCTGTAGTGTTTTAGCGTAAGTGTGCTGGTATTGCTCATAGGTAGAGTATAGGGCTTCATAAGCTCCACGACGAACCTCACGATTTTTAGATTCTACCAAGCGCATATAAACGCCGTGTGACAACTGTACCTCGTTTCCATCTTCATCTTTAACAAATGGAAAGACGATATCTGCATTATCTAAGATAGCAAAGGTTTCACTAGCAGCACCAAAGATTTCACCAGCACCCGCCAACAACTCTTCTTCACGTTGTGAAAGGACATGATCCTTATTTTGTAAGAGTTTATCAAAGAAGTGTTTATAAGGCTGGAGTTTTGGTTCTTCTGCTAAAAAGTTTTGATACTGCTCTTCAGTAATTGCCATAAATTCTGGCTCATAGAAAGAGAATACCTGGTCGAGTTGACTATAAAGAGTCATTGCTTTTGCATAGTATTCTTGATATTTAGCAACTCGTGTATCTTGGTCGTTTTTCATATGTGCGTAGACATAGAGTTTTTCAAGACGACGACTCAAGTCCAGATAACACTCTGTAATGTTAAGAAGGCTTTCTGCACTGTCCAAGAGGTGCCCCTCAAGACTAGCTGCTTGTTTTGTCTCTTCGGTCAAAAGAGCTAGTTCTTCTTCCCATTTTTGGTCTGTTTCAAAGATTGTTGATAGATCCCATGTATCTTTTTCATTGATTTCATTTCGTTGTAATACCATAAATTTCCTCCATCCTTTCTATTTTACCATATTTTTCGAGAAATATTGCTGATAAAAGGCAGGTGGATAGAGCTTTTGTTGCTTTTCTTGAGGATTCCGTTCATAATAGGCCTGAAAGTTACGAAAATAATCATTTAGATTTTGATTTATTTGACAAAAATGACCATTTTCTATCGGCCTTACTTGGGGATACCAGTCCTGAAGCTTCAAATTTAATAAATTCTCTCCTCTTAAGTAAGCTTGGGCTTGTTGCTTCATCCAATAGGGATTTTGATAATAGAGTTGTTTTTGAATGTATTGACAAATCTTCCTGTCCTGCTCAACTGAAAAAGTGATAAGGGCTTGTTGCTGATAAGGACTCCGTAAGATTTCAAGAAGATTCCCTTTGCCATAAGAAAATTCCTTGACCTGATAGTGGAGTTTCCCTTTCAAATTTTGATGGAGTAGGTACTTGAGTCTCAAAACTTGTTTTTTATGGTCTAATTCCCAAAGATGAAATCCCATATTATTACTGAAATAAAGAAAATCTCTCTGAAGTTTAGTCAGGCGCTCTTTCAACCAGAGCTTTTCTCCCAGTAGCCAAAGAACTTGAATTCCAGAATCTCTATAACCATTACTTCTCTCCTGCAACAGTTTAGAAGACAAGTGACTGCATTGAACCTCAATAGCTAATTGCTTATTGATGAGGATATCTGCGATTTGCTTAAGTTCAGGAATCGGATATTCCATTTCTACTTCAGCATCTTTCTTAGCCCAATTAAAAAGTGCAACCTTATTCTCTAAATGTTCTGGTCCTTCATTCTCATGATAAAAATCACAACTTTTTAAACTTTCATGCGCAAAATGAGTTCTTACATTTTTTCCGTTTTTCAAGCGAACACTCGTTCCGCAATCTGGACAATAATAAGCTTGTTTCTTTACTTCATTCTCTAACGCGTTTATTAAATGACCTTTTTTATCTCTAGCTAAAAACATAAACTCTCCTTTTCTACTTTATTCGAAAAGGATTAGAAAAGAGAGTGGGACAGAAATCGGTAATTTGTTAGAATTCGATTTCGTCGTCCCACCTCCGCACAGTTGAGTAGGGCTGTAAAAGCTGATGAAATAAGCGTAGTAGTGCCCACTCAACCACTGCGTCTTGCTCGACAATCCAAAGACAATTGAGAGTCTAGAACTATTATCCCAGACTCTTCTTCACTATAACATCTAGTATCACTTCCGTTTGTTCTTCAAACATTTCTGCAACATGGGAATGAGATTTGATATCTGATCATGTTTAATGATGGATACACCATATTCTTGACAACGATTGCTAAAAACAGGATTAATCCTGCCGGAGCATACAATCAATTTTAAACAATTATCTCCTGCAAAATGATTGGCATAAACTTCGAGCTCGTTGATAGCTTCAACTGATAAATCAGTCATTTTACAAGATATGAATATAACAGAGTAATCTTTTCGAAGGACTACATCAATTTCATTTTGAACATTATCTACTTCTGGAAAAATGCCATTCCAGTCAATTTCAGCACCAATCATACATTCATCAAAATACCCTGATTCTAAAGCAAGTAGATAAATATAGAGCTCTAAGATATGTCCCTTGGTTCTACAAAGCAACTGCGCTTCTGAACTCGGAAATGTATAAGAGACAGTATCTGTTGTTTCCTCTTCTACTTTCAATAAATTAGCTTTTGTGAACAAAGGAATCAAGCTACTGGGGTAAGAATAAATTTTTCCATTACTCTCCAAAACTTTTGCTGTTTCAGCGTGAAAATCATTTGTTTTTGCCAGTGCAAAGAATTGGGTAATCTGATACCATTTTTCAGGATTTTCGATAGCATATTTGGCCAATTTTTTAATAGCTAGCACTTGCTTATTAGAATGCTGAGGTCTTCTTGATTTAAGGACTTTTCCACCACGTAAACCTATCAATTGTTCAATGGATAAACTAGGAATCTCTAACTTTTTATCATAAACCTTACCCCTTTCCCATGCATACTGCTTTCCTTGTTCAACATCCATAGCAATAATGGGAATACCTTTCTCCAAACCATACTGATATAGAACTATTGCTAATAGATTATCTCCGCCAAAAACATCAATGGTAACTGTCTCAAAATCATTGATAAATACGTCTAATTCCTGGCAGATTTTTTCTAGGTGAAATTGTCGAAAATGTACTTGTTTTAAGTGTGGAACTTGTTCCATTAGAAAATTCTTCAAGGATAGCTTATCTTCCTCAGCAATTTTTCTTATAGAAAGGTATAAAATCTCATCACAATTATTGACAAAAGCCTGGTAGACATTTTTCTCAATGGTATGACGGTCGTATAGTTCAATTAAAAGACTAGTCATCTTAAGACCTCCTAGACAAAAAAGTCTGAAAGAATAGTGGTCGATCAGAATCGTTTTAAAACTATCACAATTCTGTTTAATTTCATCGACTTCTCCTACTTCTAGTATAGCATAAATTGAGTTTTTCCTTTCTTACTAGGGTAACAAATAAGGAATAGAAAACAACTGCTCTCTATCCCTTTTATTCATTTATTTTACTTTTTTAGCCAACATGGTCGCAAAGCGTAGTTGGATACGATTGCCGTTTTCATCACGACGGTGGAGATGGCCAGGATTTTCATTGTACTTCACTAATTCCCAGTCCTTGTAGTAATCAGCCAATTCCCCTTCTTTGAAGGTAAATGGGAAATGAACAGAACATGGATAATCTTCTGTATCCATAGCACACACAATCAAATTGTAGCCACCAATAGAGGTTTGATTCTGCATGTTTTGGATAATAGCTGGAATGCGATCTGCTTGTAAAAACATGAGAACAACCGTTGATACGATAAAATCATAAGTTTGTCCAATGCTAGCTGAATTGATATCGTAGATACCGACAGGCATTTCTAAATCTTCTTGCTCCACAATGCTTTGCAAGATTTCAAGAGATAACTCATTTTGATCTACAGCAGTGACATCAAAGCCATGTTGAGCTAGAAAGAGTGCATTTCTTCCTTGACCACATCCTAGGTCTAGTGCCTTACATGGTTTTACTGTATCCATAGCTTCTAAAACTTCCGAATGAACTGGATTGCTATTGTATTTCTTAGGGAAGTAATCCTCTGCTTTACAATAAAATTCCAAGTACCATTCCACATCTTCTGTGGCGGCTTCCACTCTATGCCAGGCTTGAGGTTGCGCCATAGGATTATCAGCACCTGCTTCAAAGAGATGCTCAGCTATAACTTCCCCGTCTTCAGTCAACTCAATAAACTTAAGAGTCCCTTTTAATACGGTAATCTTGCCCCAAGTACCGACCTTAGTATTGTGTTTTCTTTGAACAGCTTCTGGCATGGTGTCTTTATTCCAGACAGGCATGCGTTTGTAGGCAACTAGTTTTTCCATATTCTTCACTCTTTCTATCGGTGGTTAACAGCTTTCATAACACGCTCAATATCACGATCTTGCTCACGTCGTTTGATAGACTCACGTTTATCATAATCATGTTTCCCTTTTGCAAGTCCTAAAAGTAACTTGGCATAGCCATCTTTGATATAAACTTTAAGAGGAACCAAGGTCATCCCTGTTCCTTTTGTTTCTTGCTCCAATTTCTGGATTTGTTTTTTATGAAGGAGGAGTTTACGACGACGTTCGGGTTCCTGATTCCAGATATTTCCTTCTTCATAAGGAGCGATATGGACATTACTCAGCCAAACTTCCCCATTCTTAACCTGGGCAAACCCATCTTTCAGATTGATGCGGGCTGCTCGAACACTCTTGATCTCAGTTCCTGTCAGGACCATTCCTGCTTCTAGCGTATCTACGATTGTATAGTCGTGGTGCGCCTTTTTATTTTGCGCGACGACCTTTCCCACGCCCTTTGCCATGCTTAGCTCCTTTCTTTGCTACTTCCTTATAAAAAGGTTTCTTGCTCTTTTTCTTTTTGTCCTTTGGAGAATGCTTGCGCTTATCATTTGAGCGTCCTGATTTTCTCTTGTCTTCCTTCTTATCTGAACGACGACTTGAACCACGACCCCTGTCTCTGCGACCAGCTTGTTTCAAACCTTTTTCAATGACATCAAATTCACTTGGAATAAAGGAGAAATCAATCTCGCCAGTCATCTTATCGGCTCTTTCGACACGAATACGGATCTGCTGTCCCACTCGGAAGGTAATACCTGATTTCTCCCCACGAAGAGTCAAATCACGTTCATTGAAATGGTAGAACTCAGGGAGATTTGTAATGTGAATCAATCCTTCGACTGTATTTGGCAATTCAACAAAAAGACCAAATTTAACAATACTTGAAACAACTGCATCATACTCTTCGCCAACGTACTCTTCCATGTATTCAGCTTTTTTCATGGCTTCGACTTCACGCTCAGCCTCGATAGCTCGGCGCTCACGGTTGGAAGACTGGGTGGCAATCTCAGGAATGACCTGTTCAAAATGATCTGCTACATCCTTAGAACGTCCATAGTCACGAATCATACGATGAACAAGAAGGTCAGGATAACGACGAATTGGGCTGGTAAAGTGAGTGTAGTAGTCTGCAGCTAATCCATAGTGACCGTGATTATGCTCAGAATAACGAGCCTGCTGCATCGAACGCAGAAGCATCATGGACAATACATCCGCATATGGCTCGCCTTCAACAGCACTCATGATGTCTTGGAGTACTTCCTGGCTAATCTCACTGGCAGTCCCATAGATTCGTAATCCAAAACTTGAAGCATAATCAATAAACTTCTGAACTTTCTCAGCTTTAGGCTCCTCATGGATACGATAGATAAAAGGTAAATCAAGCTTGCTAAAGTGTTCGGCAACTGTTTCGTTAGCAATCAACATAAAGGACTCAATCATACGTTCAGCAACACCACGATGACGAAGGACAATATCAACTGGCTTGCCTTTTTTATCTACCAAAATCTTAGCTTCATTGGTATCAAAATTTAAAGCACCACGCTTAATTCGCATACTTTCCAAAGTCTCATGGAGCTTGGCCATGAGTTCGATGCTAGGAACAATTTTCTTATAGTCTTGTCTCTTCTCCTCGTCACCAGCCAAAATGTCATTGACATCGCTATAGGTCATACGGAAACTTGTCTTGATAACAGTCTGTGTAATCGTATAATTACGAACACGACCATTTTTGTCAATCTCCATAATAGCAGATTGAGTCAAGCGGTCCACTTGAGGGTTAAGAGAACAGATACCGTTTGAAAGGCGTTCTGGTAGCATTGGAACTACACGGTCTGTCACATAAACAGATGTTGCCCGATTAAGGGCTTCCTTATCTAGAGCAGATCCCTCTGTCACATAGTAGGAGACATCGGCAATGTGAACACCTAGTTCGATATTTCCATTTTTCAATGGTTTGATATGAACAGCATCATCCAAGTCTTTTGCATCAGCTCCATCAATGGTGAAGGTAATTTCATCTCTTAAGTCCAGACGACCTTCCATATCCTTCTCTGATGGTGCATCCGGAACACTCTCTGCTTCTTTAAGAACAGCCTCTGGAAACTCAGATACAATGTCCATTGACTCCAAGACCTCGAGGACATCAATCCCTGCATCTGTAGAATGTCCAACCACATCTAGGACACTAGCGACAAAGAAATCGTGTTTCTTACTTGGGTATTTATCGATAAAGACCTTGAGAACTTCTGTACCGTCTAATTGAATAGCTGGCTTCTTAACGTAGATTGGTTGACTAATCTTTTGATTTTTTGAACGGATGTAACCTGCATACTTGGGTTTTTCCTCATCAAGAACGATTTTACCAACAACCGTCGTCAAACTGTGTTCTAAAATATCGATAATCTTTGCTTCAGCTGCAGTTCCTTTTTGGCGGTCCGCAACCTTCTTGATTACAATTTCTACAGTATCGCCATCAATGGCATAGTTAACATCATTTTTTCCTATAAAAAGATCGTCTTCCTCGCCTTCAAGACTGACAAAGCCGAAGCCATTTTTATGGGCATGAAAAGTTCCTTTAAGAGTTATCTCGTGTTTCTTCTTTTGGTCCAAGGTGAGACTACCATCTTCTTCAAAGCGAATTTGGTGCTTTCTCTCCATTAGGGACAAGGTTTTAATGAGCTCTCGAAAATCCTTGGAACCATCCTTTCCAAGAGCTTGAGCCAAGTCATTTACAGTGACTCGTCCCTTTTCTTTTAAATATTCTTTTATTCTATCTTTCATGTTTTCTTTCTAGATTGTTAATTTTTTTTGGTGTAAAACCTTCTCAAATAACATTTAATACTCAATAAAAATCAAAGAGCAAACTAGAAAGCTAGACGCAGGTTGCTCAAAACACCGTTTTGAGGTTGCAGATGGAAGCTGACGTAGTTCGAAGAGATTTTTGAAGAGTATAAAAATAAAAATAGGCAAAGACCTAGTCTCGCCCATTATTTTCTTATCTACTTGATAATACCGTCAATGCTAAGGCAATGGCTAGCCAGAAAAAGACTAAGATTCCTGTCAAACGTTGCATTACGGCTTCAAAACCACGCGCTTTGCTACGTTCAAACAAATCACCTGAGCTGGCATCAAATACATTGCTAGATTGATTTTTAGTTGGTTGCATAAAAATTGCAATCACAATCACAACAGATAATACTAATAAAATGGTTAATAATAGGTTATACATATCAAACTCCTTAAAATCCCTATTATTCTACCATAATTTCTACTTAGATTCAAGATGTAGAGTCACTTTTCTTTCTTTAGGACAATACTTTAAGACTTCAATCTTATCTGGATGTGTTTTGGAGTTCTTACTGGTTAGATAATTCATGCTGCCACAAGAGGAGCATTTTAGATTAATTTTTACACGCACTAGATTTTTTGTATTTGATACTATTTCAATCTAAGATGATTTGAACAAACAATACCAAAATTCTCCTTCCTAACAATGTTAATTTATAGACACATTTCTTCAAGCAACTGAACTACTTGAGCTATCAACTGTTCCTGATTTCCATTATTATCTAGACTGTGACTAGACAGACTAATTTTTCTTTCTATAGGCCATTGAGAGTTTAAACGGGATTCAGCTGCTTCTTTTGAAATTTGGTCCCGTTTCATTAATCGCTCCAATTGAACATCACGATTTACATAGACTAGCCAAGTTTCATCAAACCATGAAGCATAGTCTTGCTCAAAAAGTAGGGGGATATCCATGAAAAAGAGAACTTCTGTCCGAGCAAACTGATTTCGTAATGCAGCTAACTCCTCACGAATAATCTCACCTTGGGTTCTCTTAGACCATTCTTGCTCTTCAGGATTTGAAAAAATAAGGCTAGCAAGTAAGGGGCGATTCAGTTCACCATTTTCAAGAAGGATTTTCTCCCCAAAATGCTCCACTAAAACCTGATAGAGTCGTCCACCAGGTTTTTGTAGTTGGTGGACGACTGCATCCGCATCTACAACTTGAAACCCTTTTTGTCTTAAAAATTCTGTGACAGTGGACTTACCTGACGCAATACCACCAGTAATTCCGATTATTTTTCCCATCACTTCCTCCTTTGACACTTAGGACAAAAGTGAGTTCCACGACCACCTAGTTGAATCTTTTCGATGATGGTTTCACAACGCGAACAAGCTTGACCTGCCTTGTCGTATACTTGATGGAATTCCTGCATGGTGCCATCTTCTCCAAATGCATTGGTATAAGTACGAATTGTTGAACCACCCTTTTCAACCGCCTGACCTAAAACATTGATCGTTTCATCATGGACTTTTCTAGCCTCTTGTGCAGTTAAACTATTAGAGGTTCTAGAAGGATGGACTTTCGCTCTCCAAAGAACTTCATCAACATAGATATTTCCTAATCCTGCAACCAAAGTCTGGTCGAGAAGATGCGATTTGATTGGTTTTTTAGATTTTTTCAAGGCTAGTTTAAAACTTCCTAAATCAAAATCCTGCTCAGTGGGTTCCGGACCAAGTTTTTTTGAAATAAAGTAAGCTTCTAAAAGCTCAGGAGCAAGCAACTCCATAGTTCCGAACTTACGGACATCCTCATAGACTAAAGTCCCGCCATCCTCAAAATGAATCAAAACATGGGCATGCTTACGTTCGGGAACTTCATCAGGATAATAAAAATATTTCCCTTCCATTCTCAGATGTGAAATCAAGACCTTGCCTGTCAGATAAAAAAGCAAATATTTCCCACGGCGCCCCATGGCCTGAATGACTTGACCAGGCAATTCCTTCCGAAATTGATCCAAATCTGTCTTAATCATCTTGGGATAACGAATATCAATAGTTGAAATCTTCTTGCCAAGAATCAATTTTTCCAATCCTCGTCGGACAGTTTCAACTTCTGGTAATTCAGGCATAACTCCTCCTTCTCTAAAAACAAGAAGCAGGCTACAGCCCACCTCTTCTTAATATTCTTTTTCGTTGTAACCAAAATCGGCAAGATCTAATTTCTTATCGCGCCAATTTTTCTTAACCTTGACCCATGTTTCTAGGAAGACCTTGTCTCCTAGCATGAGTTCGATATCTTTACGAGCCATGGTTCCAATTTTCTTGAGCATGGCACCGCCTTTACCGATGACAATCCCTTTTTGGCTGTCACGCTCGACCATAATGGTTGCTCGGATATGAACCTTGTCTGTCTCTTCATCTCGTTTCATAGAATCAACCACTACTGCAACTGAATGTGGAATTTCCTCACGTGTTAAGTGTAACACTTTTTCACGAATCATCTCTGATACTAGGAAACGTTCTGGGTGATCGGTGATTTGATCTGACGGGAAATATTGGAAACCTTCTTCTAAGTTTTCGCTCAAAATATCAATCAAACGCGAAACATTATTTCCTTGAAGGGCTGAAATCGGAACAATTTCCTTAAAGTCCATCTGATTACAGAAATCATCGATTTGAGCCAAAAGTTGGTCTGGGTGCACCT
This sequence comes from Streptococcus sp. Marseille-Q6470, assembly GCF_946902905.1. Taxonomy (NCBI): domain Bacteria; kingdom Bacillati; phylum Bacillota; class Bacilli; order Lactobacillales; family Streptococcaceae; genus Streptococcus; species Streptococcus sp. Marseille-Q6470. The sequence continues at coordinate 494,902 of NZ_OX336385.1, forward strand.
TGTCAATCTTGTTGACCACTAGAATCACAGGAACCTTAGCTACTTTAAGACGTTCGATGATCATATCGTCACCCTTCCCACGTGGTTCATCTGCTGGCACCATAAAGAGAACCGTATCGACTTCCCGAAGAGTGCTATAGGCTGACTCCACCATGAAATCTCCAAGGGCAGTCTTAGGCTTATGAATCCCTGGGGTATCGATAAAGACGATTTGTTCCTTATCCGTGGTGTAGATTCCCATAATCTTGTTGCGCGTCGTCTGCGCCTTATCACTCATGATGGCAATCTTTTGCCCCATGACATGATTCAAAAAAGTTGACTTCCCGACGTTAGGACGTCCTAAAATGGCTACAAAGCCTGATTTAAATGTCATAGTTACCTCTATAATGTTTAAAATAGCAAATCCCAAATCCTAGGGATGAAAATGATAAGTCCAGTCACTGCAGCAAATAAAGACACAACAAGAACTGCACCTGCAGCCATGTCTTTAGCCTTCTTTGCAAGCATATCGAAGTGATAATGGCTAGCCAAATCCACTACATTTTCAATAGCAGAATTCAAAATCTCAAAAGCAATTACTAAAAAAATGCTTAATAGGAGAAAGAGCCATTCAATTCTGGAAACTTGAAAAACAATGCCTGCAAGTAGAACTAAGAGAGAAGTCACTGCATGCTTTCTCATATTACGCTCTTCTTTTACGGCAGTAAAAATACCTGTCAGGGCAAAATCTAAACTTGAGAGCAAGTCACGATTCTTCCATTTTCGTTTATTGTCTTGTGAGTCCATAGGCTGTTAAAATTTCTTCTTGTAAACCGAACATCTCCGCTTCTTCTTCCGGAGTGTAGTGATCATAACCGTTTATGTGTAAAAAACCGTGCACAGCTAAAAAGCCCATTTCACGTTCGAAACTATGACCGTACTCTTCAGCTTGCTCATGCGCTTTATCAATTGAAATGAATAACTCGCCGATATAAGAATCAATTTCTGACATCATTTCTGCTAAGTCAGGATCTTCTGCCAAATCCTCTTCATCAAAGGTAATCTCTAATTCAGGTTTGTATTCAAGGCTAATAACATCTGTTGGACGGTCAGTAGCACGAAACTCTAAATTGAGTTCATGACTGCGTTCATTGGTCACAAAAGTGACTGCCATCTCCTTGTCTTCTTTTCCAATTTTTTTAGCAGCAAATTCCAAAATTTCTTGAGTTTGCTTTAAAATTTCTTTAGAAACCTGACCAGTTTCATCTACCATTTCAATATACATGCGTTTCTCGATTCTCTTTACTTGGCTTTATTATACCATATTTCTATGATTTTATTCTACCTTTTTGATATAATACTATGGAATACATTCACAAGGAGAGAACGATGTCATTTGATGGATTTTTTTTACACCACATGGTTGAGGAATTGCGTACCGAATTACTAAATGGTCGCATTCAAAAGATCAATCAACCCTTTGAACAAGAATTGGTCCTACAAATCCGTAGCAATCGCCAAAGTCATCGTCTGCTCCTGTCTGCTCATCCTGTTTTTGGACGCATCCAGTTGACAGAAACGACCTTTGAAAATCCTGCTCAACCTTCTACTTTTATCATGGTTTTAAGGAAATATTTACAGGGTGCTGTTATCGAATCTATTGAGCAGATTGAAAATGATAGAATCGTTGAAATCACTGTTTCTAACAAGAACGAGATTGGTGATGATATTCAGGCAACACTGATCATTGAGATTATGGGGAAACATAGTAATATTCTCCTCGTAGACAAGTCTAGCAACAAAATTCTTGAGGTGATTAAACATATTGGTTTCTCTCAAAATAGTTACCGGACGCTCCTACCTGGAGCTACATACATAGCTCCACCAAGTACAGAAGCTCTAAACCCCTTTACTATCAAAGATGAAAAACTCTTTGAAATACTACAAACACAGGAACTGAAGGCAAAAAATCTTCAGACTCTCTTTCAAGGATTAGGTCGTGATACGGCAAACGAATTGGAAACATTATTGGTCAGTGATAAACTCTCCAATTTCCGTAACTTTTTTAAACAAGAAACTAAACCTTGCTTAACGGATAAATCATTCTCTTGTGTACCATTTTCCAATAAATTAGACGTAGATTTTTCAAGCCTTTCTCAACTACTTGATGTCTATTACAAAGACAAAGCCGAACGTGATCGGGTGAAGCAACAGGCTAGCGAACTCATTCGCCGAGTTGAAAATGAACTGCAAAAGAATCGTCAAAAGCTTAAGAAGCAAGAAAAAGAACTGCTTGCTACTGAAAATGCTGAGGAATTCCGACAAAAAGGTGAGTTGCTAACGACTTTTCTACATCAAGTTCCAAATGACCAAGACCAAGTCGTCTTAGACAATTATTACACCAATCAGCCAATTACAATCTCGCTTGATAAGGCCTTAACACCTAGCCAAAATGCTCAAAAGTATTTTAAGCGATATCAGAAGTTAAAAGAGGCTGTTAAATATCTAACCGAACTAATCGAAGAAACAAAATCTACTATTCTTTATCTGGAAAGCGTGGAGACAGTTCTCAACCAAGCTGGACTCGATGAAATTGCTGAAATTCGTGAAGAATTAATTCAAACTGGCTTCATTAGAAGACGGCAGCGAGAGAAAATTCAAAAACGTAAAAAGCCAGAGAAATATCTGGCTAGTGACGGTAAAACCATTATTCTCGTTGGACGAAACAATCTTCAAAACGAAGAATTAACCTTTAAGATGGCACGAAAAGATGAACTTTGGTTCCACGCTAAGGATATTCCAGGAAGCCACGTCGTCATCTCAGGTAACCTGAATCCCTCTGATGAAGTCAAGACGGATGCTGCTGAACTTGCCGCCTACTATTCGAAAGCGCGCCTTTCAAATCTTGTTCAAGTGGATATGATTGAGGTTAAAAAACTAAATAAACCAACTGGTGGAAAACCTGGTTTTGTCACCTATACAGGACAAAAAACCTTACGTGTCACACCAGATTCCGAGAAAATTCAATCTATGAAAATCTGATTTTAGCACTATTCTAAAACTCTTACTACTTCACTTTTGCACAAAAATAGGAGGGGAGCTCAATGCTACGGCATATTAAATCAACTATCACTATTATATTCGGAGCTGCTATCTTCGCCTTCGGACTTACTTATTTTGTTGTTCCACATCACTTGTTTGAGGGTGGAGCAACGGGGATAACCTTGATTACTTACTATCTCTTTAATATCCCTATCTCACTGATGAACCTCTTGATAAATATCCCACTCTTCCTGCTAGCTTGGAGGATATTTGGACTAAGATCACTATACTCCAGTTTACTTGGAACTATTTCCCTATCTGTCTGGTTAGCTATCTTTGAAAAGATTCCTCTTCAGTTTAACCTTGAAGGAGATCTCGTTGTAGTGGCTTTAGTAGCCGGTGTCCTCCTAGGAGTTGGACTCGGTATTATTTTCAACGCAGGGGGAACAACTGGTGGAACTGATATTGTCGCTCGTATCCTTAATAAATACACCAATATTTCAGTCGGCAAGTTGCTTTTTGGACTTGATTTTCTGATTCTAATGTTGATTTTAATCATCTTCCAAGACCTTCGCCTCGTAACCTATACTCTCTTATTTGACTTTATCGTTTCAAGAGTCATTGACCTAATCGGTGAGGGTGGATATGCCGGTAAAGGATTTATGATTATCACTCAAAAACCGATGGAATTAGCCGATAAAATCAACGAAGAACTTGGTCGCGGCGTTACCTTTATCTCAGGACAAGGCTACTACAGTCAAAGAGATTTAAAAATTGTCTACTGCATTGTCGCAAGAAATGAAATTGTGAAGATGAAAGAGATGATTCATACAATTGATCCGATGGCTTTTATCACTATAACGGAAGCTCACGAAATCCTTGGTGAAGGTTTTACCTACCCAGCAAAAGACTAAGTCCCTTATATTTAAAACAAAAAAGTAACTTCAATCGTTGAAGTTACTTTTTTTATTGTCATATCATCAATTATTTTTCTGCTGTAAGTGCAGCCATTGTGATGTAGTTGTATGGTTTATTGAAGTGTGGCAAGAAGAATAGGTCTGTCAATGCCAATTTATCAATTGTAACGTGTTCTTGGATAGCAAGTGAGAACATGTGAATTCCCATGCTAATTGCTGAATCACGAGATACCATTTGTGCACCAAGGATTTCACGGCTGTCTTTATCAAAAACAATCTTAATAGCTACTTCATAGTTGTCATGCTTCATAAATTCTGGTTTTTGAAGATCATTGAAGCCAGTTTCAGTTGCATTGTAACCTGCAGCTTTTGCTTTTTCGAGTGTCAAACCAGTTGAAACCATGTGAAGACCATAGATAGAAATACCATTTGATCCTTGAACACCGATTCCTTCAAGTTCATGTCCACAAGCGTTGAAAGCACCTACGATACCTGTACGTACAGCGTTTGAAGCAAGTGCGATGTAGCTAGTGTCTTTACGAGCATTGTCATAAACAGTCGCACAGTCACCAACAGCGTATACACCTGGAATTGAAGTTTCTTGTTTCTTGTCTACAAGGAAGGCACCGTTACGGAAGAGTTCAATCTTACCGTCAGCAAGAGCAGTGTTTGGACGGAAACCAACTGCAAGGACAACCATATCCACATCAAATGTTTCTTTGTCAGTTACCAAACGTTCAACCTTACCATCACCTTCGATAGCTTTTACAGTTTGACCAAGTGCCAAGCGGATGTTGTGGTCTTCCAAGTTTTTAGCCATCATTTGAGTGAAGTCTTTGTCGTAGTAACCGTTCAATACAGTATCAACGATATCAACAAGTACAACTTCTTTTCCAAGACGTTCGAAAGCTTCAGCAAGTTCAACACCGATGTATCCACCACCGACAACAGCGATACGCTCAAGGTGTTGGCTCTTGTCAGCAAGTTTGTTGATAACTTCTTCAGCATTTTGGTACAATTTAACGAATTGTACGTTTTCAAGAGTTGCTTTGAACTCACGGTTACCTTTAACGATTTCAACACCTTCGATTGGTGGCAAGATTGGAGTTGAACCAGTAGCGAAGATCAATTTATCATAAGATTCTTTGTGTTCTTTACCGTCAACTTCTGCAGTAACAACTTTGTTGTCGTAGTCGATTGAAAGAACTGGTGAGTTCATATAAACTTTAGCACCTTTTGCTTCCAATTTTTCTTTGTCAGAGTAGAACAAACCTTCAGGTCCGTCAATTTGTTCACCGATCCAAAGTGCCATTCCGCATCCAAGGAATGAAATGTTTGAGTTTTGGTCAAATACAACGATTTCGTTTTCGTTTCCAAAATTATCCAACATAGTGTTGATACATGCAGTTCCAGCGTGGTTAGCACCCACAACTACGATTTTACTCATAAGATAAATCCTACCTTTATTTTTTTATTTACCTTTCAAGTATACCATTATCTGTGAACGTTTTCAAGACTTTTGACTAGTTTGATGCTATTTAAGAAAGTTTTTGAAAGATATATTAATTTGTTTTCAAAGGGTCCTCATTGATTTGGAGGTGTTTTTAATTTTTTAAGCATATTTCTTGACTTTTTGTAAAAAATGATTTGTGAAAACGCTGACTTTATGATATTCTATTTATATGGAAATAAATTATAAATTCTTAATTTCTTATTCATTCAAGATTTGTAGCTATTTCCGAGTGATTTGAAGGGAGCTGATTCTTTGCCTCTTAGTTCATTATCTGAGAGATTAATGGGAACTACGATTACTATTTCCTTAGTACATGAACAAGCCGATAATCTTCTCCGTCAAGCTTTTGATTTGCTCAAGGAACTTGAATTCCGCTTCAATGCTAACAGTACTGAATCCGAATTAATGGAAATTAACTATCAGGCAGGTATTGCCCCAGTTAAGGTCCACACTGATTTATTTGAACTGATTTCATTAGGTCTAGAACACAGTCTAGCACCTAAAAGTCATCTCAATATTAGTATCGGGCCTTTGGTTCAAACCTGGCGTATTGGTTTTTCCGATGCAAAGGTTGCAAGCCCTGAAGAAATTGCTTCAGTCTTACCACTAATAGACCCTCATTTTATTAGACTCGATTCAATCAATTCTACGGTTTTCCTAGAAAAAAAGGGAATGAAAATTGACTTAGGCTGTTTAGCAAAGGGATACAGTGCAGATAAGGTTGCTGCTTTCTTGAAAGAAAATGGCGTCACTTCTGCTCTTATCAATCTTGGAGGAAACATCCTCACAATTGGGAACAACCAATCAAAAGATGGACGTCCGTGGCAAATCGGTATTCAAGACCCAAATAATCCACGAGGTAATCACCTGATGACCTTGTCTATTACTGGAAAATCAGTTGTTACATCTGGGATTTATGAACGACATCTTGAAATCAACGGCAAGGATTATCATCACATTTTTGATAGTGAGACAGGTTATCCCATTGAAACGGATTTAGCCAGTTTAACCATTGTATCTGACCGCTCAGTCGACGGTGAGATATGGACCACTCGTTTGTTTGGAGAGCGAAGCGCCTCTATTATGTGGCAAGTCGAAAATATTGATGGTATCGAAGCCATCCTCATTGACAAAGATGGACGCTTAGCTTGTTCATCTGGTATCCAACGGTAATTAATTAATAATGCAAAAGAGAAAGGAAAGCCCATGCTTAAACTTATTGCTATTGTAGGAACAAACTCAAAACGTTCCACAAACCGCCAACTGCTTCAATATATGCAGAAACACTTTGCTGACAAAGCAGAAATCGAATTGGTAGAAATTAAAGATCTGCCTGTATTTAACAAACCAGCTGACAAACAAATCCCAGCTGAAGCTACGGAAATCGCTGCTAAAATCGAAGCTGCTGATGGAGTTATTATCGGTACACCTGAATACGATCACTCAATCCCAGCTGTTCTTATGAGCGCTCTTGCTTGGATTTCATATGGTGTATTCCCGCTTTTGAACAAACCTGTCATGATTACAGGTGCTTCATATGGTACACTCGGTTCATCACGTGCTCAATTGCAACTTCGTCAAATTCTTAATGCTCCTGAAATCAAAGCTAATGTTCTCCCAGATGAATTCTTGCTTTCACATTCTCTTCAAGCATTTGATCAAAATGGTGACTTGGTAGATCTTGATGTCATCAAGAAATTGGATGCCATCTTTGATGACTTCCGTATCTTTGTTAAAGTTACTGAGAAATTGCGTAACGCACAAGAACTTCTTCGCAAAGATGCTGAAGATTTTGATTGGGAAAATTTGTAAGATAGGAGATCGAAAGAATGAAATTTGTTGGACTTGTTGGATCAAACTATGATCAATCATATAACCGCAAACTCTTGGAGTTCATCCGCCGTCAGTTTAAATTTAAATTTGAACTAGAAGTTTTGGAAATCGATGAAGTTCCAATGTTTAACCAAGACGAAAAATGGGACGAGAGCTTCCAGTTGCGCCTTCTTTACAACAAAATTACTCGAGCTGATGGTGTGATTATTGCTACTCCAGAGCACAACCACACGATTTCTGCTTCACTTAAGTCAGTCCTTGAATGGCTTTCATACGAAGTTCATCCATTTGAAAACAAACCAGTTATGATCGTGGGTGCTTCATATTATGACCAAGGTACTTCACGTGCTCAAGTTCACCTTCGTAAAATTCTTGATGCACCAGGAGTAAATGCCTACACATTACCAGGTAATGAATTCCTTCTTGGAAAAGCCAAAGAAGCTTTTGATGCAAACGGAAATATTATTAACGAAGGAACTGTTAAATTCCTTGAAACTTGCTTAGATAACTTTGTCAAATACGTAGGAGTCGTATCTAATTTGAAAAAACCAAAACCAATTGAACCAGAAGATTTGGATTGTGGAAAACCAATTGCCACAACTATTACAGAAGTTGACCCTGATGATCCAGAATGGGTAGAAAAAGTTGCAGAAATCACAGGAGCTGTATCTGGTGATACATACGTTAAACTTGACCATGGTATCCTTACAGTTAATCAAATCGATATGTTCTTGAAAGCTATGCCTTTTGAATTGACATATGCTGATGACAACAACCAATTCCTCTACTACAACAATGCTCACCAAGATCCAGAAACAATGTTTGCGAAACGTGTACCACCTCAATCTGGTAGCCGTATGTCTACAGTTCACGGTTCACTTCCACCTGCACGTATGAAAAACGTTGAGTGGGTTATTGGTACGCTTCGCAATGGCAACCAAGAATACGTACGTACAATTGTTCCTGGTTCACCTGCAGGTGTTATCAATACTCACAACTACCAAGCTATGTACTATCCTGATGGATCATATGCTGGTATCAATGAAATTGTCTTTAACTTCCAACCATGGCTTGACTGGTACTTGAAAGAAACTGGTCAACGTTTGGTAGGCGGTAGCGGACCTTTCGCTCCTGCTGCAGGTCATGGTGATGCAGATGCTACTTCTGGCGCTTCTGACTCAGCCGATGGCGGCCACGGTGGTGGCGCAGATGCTACTTCTGGTGCTAGTAACTAATAACTAACAAAAAGGAACCATTTTGGGTTCCTTTTTTATAATAGAAATCTCGGTTCGCACACACAAACCGAGAATTTTTTTATTTATGAATTCGGATCATCAAGACTACGACCGTGTAAACCTTTTTCTCGCTGCACTTGACGAAGTTTTTCAGGAGTCACATCATTACCAGCTTCATCCACGATTTTAATTCCTTCAACGTGGTGACGAACTGCTCGACGATATCCCTCAATGTATTCTTCACGAAGTTGGGCTTGTTCTACTTTTTCTTCCGCAGTCAAACCTTCTGTTTTTTTCTTTTTAGCAAGCTCATTAATACGAGCGATTTTTTCTGGTGTCATATTTGGACCTCCAATTTATTTTTATTTTGTATTGAGAAGATTGAAAGCAGCCACTGTTTTTGCTTTATTAACAAGTTCAGTTAGGATAGCTAAACGGTTGTTCTTCACATCAACATCTTCTGCCATAACCATGGTATTGTCAAAGAATGCATCAATTACTGGACTAAGAGCAAATAGTTGCGTTAATTTATCACTAGCTGAACCTTGCAATTCAAGACTTTCTACTGCTTGAGCAAGTTCTTTTTCTTGTTCATTTTCAAAAAGACTTGCATCGACTTTAACCAAACCATCTGCTTTTTCAGCTAAATTAAAGGCACGAGATAAAGACTCAACTGATGATTTGTAATCTTCAGTTTTCGCAGCTTCTGAAAGAGCTTCTGCTGCTTCAATCATATCAGAGACAACAAAGTTTGAACTTGCGAGAACAGCTTCTTTGATATCTTTTGCAGTAGAACCCATCATCTTATCAACACGAGCTTTAATGAAGTTAAGCACTTCTTCTTGATTATCATAAGTTAGACTTTCAAATGATAAGGCATAAAGGCTCGCAATCAATTCGTCCATTGGAATCTTCCAACCAAAGTCTTCCAAGATTCGAACAATCCCTTGTGTTGCACGACGAAGGGCATAAGGGTCGTTTGAACCAGATGGAATCAAACCAACAGAGAAGAAAGATAAGAGAGTATCTAATTTATCAGCTAGTGCAAGGATAGCACCAACTTTAGACTCAGGAAGGGCTCCGTCAGCTGAATCTGGAAGATAGTGCTCACGAATAGCTTGTGCTACTGCCGCATTTTCACCAGCGAGAAGCGCATATTTCTCACCCATGATCCCTTGAAGCTCATCAAATTCACCAACCATACCGGTTAAGAGGTCAAATTTATAAATGGCTGCAGCACGAGCAAGATCAATAGATTCATCAACTGATAGACCAGCTTTTTCAGCTAGAAGGATCGCAATTTGCCCTGTACGAATCATGTGTTCACGAAGAGAACCAATCTTTTCATGGAAGGTAACGTGTGAAAGTTTAGCAACTAAATCTTCAATCTTGAGTTTTTGGTCTTCACGCCAGAAGAATTCTCCATCTTCCAAACGAGCAACCAAAACTTTCTCATTTCCTCGAATGACATTTTCCAAGTGTTCAGCATTTCCGTTACGAACTGAAATGAAGTTTGGTTTTAGATTTCCTTTAAGATCACGGACTACAAAGTAGCGTTGATGAGTTTCCATTGAAGTAACCAAAACTTCTTCTGGAACCTCTAGGTATTTAGGGTCAAAATTACCCATAAAAGCGGTTGGATATTCAACCAGATTCAAAACTTCATTCAAAAGTCCCTCATCAACCTGAACTTGAACACCTTCTGATGCTTCAATAGCCTTGATTTGTTCACGAATCATATTTTCGCGTTCAATACTGTCAGCAATGACATAGACTTTTCGTAAATCCTCTTCGTAACTATCAGCATGACGAATTTCCACTTCATGTCCAAGGAAACGATGTCCACGGCTCACTCTGCCTGAATGAATATCTAAGAAGTCCATATCAAGAGCTTCATCATCCAAAAGGACTATCAAAGTATGGACAGGACGAATGTATTCAAAGGTATTATTTGCCCAGTGCATACTTACTGGGAAGCTAAGGCTAGCCAATACTTCTGGAATCCCTGTCAACACTTCCTCAGCAGGTTTTCCAGCTTCATGCTTGGTTACATAGACATATTCTTCACCTTTAATTTCACGGAATTCAATATCATCAACTGTCAAGCCTTTTCCACGGACGAATCCTTGAGCTGCTTTAGAAAAGTTCCCTTCTGCATCCAAGGCGATTTTCTTAGAAGGTCCTTTAAAATCTTCAGTCAAATCCGTTTGTTGGTCTGCTAAACCAAGTACACGAACAGCCAAACGACGTGGAGTTGAGAAAGTTTGAATCCCTTCGTATGAAAGGCGATTTTCATCCAAGAAAGCTGCCATTTTTTCACCTAGTTGTTTTTCACTTGGTGTGACAACGTAGGCTGGCAACTCTTCAAGTCCAAGTTCTACTAATAAATTTTTTGTCATGTTTTTTCCTTTACACAATTAATGTCTTTAACAAGATCTTTTGTAGTGGGGGACGCAAGCAAACCTTCGGTTTCATTGCTAACTGTCAAGCCTTAAGTCTCGTCAGTTCCCCAGTCGGATAAGAAACTTCTTATCCGACTTTCACTACAGCGGTCTTGTTTTATTTAGCGACCTACGGTCGACTTTCAGTCATTTATTCCTGTAATTCTATCTATTCTTCCTCTTCTGCTAGGAGTTTTGCACGGGTTGCTTCGTCTAGCAGTGGGTAACCGAGTTTCTTACGCTCTGCTACGAAGGTTTTGGCTACGACACGGGCCAAGTTACGGATGCGGGCAATGTAGCCAGCACGTTCTGTAACAGATACAGCACCACGAGCGTCTAGCAAGTTGAAGGTATGAGAACATTTCAAAACGTAGTCATAAGCAGGGTGAACAAGACCCAATTCCAGAGCACGTCCTGCTTCTTTTTCAAATTTCTCAAAGTTTTCAAGCAACATATCTTGGTCTGAAACTTCAAAGCTGTATTTTGAGTGCTCATATTCTGGTTGAAGGAAGATTTCTCCGTATTTAACACCTGGAGCCCACTCAATATCATAAACAGAATCTACTTCTTGGATGTAAGAAGCTAAACGCTCTAAACCATAAGTAACCTCAGCAGTTACAGGACCAGTTGCCAAGCCACCGACCTGTTGGAAATAAGTAAACTGTGTGATTTCCATACCGTCAAGCCAAACTTCCCAACCAAGACCTGCAGATCCAGTTGATGGGTTTTCCCAGTTATCTTCAACGAAACGAATATCGTGTTCCAATGGATTGATGCCCAATTTTTCCAATGACTCAAGGTAAAGTTCTTGAATGTTTGATGGTGATGGTTTCATGACCACTTGGAATTGGTGGTGTTGGTAGAGACGGTTTGGGTTTTCCCCATAACGACCGTCTGCTGGACGACGTGATGGCTCTACATAAGCCGCATTCCATGGCTCAGGACCAATAGCACGAAGAAAAGTATACGGACTCATTGTACCTGCACCCTTTTCATTATCATAAGCCTGCATCAGCATACAACCCTGGTCATTCCAGTATTGTTGCAAAGTCAAGATAATCTCTTGAAAGGTTAGTTTTTTAGACATTATTTACTCCTTTATTATAAATTATTGCGACATGAGTCTGCCTCGTCGATTATACGAGGCAAGACGAGTTAGTACTGCGTCTAGCTCAGGCACCCTAGTGCTGAGCGTGGGGCAGTCCGACTGTAAGGAGGTCTTTGCCACTGACGCAGTGGAAAGTAAATTTTTTAGACATGTTTTACTCCTTTTTTTAATTCTTGAGACTTTGGATACAAAAAGAACCGAGTCTTTGCTCCTAAGTCTGCGACCTAGGGGCGTCAAAAACGCGGTTCCACCCTAATTTATTACTTCATTATTTTTAAAAAATATACCAAAAGCGCCACCCTTATCTCTCAACCACCTGACTCTCACTATCTCAGGCTCGCTTGGGATTTACCGATAAGATATTCTTTCTTGTAGTTTATTATAACAAAATGAAATTAAAAAGTAAATTTTTTTTATAAGGAATCTTTTCTAAATGATATAAAATAGACATACCAATTCGACATCGTTTCCCTTTTTGCCCCTTGTTGAACAAAATGAAAAACCGCTACTCCTAAGAATAGCGGTTTAATCATGTTTTTAAGCTACTAATGTAGTTACTCTATTATTTAAGAGTAACTGAAGCTCCAGCTTCTTCCAATTTAGCTTTGATTTCTTCAGCTTCTGCAGTTGGAACGCCTTCTTTGATGACACCTGGTGCACCATCAACAAGTTCTTTAGCTTCTTTAAGTCCAAGACCAGTGATTTCACGTACAACTTTGATAACGCCAACTTTTTTGTCACCAGCAGCTGTCAATTCAACGTCAAATGAGTCTTTAGCAGCACCAGCGTCAGCAGCACCAGCTGCAGCAACAGCTACAGGAGCAGCTGCAGTTACACCAAATTCTTCTTCGATAGCTTTTACAAGGTCGTTCAATTCAAGGATTGAAGCTTCTTTAATTTCAGCAATAATGTTTTCAATGTTCAATGCCATTGTTATTTCCTCCAAATATGTTTAAATTTAATTTTGTTATCTTTTGTAGCTAGGCTACGCTGCGTAGCTTAAGATTAAGCTGCGTCTTCTTTGTTGTCTGCAACCGCTTTGACTGCAAGAGCAACGTTGCGCACTGGCGCTTGAAGTACAGAAAGGAGCATAGAAAGGAGTCCTTCGCGGTTTGGAAGAGTTGCAAGAGCAACGATTTCTTCTTTAGATGCGACAGCGCCTTCGATTGCACCACCTTTGATTTCAAGTGCGTCAGCGTTTTTAGCAAAGTCGTTCAAGATTTTCGCTGGAGCGATAACATCTTCGTTAGAAAATGCTACTGCAGATGGTCCAACAAAAACAGATGCAAGATCTTCAAGACCAGCTTTTTCAGCTGCACGACGTAAGATTGAGTTTTTAATAACTTTATACTCAACTTCGCTTCCACGAAGCTCACGACGAAGAACTGTATCTTGTTCAACTGTCAAACCACGAGCGTCAACAACGACGATTGATGCAGCAGCTTTCATTTTCTCAGCTACTACGTCAACTAGTTCCGCTTTCTTAGCAATAATTGCTTCACTCATTAGTGTGTTCACCTCCGTAATTATTTTGCTTGGGGAATTTTTCCAAAAGAAAAACGCGCCCAAACCTAGACACGAAAGTACAATACGCTTCTTTTTACATGATACGTTTTGTCCTCGGTAGGATATTTATGAGTCTAGCTCCCCTACTGTCTTAGGCAGTTTTTTCAAACCGTTTATAAGTATACCATATCTGTCATTTCAAAGCAAGTCTTTTTCTGAAAAATTTTTTAATATTTATTTGTCCTTCTTCTGCTGCTTTTTTTAAAGAAAATACTTAGATTTTTCACTGAATAGAAAGAATTGGAACTAAGTTAGTATAGATTAAGAGTGCGTGAAAGGATAACATTAGTAGATAAAACATAAATGGTGTGTAGTGCGTGTTCTGAATAGTCTGGCTATTTTTATGACCGTCTATAAAAATAGATAATGACAAAAAAAGCAAGGTGATTCCATAAATAATACTAATATGTAGAAATATTTCCTCAATAACACTAAAAAAGAGAAAACCAAAAATGGGTATACTGAAAACCATTAGTGCTATCGATCCAAAAGTAATTTTAATGAGGGAGATCAGCAAGAAACTATAGGCTGTAAACGTAGTAAATGTCGATACTATTATTCCTGTTTTTTTCTGTTTGGCTAAATAATGAATAACAAAAATCGGATATACAATATCAATCATCTTAACTCTCCATTTACTAAGATACTTTACTATAGTTTAACTATTTTTCTTCAGAAATGCAATTTACTCCTTGACTAGTGTAAAATTTTAGTGTACTATACAACTGTATATACAGATAAAAAGGAGTTATTATGAATACACAAAAGAAAACCCAATTCATGACCGTAACCGCATTATTGACAGCTATCGCTATCCTCATCCCCATAATCATGCCCTTTAAACTAGTTATCCCCCCGGCTTCTTACACACTAGGAAGTCACGTAGCCATTTTTATTGCTATGTTTCTCTCGCCATGGATGGCTATCTTTGTAATCGTAGCTTCAAGTATTGGCTTCCTTTTAGCGGGTTACCCAATTGTCATCGTCCTTCGAGCTCTCTCTCATATCTTCTTTGGTACTCTTGGAGCTTTCTATCTTCAAAAACATCCTCAAACCTTAGATAATCCTAAATCTTCTTTGATTTTTAACTTTGTACTCGGTTTAGTTCACGCTGTTGCTGAAGTGTTGGCTTGTATCATCTTTTACGCTAGTACAGGAACAGACCTAAAAAATATGTTCTATGTCTTGTTTGTATTAGTTGGCTTTGGTACAATTATTCATAGTATGATAGACTATTACCTAGCATTAGCTGTTTATAAAGCACTAAAAAAACGCCATTAAGAAAGAGACTATGACAAACAATAGGAAAGAAACCCTTTTACAACTGTTGAAAGAATCCCAAAAACCTCTAAACGGCCAAAGTTTAGCTGAACATTTTCATGTCACTCGCCAGATTATTGTTCAGGACATTGCTGTGCTTCGTGCAGATGGTGCTCCTATCTTATCAACCAATCGTGGCTATATTTATAAGGAAAGTAAATCAAATCCTTATGTACATAAACTGTTTAAAGTTAAACACGGAGAAGAAGATATGGAGCAAGAACTCCTTGCCATTGTTGATAATGGTGGAAGAGTTCAAAATATCCAGATTGATCATCCTGTTTACGGAGAAATCGAAACCCTTCTCAAGTTGAGTTGTAGACGAGATGTCGAGCATTTCTTAAACCAAGTCAAGACCTCAGACTTTAGACCCTTATCTGAATTAACAGATGGCGTCCATTATCATTTGATTGAAGCAGAAAATAAACAAGACCTTCTCTATATCGAGAAAGCCTTGGACAAGTTAGGGTATTTGGTAAAGGATTAAAAAGTTTTCTTTTCCCATCCGTCTTCTGTACGACGACGGTAGAAAAATTCCGACTTGTCAGGTGCTTCCATCATTTCCATCAAGGGTAACATATCATAGGCCAGATTCAAATTTGGAATCTGGTCTTTTTGTACCCAGTAAACTTCTCCTTCATCTGAGGAACGAAGGGTACCTGAGAACTCAGTCGCCTTATAACAAAAGACAATATAACGCTCTCCTGTATCTAAGGGCCAATTTTTAATGCCGACAAGTTGAGGATTTTGGATTGTCAGACCTGTTTCCTCGTATATTTCACGAATAACTGACTCTGCAAAAGCCTCTCCATCTTCAACATGGCCTCCTGGAAAAGCATAACCAGACCAGCGATTGCTTTCGGGTGAACGATACTGCATGACTACGCGCTGCTTTTCAAGGTCTTCAATCATACAAATATTGGTAAGAATAGTTAATTGCGCTCGAGACATAGGACTCACTTTCTAATAATAATTTTCTATCTTGTACTTAATTTTAGACTTCATAATCAAAGGATTAATCAAGTCGTGATATTCACGAATATCATCAAGAAAAAAACCCCTATTAATTCTTATCTCTTTGTCTTTACTATTAACTTGATAGTCTATACTGATAGGTATGGATGAGTCTGGAATGAAAGATAGGAAAAAGAATATCATTAACCAGATTAAAAGAGCGAAAAATCCACTGAGAGCTTGAAAAATCAGATGATGCCATTGAAAAATCCTCGTTTTATAAAAGATGGTCCACGGCTGAATAAATAAGGTTAGGCAGAGGCCAAAGAACCAGATATTCCATAAAATTGGTGTAAAAGCTAAACCAAACAATCCTAAGATAAAATGAATCAGTACAAATACCAGGCACGAAAGGTAAATTACCCTAAATACAGTCAGATGTTTCAGCATGATTAACTCCTTTTCTTTTTAATATATTTGGAAATTAAAATAATCAAAGCAGCTACTAGGAAGAAGATGATATAAGTAAGAATAGGAAACCAGATGTAGCGGTGATCTAGGGATAAGAGAGAAGGCAGAAGGCCCTTACTATTTTTCCCACCAACTCCTAAAAATAGATGGACTATCAAACCGATACTATTAAGATAGATAAATAAATCCGCATATCTTTTTATTGTCATCTTTGTCCTTGACAAGTCTAGGAACCAATAGTCAAAGAATTGATATACCAGGCAAAAAAGATTTATATATATTGGAAAACTATAGTTGATATCTCTGTATGGTGAAGGAATAGGAAGACTTTCAAAAATTAGATTCAAACTTAGTCCTATTGCTAGGATAAGACCGAGGATCAAGAAGAATCCTAAAAATTTATGAGAATCTAGCCAAAGATGAAAACTTTCTTTCATTGAGAGATTCTTTTTTGTATTTGAATTTCTTTTATTCATTTTTTCCATTTTCTTCATATATAGACAACTGACAGAATGACATAGCAATTTGGCTAATTAAACTAGACTGAAGAGTCTACTCAATCCAATGCCTTCACTTCCAACATCATATCGCGAATCTGTGCTGCCAGTTCAAAGTCAAGCACTTCTACAGCTTCTTGCATTTGCTTTTCCAGTTTCTTGACCAGTTCTTTACGTTCTTGTTTGTTAAGGCTATTGATATCGACTTCCTTGTCCTCTTCCTTAGCAACTGCCTTGGTTACAGAAATCAGGTCACGGATTTCTTTTTTAATAGTTTGTGGAATAATACCATGTTCTTCATTATAAGCCATCTGGATTTTACGGCGACGAGCTGTTTCATCAATCGCACGTTGCATAGACTGCGTCATAGTGTCCGCATACATAATCACATGCCCTTCACTATTACGGGCAGCACGACCAATGGTCTGAATCAGTCCACGCTCGTTACGAAGGAAACCTTCTTTATCGGCATCGAGAATAGCAACTAGACTAACTTCTGGCACGTCAATTCCCTCACGAAGGAGGTTAATCCCAACCAAGACATCAAAGACTCCCAAGCGCAGGTCACGAATAATCTCCGTACGTTCCAAGGTCTTGATATCCGAGTGCATGTATTTGACCTTAATCCCCATTTCTTTGAAGTAGTCGGTCAAGTCTTCTGCCATTTTCTTGGTCAAGGTTGTAATAAAGGTACGTTGGTTCTTTTCAACACGGGCATTGATTTCACCTAAAAGATCATCGATTTGTCCCATAGTTGGACGGACTTCAACTTCTGGATCCAAAAGACCAGTTGGACGAATGATTTGTTCAATTACGGTGTCGGTTTGTTCCATCTCATAATCGCCGGGTGTCGCTGAAACGTAGACAATCTGATGAACATGACTTTCAAATTCTTCACGACGAAGGGGACGATTGTCTAGGGCAGACGGCAGACGGAAACCATAATTCACTAACATTTCCTTACGAGAACGGTCACCATTGTACATGCCCTTGATTTGCCCCATAGTCATGTGACTCTCATCAATCATAATCAGGAAATCATCAGGGAAGAAATCAAGAAGAGTATAAGGAGGCTCTCCTTCACTTCGACCATCCATATGACGTGAGTAGTTTTCAACGCCGTTTGTATAACCCATCTCGCGAAGCATCTCAATATCGTACTCTGTTCGTTGTTTCAAGCGTTGAGCTTCCAGCAGTTTACCTTCCTTCTCAAAGATAGCTAACTGCTCCTCCAACTCAGCCTCAATCTTAGCAATAGCTACTTCCATGTGGTCATCATTGGTCACAAAGTGAGTCGCCGGGAAAATCGCCAAATGATCCACTTCTCCCAGAACTTGACCAGTTAGAGCTTCGACTTCACGAATACGGTCTATCTCATCTCCGAAAAACTCAACACGAAAGGCATGCTCATCACGAGAGGCTGGGAAAATCTCCACTACATCCCCACGTACACGGAATCTCCCCCGCTGAAAATCAATGTCGTTACGTTCAAACTGGATATCAACCAGGTCGTTAAGCAGTTTATCTCGAGAAATCTCAAGACCTGGACGCAAACTTACCACGCTATCTGCATATTCCTTAGGTGAACCCAAACCATAGATACAAGAAACAGATGCCACAATGATAACATCATTACGCTCTAACAAAGCTGATGTTGCTGAGTGACGAAGCTTGTCAATTTCATCATTGACCGAACTATCTTTTTCTATATAAGTATCACTTGAAGGCACATAAGCTTCAGGCTGGTAGTAATCATAGTAAGACACAAAGTACTCGACAGCATTTTCCGGGAAAAATTCCTTGAACTCTCCATAAAGCTGACCAGCAAGTGTCTTATTATGGGCGATGACCAGGGTCGGCTTATTGACCTGGGCAATGACCTGGCTCATGGTATAGGTCTTCCCCGTACCAGTTGCTCCCATCAGAATTTGGGCCTTTTCTCCGCCCTCGATATTATCCACCAACTGCTCAATGGCCTGCGGTTGGTCCCCAGATGGTTGGTATTTGGATACCAGTTTAAATTTGTTATCAGTAATTCGATTTATCATAAAAGCCTCATACACATATTCTATCCTTCTATTTTACCATAAAAAGGAGATACTTTCTGATTCTCAATTTTAGCAATTTATTAAATCTATGTCATATCTTCTGACATAGAAATATAAAATATTTGCCGGATTTAATTTTTTCTGCTATAATTTGAAAATACCCTGAAAGGAGACATCACATGAAGAAAAAAATCCTAGCATGTTTGCTAATTTTATTTCCTATTTTCTCATTAGGGCTCGTAAAAGCTGATACTGAGAAAACCAAATATGTTA
This sequence comes from Streptococcus sp. Marseille-Q6470, assembly GCF_946902905.1. NCBI lineage: Bacteria > Bacillati > Bacillota > Bacilli > Lactobacillales > Streptococcaceae > Streptococcus > Streptococcus sp. Marseille-Q6470. Next base: position 514,099 of record NZ_OX336385.1, read on the forward strand.
TCGCTAGTGACTCATCTTTTGCGCCATTTGTTTTCCAAGACTCGAGCAATCAATACACTGGTATCGATATGGATCTCATCAAGGCTATTGCCAAAGACCAAGGTTTTGAGATTGAAATTACCAACCCTGGCTTTGACGCAGCTATTAACGCTGTTCAATCTGGACAAGCAGACGGTGTCATTGCAGGAATGTCTGTAACTGATGCCCGTAAAGAAACTTTCGATTTCTCAGATTCTTACTATACAGCAAATACTATCCTCGGTGTTAAAGAATCAAGTACCATTTCTTCTTATGAAGATTTGAACGGTAAGACTGTAGGTGTCAAGAATGGTACAGCTTCACAAAGCTTCCTAACAGAGAACCAAAGCAAATACGGTTACAAAATCAAAACTTTTTCAGATGCTGCATCTATGTATGATAGTTTAAATACTGGTTCAATTGATGCCGTCATGGACGATGAGCCTGTTATTAAATATTCTATCAGCCAAGGACAAAAATTAAAAACACCAATCGAAGGTACACCAATTGGAGAAACTGCCTTTGCTGTCAAAAAAGGAAGCAATCCAGAATTGCTAGAGAAGTTTAACAAGGGACTCGCAAACCTTAAGGCGAATGGAGAATTCCAAAAAATACTAAATAAATATCTAGCAAGCAATTCTACTACCACAACCTCAACTGCTGATGAAACGACTATTTGGGGCTTGTTGAAAAACAACTACAAACAACTTCTCAGCGGACTTGGTATTACTCTCTCATTAGCACTTCTTTCATTTGTAATTGCAATTTTCATCGGAATTATCTTTGGGATGTTTAGTGTCAGCCCATATAAATCCCTCCGTATGATTTCAGAGATTTTCGTTGACGTTATCCGTGGTATTCCATTGATGATTCTTGCAGCCTTCATTTTCTGGGGAATTCCTAACTTTATCGAATCTCTTACTGGTCAACAAAGTCCCATTAATGACTTTGTCGCTGGTACTATCGCACTTTCCCTAAACTCAGCTGCCTACATTGCTGAAATTGTTCGTGGTGGTATCAAGGCCGTACCTGTTGGACAAATGGAAGCCAGTCGAAGTCTTGGTATTTCATATGGAAAAACCATGCGTAAGATTGTCTTGCCACAAGCAACCAAGCTCATGCTTCCAAACTTCGTCAACCAATTTGTTATCGCTCTTAAAGATACAACGATCGTATCTGCAATCGGTTTGGTAGAACTCTTCCAGACTGGTAAGATTATCATTGCTCGTAACTACCAAAGTTTCAAGATGTATGCAATTCTCGCAGTCTTTTACCTTGTGATTATCACTCTTCTAACTAGACTAGCAAAACGCTTAGAAAAGAGGATTCAATAATGGCAAAATTAAAAATTGACGTTCATAACTTACATAAACAATATGGTAAAAACAAAGTCCTTAAAGGAATTTCAGCGAAATTCTACGAAGGAGATGTTGTTTGTATCATTGGACCTTCTGGTTCAGGTAAGTCAACTTTCTTGCGTAGCTTAAATCTCCTCGAAGAAGGAACAAAAGGAAGCATCACAGTTAACGGCTATGATTTGACGGATAAATCTACCAACGTAGACCATGTTCGTGAAAATATCGGAATGGTGTTCCAGCACTTCAATCTCTTTCCACATATGACCGTATTGGAAAATATCACTTTCGCTCCTGTAGAACATAAGTTAATGACTAAGGCTGAAGCAGAAAAATTGGGTATGGAACTCCTTGAAAAAGTTGGGCTTGCTGACAAGGCCAATGCCAATCCTGAAAGTTTATCCGGTGGTCAAAAACAACGTGTGGCTATCGCTCGCGGTTTAGCAATGAACCCTGATATCATGCTCTTTGACGAGCCAACTTCTGCCCTTGACCCTGAGATGGTCGGTGATGTTCTGAACGTCATGAAAGAGTTGGCTGAACAAGGCATGACCATGATTATCGTAACCCACGAAATGGGATTTGCTCGTAAGGTTGCCAATCGAGTTATCTTTACAGCAGACGGTGAATTCCTAGAAGATGGGACACCTGATCAAATCTTTGACAACCCACAACACCCTCGTCTAAAAGAATTTTTAGACAAGGTCCTCAACGCTTAAAAAACTGCAAGGTTTCCCTTGCAGTTTTTTCTCACTTGTATTTGAATTTTGGATTTTTTAGAAAATTATGATAAAATAAAGGGTATGAAAATGGGGATTCCTCATGCCTAGGATATCTAGGAAAGTAAATAGAAATTAGGTAGCTGGATGTCATCTAAAGTTATTGTTACAATTTTTGGTGCTAGTGGAGATTTGGCTAAACGCAAGCTCTACCCTTCACTCTTTAGACTTTATAAATCAGGTAATTTGTCTGATCATTTTGCTGTTATTGGAACTGCTCGTAGACCTTGGAGTAAGGAATATTTCGAATCTGTTGTTGTCGAATCTATTTTAGACTTGGCAGATAGCGCAGAAGAGGCTCAAGCTTTTGCTAGTCATTTTTACTATCAAAGTCACGATGTTAATGACACTGAGCACTATATCGAATTGCGCAAGCTTCAGGCTGAGTTAAATGAAAAGTATCAAACTGAACACAACAAGCTCTTCTTCCTCTCAATGGCACCACAATTCTTCGGTACCATCGCTAAACACCTCAAGTCTGAGCAAATCGTTGATGGTAAGGGCTTTGAACGTTTGATTGTTGAGAAGCCTTTCGGTACGGATTATGAAACTGCAAGCAAACTAAACGAAGAGCTTCTAGCTACTTTTAACGAAGAGCAAATCTATCGTATCGACCACTATCTTGGTAAAGAGATGATTCAGAGTATTTTTGCCATTCGTTTTGCCAATATGATCTTTGAAAATGTTTGGAATCGGGAACATATTGATAATGTGCAAATTACCTTTGCAGAACGTCTAGGTGTTGAAGAGCGTGGTGGCTACTATGATGAGTCTGGCGCCCTTCGTGATATGGTCCAAAACCACACACTTCAGCTTCTGTCACTCCTTGCTATGGACAAGCCTGCAAGCTTTACAAAGGATGACATTCGTGCAGAGAAAATCAAGGTCTTCAAGAACCTTTACCACCCTACAGATGAGGAACTTAAAGAGCACTTCATCCGTGGTCAGTATCGTTCTGGTAAAGTTGATGGCATGAAGTACATTTCTTACCGCAGCGAACCAAATGTCAACCCAGAATCAATGACAGAAACCTTTGCTTCAGGTGCCTTCTTTGTCGATACCGACCGCTTCCGTGATGTACCTTTCTTCTTCCGTACAGGTAAACGCCTAACTGAAAAAGGAACACACGTAAACATCGTCTTCAAACAAATGGATTCAATCTTTGGAGAGCCTCTAGCACCAAATATTTTGACCATCTATATCCAACCGACGGAAGGATTCTCTCTTAGCCTTAACGGTAAGAAGGTAGGGGAAGAGTTTAGCCTCGCACCAAATTCGCTTGACTATCGAACAGATGCGACTGCAACAGGTGCTTCACCTGACCCATATGAAAAACTAATCTATGATGTTTTGAACAATAACTCAACAAACTTTAGCCACTGGGATGAAGTGAGTGCATCATGGAAATTGATTGACCGTATCGAGAAGCTTTGGGCTGAAAACGGTGCTCCACTTCATGACTACAAGGCTGGTAGCATGGGACCTCAAGCTAGCTTTGACTTACTTGAAAAATACGGAGCTGAGTGGACCTGGCAACCAGATATCGCCTATCGTAAAGATGGTCGTTTAGAATAATCAAAAACAATCCTGCAAGAATTCTTGCAGGATTTTCTTTTATATCAAACCTTCTAGAAGGCCCTTCATAAAGTTTTCAGAGTTAAACTCACCGATATCATCAATTTTTTCACCAAAACCAATTAGCTTAACAGGGATATTGAGTTCCTCACGGATAGCAAGAACAACCCCACCTCGGGCAGTTCCATCAATCTTGGTTAAGACAATCCCTGTAACAGGAGTAATTTTTGAGAATTCTTTAGCTTGTACAAGAGCATTTTGACCAGTTGATGCGTCAAGAGCTAGGAAGGTTTCATGAGGTGCTTCTGGCACTACGCGTTTGATGATACGACCAATCTTTTCCAATTCTGCCATTAAGTTTTCTTTGTTTTGCAGACGGCCAGCTGTATCAATCATGAGAATATCAATACCTTCTGCTACTGCTCGTTCCATCCCATCAAAGACAACGCTAGCTGGATCTGCTTTCTCAGGACCAGTAACGACAGGAACATCTACACGACGCCCCCATTCTGCTAACTGAGCAACCGCACCCGCACGGAAAGTATCCGCAGCAACAAGCATAACCTTTTTACCAGCTTGTTTGTATCGATTAGCTAATTTACCAATTGAAGTTGTTTTCCCGACCCCATTAACTCCAACAAAAAGCATAACCGTTAATCCATCTTGGAAGTTAATATTTTCATTATAAATGCCGTCCTTTTCATATAGCTCCACCAATTTTTCGATGATAACACGGCGAAGGGCTTCAGGTTTCTTAGCATTCTCAAGCTTGGCTTCATAACGCAATTCTTCCGTAAGATTTGAAGCCACCTGCACACCAACGTCACTCATGATGAGCAGTTCTTCAAGTTCTTCAAAAAAATCTTCATCGACTGAGCGGAAGTTTGCAAAGAAAGCATTCAAACGGGCACCGAATCCAGTACGCGTTTTCTTAAGACTACGGTCATATTTTTCTTGTTCAGTCTCTTGGACTTGAGGGGTTTCCTCAATTGCTAGATCTTCTTCCACTTCCTCGGTAGTCTCTGGTTCAAGTTCTTCAGTGATTTCGACTTCTGTCTCGTTTGATTGAGTTTGATCAGCATCTTCCTCAAAACTTTCACTTAAAGTTACTTCTTCAACATGAGTCAATTCCTCTTGATGACTTTCTGCCTCTTCGATTTGAATTGGTTCATCTTGAGAAAAGTCAACTTCGTCAACTGGCTCAATGATAGGTTCTTCTACAACCTCTGTTTCAGATGAGCCATTGTCGATTTCTTCCTGGTCTTCTTCTGGTAAGTTGTCTTCTACAGGCTCTTTAGTTTGGATGTCTTCAGTTACTGGTAGCTCAGTTTGTTCGCTATCATCCGATAAATCAATGTTTTCTAGAGCCTCTTTGACAACATCTTCAATCTTTGGTTCTTCTATTTTTCCAAATAAACGGTCAAATAATCCCATCCTTTAATTCTCCTTCAGTACGTATTTTTCAATTGCCCAGGCAACAGCTTCCTCGTCATTGGTCATTGGTGTTACCACATTGGCCACTGCCTTAACTGCTGGAACTGCATTCTGCATGGCTACACCAAGACCGGCCCACTCAATCATCGAAAGGTCATTAGCCTCATCTCCGCAGGCCATCACCTGACTTTGATCAATCCCTAAATGCTCAATCAGTTTAGCTAAACCAGTCGCCTTATGGACATTTTTTGGTGACCATTCTAGCAAGAGTTCACGAGATTTAAAAATCTCATACTGGTCGTATAATTCTGGTGAAATCTTCTGAATAGCCGCATCCAAAGGCTCCTGAGGAAAGGCAGTCACACATTTATTATAGGTCACCTGACTAGACAAGTCTTCAAAAGCAGTTGGAACAAACGTTAGAGCCGGGTTAAACTGGGCATATAAACTTTCTTGGTCAGACTGAATCTGATAAACTGTTCCTTCTGAAATTGCATCTAAGGGGATTTCTAATTTTTCAGTTTCTTCATAAATACGTGTCACATCATCAATTGAAAAGACTGTCTTATCAAGAATCTCACCTGTATTTTTCTGAACCAACCCACCGTTGAATGTGATAGTATATTCGTCATCATGGCCGTCTGTTCCAAGCTCTTTAAGGAAGAAATCCATAGCCTTGAGGGGACGTCCAGTTGTTAGGACTACCTTGACCCCTTGTTCACGCGCAGCCTTTAAAGTCGCCTTGGTACGTTCTGTCAATTTTTTGTCTGTCGTCAGCAAGGTTCCATCCAAGTCCAAGGCAATTAATTTAATATCTGCCATTATAACCCCTCCATATAAGCGATAACTGATTGGTCCTTATGGTGACCGATAACTGTTTCAGCTAGTTCTAAAATCTCTGGGCGAGCATTTTCAGGCGCAACTGGGTGCCCTACAACCTGCATCATGTGAAGGTCGTTGAGATTGTCACCGAAGGCCATCACTTGGTCCATATCCAAATTTAATTTTTTTGCTAGCTCTACAATAGCAACTCCCTTATCCACATAGTCAAGAACGATATCAATCGACTCAAAACCTGTCGTCATTGCCTTAACACCAGGAACATATTCATTGACCCAAGCTTCCCCAGCTTCTACTGTCTCTTCTGTAAAGTTGGTTGTGAATTTAAAAATCTCATCTGTAATATCTTCTAGACTAGTTACTTTTTTGATATTTTCATTGTAATGATGGCTAAACATAAGATAGGTTTCATCTACAGTATCTAAAACATAACAAGCTTTCTTACCAGTCAAGAGCATCTTCTTTTCATCAAAATAAGGGGAAGTTTTTAGTTTTTCAAAAGTTGATAGGTAAAAATTACGTGGCATGGTTGCTTCATAGAGGTCTTGTCCATGAAAACGAACCAGACTACCATTTTCAGCGATAAAAATAATCTCATCTTTGACATCCGCAAAATGCTTTTCTAAAGACAAAAGACCTCGGCCAGAAGCCACAGCAAAGTAAATCCCTTTTTCTTTATATGAATGGAGCAGCTTTTTAAGACGCTCCATATCAAATTGGCCAGCTTCATCCAAAAAAGTCCCGTCCATATCAGTTGCGACTAGTTTAATCATAAATCCTTCTATTCTCCAGTTGTAAATCTATCTTCTATTATACCATAGAAAAAGTAAAATAAGACGTGCAGGATTAACACGTCCTTGTATTCTATAAATCTATCCGTAGAGCCATTTAAAGACCAGGCTGATTTGCTTGCCTTCTTTTATATACAACCTCTCAACACCTGTCTACCAATGATCTTGATTAAATTCTATTCTGATAATTAATCAGCTATTGCGTAAAAATTATCAATCTTTGGCTGACGCACATTTGTCACAATTAGAATAGCATATAGTTATTGACATATAGTCTAACATATGAAAAAATACTTGTTGGAGGTTAATAATATGACTGAAAAAATCAAAAACTGGGTTAATATTTGCGTTTTGAAAAATCAAGAAATTTTATTACTTAATAGACAGCACGATAATTTTCCTGGCTGGATTCCACCGGGGGGAAAAGTTGAATTCCCTGAAAGTTTTTTTGAAGCTGCATTACGGGAACTTAAGGAAGAGACTGGACTCACTGCATTAAATCTTGAATTAAAAGGAATTTCAGGCTTTACTAATTCAATTGGTAATGAGAGATTTGTCTTCTATGACTTTTTATGTACTCAGTTTACTGGTGAACTAAGCACATCTGCTGAAGGTGAGCCAAAATGGTGGAATCTAAAAGATATTGATAAAATACCAATGCAAGATGAAATAAGAAAAAGGCTACCACTTTATTTAAGAAAAGGAAGCTTTGAAAGTATTAACTATTGGGATGATAATAAGAAATGCATTAGTGAAAACAAAACAATTTTATTTGACTAATATTCTCTACGGTATAATCAAGGGTATCTAATAAAAATCATCTACTCTAACAACTTTTTCCTTATATCTATAGATAGCTAAAAAGCCTTGGAAACAGCTTATTCCAAGGCTTTCTTTGTATTTTATTGTATCAATTTCCTTATTCCGATTTCAGTTGTGACAAGTTTAATCATATATATTTCCATTCTCCAGTTAAAAATCTATCTTCTATTGGACCAATTGTTATTAAAAATATAAGCCCTTCTCCACACTTTCCTGAATCAAGTCTTCCGTCAGTTTCCATAATTCTTCAGATTCACTTTTTATGAACTTTTTCTTTTCTAATACCATGTCTGCACTGATATTATCAGGGTTATAATTGAATTCTGACACTTCTAAGTGATTAATCAGCGGTACCAAGGCGTCGATCACTCTTGCATATCTTGCTTCAGCACTCTGCCCTTTTTCAAATTCCAACCACAAATTTTTCATATTCAAATATTTCTCTTCTGGAAGGAGGCTCATTGTTTTTTCTATAGATGCTAGTTCTTTATCATGAGAATGAAGCTTTTTTTCATCATCAAAAACCCAAGTATCTCCGGCATAAATCTCACCTAAATCATGAATCAATAACATAGAAATGACTTTTTCCATTTTCAACTTTTCAGGATAATAATCTTGAAGAACTATAGCAGCTATAGCACCTTGCCAAGAATGCTCGGCACTATTTTCAAATCTTCCATCAAGAGTTCTATTGAATCTTGTTACTGACTTTAACTTCTCTATTTCTTTAATAAAATCGACTGAATTCTTTAAATTACACATTGTAGCTCCTATCTTATTTAAAATTTTAGATATAATACCAAAAAATATTAATTTCATCAAATATTTCCCGTATTTGCAAAAAAACAAAATAGCGCCTAATCCATACGAGATTAGACGCCTATATAAAACAAGTCTCGCTTATTCATCAATTCAAGGTTCTCTTATCCATATTTGGTAAAGAGAGCTTAAACTTAATAATACAGAGTCGAATCACAAAACCGACAATTGAGAGAATAATAAAGGCAGTAATTCTTGGAAAATGTAGGACAAAGGCCAACCAGTAATAAATAACGCCAATTACAAAAGATAGAAGGGCATAGATGTCCTCTTTTAGAACACTTGGAACTTCATTGATCAGGAGGTCTCGGATAATACCACCACCTGCTCCCGTTAAACAGGCTAAAATACCTGCAGACATCAAGTTCAATTTACTATCAGCTAAGGCGGTAGCTCCAATCAAGGAAAAGATGATTAAGCCAATTGAATCAAAGATGAGATAAGCTTCTCTCAACCACTTATAGAATTTTTTTTCTTGACTTGAATTGGCTTGTTTTGAAGTCACAAAGATATACATGATAACCGCTACAAAGATAGAGACATAAATCGGTCCAGGATCTGCGAGAGCGGAAGGAAAACGACTGATAATAGAATCTCTTAAAATCCCTCCACCTACTGCGGTTACAATAGCCAATAAACTAATTCCAAAAATGTCTAAACGTTTACCAAATCCTTTGATGGCTCCTGAAGCCGCGAAGGCTATAGTCCCAATATAATTACAGATCATTAGGAATAGGTCAAAATCCATATAAGCTCCTCAATTTATTTTTGTAACCTTTCTGACTTTTTAAAGGTCATTTTATATACTTAGCTGAAAGTTTGTAACGAGCACTAACTAAGCATCCATATTCTCTAAATCTTTTAGTTTTACAGAGACAATCTTAGATACACCAGACTCTTGCATGGTCACCCCATAGATAGAGTCTGCTGCTGCCATGGTTCCCTTACGGTGGGTAACAACGATAAACTGACTATCTTTGTCAAATCTGTTAAGATAATCACCAAAACGCTTAACGTTAGCCTCATCGAGTGCGGCCTCTACCTCATCCAAGATAACAAATGGAATGGTCTTAACACGGATGATTGAGAAAAGAAGAGCTAGAGCTGACAAAGCCTTCTCGCCACCACTCATGAGGTTTAGGGATTGGATTTTCTTACCTGGTGGTTGAACAGAGATTTCAACACCTGCTGTCAATAGATCTCCTTCGGTCAAGATTAGGTCTGCTTGACCACCACCAAACATCTGCTTAAAGGTCACTTTAAAGGACTCACGAATAGCTTCGAATGTTGACTTAAAGCGTTCTTTCACTTCATCATTCATTTCTGTAATAGTCTCAAGAAGTAAGTTTTTAGCAGAAAGAATGTCATCTCGCTGACTATTCAAGAATTCCAAACGTTCGTGGACTTCATCAAACTGTTCAATAGCATCCAAGTTAACCGGACCAAGTGAACGAATGGATTTTTCCAAATCCTTAACCTTTTGTTCAGCGATTGCTAAATCTTCCAACTGATTCGCTTGTTCTAAAGCTTCCGTATAGCTAATCTGATATTCTTCAGTCAGTTGACCTTGAAGATAGCGAAGGCGGTCCGTAATTTTCTCTTTGGTTGCTTCTGCACGTGTTTGCTTACGAATCAATTCTTCATTTTGCTGACGAGCTTGTTCTAAATGACTAGCAATATCATCCAATTGGCCTTCAATATCATCCAGTTCAAACTGCTTACGAATGAGTCCTTGTTGAATGTCTTCCTTCTGAATCTTGGCTTCAGTTTCCTGCTTAGTCAAAAGTTCCGTGTCAACTTTTTCAAGATTGTCTACTTTTTCTTGCAAAAGACGCTCAATCTCTTCTTGCTCGATATTGAGGTTCTCAAGTTCTTTGTTAATCCGTTCAATATCAGAAACCTCATAACGTTTCCGTCCAAGCATTTCTGTTTTAAGCAGACGTTCTTGGGAAATTTTTTCCTGCAAGTTTTGGTAGCGTTCCTGAATCGCATTTTTATTGGACTTGATTTCTTCGATTTCTGATTCTAGCTTTTGCTTTTCAGTTGCGATGATTGAAAGACGTTCTTGGCATTTTTCTTTTTCAGTTTGCCAATCTCCATCTCTGAGATTGTTTAATTCTTTTTCCTGAAGTTCTAAAAGCGTTTCGAGTTCTTCGACTTGTTGGCAAGTTTGTTGATAAGCCAGATATAAGCCCTGCTCCTCTATTCGAGCTTGCTCTCCTTGAGACTTAATAGTCTCCAAAGTTTGAGCGAGAACAGTCAAGTTTTCTTGAAGTGATTTCAGATTTTCTTCTTCATGACCAAGAATCTTCTCTTCCTTAGCAATTTCTTTTTGTAACTGCTCCAATTCAGGCTTGATAAAGATACTGTTATTTTGACGATTGGCACCACCAGCATAAGAACCACCTGTTCGCAATTCTGTACCATCTAGCGTTACCATTCGAACCTGATAACGTACCTTGCGAGCCGCATCACGCGCATGCTCTACCATATCAAAAATTGCTGTTGTAGCAAGCAGGTTTTTAAAAATAGCTTCATGCTTTGTATCAAAAGTAACCAATTCATCTGCCATTCCAAGAAAACCTGGACTTGAGGCAATCACATCTTGGTTCTGACCAGAAATGCTACGAGCCTTGATGGTTGTCAAAGGTAGGAAGGTCGCACGACCAGCTCGGTTTCGTTTAAGGAAGTCGATAGCCTTAGTCGCAGCCTGTTCGTCTTCAACGATGATATGTTGGCTACTTGCTCCGAGGGCAATTTCAAGGGCTGTTTGATAACGAACATCAAAAGTTAAATGTTCACTGACCGCTCCGACAATACCGCCCAGGCGATTTTTTTCTTGTAGAACACTCTTAACACCCGCATAGAAATTACTATGGTTTTTAAGAATGTTTTCCAGACTTTGCGCCTTGGCCTGCTTGTTTTTCAGGCTATCCAAACGGTCAAAAAGTTGATTTTGCTGACTTTGATAAGCCTGCTTTTGTTCTTCTTCCTGTTTGGCATTGGCCTGATAATCAGCAAGTAAGGTTTGTACTTTTTCTTTTGCTGATTTAAGAGCAGTTTCTTGCTCACTAGCCTTAGATTTAGCAGAAGCTAATTGTTCCTTCAAGGACTCCAATTGTTCTTCTTGCTTTTGAGTCTGTTGGCGACTATTTTCAAGATCATTTTCAATCCGTGTCAACTGGTTAGAGACATCCGCTTCTTCCTGCAAGAAAGCAACAAAGCGCTCACGCAGTTGTTCAATCATCTGATCTGGATCATCAGAAAATGCTACTAACTCAGCTTCTAAACGATTGAGTTCCTTGGTATTGACAGCTAGATTTGCTTCTAACTGAGCCAGATTTGCTTCTTTTTCTTCCTTCTCTTGAATGAGAGCAGTCCTTTTTTCATCCAAACTAGCTAAACGAGCTTGAGCCTCTTGTTGATTGAGGGCAACTTGCTCAGTCTCCAGTTTAGACAAGGCCAATTTTCGTTCTAAATCACTGATTAGAGCAGTCAAATCCATCAAACTAGTTTGATCTTTAGCCATCTCTGCTTGTAAATCTTGTCTCTGCTTCTTGAGAGATTGATTTTCAAGTTCTAGTGACTCGCGTTTTTGATAATAACTAGTCAACAGTTCTTGGACTTGGTTTAATTCCTCTTCAGTTACATCCAATTCAGCCTTATTGGCTTGAATTTGTGCAACCAAAACGTCCAAGTAGATGCCTTTACGCTGACTGTCCAAGTCCATAAATTTACGAGCTGTTGCTGCTTGCTTTTCTAAGGGCTTGATTTGATTGTCTAACTCATAGATGATATCTTCCAAGCGGTCTAAATTATCTTGAGTTTGTTGCAGTTTACTTTCCGTCTCTTTACGACGAGTTTTATATTTTAAAACTCCAGCTGCTTCTTCAAAGATAGCCCGACGTTCCTCAGGTTTGGAGTTAAAGATTTCTTCGACCTTCCCTTGGGAAATAATGGAGAAGGAATCGCGTCCAAGTCCGGTATCTAAGAAAAGATCATGAATATCACGAAGACGGACTTTTTTCCCATCAATCTTGTATTCACTATCCCCAGTACGATAGATATGACGCTCCACCTTGATTTCCTGTCCTGCATCCTTGATGAAACCGTCCTGATTATCTAGAGTAACAACTACAGAAGCATAGTTTAGTGGTTTTCTACTTTCTGTTCCTGCAAAGATAACATCAGGCATCTTCCCACCACGAAGACTTTTGACACTGGATTCCCCAAGAGCCCAGCGTAAACTTTCTGTGATGTTAGATTTTCCAGAACCATTGGGTCCTACAACTGCTGTTACTCCTTGGTCAAAAACAACCTTGGTTTTGTCAGCAAAGGACTTAAACCCCTGAATCTCAATTTCCTTTAAATACATGAATCCAGTCCTTCCTCAACTGCATTTTTAGCGGCTTCTTGTTCGGCCAATTTTTTAGATCGTCCTTGACCCCTACCTAAACTTTGACCCTCGACAAGGACTTCAACCTCAAACATCTTATCATGGGCAGGTCCAATCTCTGAAATCACCTGATAACGAATATCGACATCACCATTGACTTGGAGTAATTCTTGGAGGTGAGTCTTGTAGTCTTTAATCATCTCAAAATCACCAGCCTCAACCTTCGGTATCATGACCTGATAGATAAACTCTTTTACCGTAAGTAGATCCTTATCTAAAAGCAGGGCACCCAAAAAGGCTTCGAAAGCATCTCCCAAGATGGTATCTCGATTACGGCCTCCAGATTTTTCCTCTCCCTTTCCTAGCTTGATAAACTGGTCAAACTGGCAGTCACGGGCAAAACCAGCTAAACTCTCCTCGCGTACAATCATGGCACGGAGTTTAGACAGGTCACCTTCTGGTTTTTTAGGATATTTTTTGTACAGATATTCTGAAATCAATAATTGCAGAACAGCGTCTCCTAAAAATTCCAAGCGTTCATTGTGTGAAATTTTTAAGAGGCGGTGCTCATTGGCGTAACTAGTGTGAGTAAAAGCTGTTTCAAGTAACTGTTTATCTGAAAAAACAAGCCCAAAACGTTGCTCTAACACGGTTTCTAATTCTTTCATAAGAACCTCTTTCTAAAACATTATAATACACTCCATTATACCAAAAAAAGGTTTCTTAGTCAGAAAATAACCGTTAAAAGTCCTTTTTCTGACTTGTGTTTAAAATCAATCCATTACTAGCAGTTCAGGCTATTTTTTGGTATAATAAATCTTATGGAAATTGAAAAAACCAATCGAATGAATGCTCTGTTTGAATTCTATGCAGCCCTCTTGACTGATAAACAAATGAACTATATCGAGCTCTACTATGCAGACGACTATAGTTTGGCTGAAATTGCTGAAGAGTTTGGCGTCAGTCGTCAGGCTGTTTATGATAATATCAAACGAACTGAAAAGATTCTGGAAGACTATGAAATGAAGCTTCATATGTACTCTGATTACATTGTTCGCAGTCAGATTTTTGATCAGATCTTAGAGCGCTACCCAGAAGATGCTTTTCTACAAGAACAACTTGAAATCTTAACAAGTATTGATAATCGGGAGTAACCATGGGCAGTCTTGTCATTTACCAAGGAATACCTTGCACACTATTAGCGGCAGAGGAACCATTTCCAACTCGACTACAGATTATTTCGTCCAATGATATCTCCAAAGCTATGCAAGTAGGTTTTAGCTGTTGGGGATATCCAAATGAAATCATGAAAGAGGTCACACCCGAAGAACTAGAGTGTTTACAACATTTCGGACGATTTCCACTGAATTGAAAAAATAGGAGAAAATAATGGCATTTGAAAATTTAACAGAACGTTTGCAGAACGTCTTTAAAAATCTACGTAAAAAAGGAAAAATCACAGAAAGCGATATCCAAGAAGCAACCAAGGAAATTCGTCTGGCTCTTTTAGAGGCCGACGTTGCTTTACCTGTGGTTAAGGACTTTATCAAAAAAGTTCGCGAACGTGCGATTGGTCATGAGGTCATTGATACCCTCAATCCAGCTCAACAAATCATCAAGATTGTTAATGAAGAGTTGACTGCAGTTCTTGGTTCTGATACAGCTGAGATTATCAAGTCTCCAAAAATCCCGACCATTATCATGCTGGTCGGTTTGCAGGGTGCTGGTAAAACAACCTTCGCAGGAAAGCTCGCGAACAAACTCAAAAAGGAAGAGGATGCTCGTCCTCTGATGATTGCGGCCGACATCTATCGTCCTGCGGCCATTGACCAGCTCAAAACACTGGGACAACAAATTGATGTTCCTGTATTTGCTCTTGGGACTGAAGTTCCTGCAGTTGAGATTGTTCGCCAAGGTTTGGAGCAAGCCAAAGCCAACCATAACGACTATGTCTTGATTGATACAGCCGGTCGTTTACAAATCGATGAGCTTCTCATGAATGAGCTTCGTGATGTTAAAGCTCTTGCTCAACCAAATGAAATCCTTCTCGTCATCGATGCTATGATCGGTCAAGAAGCTGCTAACGTTGCACGAGAATTTAACAATCAATTAGAGGTTACCGGTGTCATCCTTACCAAGATTGACGGGGACACTCGTGGTGGTGCGGCCCTTTCTGTTCGTCATATCACAGGAAAACCTATCAAATTCACTGGTACTGGTGAAAAGATTACAGATATCGAAACCTTCCACCCAGACCGTATGGCCAGCCGTATTCTCGGTATGGGAGATATGCTGACTCTGATCGAGAAAGCTTCCCAAGAATACGATGAGCAAAAAGCCCTTGAAATGGCTGAAAAGATGAGGGAAAACACCTTTGATTTCAACGATTTCATCGATCAGTTGGATCAAGTGCAAAATATGGGGCCAATGGAAGATTTGCTCAAGATGATTCCTGGTATGGCCAACAATCCTGCCCTTCAAAATGTGAAGGTGGATGAAAAACAAATCGCTCGTAAACGTGCCATCGTCTCATCTATGACTCCTGAAGAACGTGAAAATCCAGATTTGCTCACTCCAAGCCGCCGTCGTCGTATCGCAGCTGGTTCTGGGAATACCTTTATCGAAGTCAACAAGTTCATCAAAGACTTTAACCAAGCTAAACAACTCATGCAAGGTGTCATGTCTGGTGACATGAACAAGATGATGAAGCAAATGGGCATCAACCCTAACAATCTTCCTAAAAATATGCCTGGTGGCATGGATATGTCAGCCCTTGAAGGAATGATGGGACAAGGTGGTATGCCTGATATGTCAGCGTTCGGAGGAGCTGGAATGCCTGATATGAGCCAGATGCTCGGTGGAGGTCTCAAGGGTAAAATCGGTGAATTTGCTATGAAGCAATCCATGAAACGCATGGCCAACAAAATGAAAAAAGCTAAGAAAAAACGCAAATAAAAGGGAGAGTGGGACAGAAATCGGTAATTCGTTAGAATTCGATTTCGTCGTCCCACCTCCGCACAGTTGAGTAGGACTGTAAAACTGATGAAATCAGCCTAGTAGAGCCCACTCAACCACTGCGTCTTGCTCGACAATCCAAAGAAAATTGAGAGGCTAGGACTTTTGTCCCAGCCTCTTTTTTAGTTATTTCGAAGTTTCTCCAAAGTCTCTTTAAAGATAGCAGGAATATCAGAAGTAAATTCCATAGTTTCACCTGTTCTTGGATGAGTAAATCCAAGCGTCTTGGCATGGAGAAATTGTCCATGTCCCTTTAGGGTTTTACGAGGACCATATACTTCATCACCGGCTACAGGATGACCGATATAAGCCATGTGCACACGGATTTGATGAGTTCGTCCTGTTTCCAGTTGCAATTCTAATAAAGAATAGTCACCAAAGCGTTCCAAGACTTGGAAGCGTGTCACGGCTGGTTTCCCTTTGGCAGTCACAGCTTGTTTCTTGCGGTCTTTTTCACTACGTCCGATTGGCGCCTCAATGACTCCACGGTCGTTGGGAAGATTTCCATGAACGATAGTCCAATATTTTCGAAGTGATTTCTTATCTTTCAATTCTTGAGCGAGCGCCATGTGAGCATCGTCGTTTTTAGCAATCATCAAGAGACCTGATGTATCCTTATCAATACGGTGGACAATTCCAGGACGTAATACACCATTGATTCCTGATAAGTCCTTGATATGATACATAAGGGCATTCACCAAGGTCCCACTAGTATGACCAGCACTTGGATGAACGACCATACCTTGAGGTTTATTGACTACTGCTACATCCTCATCTTGGTATATGATTTCTAAAGGAATATCTTCAGCTTCATACTCCAAAACCTCTGGTTCCGGAACTTGATAGGTGACAACATCCCCTTCTTGAACCGAGTACTTGGCTTTTTTTAACTGACCATTGACCAAGACCTGACCAGACTTGATTTGTTCATTGGCGAGACTACGTGACAGTTCTGTCAGATCTGACAAAGCCTTATCTAAACGTATCCCGCCGGTTTCAATTTTAATTTCCATTCATTTCCTCTTTTAGCATTGCAAGCAATAATACAAGAACTCCTACTGTTAGATAACTATCAGCTACGTTGAATATGGCAAAATTGACAAAGTCTAAGTGGAACATATCCACGACAAATCCTCGGCTAATACGATCAATGAAGTTTCCCAGACCACCTGCAATAATCAAAACCAATCCAAAGACTGTCCAGAAGGAATCCTCTATATGCTTATGAAGATACCAGATAGCTCCAACCATGACTACGAGGGTAATCACTGCAAAAAACCACTGTTGGTCTTGGAGCATCGAAAAGGCTGCTCCTCTATTTTGCAGATAGGTTAAACTAACTAGATTTGGGATCCATGACTTGATTTCACCAAGAGCAATATTCTGAACGACATAAGCCTTTACCATTTGATCTAAGACAATCAAGGCTGCTATAATCCCTGCTAGTATTCCTCTTTTTTTCATGCTTTCCTCTTCTGATCAAAATACTCTTGCATAACCTCTACAAATAAAGTCCCTGCTTGACTCAAGTCTACTTCCTCACGTTTCACATAAACCATGCGATTATTGAGATTATCATTTAGTGGAATAACGGTAATTCCATTAACACTATCGCTATCTAAGAATCCAGAACCAGTCGCATAAGCATTTGTTCTTTCAAGAATCCCATTTAAAGTAGCTCGGTCTGTTACGTTAAACATTTGAGAGCTGGCACTTGTATCCACAAAGTTTTCTGAGTAATAGAGGTATTCATCCTTCTCTTGTGTGAAACGCACGGTTGGCAATTCAGCCAAATCATCCATGACCAACTCTTTTTTCTTAGCCAAAGGATGTCCTTCACGTAGATAAATATGCGTTTGGAAAGGAATCAACTCTATCACTTCAAGGCCTAATTTTTCAACCCGCTGCATGATACCCTTTTGATTTTGATTGTTGAGATAGATAATCCCAATTTCACTATGTCCTTGGGCTACTTCATCCAAAATCTGAACAGTTGTAGATTCAAAAATACGAAAATTCTTATACTCCGGGTACTGTTGAGAAAAAGCTGTAATGGTTGGAGGTAAGAAATCATAGTGCTGACTGGCTATTGAAAACTCATCCTTTTCCTCTTCAGGATTGGCATACTGATTCTGGAAGATATCAAAACCTTTGACCAATTCTTGTGCCTTTTCATAAAATTCCATTCCACGGCGAGTAAGAAAGGTTCCTGAACTGGTTCTACGAAAAATCTTAAAGCCTAGCTCTTTTTCCAGATCTCTTACAGAAATAGATAGACTGGGTTGGCTAACGTACATCTTTTCAGCCGCTTCACGAAAAGTACCACTATTAGCAATAGCTACAACGTAGCGTAATTGTTGAATATTCATGATTTCTCCTTCGATTTCTATCTTATCATTATACCATAAATCAAGCCTATCCAACAAAGGAAAATCATGAGACCGATACTTCTTATCAAAGCAAACAAAAAACACCTTTCATGTTAGATAAATTTCTAACCAAAAGGTGTTATGTTCAATATTATTTAGCCGCTGCGTATAGTTCGTTTACTTTGTTCCAGTTAATCACTGAGAAGAAAGCTTTGATGTAGTCAGGACGAACGTTGCGGTATTTCACGTAGTATGCATGTTCCCAAACGTCCAAGCCCAAGATTGGTTTCTTACCTTCTGAGATTGGTGTGTCTTGGTTTGCTGTTGAAGTCACTTCAAGCTTACCTTCTTTGTTAACAACCAACCATGCCCATCCAGAACCAAAACGTGTAGTTGCTGCTGCAGTGAAAGCTGCTTGGAATTCTTCGAATGAACCAAAAACTTCATCGATTGCTGCTGCAAGTTCTGCTGAAGGAGCTGTTTTTTCAGGAGTCATCAATTCCCAGAAAAGAGCATGGTTCAAGTGTCCACCACCATTGTTGATAAGCGCTTGACGGATATCAGCTGGGATAGATTCTACGTCAGCAAGCAAAGCTTCAAGGTCTTCACCAATTTCAGGGTGTTTTTCAAGAGCTGCGTTTGCGTTGTTGACATATGTTTGGTGATGTTTGTCATGGTGCAAGTGCATTGTTTCAGCATCGATGTATGGTTCCAATGCATCGTAAGCGTATGGAAGATCTGGTAAGATAATAGCCATCTGTAATACCTCTTTTTCTTTTTATATAAAAATGATAACGCAAACAACCTGTTTTTTCAAGTTATTTGCTCAATTTGACTGGCTGGCAATTTGCAATAAAGCCTTCTCAAACAAGTACCCTTTTTCGTAAACACCAGTCTTAATTTGATAATCTGCTTGAATGAGATAACGAATAGAATTTTGTAGGAAATTCAGGGACAATCCTCGCGTGTCACGAAGAGCAAATTTGATTTGATAGGGATTCGGATTGCGACCAAGATAGTGACCCAAACTGCTGACCATCTGTGATTCTGTCTGACCAGACTCTTGCAATATTTTCACCTGGGTATAGAGTCTAAACTGCCCCAGCATAATGGCAATCAGTTTAATCTCATCTTCTCCTTGCAAGGTCAAATCTTTAACTAAATCTCGTGCCTGATCAATTTTCTTAGTTAATATTAATTGGGTCAAATCAAAAATATTATCCTGCAAAGTCTTTGGAATGGCTTCAACAATATCTTCTTCTGTTATCAGACCACTATCCTTATAAGACTGTAAGAAGAGCAAGTTTTTCTGAATTTCACTGAATTGAAAACTAGATTTGATAAGCAACTGTTCAAAGGAATTTCCATCAAAAGTAAGTCCTTGTTCCTGAGCCCACTTTTGAAAATAGGCTCTCAACTCTTGCTCTTTAGGTTCAAGAGCCTCAAATACTGTCGCATCCCGCTTAAGTAATTTGACCAAACGTCTCTTGCTATCTAACTTGCCTTCAGCAAAGATTACTAATTTACTTGAGGGTACAGTATTTTCCAGATAGTCTTCAAAGGCCTTGAGCTCATCATCAGTTAGATAGCGTTTTTTAGCAGTTGTAATATCGAGAAAATGATCTAAAATAACAATTTTTTCATCCGCAAAGAAAGGAAGACTGACCAACTCTAGCTCCAAGCTTTTGTAGTCTACTTCTTTCATGTCAAAATAAGCAAAATTCAAATCTGCAGGATCATATCCGATTTGCTTTAGAACTTGTGCTTTCATGACGTCATACTGTCCTTGATCAGTTCCTGTAAACAGGGTCAAACTAGGAAGGTTCGCTAAGGATAGCTTTCGACTTTCTTCTATGGCTAGCATTTATTCTCCTTTCTTTTTAATTTAGCTTCCGTTTAATCTATATAATTCAATTTTCCACGGAAATCCTCTAGGCATTGGTATCCTTTTTCCGTCATAATTTCTTTGAGTTCCTTTGTAATACGCTCAAAAGCACCTACACCTTCTTTATGAAGAGTAGTTCCTACTTGTACCATGCTGGCACCACATAGGATATGTTCAAAAGCATCACGCCCTGTTAATACTCCACCAGTTCCAATGACTTGAATTTCTGGATTTAATCGTTGATAAAAAGCATGGACATTGGCAAGGGCAGTTGGTTTAATGTATTCTCCACCAATTCCACCAAAGCCATTCTTAGGACGAATCACGACCGACTCATCTTGAATATAAAGACCATTTCCAATAGAATTGACACAATTGACGAATTTGAGGGGGTATTTGTTAAAAATAGCTGCCGCTTGATCAAAATGTACAATATCAAAATAAGGTGGAAGCTTAATTCCTAGAGGTTTTGTAAAATACTCAAAGACTTCTGATAAGATACGGTCTGTTGTTTCAAAATCATAGGCAATCTGAGGTTTTCCAGGAACATTTGGGCATGAGAGATTGAGTTCAGTTAGACCACGAAAATCACTTTCTTGCACCTTCTTCAAAATGGTATGAGTTTCCTCTGGAGACATTCCAACTAAAGATAGAAAGAAGGTATGATTTGGCTCCTTTTCTTGCAATTCCAAAAGGTAGTTCAAGTAATAGTCTAAACCATTATTTGGCAGACCCATAGAGTTGATAGAGCCAAGTGGAACATCTTGGTAGCGTGGTTCAGGATTCCCCTGACGAAATTCCAAGGTCGCTGTTTTAGTGACAAAAGTTCCTGCTGCTGAGTTTTTAACACCTTCCAACTCCTCAATGGTCATACAAGCAACTCCTGCTGCATTCATCAAGCAATTATCAAACTCAAAACCAGCAATCTGTGTTTTAGTTGATACCATGATTCTGTTCCTCCAGATTCCTTTATATTGCTACTATTATACCATACTTTGGCAGGACTCTTTTAATAAAACTAATCCTATAAAAAGGTTCTTATTCAGCTAATAAAACTAGCTAATCCAAATTGAAAGAATTTTTAGAAAATTTATGTTTTTTTCTTTACACTGCAAAATTTTTCTGCTATAATGTCTCATGTAATAAAATATGACAACAAAAAAGGAGAACGATATGACATCTGCTAAAGAATATATCCAAAGCGTGTTTGAAACTGTAAAAGCTCGTAACGGGCATGAGGCTGAATTTCTCCAGGCGGTTGAAGAATTCTTCAGCACTTTGGAGCCTGTCTTTGAAAAACACCCTGAGTATATTGAAGAAAATATCTTGGCACGTATCACTGAGCCAGAGCGAGTAATTTCTTTCCGTGTTCCTTGGGTTGACCGTGATGGGAAAGTTCAAGTTAACCGTGGTTACCGTGTTCAATTCAACTCAGCTGTTGGACCATACAAAGGCGGACTTCGTTTCCACCCAACTGTTAACCAAGGAATCTTGAAATTCCTCGGATTCGAACAAATCTTTAAAAACGTTTTGACTGGACTACCAATCGGTGGAGGTAAAGGTGGATCAGACTTCGATCCTAAAGGCAAAACTGATGCTGAAGTGATGCGCTTCTGCCAAAGCTTCATGACCGAATTACAAAAATACATCGGACCATCTCTTGACGTACCTGCTGGTGATATCGGTGTTGGTGGACGTGAGATTGGTTACCTCTACGGTCAATACAAACGCCTCAACCAATTTGATGCTGGTGTCTTGACTGGTAAACCTCTTGGTTTCGGTGGTAGCTTGATTCGTCCAGAAGCAACAGGTTACGGTTTGGTTTACTATACTGAAGAAATGCTTAAAGCAAACAGCAACAGCTTTGCTGGTAAGAAAGTCGTGATTTCAGGTTCTGGTAATGTAGCCCAATACGCACTTCAAAAAGCGACTGAACTTGGTGCAACTGTTATCTCTGTATCTGACTCAAATGGCTATGTCATCGACGAAAATGGTATCGATTTTGACCTTCTTACAGATGTTAAAGAAAAACGTCGTGCTCGTCTGACTGAATACGCAGCAGAAAAACCAACTGCTACTTACCACGAAGGTTCTGTATGGACTTACGCTGGCAACTATGATATCGCCCTTCCATGTGCAACTCAAAATGAGATCAACGGTGAAGCTGCGAAACGCTTGGTTGCTCAAGGAGTTATCTGTGTCTCTGAAGGAGCTAACATGCCTAGCGACCTTGAAGCTATCAAAGTTTACAAAGAAAATGGAATCCTTTACGGACCTGCCAAAGCGGCCAATGCTGGTGGTGTTGCTGTATCAGCTCTTGAAATGAGCCAAAACAGTCTTCGACTTTCATGGACTCGTGAAGAAGTTGATGGACGTCTCAAAGACATCATGACCAACATCTTCAACACAGCTAAAACAACTGCTGAAACATATGGTCTTGGTACTGATTACCTTGCAGGTGCTAATATCGCAGCCTTTGAAAACGTAGCAAATGCTATGATTGCCCAAGGTCTGGTTTAATTTTTAGAAAGCATATAACTCCTCACATCCCATGTGAGGAGTTTTTCTTATTCACAGAAAAATACCTATCCAAATGGATAGGTATTAAATGATTACAATTTACTTGCTACGGCATCCAACAATTCTTGGATCTTCGCTTGGTTGCTTCCTCCTGCCATGGCCATGTCTGGTTTACCACCACCACGTCCATCAACGATTGGAGCTAATTCTTTAACCAAGTTACCTGCGTGGATGTCTTTTGTCTTGCTGGCTACAAGGACATTCACTTTATCACCGATGGCTGCGACAAGAACAAGCACATCAGAGTAGTCTTTTTGTTTCCAGTTATCCGCAAAGGTACGAAGGGCACCTGCATCTGAAACAGAGACTTGGCTCGCAATGTAACGGTGTCCGTTTGCTTCTTGAACATTCTTGAAGACATCACCTGCTGCCGCTGCTGCCGCTTTTTCCTTCAATTCTGCATTTTCTTTTTGTAATTGACGGAGTTGCTCTTGAAGGCCTTCAACCTTGTGAGGAACCTCCTTGAGTTGAGGTGCTTTCAAGGTTGCTGCAACTGCTTTCAGCGCATCTTCTTGTTCACGATAGGCTTCAAAGGCTTCTTTACCAGTCACTGCCAAGATACGACGAGTTCCTGAACCAATCCCTTCTTCTTTGACAATCTTGAAGAGACCAATCTCAGAAGTATTGCCAACGTGGGTACCACCACAAAGCTCGACCGAGTAGTCACCGATGGTCACAACGCGGACTTCTTTACCATATTTCTCACCAAAGAGGGCCATAGCTCCCATTTCTTTAGCTGTATCAATGTCTGTCTCAACTGTTTCCACTGCGATTGCTTCCCAGATCTTTTCATTGACTTGTTGTTCAATGGCGCGCAATTCTTCAGGAGTTACCGCTTGGAAGTGAGTGAAGTCAAAGCGAAGGAATTCTACTTCGTTAAGAGATCCTGCTTGAGTTGCATGGTGGCCAAGGATATTGTGAAGAGCGGCATGGAGCAAGTGAGTTGCTGTGTGATTCTTCATAACACGAAGACGACGGTTCGTATCGATTGTTAACGTGTATTCTTGGTTCAAAATAAGTGGAGCGAGGACTTCAACAGTATGAAGTGCTTGTCCATTTGGTGCTTTTTGAACGTTTGTCACAGTAGCTACGACATTTCCAGTAGCATCCAAAATTTGACCGTGGTCAGCTACTTGTCCACCCATTTCAGCGTAGAAAGGAGTTTCTGCAAAGATCAGAGATGCAGTTCCTTCTGAAACTGCTTCTACTTCAGCATTGTCCGCCACGATAGCTACTAATTTTGAAGGCAATTGACTAGCATTGTAGTTAAAGACACTCTCAACAGTAATGTTTTGAAGGGTTTCGTTTTGCATCCCCATGGATCCGCCTTTAACAGCTGACGCACGCGCACGTTCTTGTTGCTCTTTCATGGCTGCTTCAAAACCTTCACGATCGACTGTCATACCTGCTTCTTCAGCGATTTCTTCTGTCAACTCTACTGGGAATCCGTATGTATCATAGAGTTTGAAGACATCTTGTCCAGCGATAACTGTTTGGCCTTTTTCTTTCAAGTCTGCTACGATGGTTTCTGCAAAGTGTTGACCTGAGTGAAGAGTACGGGCAAATGACTCTTCCTCGCTCTTAACGATTTTTTCGATAAAATCACGTTTTTCAAGCACTTCTGGGTAGTAGCTTTCCATGATCTTACCAACAGTTGGAACCAGTTTGTAAAGGAAAGGCTCATTGATACCCAATTTTTGACCATGCATAGAAGCACGACGGAGGAGACGACGAAGGACATAACCACGACCTTCATTTCCTGGAAGGGCACCATCCCCAATCGCAAATGAAAGTGAACGGATGTGGTCAGCGATGACCTTGAAGCTCATGTTGTCGCCATCTTGGTCATAGACCTTACCAGACAATTTCTCAACTTCACGGATGATTGGCATGAAGAGGTCTGTTTCAAAGTTAGTCTTGGCCCCTTGGATCACCGCTACCAAACGCTCCAAACCAGCGCCCGTATCAATGTTCTTGTGTGGCAATTCCTTGTACTCGCTACGAGGAACAGCAGGGTCAGCGTTAAATTGTGACAAAACAATGTTCCAGATTTCGATATATCGGTCGTTTTCGATATCTTCTGCAAGCAGACGAAGACCGATATTTTCTGGGTCAAAGGCTTCTCCACGGTCAAAGAAGATTTCTGTATCAGGTCCAGAAGGTCCAGCACCAATTTCCCAGAAGTTGTCTTCGATTGGAATCAAGTGACTTGGATCCACGCCCACTTCGATCCAGCGGTTGTATGAATCTGTGTCATCTGGATAGTAAGTCATGTAGAGTTTGTCTTTAGGGAAGTCAAACCACTCAGGACTTGTCAAAAGTTCATAAGCCCAAGTAATGGCTTCGTCACGGAAGTAATCCCCAATTGAGAAGTTTCCCAACATTTCAAACATGGTATGGTGACGCGCCGTCTTCCCTACGTTTTCAATATCGTTGGTACGGATGGCTTTTTGAGCATTAGTAATACGCGGATTTTCAGGTTTGATAGTTCCATCGAAGTATTTCTTGAGGGTTGCAACCCCTGAGTTAATCCACAAAAGCGTTGGATCGTTTACTGGAACCAAGCTAACAGATGGTTCTACCGAGTGACCTTTGGTCGCCCAGAAATCAAGCCACATTTGGCGGACTTGTGCACTAGATAATTGTTTCATTTGTATCTCCTTTTTACTAATTTGAGTCTCTTTCTAGCATTTCTACATAGTCGATAGCGACACAGAGGGAAATGACTAGGTCTGCATAAGATTCGTCGTAGACTGTCACGGTATAGGTAGAAGTTAAATGGAAGAGTTCCTTAGCAATCTCCGCAATCACTTGATCACGATCATCGAGGAGTTTAAAGTTTAAATCCCAGATATTTCCTTCGATACGAAGACCGAGGTTGTCAAACTCATACTTATCTTTGAAGAAAGTCAACTTCTTTCGGATATAAAAATGATCTCCATTACTGAGTTGAATCTCAAAGCGTGGCATGAAGGTAAGAATTTCTTTACTAATTCCACTGACTTGTTCACCAACTGCATCGTAGATGGTAAAAGTCTTTGGAATCTTAAAAAATGAACCTTCAACCTGATAGGCGACATTGCCCATTTCATCCTTGATATCAAAGCGTTCACCACCTAGGCGAAATTTTTGTTTGACAAGAAATCTTCTCATAAGTACCTCTAAAAATAAAAGACAAATCCATATCACGAAGGGCGAAAAACCGCGGTACCACCTTCATTCAATGAACTTGTCATTCTTTGATTCTTATGCAATTGTTCGATTGAGTAGCATGATTTTCTATCTTAGATGGCTCGCAGCACCGCCAATTCTCTGAACTAAGATGGAGAGAAAACCAATTCTCAACTCTAGTATTATACCGTTTTTGGAAAGGTTCGTCAAGATTTATCATCTTAAAGATACTGCATCAAGCAATAAATTCTGAAAGCTAGATGCTAATCGTCTCGCCTACAGAAAGAGTTTTATATTTAGCATCTTCAACTTCTTTTTTTGTCGTCTGGTAATGACTATAATCGTCAATATGAATTGGATAGATATTTTGGGGCTGAAGTATAGATTCTAATTGTTGTAACATCTTTAAATTCATTGTGAATGGACCACCAAATGAATCTGATTTAACGGCTCCAAGATTTACAAAAATAGCATCAATGTTTTTGGGAACAAAATCAGTCAATCTTGGATATAAAATCGTGTCACCTGTAAAATAGATTATTTTAGTTTGCAATGGACTTGTGATTGTTATTTGATAACCATTAACTTTCCCAACTATTTTTTGCATTATAAAATTACTCGCATGATAAGCTGGTATAGCTTTAATAGCAATTTCATACTCATCAACAGAAAAATATTGCTCTTCTCCCCATTTTAAAACTATATTTTTTAAACATGACAATCCTTCTGTAATTTTTCTGTTAGGAGAAATGACCGTTTTGTCCTTCAGGTATCCTTTGCCAACATCATCTAAATGATCTTGATGACCATGAGTTATTAGCCATACATCAACTTTATTAAGAAGAGACTTATCATTATTGACATTAGTTTGTTTCTCGGACACAAATCCTTTAAACTGAACTAAAGTTCCTTTGGGAGATAAATCAGGATCAATTCCTATATAAAATTTATTATCAATGGAAAGGATTCCACATGCAACTCCACAATAAGTAAACGAAATAGACATAATACTCCTACAAATAGTTTCCTAATCAATTTTTTGAAAAAATAAATTCTTTAAGAATAGAAAAATTATAACACGATTCAAAAATTATTACTACTTACCGCTTATAACCATAATAAAACCTAGCTAAAAAGACTTTACTAGTTACTAATAGCCAGGTTTTATTCTAATTTAATTGAAATTATTTCCGATAGCAGATAATCTCCTACTTCCTATACATCTTAAATTGTAGGAAGAGGTCACTATAGATTCCTGTCCATTTATGGTCAAACTTCTCATAAACTTCTAGGTGTTTCATAGTGTCTGCGTCTGGATAGAAGGACTTGTCCTCTTTTGTTTCCTCAGGGAGCATTTCCTTAGCAGCATTGTTTGGTGTTGAATAGCCGACATACTCTGCATTTTTGAGAGCATTTTCGGGCTTCAACATAAAGTTGATAAAGGCATAGGCTGCGTGCTGGTTCTTAACTGTCTTAGGTATCACCATATTGTCAAACCAAAGGTTGCTTGCTTCTGTCGGAACAACGTATTTGAGGTTAGAATTCTTTTCCAACATCTGGCTGGCTTCCCCTGAGAAAG
This sequence comes from Streptococcus sp. Marseille-Q6470, assembly GCF_946902905.1. Classification (NCBI taxonomy): domain Bacteria; kingdom Bacillati; phylum Bacillota; class Bacilli; order Lactobacillales; family Streptococcaceae; genus Streptococcus; species Streptococcus sp. Marseille-Q6470. The sequence continues at coordinate 541,527 of NZ_OX336385.1, forward strand.
TCACACCGATTGCAGCATTATTTTGAATCATGTACCCCTTCATCTCATCGGCTACAATAGCCTTAATATTAGGAGTCAGCTCATACAGTTTATCAACCGTTTGTGACAGTTGTTCTGGATCTTTTGAGTTAAGGCTATAGCCTAGTGAGTTAAGGCCTAAACCAAGCACTTCACGCGCACCATCAAAGAGCATGATCGAATCCTTGTATTCTGGTTTCCAGAGGTCATCCCAATGTTCAGGTGCTTCTTCCACCATGGTTTCATTGTAGACTATTCCCAATGTTCCCCAGAAGTATGGGATCGAGTACTTGTTGTTGGGGTCAAAAGACTGATTTAGAAACTCTGGACCGATATTCTCAATTCCCTCAATCTTACTATAATCCAGTGGAACTAAAAGGTCTTCATCCTTCATCTTGTTAATCATGTACTCACTTGGGATGGCAATATCATAGGTTGTCCCACCCTGCTTGATTTTCGTGTACATGGCTTCGTTAGAGTCAAAGGTTTCATACTGGACTTGGATTCCTGTTTCTTCTGTAAATTTCTCCAGAAGTTCTGGATCGATATAGTCTCCCCAGTTGTAGATAACCAATTTTTGACTATCGCGACTATTGATTTTGCTATCAAGATGATAGGAAATTCCCCATAAGACAAGGATAATCGCTAAAATTCCAGCTAAAAATGAATAGAGTCGTTTCATGCTTGTTCCTCCTTCTCACGTGAAATGAAGTAATGTCCGACAACTAGGATAATACTAAAGAGAAAGACCAAGGCAGATAGAGCATTGATTTCCAGCGAAATTCCCTTACGAGCCCGAGAATAGATCTCGACTGATAGGGTTGAAAATCCATTCCCCGTTACAAAGAAGGTCACGGCAAAGTCATCTAGTGAATAGGTGAAAGCCATAAAGTAGCCTGCAATGATAGACGGCGTTAAGTAAGGAAGCATAATTTCCTTGAACATTTGGAACTGGCTAGCTCCAAGGTCATAAGCCGCATGGATCATATCCCCATTCATCTCTTTCAATCGCGGCAAGACCATAAGCACTACGATTGGAATGGAGAAGGCCACATGACTAGACAGAACTGTCATAAATCCAAGAGAAAACTTGAGTTGGGTAAAGAGAATCAAGAAACTAGCACCAATCATAACGTCGGGTGCGACCATGAGGATATTATTGAGTGATAGAAAGGCTTCTTGGTACTTTTTACGTGATTGATAAATGTAAATGGCACCGAAAGTCCCAATAACAGTTGCTATCAAGGCTGATAGAAAGGCTAGTAAAAAGGTCTGAACCAAGATGAGCATGAGTCTTCCATCTCCAAACATGGTTTCAAAGTGAGACAAACTAAAGCCTGTAAAGCTATTCATATCATCCCCAGCATTGAAGGCATATCCGATCAGGTAAAAGATTGGCAAATAAAGGACGATAAAGACAAAGGCTAGGTAAAGATTCGATAATTTTTTCATCGTTCTCTCCTTTCCTTAGTCACCCACATGGTGATAAACATAGTCAGGATAAGAACAACTCCGATAGTTGAACCCATACCATAGTTGTCATTGGTTAAGAAGTTCTGCTCGATGGCAGTCCCCAAGGTAATCACTCGGTTCCCCCCAATCAAACGCGTCAACATGAAGAGACTCAAACTTGGGATAAAGACAGATTGAACTCCGCTTCGCACCCCGTTCATAGACAGAGGGAAGATGACATGACGGAAGGTTTCCCACTTGGTTGCACCAAGGTCATAGCTGGCATTGATGAGATTGTTATCCATATCATCCAAGACATTGAAGATGGGCAAAATCATAAATGGAAGCTCGATGTAGCTTGCTACAAAGATAAATGAGAAATCTGTAAATAGCAACTGCTGAGAACCAATTCCGATAAATTCTAGGAATTGGTTAATAGAGCCATTTTGACCAAAAATTCCGATAAAGGCATAGGCCTTAAGGAGAAGGTTGATCCAGGTTGGTAAAATGATTAGCATGAGCCATAGTTGACGGTGTTTGAGACGAGTCAAAAAGAGGGCTGTTGGATAACTGATAAGAAGCGTCACTAGAGTTACAATCCCTGCATAAAGAACAGAGTTGAAGCTCATTTTGAGATAGGTTAAGTTTTGTGACGCAAAATAGGATTTATAGTTTTCTAAACTGTACTGGCCTTCGATGTTGAAAAAGGATTGACCAAAAATCAAGACCAAGGGTGCTAATACAAAGAGGGCAATCCAAAGCATGTAGGGCACTACAAAGAGTTTAGAGGTTGTTTTCTTCATCTCTTTCCTCCTCAATAGCGTTGATCAAACCTGCTTCATGCTCTTCAATTTCTACATATTCCTCGATACGTGCATCGAACTCTTCTTCTGTTTCATTGAGACGCATGATGTGGATGTCTTCTGGTTCAAAGTCCAGACCAATTTCCTCACCAACGATGGCCTTACGAGTTGAGTGAATCATCCATTCATTGCCGAGTTCATCATAGGCTATAATCTCATAGTGAACCCCACGGAAGAGCTGAGTATCAACCTTAACTTGGAGCTTGCCTTCTTCTGGAAGGGTAATGCGCAAGTCTTCTGGGCGAATCACGACTTCGACTGGTTCGTTTGGTTTCATCCCACCGTCGACCGCTTCAAATCGTTTGCCGTTAAACTCCACCAAGTAGTCCTCAATCATGGTTCCTGGCAAGATGTTTGATTCACCGATAAAGGTTGCAACAAAGTGGTTGATAGGCTCGTCGTAGATATCAACTGGTGTCCCAGACTGAACGATTTCACCGTCATTCATAACAAAAATCCAGTCACTCATGGCTAGGGCTTCTTCCTGATCATGGGTAACAAAAACAAAGGTGATGCCCAAGCGTTGTTGGAGTTCACGGAGTTCGTATTGCATGTCTGTCCGCAACTTTAAGTCCAGTGCTGACAAGGGCTCATCCAAGAGTACCACTCGAGGTTGATTGATAATCGCACGGGCAATAGCCACACGCTGGCGTTGCCCTCCAGATAGCCTGCGGATCGAACGTTTTTCATATCCTTCAAGCTGTACCATCTTGAGAACTTCTAAGACACGTTTTTCGATTTCTTTTTTATCGACCTTACGCAATCGCAATGGAAAGGCCACATTTTCAAAGACATTCATATGTGGGAACAAGGCATAAGATTGGAAAACTGTGTGAACATCGCGCTTATTGGTAGGGATGTCATTGATTCGCACGCCATCCAGCAAAATATCACCCGTCGTTGCATCCAACAAACCTGCGATGATATTGAGAATGGTTGATTTCCCTGAACCGGACGCTCCTAGCAGTGTATAAAATTTTCCTTCTTCCAACTCAAAGTTAATATCCTTGAGAACCGTAGTGTCACTATCTTCAAAAACTTTAGAAACGTTTCTGAATTCGATAATTGGTTTTTTCAATTCCTCTAAATTCCTTCTTCTTCGTAAAATAACAAATTGGGACCTTGTTAGCATGCTAAAAACAAGTGTCGGAAATAAAACGTCCTAAACCTTTTATCTAGCAATAAAATCCCAATCTTTGAATAATATGTAAAAATAATGTTATTCGTGTTCACCCAAGATACGAACTTCTCGCTCAAGGGTAACACCAGAATGTTCTCTAACTTTTTCTATGACAGACTCAATTAAGTCTTCATAATCTCTAGCAGTTCCATCAGCTACATTAATCATAAAGCCTGCATGTTTTTCTGAGACTTCGACACCACCGATACGGTAGCCCTTCAAACCAGCTTCTGAAATCAATTGTCCTGCAAAATGCCCAACTGGACGTTTAAAGACAGAACCACATGATGGATATTCCAAAGGTTGTTTGAGTTCTCGAAGGTGAGTCAAACGTTCCATTTCTTGATTAATAGTCTCATAATTCCCTGGAGATAGTGCAAATTTAGCTGATAAGACTACTGCTCCAGAATCTTGAATAGCTGAATGACGATAACCAAAGGCTAAGTCCTTGGCTGATAAAGTCTCGATTTCTCCATCCTTGGTTAATACTTTGCAAGACTGCAAAATATGAGCAATCTCACCTCCATAAGCACCAGCGTTCATAAAAACAGCGCCACCGACACTTCCTGGAATTCCACAGGCAAACTCAAATCCTGTCAAACTATGGCGTAGAGCAATACGAGTTGTTTCGATCAAGTTAGCTCCAGCTTCCGCTTCAATCGTATAACCATCGACCGAAACATTGTTGAGTTTGTCACACATAATAACAAAGCCGCGAACCCCACCTTCTCGGACGATAATATTACTAGCATTTCCGAGAACCATCCATGGGATATTTTCTTGATTGGCAAACTTCACCACACGAGCCATCTCATAACGATTGCGAGGAAAAACCAAGTAATCTGCCTTTCCTCCGACTTTTGTATAGGCATAAGATTTTAAGGGCTCATCGAAACGAATATCGATTCCTTTTAAGGTTTCATTTATTTTATCTAATACAGTCATTTTACTCTTCCTTTTATAAAATACATTCTATTATACCATTTTTAGGAGCATTTTTCGATGATTTGATGAGCTTTTTTATCCATGCAGATAAAAAAGAGGTTAGACCTCTTTTGCATGATTATTTTTTATATAAGATTGTTTTTGTAAAGTATACAAATAGGACAACTTCCACTGCTAACAACCCTTCGACTAGAAGAGGATTTGAAATCCAACCAACCTGAGATAGACTCGGAGCCAAATCAAAGAAGGCATGTAAGCCATAAGCAGTTGCTAGATAAATCCAATTCTTTTGACGAACTGCTTGATAAACCCAGAAAGTGAGACCGATTTGCATAATCAGAGCAAGCACACGCTCAACACCTAGTAAATAAACCTGCCATCCAGATAGAGATTGAACTGTTTCAAGTGTATTTTGGGGAAGGATATTTGCCAAATCTGGATTTGAAGACCCTAATAATGAAAAGAGGACTAATAGACTAATCAAGCTTCCCATTCCGAGGTAGAGTAATTCCAAGCCACCATGACCAAGTCCATAGGCGAGGGCATCCGAATCTTCCAATGTTCTCTTCTTCTCTAACCATTTAAAGAAGACAAGGCGCGCCGTTTCTTCAAAGAAAGCTGCCATAGTGATTCCATAAAGGACATATAGAAAAGGATGCTCCTGCATAAGCGAAATGGTTCCATCTTTTTGTGGATGAAGAACGATAAGGTGAACAATTTTCTCCAGTACCTGAGATGAGACAAAAAATGCGACTGCCCCAAGGCCTAAAACTGAAAGGTTAATCTTGTACTTCTTTTTTGCATACCAAATGACTGCTATGAGAAATACAAATAAAGCAATCATTGTGATTATTACATGAATTTTCATACTTGTCTCCTTTTATTCTGCCTGATCGATATCTTTTTTCATCTCATCAACATTAAACTTAGCAAAGAGGTACTGACGATCCTGGACAGGAAAACGTTGATCCAGTTGATCAACCGCTCCAACCTCTATGATTCCTTCCTTGATGACAAAGTCCATGACGTGACCACCAAAAGTTAGGTCATCCGAGATAAAGTGTAAATGATAACCGGCAACACTGACCCCATGAAAAATCTCTGGTGTCCAGAAACCAACGATAGTTCCTGTCACATTTTCAGCTCTATATTCAGGCTGATGAGTCGCAACCTCAGCGAACTTTGTTTCGGATGTTGATTTGGGAATCATGCGAACATGCATGTGTTTAAAATCACCATGAATTTTAATCGAACGGAAAAGGTTTTCTCCATCATAGTAGGATTCAATTCGTTTTTCTAGTTCCTTATCAGTCATCTCAAAACGCTGACGGAAAATAACTTCTGCTTGGTGGGGGACAACTGCCGCATAAGGAATCAGTGCGTCTGGTGAAACTTCTACGATTTCAGGCTTATCCCCTGAACCCTTAGCTTGATAGGCTTTCCCATCCAAGACAATCAATTCTCCATCAATAGAGTCCAAGGTTCCTAGTCCTAAATCCCCATGTTCAAGCAACTCACCAACGGTCATGGTCCCACCGTATAGTCCAGCCATCAAGGCTCCCAAGGTATTGTATTGGAATAATTTAACTGGTTCTTGCACCTTTATCATCTCACTCTTCTTTGAAAATTTTACTTACTAAGTATATCACATTTCTTCTTAGAATTGAACGCTAGACTGCTGTTTAAAACTCAATGAAAATCAAAGAGCAAACTAGGAAACTAGCCACAGGTTGCTCAAAACACTGTTTTGAGGTTGTAGATAGAACTGACGTAGTCAGTATCCCATACATACGGCAAGGTGAAGCTGATGTGGTTTGAAGAGATTTTCGAAGAGTATAACATTGCCAAACGTCTAAAAAAAAGGTACAATGTAACAAAATCAAGAGAGGTCTGGAATGAAGCAAGAAAGCAAGTACGAACAAGTTGTTCACTATCTAAAAGAAGAGATTGAATCAGGAAAACTTCAAACAGGAAGTCGTCTACCTTCTATCCGAAAACTCAGTCAAGACTTCCACTGCAGTAAAGATACTGTGCAGCGTGCACTTTTGGAACTCCGATACGAGAAATACATTTACTCCAAACCTCAAAGTGGCTATTATGTTTTAGAACAACAAGCTAGCCACGAAGACCTCGTTATCTCGGTCAATGACGAACATGCTGCCGCCTATGATGATTTTCGTCTTTGTGTCAATGAAAGCTTGATCGGTCGAGAAAATTATCTCTACAACTACTATGAACACCAAGAGGGTCTAGAAGAATTACGAAAGTCTGTTCAGAAACTACTGTTTGACCAAGCTATCTATAGTAAACCCGATCAATTAGTCATGACAACTGGAACCCAGCAAGCACTGTTTATTCTTTCTCAAATTGACTTTCCAGGTAAGGGCCAAGAAATACTGGTCGAACAACCAACCTATCACCGAATGAACCAACTTCTGCTGGCTCAAAATATTCCCTATCAAACCATTGAACGTCGCGTGGATGGCATTGACCTGAAAGAACTTGAGAAACATTTTAAAAGTGGTAACATTAAATTTTTCTACACCATTCCTCGATTCCACTATCCGCTGGGTCATTCATATTCTGAAGAGGAGAAACGTGCTATCCTTGATCTAGCAGCCAAATATCAAATTTATATCGTTGAAGATGATTATCTGGGAGATCTAGATCCTAAAATGGGACAAACCTTTCATTATTTGGACCAAAAAGATTTGGTTATCTACATCAAGTCTTTTTCTACAAGTATTTTCCCTGCACTTCGAATCACTGCTCTCATACTTCCAAATCCTATTAAAGGTCCTTTTGTGGCCTATAAAAACATTCTGGACTATGATAACAACCTCATTATGCAAAAGGCTTTATCACTCTATATTGATAGTCAGCTTTTTGAAAAAAATAGAGTAGCAAGATTGGCACTGCAAGAGAAAAGTCAAGACTTCATTCATAAGCTATTAAAATCTTATCCCCTTTCCCTACCAAACTATCCTCTCCATGATGGACTTTTGCTTGATCTCAGGAACTATCCTAAGATTGCAAGTCTAAAACATAGTCCTTTAAATCTCGACTTTTTCGAATCATCCTACATAGGGACTTGTCCCTATCACTTTGCAAAAGTTCCTTTTGAAAATCTTGAAGCAACACTAAAATACTTAAAAACAGAGCTGGACTGAGTCCAACTCTGTTATTTTTTATTGTTCTACTTCTGTTAGCTTCGCAGCTTTTTCAAGATAAGTTTGGTAAGTTCCGTCATCTTTCAATTTTTGGATGACCTTATCAACTACTTCTTTCAAATCTGAGTTGCCTTTTTTGATAGCAACAGCATTTGCTTCGCCTTCTTTCATGGTCAAGCTTACTGTAGCAACTGCCAAATCAGAGTTTTTACCAGCATAGCTTAGAGCAACTGGTTCATCCATATGAACAGCATCAACCTTGCCTGATTGAAGCTCATTGACTGCCTCACCCATGTTAGTCAAAGATGTTAATTGCGCATTTGGAAGTTGTTCTTTAACCATTGATTCAGGAACAGTTCCTTTTTGAGCTGCAATATTAGCACTTGCTAGAGAATCTAAATCTTTGTATTTTTCAAGATCAGCCTTTCTGATAAGGAAGCTAATTTTGTTCTCATAGTAAGGAATTGAAAAATCAAAAACTTCTTTTCTTTCTTCAGTTGCACTGATACCCGCAATGGCCAAATCTGCTTTTCCTGTCTGAAGACTAGTCAAGACGTTGTCAAAACTCATACTTGAAACTTCTAGTTTCACACCAAGTTCATCAGCGATTGCTTGTGCCATATCAATATCAGCACCTACAACTTGGTTCTTACCATCCACAAGTGCTTGGAACTCAAATGGAGCATAATCTGGGCTTGTTGCGACCACCAATTTCCCTTTTTGTTTGATAGCCTCTACTGCAGACTGTGAGCTTGAGCTAGATGATTGGCAAGCTACTAAAAAGAAACTTGCAAGAAAACTACATAAAACAAATATCCATTTTTTAAATTTCATAAATAAACAACCTCTCTGTTAATTTTGTATAATTATAACTCTATAAAAATTGTTTGTCAAGTGTATTTTTAATATTTATTTATTTTTTTCGATTTCTTTAACAAAAAAGGAGCTTTTATTCATTATTCAGCTCCTTTTTATGTATAATTAATCAATTTTACAATTCGACAATCTTACCTGTTTCAAAGTAAACAACCCATTCACAGATATTCTTTGCATAGTCACCAATGCGCTCCAAGTAAGAAATGACTTGGAAGTAATCACGTCCTGTGACAATAGCATCTGGATTTTTTCTGATTTCTTCAGTTGCAAGGTCACGAATATTTTCGAAATAATGGTTGATTTTTTCATCCATGGTTGCAACTTCGTAGGCCTTGTCGACTGATCCATTAAGGTAAAGTTCAAGAGTTGTTTCCACGAAGGCTTTCACATCACGTCCCATGTTTTTGATTTCTTCCTCAACTGCTGGGATACGTTGTTCACCCTTCATACGAATAGTTGCTTCCGCAATAGATACCGCATGGTCACCCATACGTTCTAAGTCTGATACAGCTTTTAGGACTGTCAACACCGTACGCAAGTCTTGTGAAACAGGCTGTTGAAGCGCAATAATTTCAAATGATTTCTTTTCGAGTTTTACTTCATATTCATTTACTTCTGCGTCTTCCTCGATAACTTCTTTTGCCAAGTCACGGTCATGTGTCACAAAAGCTCGTACTGTACGATTGATTTGGGAAAGAACTTCTTGCCCCATGGCGTAAAATTGATTATGCAATTTCTCTAAATCTTCTTCAAATTGAGATCGTAACATCTTTTTCTCCTTATCCAAATTTACCTGAAATGTAATCTTCTGTTTCCTTATGTTGTGGGTAGAGGAACATTTCCTTGGTATCGTTAAATTCAATCAAATCTCCATTAAGGAAAAAGCCTGTTTTATCAGAGATTCGAGATGCTTGCTGCATGGAACGAGTAACCAAAAGCATGGTGTACTTGTCCTTGAGACCATAAAGGGTTTCTTCGATTTTCCCAGCTGAGATAGGGTCCAAGGCTGAGGTCGGCTCATCCAAGAGGATAATTTTTGGACTAGTCGCCAATACACGGGCTACACAAACACGTTGCTGTTGACCGCCAGATAAACCAATTGCTGAATCATGCAAGCGATCCTTGACCTCATCCCAGATTGAAGCACGCTGTAAAGCTTTCTCCACAGCTTCATCCAAAACGTTCTTATCTTTCTCCCCATTAATACGGAGACCATAAACAACATTTTCGTAGATAGACATGGGGAATGGATTAGGTTGTTGGAAAACCATCCCAATTTCCTTACGCAATTCAACTGTATCGGTACGCGGACTATAGATATTGTGCCCATTATAAACCACTGATCCAGTTGTCGTCACTTCAGGATTAAGGTCACCCATGCGGTTAATAGCCTTTAGAAGTGTTGATTTCCCAGATCCAGAGGGACCGATAAGGGCGGTAATTTCCTTAGGTTGGAATGATAAGGAAACACTATTCAAAGCCTTCTTTTTATTGTAATAGACTGACAGGTCTGAAACCTGCAAAATCGGTTCTGTCATACTGTTCCCTTTCTAACCAAAGTGTCCTGTTACATAGTCATTGGTTGACTGTAGCTTAGCATTTTGGAAAATATTAGCAGTCTTATCATATTCAATCAAGTCACCCAAGTAGAAAAATCCTGTGTAGTCACTAGCACGCGCAGCCTGTTGCATACTGTGGGTTACGATGATAATGGTAAAGTCCTTCTTCAACTCCAACATAGTTTCCTCAAGTTGAGCTGTCGCAATCGGGTCCAAGGCTGATGCAGGTTCATCCATCAAGAGAATATCTGGTTTAACAGAGATGGCACGAGCGATACAAAGACGTTGCTGTTGACCACCTGATAGGGTTAAGGCAGACTTATGAAGGTCGTCTTTTACCTGATCCCAGAGGGCAGCCTGACGAAGAGAGGTTTCTACAATTTCATCTAGGACTTTCTTGTCCTTAACTCCTGCACGTTCATGTGCAAAAGTAATATTACGATAGATTGATTTTGCAAATGGATTTGGACGTTGGAACACCATTCCGATATGTTTACGCATTTCATAAACATTGATTTCAGGACGGTTAACGTCAATACCTCGATAGAGAATCTGTCCTGTCACCTTTGCAATATCAATAGTATCATTCATACGGTTGAGACTGCGAAGGTAGGTTGATTTCCCTGATCCAGACGGACCAATCAAGGCTGTGATTTTATTTTTTTCGAATTGCATATCAACGCCCTTAATGGATTCGTTTTTACCGTAGTAAACATGTAAATCCTTAGTAGAGAGGGCCACTTTTTCTTCTGGAAAGGTAATGATATGCCTTTCATCCCAATTATATTTTGACATGGCTTCTCCTTTAGGCAGCGGTTAATTTCTTGTGTAGGTAGCTTCCGAGTTTGCGAGCTCCAAAGTTAAAGATCAAGATAAAGATTAGGAGCACCGCAGCAGAACCTGCTGAAACAAGTGTTCCATCAGGAATAGTTCCTTCACTGTTGACTTTCCAGATATGGACGGCCAAGGTTTCTGCTTGACGGAAGATTGAGATTGGACTGGTTACGCTGAGAACATTCCAGTTAGACCAGTCAAGAGCTGGTGCTGACTGTCCTGCCGTATAGATTAGAGCCGCAGCTTCACCAAAGATACGACCTGATGCAAGTACTACCCCAGTAACAATACCAGGTAAGGCTTCGGGGATAACGACATGAAGAACTGTTTCCCAACGTGAAAGTCCAAGTGCTAAACCTGCTTCACGTTGCGTATGGTGAACGTGCTTCAAACTGTCTTCAACATTACGTGTCATCTGTGGAAGGTTAAAGACGGTTAAAGCCAAGGCACCTGAAATAATTGAAAATCCATACTCAAACTGGACTACAAAGATAAGGTAACCAAAGAGACCGACTACAACGGATGGTAGAGAAGACAAGATCTCAATACAGGTACGTACGAAGTTGGTAACACGGCCTTTTTTAGCATACTCAGCCAAGTAAATTCCAGCCCCCATTGATAGAGGTACAGAGATGAATAAGGTAATGACCAAAAGGAAGAAGGAATTATAAAGCTGAATCCCGATACCACCACCTGCTTGATAAGAAGATGATTTTCCTGTCAAAAATGACCATGAAACATGTGGCAATCCTCGAACCAAGATATAAAGAATCAAGGAAGCTAGGATGGTCACAATGATTCCTGCGATGGTATAGAGGACAGCTGTTGCAAGTTTATCTAATTTCTTAGCGTGCATAGTTTTTCTTTCCTCTTTCTTTCGTAATCAATTTAATGACACTGTTAAAGGCCAAGCTCATCAAGAGTAATACTAAGGCTAGTGACCAAAGAACATTATTATCAACAGTTCCCATAACTGTATTACCAATTCCCATAGTCAAAACAGATGTCAGAGTCGCTGCTGGTGTCGTCAATGAAGTTGGAACAACTGCTGAGTTACCGACAACCATCTGAATCGCAAGAGCTTCACCGAAAGCACGCGCCATACCAAAGACTACAGCTGTAAAAATACCTGAACGAGCAGCCTTCAAGGTCACACGCCAAATGGTTTGCCAACGAGTCGCTCCCATGGCTAAACTTGCTTCACGGTAGTGACGAGGCACTGCACGTAAGCTATCAGTTGTCATAAAGGTTACAGTCGGCAAGATCATAACAAAGAGAACGAAAATTCCTGATAAAATACCAAAACCTGTTCCACCAAAGACAGTACGTACAAAAGGTACCACGACCTGCAAACCGATAAACCCATAAACTACTGAAGGAATCCCGACGAGTAGTTCAATAGCAGGTTGCAAAATCTTAGCTCCTTTTGGAGACACCTCTGTCATAAAGACTGCTGCACCAATAGCAAATGGTGTTGCAATAAGAGCTGATAGGATGGTAACAATAAAGGAACCTAAAATCATTGGAAGAGCACCAAATTGCTTACCTGATGGATTCCAAGTTGCACCAAAGAGAAAATCAAAGATATTCACACCATTGACAAAGAAGGTTGACAAACCTTTTTGGGCTACAAAGATTAAAATCATAGCCACAATGATAACAATCAAAGATAGGCAGGCAAAAGTCAGACTTTTCCCTAATTTCTCAAGACGAGAGTTCTTTGACGGAGAGAGCAATTTTTTAGATAATTCTTCTTGATTCATTATTGGCTCCCTTCTAGCGCTGTCACAGTACCTGCAGCATCTTTTTCGACTTTCATTTCTTTAACAGAAATATAGCCCATTCCTTTAACGATTCCATTTTGAGCTTCGTCTGAAAGGACAAAGTTTAAGAATTCGGCAACCAATTCATTTGGCTCACCAAGTGTATACATGTGTTCATAAGACCACAAAGGCCAATTATTAGTAGTTACATTCTCTGAAGTCGGTTCATAGCCATTGAGTTTGATTGTTCCAACTGAATCATCAACATATGCAAATGCTAGGTAGGAAATAGCCCCAGGTGTTTGAGAAACGATTGATTTGACCATACCGTTTGAATCTTGTTCCTGACTTTGCACCGCTGACTGACCATTCATAATCACACTGTCAAAGGTCGCACGAGAACCTGAACTCGCCGCACGGTTGATAATTGAAATAGCTAGATCTTTCCCACCAACTTCTTTCCAGTTAGTAATTTCTCCTGTAAAGATTTGTCGGAGTTGATCTGTCGTTAGATTATCGACAGCTACTTCTTTATTGATAATAACAGCAATTCCAGCAACGGCTACCTTATGATCCACCAAGGCAGAAGCATCAATACCGTCTTTTTCCTCAGCAAATACATCCGAGTTTCCGACATCTACTGCTCCTGACTGAACCTGCGATAATCCTGTACCAGAACCACCACCTTGAACATTGACCGTTTTACCGATATGAACTGATGCGAATTCATCTGCTGCCGCTTCGACTAAAGGTTGAAGGGCAGTTGAACCTACAGCTGTCATAGATTCCCCACGATCAATCCAACTTGCACATCCTGCTAGCGAACCAGCAAGTAAAAGAGTTGCAAGAGAGATGGTGAGTTTTTTAAATTTTTTCACTATTTGTCTCCTTGAAAATAATGATGAATAGCTTGAATTTTTGCCCTTATTTTCTATTGTTTTCAGGAAAAATCCATACTTCCACTATAACATAGAATACAGTTTTTGACTAGTTTTTCACCTTAAACCTCAAGCCCTTGGGAAAATAATTCTTCAAGGTATTTCCGGTTACTTTTGCAAAACCTAGACCATTTCCACCAACCAAAACTTGGTACCAACCATTTGGCAGAGTTTCAGCTAATTGGACTGTTTCACCAGCCACATATTTGACAAAGTCTTCTTGATGAATTTCGATTCCTTGCTTGACTTGACTTGGTTTTAAAGCTAGGCCCAGAGCAAAGCTTGGTTCAAAACGTTTCTTCTTAAAAGTCCCGAGATGAAGACCATTACGAGCAATTCTAAGTTTTCCTAAATCTGGTAGGATTTCTGGCAAGAGATAAAGCTGGTCACCGAAAACTTGTAGAACACCGGTCAGTTTTTCTTTCAGATGTTTCTTCTCAAAATCCTGCCATAAAGAAAGCTGCTCTCTAGATAGATTAGACCTAGATGGTTTGATTTTAGAGGTCTTATTTTCCCCTCTAAATTGTAAATGAGCGACAAACTGTCCTTCTCCCTTAAAATGATGTGGGTACATCCGAGCTGTTTCAGGCAAATCAATTCCTGGAATCATACCATTGATATGTTGGATTGGAATCAATTCAAAATCATAGCTATTCAGAAGCCAGTGAATGATTTCCTCATTTTCTTCTGGAGCCCAAGTACAAGTAGAATAGACAAGTCGACCACCATCAGCCAACATCGTTACTGCATCCTCTAGAATTTCACGCTGTAGGTTTGCACATTGGCTAGGGTAATCCTCACTCCAATAATCCATAGCGTCAGGTTGTTTACGAAACATCCCTTCACCCGAGCAAGGCGCGTCTAAAACAATCAGGTCAAAATAGCCTTTAAAAACCTTGGCTAAACGGTCTGCAGATTCATTGGTTACAACAACATTAGTCGCTCCAAAGCGTTCCATATTCTCAACTAAAATCTTTGACCGTTTGCTTGAAATTTCATTGGAAACAAGAAGTCCCTCACCTGCGAGATAGGCTGCCAATTGTGTCGATTTACCACCAGGTGCTGCTGCCAAATCCAAGACCTTCATGCCAGGACTTGGCTGAGCTACTTGCGCCACCATTTGTGCAGCCGGTTCTTGGGAATAAACCAGACCAGTTACATGTTCTGGTGATTTCCCTGAAACCTTCCCATAGTAGCCCCAGGGTGTATTGGGAATCGCATCTGAAAAAGAAACTTGGCTTTCTTTTAGGGGATTGATACGAAAGGCAGAAACAGCTTCATCATCAAAAGAGGCAAGAAAAGCTCTTGCCTCATCTCCCAATATTGTTTCGTATTTTTTTACAAATCCATCTGGAAATTGCATGTAGGTTTATTTCCTTTCATAGATATAGGATTGAATCTCATCTTTCATCTCGACTGGTACCATCATAACAGCCTGTCGCGTTTGAAAATCGACTTCCTCACCAGCAATCGTAAAAACCTTATAACCCAAACTCTCACCTAGGATACTTGCTGCTGCATAATCCCAAGGTTGTAAATATGTGATATAAGTTAAAAGTCGACCTGATAATACCTTAGCAAAACTAATAGCGGCACTGCCATAAACTCGTGTGCCAAGTGCAGCATTTCCCAAGTCTGCTAAGCCCCATTCGTTAGTTTCAAGCATACCAGAATTACCAGCCACCAAAAATTCTCTCAAAGGTTTCTTTTTAAATGCAGGTAAAGGTTCATCATTGCGACAAGGCGGAAAGTCTCCTCCACCATGGAAGCAGTCACCTTTCATAACATCATAGATAATCCCAAATTTCCCAACACCATCCTCAAAATAGGCCAGCATAACGGCAAAATCTTCACCTTGTGCTACGAAGTTGTTGGTTCCATCAATAGGATCAATAATCCATACAGAACCTTGTCCTACTGCTGCACGCATGCAGCCTTCTTCTGCACAAAATAGATCATCTGGATAGCGAGAACGGATTTTTTTAATAAGTAAGTCTTGAACTTCTTTATCTAACTTAGTTACCAAATCTGTAGGGGAAGACTTTCTCTCAACATGGAGATCTTCTTTCATATGCTGGAGAATGTATTCCCCAGCTTCCCTGACAATTTCTTTGGCAAATATAAATTTATTTTCCAAGTGAAATCTTCCCTTCTCCTTTTTCTTTGGCCAACTGGACTGAACGGTAAAAAGAGTATCCACTAACTGATTCAAACTCACGTCCCAAACGTTTTTCTTCGCTCTTGCTAGGCACAACTGACTTGAATACCTTGTAGGAATCTAATAGTTTCTTAGCATCTACCTGTGTTTCATAGGCAGCTTCAACATCATTAAAAAAAGAAAGCACTGAAGCAAGTTCTTCAGTGCTCCACGACAAATCTAGTGGGTAACTATACTGTTTATTCATCTAATTAATACCAGCTCTTAATGTAGCTTCTTTCAATTCTTGCTTACGGTAACTGCGAGGAAGAAATGCACGAATCTCATCTTCATTAAAGCCAATCTGCATACGTTTATCATCAATGATGATTGGACGACGCAAAAGACTAGGATATTGCTCAATTAAATTAAGCAACTCTGTCACCGAGATACTTTCCACATCGATATTTAACTTTTGGAAAATTTTTGAACGAGTTGAAATGATGTCATCGGTACCGTTTTCGGTCAAGGAAAGAATGTGTTGTAATTCTTTTCTTGATAAAGGACTGGTCATAATGTTGTGCTCTTGGAAAGGCACTTTATGATTATCAAGCCAGGCCTTTGCCTTACGACATGATGTACAACTCGGTGATAAAAATAGTGTAATCATGCTATTCTCTACTTTGCATACTTTTCTAATTCTATTATACAAAAAAATAAAGCGCTTGACTAGTTATTTTCGTAAAAAAACCTACTTTTTAAAGAAAAATAGGTTTTTCCTACAATTATTTAAAACAATTTTATGCATTTATTCTTTTTTCGGTAATTTTTTCCAACTTAGTAGATACATGAAACCAAAAAGCAGTTCATACAAGCAGAAAAATAGGAGAAAGGCATGCAAGAAAAAATTCTCTGGTAGGATGAGAATGACTGGATCTTTTGCAGGATCAAACAGCCAGGTATCATCACCTACAAAAAGTATCTGATGGAACAAGGTAAAGAACTGTTCAAATCCAATGAAAACACCAACTAAACCAAGAACCAAAGGTAGAGAAAGCATGATCAAGAGACCTCTACGATAAAGAGGCAGAAAACCTTTCTGAATGACCTGCTTCCAAAAAAGATAAAAAATCGGTAGAGCAACTATCGCTACACCTTGAGTCAGATGGAAGAGTCCCTTCACAACTGCAAAATGATGGAGCCCAGAAGCAGACGAAGGAAAATCCGGCATTGCCAATACTTGACTCAATGGATTGGTCAAATAATCCATCAAAACATTGAAGTTATGCTGGATGGTCTGAGATTGGAAAGGAACACGGCTAGTCAAGTTTAACCAAGAAATCTCCATAGGGTAAACCAACCAAGCCAGGTAAATTGTCAATAATATGGCAAGGGAAAGAAGAAAGAGAAGACTTCCTCCAAAAGTAAATTTAGTTTTCATCGAAATTCCACTCCGCAAGACTTGAGAGGACATGGGTTGGGGCGATTGGTAAATTCGCTACTTCTTCAGTTTTTGTAAATCCTGTCGTCACCAAAAGACTTGGAATACCATTGTCAATACCAGCGCGAATATCAGTAAGATAATTATCCCCCACCATGACAATTTCTTGGCGTTCAAGTCCTAGGTGTTCAACAGCCTTATCCATAATAATCGCGTTTGGTTTTCCAATATAAACTGGTTTTACACGAGTTGCTGCCTCAAGAAGAGTAATCAGTGAACCAGCACCAGGTAAAAGTCCACGTTCTGTTGGAATATTTAAATCTGGATTGGTGCCGATAAAATGAGCACCTTTATGGATAGCTAAGGTTGCCGTAGCAAATTTTTCATAGTCTACTTGCCAGTCTAGACCAACAACCACATAGGCTGGATTTTCTTTATCTTCCACGTAGCCAGCTGCTTGAATCGCTTCCTTAAGCCCTGCTTCTCCGATGACATAGACTGTCTTTTCAAGTCCTAGATCATTCATATAATCAATAGTCGCTAAGGTAGCAGTATAGATTGTCGATACAGGCGTGTCGATGTTAAACTGATTGGCTAACATCTCTTGGACACTTTCAGGTGTACGAGTGGTATTATTTGTTACAAAAAGATAGGGAATCTCCCTCTTTTGTAACTCGTGAACAAAAGCTTCTCCCGCTGGTATTCTGTCTTTTCCCTTATAAATTGTTCCGTCTAAATCGATTAAATAGCCTTTATAAGTCATAAATTTTCTTTCTAATCTTTGTTAATTTCTTGCCAGGTTATCTTTGCCTGAGCATTGATATCGCCATCACTTGTAACTTGGTGATTACTCTCTAACCCATTTAATTCATAGCTAGAAGTAATCATTCCACCTGGTCGAACTTCCTTGACATATTTGAGGTTGATTTTTTTAGGGATATGGTTGGTCAGAAAATCTGCTCCCATAACCTCAAAGATCCAATCTAGGTATTTGCTGTTATTGACATGCCCATTCATATCCAAGTCGTAAAAACGAACATGATAGTCCTTGCTGATTGCTTCTTCTAGCTCTTGGTATTTTGGTCCACGGATCAGTTTTTTAGAAAATTCAGATTGATAAGGGGCAACAATTTCTGGTTCTACAGGGTGAACCTTTCGACTCTCACGATCCATGAGGACAAAGGTAGCTACCATGTGGATGATTTCTTGACCAGTTTCATCGTAAATGGTAAATCGGCGATAGCAAAAAAGACGGTTATAAGTCAAGGCTTCTGTTTCAATCGTAATCTCCTCAGCAAAACGAGGCAAACGAACCACATCGATGTCATAATCTGTGATAATCCAGACTAGATTGTACTGTTCTAAAACATCCTTGTCACTTACTCCCAGTTCAATTGACTGCATTCCTGATACCTGCAAAGATAACAAAATCACATCTGGTAGCTTGATATGACCGTTCATGTCAGCCATATCGAAAGGAATTTTCATCTTCATTTGATAAGTTAAGCCCATAATTCTACTCCAATATAAATCTTTCTGCTACTGTATCTCCTAAAAAGAGACCTCTCTTCGTCATTCTCACTCGGTCACCGTCAACCAGCATAAGCCCCTGTTGAACCAAATCTCTGACAATTTCTCCATAAAGTCCATCGAAAGACCGCTCAAATTTTTCTTCAAATCGTGTCATGGAAACACCAGACTTCTTACGAAGGCCAAGAAACATCTCTTCTTCCATCTGCTCTCGCAAAGTTAAATGTTCCTCTGTAATTCGGGCATTTCCCTCTTCTACTGCCTTCAAATAATGGCGGATAGGCCCATGATTTTTATAGCGAACACCATTGACATAACCTGAAGCTCCTGCGCCGATACCATAATACTCGGCATTATCCCAGTACATAAGGTTATGACGACTTTCAAAACCTGGTTTTGAAAAATTTGAAATTTCGTAATGCTCAAAACCAGCCCGCTCTAATACAGCAATGATATATTCGAACATCTCAGCTTCTACTTCTTCTTTAGGAAGTGGTAACTTTCCACGCCGCATGCGATTCATAAAGACCGTATGATTTTCCAAAATCAAACTATAAAGACTCATATGGGGAATGTCCAAAGCGATGGCCTTGGCAACATTATCCTTTACTTGTTCCATAGTTTGACCGGGAAGAGCGTAAATCAAATCAATAGAAATATTATCAAATCCTGCTAATTTAAGACGATCTATATTTTCATAGATATCTTTTTCCAAATGGCTTCGACCAATTTTTTTCAGCATTTTATCATCAAATGTTTGCACACCTAGTGAAACACGATTGACAGCTGAATTCTTTAAAACTCCAATCTTGTCCTCATCCAAATCACCTGGATTAGCCTCAATGGTTAATTCTTCTAAAACAGACAAATCCAGATTCCTAGTCAAACCGTCTAATAAAACTTCCAATTGTGAAGCAGACAAGGCTGTCGGTGTCCCTCCTCCAATATAGAGAGTACGCAACTTTTGAATATCATAAGAAGCAAACTCTTCTAAGAGATGCTCCAGATAGCTATCTACCGGTTGATTTTTAATAAAGACCTTTGAAAAGTCACAATAATAACAGATTTGTGTACAAAAGGGAATGTGCACATAAGCTGATGTTGGTTTCTTCTGCATAGTATTTATTATACCACAAAGACTTCCCTCAAGAAAAAAAATCACCATCTCCGACTCTAAGGGAATCAAAAATGGTGATTTCTATTTTAATCTTCTTCGATTTCGATGATGATTTCTTGACCGTCTTCTGGATCTTCAACAACTACTTTTTCTTCCAATTGTTCCTTGAGATTGTTCAAGGTCTCTTTTGAAGCTTCAGTCGCTTGTTGAGCATGGTATTTTGCTTTATCTAGGACTGTATCAATCGTAATTTCCCCAGATTCGATTTGTTCCTTAGTTTTAAGAACAAATTCTTTGGTTTGATCTTTGACATCAGTCAGCTTTTCACAGACTTGTTCTTTTGCGTATTCTGGATCTTCTTTCAGATCTTCTAAAAAGTCTTGTGCTTGACTCGTAACGCGTTTCCCTTTTTCACTTGTTAAAAACAAGGCAATAGCCACACCTGAAACAGTTCCTAAAAGGATTGATGATAATTTACCCATGAGTTATCTCCTTTTTATTTTTTAAAAAATTTACTTGCAATACGAACGGCAGATAAGCCTGCACTAGTCTTTAATGTTTTTGAACCTGCAGATGATGCTTTTTTGCTCAAGACACGAGCCTGCTCATTTAAATCAGAAACAGAAACAGAAAGGTCTGCAACTGCTGTAAAGAGTGGATCAATGGTTGCAACTTTGATATTGATATCATCAGCAAGAACATTGACCTTGGCAAGAAGTTCGTTTGTGTGATGTAGAGTAACATTTACATCTGAAGTTAGCGTTTTAACAGTATTTTCTGTTTCATCAATTACACGTCCAACTTTTTGAAGGGTAATAATCAAATAAACAATAAATACAACCAAGGCAATAGCCACAAAAATATAAGCAACTTCTAACATTTTAATTCTCCTTTTTTACATTATAAAATGGTGCTTTTTTCCGGTTTTGATAAATAATAATATAAATTCCAAGACCAATTAAGAAGACGGATAACAACTGAGATACTCGAATTCCTAATAACATGAGACTATCTGTGCGCATGCCTTCGATAATCATACGCCCAAATCCATACCAAATTAGATAAAAAGCTGTGATATGACCACGACGAATACCCTTTAATCGGCGTCTAAAAATAACAATTAAACTAAAACCAATCAGGTTCCATATGGATTCGTACAGGAAGGTTGGTTGGCGATATGAGCCATCAATATACATCTGATTCTTAATGAAACCAGGCAAGTAGTTAAGATTTTCAACAACTGCACCGTATGCTTCTTGGTTAAAGAAGTTCCCCCATCGTCCAAGGCTCTGAGCAATCATAACGCTCGGAGCTGCTATATCTAAGAAATCCCACGTGTTGATCAATCTACGATCAGCGAAAATATAGAGTACAATCGCTCCAGTAATTAAACCACCATAAATCGCAAGACCACCATTCCAGACAGCAAATATCTCTCCTAAATGTTGACTATAATAGTCAAATCTAAAAACGACATAGTACAGTCTCGCGCCGATGATTGACAAAGGAAAGGCAATTAAGATAAAGTCCAGAATATCTTCCGATAAGATATTCTTTTTAGGCGCTTCTTTACTTGCTAAATATACCGCTAAGATAAGGCCAGAAACGATACAGAGTGCATACCATCTAATAGCTAACGGACCAATTTGAAAAGCAACTGGATCAATCATTTTGCACCTCATTCTTTTCAATTAGTTTCGTCAATCTTTCTTCAAAGAGACGTGTCGCATCAAAGCCCATTTCCTTAGAACGATAGTTCATGGCAGCAGCTTCGATGACCACAGAGATATTACGTCCTGTTTTTACAGGAATCCGAATACGCGGAATAGAAACACCTGAAATTACCAACTCTTCAGCATTGTTCCCTAAGCGGTCAAAGACCTTATTTGTATCGTAATTTTCTAGATAGACAGCCAACTGAACCTGTGAAGAATCCTTAACAGCACTAGCCCCATAAAGGCTCATGACGTCAATGATACCAACTCCACGAATTTCTAACAAATGTTTCAAAATTTCAGCAGGTTCTCCCCAAAGTGTCATCTCATCCTTAGAATAGATATCTACACGATCATCTGCGACTAAACGATGGCCACGTTTTACGAGCTCAAGACCAGTCTCACTCTTACCAATACCACTATCACCTTGAATCAGAACACCCATACCATAGATATCCATCAAAACACCATGTACGCTTGCGCGTTCAGCTAAGCGAGAGTCAAGATAACTAGACAATTCGCCTGAGAGACGACTTGTAGCTGTACGACTTGTTAAGATTGCAATTTTACATTCTCTAGCAGCCTTTAACATTTCTTCAGGAACAACTAGACCACGTGCAACAATAACTGCTGGTGTTTCTGGCTGGAACATTTTTCTCAAAACAGTATAACGGTTGTGAGAAGACATGCTGATCAGGTAAGACCACTCCTTCATTCCCAACAGTTGAATCCGCTCTGGAGTGTAGTAATCAAAATAGCCTGTCATTTCAAGACCTGGTCTCGTTATATCTGCAGTATTGATTTCCTTTTCCAGTAATTCAGGTTCGCCATAGACAATGTCCAGTCTAAGCTTCTCAATTACTTCTTTTACTGAAACCGACATATATTCCTCCTTCAATTGAGTTCTCTCTACCATTATATCAAATTGTAGCTGGAAGTTCGTTTTTTTAACAGTGTTTACGCTATTTATTTGACTGATAATATTTGAACCATACAAAAATGGACTAGACAATGAAATATTGCCTAATCCCTTCTAATTTTTTAACAGTTTAATTAAATCATAAATAATGGACTTTAGTTATCTTTTTTCTTTAAGCCCAATACTCCAAGACCAGCTACCAAGAGTGCTACACCTGTTGCAAACAATGATTCTTTAGAACCTGTATTTGGTAATTCTTTTTTAGGTTCAACTGTTGTAGACGTAGTCTCAGGTTTTGTTTCTTCAGTTGTTTTGCCTGAAGTTGTTTCTTCGCTTGATTTACCTGGAGTTGTCTCACCTGTTGTTGTAGTCGTTGTTGACTCAGCTGTTGTTGTAGTGGTTGTTGGCTCTTGGGTTGTTGTGGTTGTTGTAGTTTGCCCAACTGTCGTTGTAGTCGTGGTTGTTGTTGGCTCTTCTGTTGTTGTCGTGGTTGTTGTAGTACTAGTTGTTGTCGTAGTTTGTTCAACTTTTTTATACCAGTGGATACGATTTCCTTCACGATCTTTTTCTGTTTTTACAAACTCATAACCATCAATAGTAGCTGGATCTTTCCAACCCTTATCCTGTGGTTTAAGATTTTCTTTTGTATCGATATCCTTGTACTCTGTCACAAGCGTATCAAGAACTAATTGTGCACCTGCAGAGTCATTAATGATACGGTAAATATAGATACCCTTTGAATCTTTCCCGTCAATAGTTGCCGTAGCTACTTTCGAAACATCATATTGCATTTTTTCAAGATCAATCTTAGATTTATCGATGATATTAATACGGTTTTGACCAACACCGAAGAATACACCTAATTCTTTTGGAACATCTCCTGAAATCATTTCCATTGTTATTTTCTTTTCAGAGATAGAAGTTACTTTGAATGTTGGCTCAACACCTGTCGGGAATACATATGCGCCATATTCATTGACTTCATATGTACTATATACAGGCAAGATAAATCTTGAAGTAAAAGTATCTCCAACTTTGAGTGCAGTATCACCACTTGTTTTCCACTCGATACCTGAAGCATCATTGAATTCTAACTCAACAGTTGAACCAACTTTCATACCTTCACTTCCACGAACTTGGAATTCTGTATATGTTTCATATGAGCCATCTGCATTGAACTTAATTGTATTTCCAGAAGGTGGCATGTTAATTGAGTTTGTATCGGTTGCAAATTGTTCTACTTTCGGAATATCTACTGTACTTGTCACAGAAGAAGACCCCACTTTAATCACTTGGTTTAAAGTGTAGTCTTTATTTGCGATTACAGCTCCATTATAAGCGTTATCTGATTTAATTTGGAACTTGACTTGTTTCAATACATCTGGTTTTTCAGCTTCAATAGCTTTCGTAAATGTAATTTTTAATGTCGCGCGTGTTGATTCCAATTGAGCTTGTCGCATTTGAGCTGTATCGTTTGAACCTTGACGTGCTTTATTGACGTTTTCAAACGAAACAATTGAAATTTTACCAATTGTCTTACCTTCGTAAGTGACATCCTTGCCATTTAATTGATTTAAGATAGCGACGTTTTCTAATGTAACTGTAACATAGTCGCCTTCTTTCACATCATCTTCTGTAATTGAAAAAGAAAGGTCTACATCTGTATAGTATTCAAAGTATTTAATGTCATGGTTTTTTATGGTACCAGTCACTTCTGCAGCTACTTCTCTTGCTTCACGTGCAGGAGTTTCTGTAGTTGTTACAGCTTCAGCAGTAGTTGTTGCTTCAGCACTTGTTGTAGAAATTTGCTCAGCTGTCGTTGTTTCTTCAGCAGTGATAATTTCTTGACTTTGAAGCGCAGCCAAAAGCACTCCAGTAGACAACAAAGTGATCAATAATTTTCCAAACCTTTTCTGGTTTTTCATCCCTATTTACCTCCGTGTAAAATTACACTATTTTAACATGATTTTACTATATTTTTCAATTAATATCAACTAAAACGAATGATTGTTTTAAATATCAAATGAAAGTAAATAGATTTATAATATTCAGTTATTACACCCTTAAGTTTGATTTTTATCCAATTCCTAAATAATCATTGAAACATGTAAAATTATTCGGGTCTTAAGAATACAAAAAAGACTAGACAAGTCTAGCCTTTCGCTTCAATTAGAATTTTTTACGTTTACGAGCTGCTTCTGATTTACGTTTACGTTTTACAGAAGGTTTTTCATAGAATTCACGTTTGCGTGTTTCTTGAAGAGTACCAGCTTTAGTAACCGCACGTTTGAAACGACGAAGTGCATCGTCAAGAGATTCATTCTTACGTACTACTGTTTTAGACATTTTTTTCACTCCCTTCAAGTTCAAGATCTATTCTATTTTACATGGAATGATATGAATTGTCAAGGGGAAGCATACATTTATTCCTATTTTCCAGTTTATTAATTACTTTCTTACCTATACTTTATCAAATCATACAACTTTGTTACTGCTTGTTCAAAAGGTTCAATATATTCCCAATATTCATCAGGAAGATTTGAAATCTTACTCAAGTCATTGCTATCAAAATGATATACCAGATGACGAAGAATTTGATTTTCAATAAAATGCAAATCCCTCAGCTGATCTATACTAATAGAATCGATCTTTTCTACGTAGTGACATAAATCAGCCAGCGACTGCCTATCAAATACTTTTTCCTCGTGTAAATAATAGAGAAAGCTTTGGTTTTCAGCCTTTTTATTATCTTCTATCAAATTCCTATTCTTCGTATTCATTCTGATTCCTCCTGTAAAAGATTTTAAAAAAGCTACTTTTTAACAAATCCTTTACGAATTTTATAAAGGATCCACGATCCCTTTCTTTGACTAGTTACGAGCTCAAAGCCTACTGATAACAAGAATCGTCTAAATGCTTCTTCGCTTTGAACCTCTGGTAAAAAGTAAGATAACTTGTTATATTCACAAGCCAGTAAGAGCATCCCGTCTGATTTGAGTATTCTTCGAATTTCCATAAAAGAAGCCTCTAGATTCTGCCAATGAAAATGAGTTTGAAAGGCTGTGATTAAATCAACACTTTCATCAAAAAAACCTGTCTCCCTAACGTCTCTTCGTTCAAAATTTAGATTAGTCATCTCTATCTGTTTGGCTTGAGCTATTGCGGTATCTGAAATATCGATTCCAGTTATAGTACTTTGCGGAAAAGTTTCTTTCAGTAGGATGGTTGAACGGCCGTTCCCAACTCCTACATCTAAGATTACAGGGTAAAATGTCCTATCCAGATGACGAATTGCCCATACAAACATGGGGAGATAGGCTCTATTCCACAATTTCATCATTCGTTTTCCTAGAATACCTGAAGGGTTCTTTGATTGCTGAATGAGACGATAAAACAGTAACATTAAAAGAAAAAAACAAATAAAACCGATTATATAAATCAAAGTTCGAACCTCCTTTATATAGCTATATTATACCACCTTAGCAGGATAGTGAACATTTGAAGTAAAAAACCACTCACTACAAAGAGCAAGTGGTTCGTGAATTTTTTATTTTTCAAGCAGGCTAAGTGCTCCAGCATCCGCAATAATAGTTACATCTGGATGGTTCTGCAAACTACTTGCTGGAAGACTTTCAGTAACTGGACCTTCAACAGTTCCAGCGATAGCTTCTGCCTTTGATTCACCATAAGCAAAGAGAAGAATAGATTTTGCATCTAGAATATTTTTGATTCCCATTGAGATAGCTTGTGTTGGTACATCTTCAATCTTATCAAAGAAGCGAGCATTTGCTTCAATAGTAGACTGATCAAGGTCTACAAGATGTGTTTGACTATCAAATGGAGTTCCTGGCTCATTAAATCCAATATGTCCATTTCGGCCAATTCCCAAGATTTGTAAATCTACTGGATGATCTGCAAGAATTTGATTATATCGTTCTACTTCTTCTTCTGCATTATCTTTGACACCACGAGGTAAAAAGCTTTCTTTAAATGGCTTTTTATTGAAGAGATTTTCTTGCATAAAGTAACGATAAGATTGAGGGTTATCACCATCAAGTCCTACGTATTCATCCAAGTTTACACTAAAAAGATTTGAAAAATCAAGATCACTCTTAACGATTTCCCCGTAAAATTCAAGGGGACTGCTACCGGTCGCAAGCCCTAATGTTTGAGCACCGTTCGCTAACTTTTCTTTTAAAATTTCAAAAGCTACTTTTCCACCTTCTTCAGGATTTTTCACTTGAATAACTTTCATAATTGTTCCTCCATATTTCTTTATTTTATTATATGGTATAGACCAATTTTTGTCAAGTGTAAACGGTTTAATATTTTAAATTTTATAGGATAAAATTAAGAAAAAAAGAAGACTAAACTAGTCTTCTCTTTTTAAACTGTCAGAATGAATTAGTCTTCTTTTTTCTTTCTTGACAAAGCATAACCGGCAGTAGCTAAACCAATAAGTGCTGAATAAGTCATGAATGATTGTTCAACTGAACCAGTATTTGGCAATGATTTCTTAGATGGCTCTGGTTTTGGTTCTGGCTTAGGCTCTGGTTTTGGTTCTGGCTTAGGCTCTGGTTTTGGTTCTGGCTTAGGCTCTGGTTTTGGCTCTGGCTTAGGCTCTGGTTTTGGTTCTGGCTTAGGCTCTGGTTTTGGTTCTGGCTTAGGCTCTGGTTTTGGTTCTGGCTTAGGCTCTGGTTTTGGTTCTGGCTTAGGCTCTGGTTTTGGTTCTGGCTTAGGTTGTGGTTTTTCATTTTTCTTGATAAGCACAACATTTTTATTCCATTCAACAGCTGGTTTTTCTGTTTCTTTCTTAACAGGATCCTTCAGCAACTCAGGTGCTTCTGGTTTAACCGGTTCACTTGGTAAGACAGGTACAGTTTTATATTCTGGTTCTGTCGGTGGAACTGGTTTTTCTTTAACAGTTGGTACTTCTGTCAATTCTGGTTTTTCAGGTTTAACTGGAGGTGTTGGTTCTGTTGGTTTAACTGGCTCTTCACCTGGATCTTGAGGGAAGCCAACATTTGAGTTGATAGAGAACCAATAGAGAGTTGCTTCGCCTGTTGCGTTAGCACCTTTTGCTGTAAATTCAAGATGACCATCTTTCAAAATAACAGCAGCACCACCATAGTAAAGGTAAGGGCTCTTAGGATCATCCCAACCCTTAGTTTCACTTGAAGAGTCTGCATTAAATGTAGCACCTTGATCCATGTATTGGTTTTGTTCTTTAGCAGATACTTCTTTTGTAGATGAATCTTGGTCTACACTTGAATTTGGAAGTTTAATAAACTCTTTGTTACCAATGTTTACAGACTCAACGTGAGGAGTATCTTGGTGTTTCATTTTTGGTGTGTATCTCAAAACACCTGATGTAGCGTCTACAGTGTAAGAACCGATAACGTCTGATTTATCACCAAATGTGTAATCTTCAGTACCAACTGAGTGACCATTTCCTCCACCAGATGCGTTCACTGTTGTAGCATCAACTGCTGTTTCTTCAGTTACTTTGAAGGCATCATCAACCCATGTTGCTTTTTGAGCAACAATTTTCAAAGGATTATCAGCATTGATATCAACTTCTGCACTACCGAAGTCAGCTTTACCGCTTTTCACAACAACGTCTGCACCATCAAGTTTTGGTTCACTTCCATCTGAATATGGATCCCAAGTTCCACGAACTGTATTGCCTTCGCTATCTTTAGCTTCAACAACTAGAGGACGAGGTTTGTCATTTTCAACATAAGATGCACCATTCCAGTGGTTAAGTGAGTTAAGGGCAAGGATTGCATTGTGTTGTGACAAATCAATCAATTGGTCATTTTCATCATAAAACTCAATGTCAACACCAACTGTAACTGGGTTTTCAGTATCAGTTGAGCTACCAATTGTCATTGTAACCGCTGGATCGTTATAAATTTGAACGATTCCTTTTCCATCTGATGATGGAAGGCTCTTCACTTCGTATTTATAAACAACTTTTGCAATACGTTTTTCTTCGCTACCTTTTACAATTTTAGCTTGAGTAAGTCCAGTGTATGTCACATCAAATTTATCTCCGACTTTTACAACTCCCCACTCGATTTCATTGTTAGCATATGGGTTTGTAGTTGTCAAATCAGAATCTTGAAGATTCTTTGTTTCATACATCTTAGTAGCTTTACCATCACCGTACATACGAGATTGACCTTCTTTTGTCAAGTAAGTTGTTAATCCAGTTGTTTGGTGTGTGATTTTAGTTGTTTCACCATCAGCAAGTTCTTCAGAGAGGAATGTCAAATCTTGTTTGTATTTCTCAGGATTTCCACCACGCTCTGCAACCATCTTATTGAAGGCATCTTTAGCATCATCGTATTGTGCTTTTTTCTTGTTGTAAGTTCCGAGCTCAATCAAGTAAGCAGCTTGTGCTTCATCATAAGCAGCTTTTTTAGTCTTGTAGTCAGCTAATTTAGCTTCATATTCTGCTTGAGCTAATTTATTACTTTCAGTAGCTTCTTGATTTGCTTTTACAGATGCATTGTATGCTGCAAGTGCTGTGTTATATTCTTCAAGAGCTTTTTCATAAGCAACACGTGCTTCTTCATTACTCTTTTCTACTGCTGTTTTTTCTGCTGATTTTTCAGTCAATTCTTTTTTATAAGCAGTAAGTTTTTCGTTGTAAGCTTCAAGCTCTTTATCGTAGTTTGCTTTTGTAGCAACATTTTTAGCATCAACTTCAGCTTTTTCTTTTTCGTAAGCTTCTTGATTTGCTGCAACCTCAGCTTTATAATCAGCTACAGTTTTATGAATATCAGTAACTTGTTTTTCGTAATCTTTAGCAGCAGCTTCCTCAGAGTCTTGCTTTTTAGTCTCAGTTTCTTTAACCTCAAGACCTTCTTTTGTGGCAGCAGTTTTAGCTTCTTCCAACTTCTCTGGAACCGCAACTTCTTTTGTTTCTTCTCCAGCTACTGTTGTAGTTGAAGTAACAGGTGTAGTCGCTGATGAAGTCTCATCGGCAGATACAGTCGCAATACCTGCAGCTGCAATCACTGTTGCGACTGCAACAGAACCAAAAGCAACTGAGGTTTTTCTCAAGGCATACTTAATCGTTTTATTATTCTTTAACGATGACATGACAAACTCCTTTTTAATGTTTTTTATATATGCTTCTCAAGCAAAAAGAATTTTTGTTCTTCGAAGTCCCAAAAATCATATCATAAATAATTTTAAAAGTCAAGCATTTTTATTTATTTTTTTTCAATCTTTTTTCACTTTATTTTCAAAAGATTTTCATGTCGGTTTCAAAAAGATTACGTTTTTCTTGACATTTTCTTATGAACTATCGTATAATCTCAACTAACAAAATATTATGAATGGAGAGATATAATGAGATCTTCAAATAACTTTTCTCAAGAAAAAGGGCACGGTTATTTCCGTAAGAGGAATAAAGTACTTGTATCTATGATTACGGTCTTTGGTTCCTTGATGTTAAGTTCTGTTGCTATGGCAGATGAAGTTGCTTCAACTACAACTTCAACTACAAACGTAACTACATCAAGTCAACCAGCCACTAGTACTGAGACCACTAGTACTGAGACCACTAGTGAGCAACCTACTACAACAACTAGTGAGGGAACCCCAAAGACTTCTTCAAGCGAAGAGACATCAACTTTGCCTCAAACTTCAAGTACAACTGAACCAACAACTCGTAGTACTTCAGTGGCAACAAGCACTTATAACACACCAAAAATCCAAAACGATGTAACATTTAATAAGGCCACATATAAAAGTGGCGAGGATGTTAGCATCTCAATCAATAATCCTGACGTAACTTCGTCTGATTTGACAGTATCTCATTTAGACAAAGTTATTTATGAGTTGAAAAATGCTCCAGGAAATTCACTTGTCATTCCTAACTCAGTTTTCTCTCCAAACTCTG
Organism: Streptococcus sp. Marseille-Q6470; assembly: GCF_946902905.1. Lineage (NCBI taxonomy): Bacteria > Bacillati > Bacillota > Bacilli > Lactobacillales > Streptococcaceae > Streptococcus > Streptococcus sp. Marseille-Q6470. The sequence continues at coordinate 571,899 of NZ_OX336385.1, forward strand.
GCTATCTCATTGACGTCATCGGAAAGAATGCTGATGGAAAACAAGAATTTCACAAAGTAGCTGGGCTATCAGTCGAAGATGATTGGACTGTATATCCACGTTATGGTGTTGTAGCAGGTTCAAAAGACAATCACAATTCGATCACTAAAGAGCAAGTGGAAGGATATAAAAATAGTATTGACCAATTGGCCAATATGCACATCAATAACTACTTCTTCTACGACGTTTACAATACTCCTGCTAATCCATTCCCAGCTAATGTTGAACGATTCACACAAGATTGGGCTACTTTCTTGATTCCGAAAGGTGAAACTGATCCTGAAAAACGTAAAACATACTTACCGGTTATTGACACAGAAGCTGTAAAAGAGTTGGTTTCTCATGTCCATTCAACTGGTGCTAAAGCTATGCTTTATAATATGATTTACGCTGTGTCTCTTGATGAGAAAATCCCAGACCAAGTAAAAAGTGCGATCGTACGCAACTTGCAAGATCACTTCAACTTTGGAAAGACTGGTGATGTTACAGCGACTGATATCCAACAATTTCTTGATCCAGGAGATCCGAACTGGCAAAACTTTATCATCAATGTGATGTTAAAAGCCATGAAAGAAGGCGGCTTCGATGGTTGGCAAGGGGACACTATGGGGACTAACTTGGTTGAAAAAGTTAACGAACCTGGAAAAGCTTTCTCTTTAAGTGAACACTATCCAAAACTAGCCGCAGCTGCAACAGAGGCCCTCAAAAAAGAAGGCTATGACTTCTTGATCAACGATATCTCAACTGGAGATGCTGATCGATTAGGAAAAACCAATGTCTCTGCACCTTACGCGGAAGTTTGGGGAGATAGCATCGCCCATGATTCTACCTACCAAGCCTTAACACGCTTGACTGAGCGTATGCGAGATTTATACAACGGAAAATCTCCAATTATCGCTGCTTATACACACCGTGAAAAAAATGCAGCAAAACTCAGCAAAGACAATGAATTACTAACAGATGCAATTATTGCAGCAAGTGGAGGTTATCATATGACCACTGCTGCTCTCAATACATCTCAAGATGAAAAAGGTTTTGGTGTTATTCAGGCTGAATGGTACCTCAATCAAAACTTACCAGTCAATGCTGATTTTGCTAATGCAGAATTCAACTACCAAGAATTTATCGTTGCCTACCAAGAACTCCTTCGTGGACGCGAAACTTTAGCACATGATACTCGCCGTATTGGAGACAATACAAATGTTCTTGTAAATGGTAACTTTATCGGTTCTAATCTTGATAATTCAGATGGTGTTCAACCTGGTACCGTTTATACCATCACAAAAGAAACTAAAACTGGTGACCGAATTGCTCATTTAATTAATCTTGTTGGAATTACTGAAAACAAATGGAATAGTGCTGTTAATTCCACTACCAAACTGACTAACATCCAAGCTTTTGTTCCACTTGGTAAAATTTCAAAAGATCAGGCCGAACATGCGAATATCTACTGGGCTACCCCAGATGCAGTAGATGGAAAGTATAATATTAAACTTCGCGAGACTACTGCTAATGTATATTACGATAGCGGTGCGGGACAATGGATGGCTGCAATTGATGTTCCTAGCCTTGATGTGTGGGATATGCTCTATGTCAAACTCAATGAGGTTGCCCGTGTAATTTATCAAGATGAAACTGGTAAAGAACTGGAACGTTCAAAAGACTTTGTTGGTCATACTGGTGAAAAAATTGACTACTCAACAAAAGATACGATTGCTAAATATTTGAAGCAAGGTTATAAACTAGTTGAGAACGAATTTGATAAAAATGGACAAGCAAAATTTGACCGAGATGCTTCAAACATTAATGATGATGGCGTACAAGAATTCATTGTTCGCTTTGCTCCAAAAATCGTAGATTTTTCTGAGACACAGCCAATTCAAGTTGGTCAAGTTGTTCCAGGAGATACTGATGGCAGCCTCTATCCAACTCCTAAAGCTCCAAATGGAAAATCTATTAGTGATCTCAATCATTTATCTGAAACAGTGACTCGTACCATCACATATGTGATTGAAGATAAGAATGGACACAATCGTCAAGAAGCTGGCATCACTTCAAAAACAGATAGTTTAAGCTTTAGCCGCAAAGGGACTATCAATTTGGTAAGTGGAGAAACTACACTTGAAGATTGGGAACCTAAAGACGGCACTACTTTCGCAGATTATGAAAATCCAGTCAAAAATGGATATGTTGTGGTATCTGAGGAAACAAATGCAACAATCACTCCTGATCTTAAGAAATCTGGAACTCACACTGGAATCCTAGCTGAATCAGATGACATTTCTGATATTGTTGTCTACCGACCAGTTGGTGTTTATACAATTAGTTATGCTTCTGGAAAAGAACCAGCAAATGCTATTAAGGAGATTCCTTATCTCAATGATCCTTCCAATCCAACTGCTATTTCAGCGCCAACTGCAACTCTGCCATATATTGAAGGATTAGAACCTAAAGATGCAACTGGAAAAGTCTTAACCTTCGTAGACCCACTTGATGAAACTAAGGGTTACCTTCTTCCGACTGCAACTTCTGCCACTATTGATACACCAATTACTTATACCATTTCTCAAGGAACAGTGACTGTACTCTTCCTCATTGCAGGTAGCAATACAGAACTACAAGACTCTCAAACAGTTTTTGAAAATGCAGACTTTGGTACGAACTATACTACAGATGCACCAAAAGTCATTACCAAAGACGGTCTAGTCTATAATTTAGTTGGTCATCGTGAGGGTTCTGCTGATGTTTCAGGAACAGTATCTAAGGGAAATAAAACAGTAATTTATGACTACAAACTTGCTTCAGGAAATGTAATAGCACGATTTGTCCTTCAAAACACCACAACTGAATTGCAACCAGCTATCGTTGTTGCTTCAAATGCAGATAACGGTTCTGCCTACATTGCTGTTGCACCGGACGAAATTTCTTATAATGGTCAAACATACGAACGTATTAGCAGTGCACAACAATCAGGCCAAGTCGGAGTAGGTACTACAGATCTGATTTTTGAATACAAAGTCAAAGAATTACCAACTCCTCAACCTCAACCTAAACCTCAACCTAAACCTCAACCTAAACCTCAACCTAAACCTCAGCCTAAACCTCAGCCTAAACCTCAGCCTAAACCTCAACCTCAGCCTAAACCTCAGCCTAAACCTCAACCTCAGCCTAAACCTCAGCCTAAACCTCAAACTCAAACTCAAGTTCAACCTCAAACTCAAGTTCAAGTTCAAGGTTCTGAACGCCAAAAAGAGTCAATACAATCAGAAAGAACTTTGATTAAACCTGGTAGTCAGCTACCTGCAACAGGAGAGCAAAATTCCCAATTAGCATATCTTGGATTTGCTTTTCTCACTGGATTTGCAGGTCTTGTCGGTTATAAAAAGAAACAAGATTAAACTACTATAATTTTAAAAACCCAAGGAATAAGTCCTCGGGTTTTTTTAAGAAAATAACAAAGAGGCCTTGCTCTTACGAGCAAAGCCTCTTCATTTTAGAGCTAAAATTGCTATTTCAATACCAAAATATTGATCTTATCTCAATCTTAGTCTTCACGTCTTTTTGGTTTTGCAATTAAACCAAGACCTACTAGACCAAGTGCTGCACCTAGAGTCACTAATCCAACTTTAGATTGCTCACCAGTATTTGGCAACTCACGACCTTTAGGTTTTTCCGGAGTTGGTGGTGCTACCGGCGTTGGCGGCGTTGGTGGTGTTGGCGGTGTTGGCGGTGTTGGCGGCGTTGGCGGCGTTGGCGGTGTTGGCGGTGTTGGCGGCGTTGGCGGCGTTGGCGGTGTTGGTGGTGTTGGTGGTGTTGGTGGTGTTGGTGGTGTTGGCGGTGTTGGTGGTGTTACCTTGTTGTTAAACTCAGTATCTTCAGGCATTTGTGAAGTAAGAGTCAACACTTTACCATCCTTAGTTACAGTAACTCCAACAGTCGCTACCATCTTATCGTACTCAACTCCAGCCTCTGTACCTTTCACTTCTTCTACATGATAGATATAAGTACCTTCTTGACCACGTTTGAATTCAAGAGCTGAGAACTTGATTTTACCTTCAGCATCATTGCTTACGGTTTCAATCACGTTACCATCTTTGTCTTTCAATACGAAGCTGAATTCACCAGCTTTCAACGCACGACCTTCCAATTTCTTAGTGAAGTTGAATTCAACTTTAACTGGAATATTTACAACACGTTTTTTAGTTGGTTTTTCTGGTTTTTCAACTGATTTCTTAGTTGGATCGTATTGGTGAACGATTTGAGAAGCTGTATTTTCAATATCTACACCTTCCTTAGCAGTATCCTTGATTCGTGCAAGAATATCAAACTTGTAGTAACGTCCAAATGCTAATTTAGCAGTGTCGATTACTTGAGTATTTTCTGCATCTCCAAGTGACTTAGTCAAATCAGTCTTAGATGTAGCAGTAATGACACCATCCACAATTGAGATATCAAACTTAGCTGTAACATCTTCACCAGTTACTGAATCATAAGCTTTAATATCGGCTACATTAACATCCAAGTTTTCGATGTCATATTTATCTGTAATACCAACAGATTGGATATTGTGAGCTTCTGTGAATTTAGTTGTATCCAACCATACTTGGTAAACAACCTTATCACCTTTGTGGAGTGTTTGAGTATTGATATTTTGTGCTTCATTATTATCAACTTTGTCCACATATGGGTCTTTGTTGGTATCAGCTACTTTATCAGTCAACTCTTTATCATCATCCAGAAGTTTAGTTCCAGTAATGTCAAATTTCTCTTCGTTAAGAATATATTTTTCTGGGTTAAACTCAGGAGTTTCTGGAGGAGTCACAGTGTTATTGAACTCTTTATCTGGAGCATCTGTCACTGTCTTCACAAGTGCTTTAGCTGTACCATCGTATTTGACTTCTACTGTGATCTCAGCCTTCATAGAGTCGTAAGTGACTGTAGCGTCAGTTCCTTTAACTTCTTCTACAGTGTACTTATGAGTTCCAACTTGAGCTTTAGTGAATTCAAGTTTAGCGAATTTCACCTTACCATCTTTGTCGTTCTGAACCGTTTCGATTTCAGTACCTTTAGAGTCTTTCAATACGAAGCTGAACTCACCAGCTTTCAATTCACGACCTTCGAGTTTCTTAGTGAAGTTGAATTCGACTTCAATTGGAACTGAGTTGACACGTTTTTCAGTTGGTTTTTCTGGTTTCTCAACTTTCTTCGTAGATGGGTTGTAGTAGTTTACAATTTGCGCTGCTGTATTTTCGATGTCTACTCCACCTTCAACGTCTGATTTTACAGTGGCTGGGATATCGAATTTATAGTAGCGACCAAACTCGAATTTAGTTGTATCGATGATTTGTGTATCGTCTGCGTCTCCAAGTGACTTAGTGAAACCAGCTTTAAGAGTTGCGGTCATAACACCATTTTCAACCTTGATGTCGAACTTGTCAGTCACATCCGCACCAGTTACTGAATCGTAAGCCTTGATCGCTGAGACATCTACATCGACCTTCGTTTCATCGAAATCATCAGAAATACTTACGGATTGGATGTTATCCTTGTTAGCTGCGTCGAACTTAGTAGTATCAAGCCAGACTTGGTAGTAGAGCTTAGCACCACGCTTAACAGTCTTGGTATTCAAGTTTTCTGCTTCGTTGTTGTCAGTCTTATCTACATACGGATCTGTATTCGTATCTCCGTACTTGTCTGCCAATTCAGAATCATCATCAAGAAGTTTGTTATCCGTAATTGAGAATTTAGCTGTATCCAATACATATTTATCTGGTTGGAACTTAGGTTCTTCTGGTGGAGTTACAGTGTTATTGAACTCTTTATCTGGAGCGTCTGTCATTGTCTTCACAAGTGCTTTCGCTTTTCCATCGTAAGAAATCTCAACAGTAATCTCAGCTTTCATTGTATCGTAAGTTACTGTCGCATCTGTTCCAGCTACTTCTTCTACAGTATACTTATGAGTACCTTCGTCACCCTTCATAAATGATAGTGGTTCAAATTTTACTTTACCATCTTTATCATTCTTGACGGTCTCGATTTCGTTTCCTTCAGAGTCTTTCAACACGAAGCTGAATTCACCAGCTTTCAATTCACGACCTTCTAATTTCTTAGTGAAGTTGAATTCAACTTCAATCGGAACTGAGTTAACACGTTTTTCAGTTGGTTTAACTGGTTTTTCAACCTTCTTAGTTGATGGATTGTAATAATGTACTAACTGACTTGCAGTATTTTCAATATCAGCTCCTGCCTTAACATCTGCTTTAACAGTAGCTGGGATATCGAATTTATAGTAGCGACCAAAGGCAAATTTAGTTGTGTCGATGATTTGCGTATTGTCTGCGTCTCCAAGTGACTTGGTGAAGTCAGCTTTAAGAGTCGCGGTCATGACACCATTTTCAACCTTGATATCGAACTTGTCAGTCACATCAGCACCAGTTACTGAATCGTAAGCCTTGATAGCTGAAGCATCTACATCAACCTTAGTTTCATCGAAGTCATCAGAAATACTTACTGATTGGATGTTATCCTTGTTGTTAGCGTCAAACTTAGTAGTATCCAACCATACTTGGTAAACCAATTTAGCGCCACGTTTAACAGTCTTAGTATTCAAGTTTTCTTTTTCGTTGTTTGACGCATCGTCCGCATATGGGTTCGCATTTGTGTCTGCGTACTTATCTGCCAACTCTTTATCATCGTCAAGAAGCTTGTCACCTGTGATATCGAATTTCTCTTCAGAAACAACGTATTTCTCTGGTTGGAACTTAGGTTCTTCTGGAGGTTTCACAGTGTTATTAAACTCTTTATCTGGCGCGTCTTTAACAGTTGCTACGATTGCCTTAGCAGTACCATCATGGTCTACCTTCACTGTAACTGTTGCAACCATATCATCGTAGGTTACTGTTGAATCAGTACCTGCAACCTCTGAAACAGTATAAGTGTAGGTCTTGCCAAGATCATCTTTACCAAACTTGAGTGTCTTAAAGGTAATTTTACCTTCTGCATCATTCTGAACAGTTTCAACTGCAACATTGTCTTTCTTAAGAACAAAGCTAAATTCACCAGCAGCTAGAGTACGACCTTCCAACTTCTTAGTGAACTTGAGATCAACTGTAACAGGTACAGTGTTGACACGTTTTTGAGTTGGTTTTTCAGGTTTTTCTACAGATTTACTTACTGGGTTGTAGACATGAACGATTTGGTTGGCTTTGTTTTCAATATCAGCTCCTGCCTTAACATCTGCTTTAACAGTAGCTGGGATATCGAATTTATAGTAGCGACCAAAGGCGAATTTAGTTGTGTCGATAACTTGAGTATTATCAGCATCACCTAAAGATTTGTTCATAGAAGACTTAGAAGTTGCTGTGATGACACCATTTTCAACCTTAATGTCAAACTTAGCCGTTACATCTTCGCCAGTTACACTATCATATGCCTTAATATCACTAGCATTAACTGTTACTTTTCCAGCATCATAAGTATCGGAAATACCAACAGATTGGATATTGTTCTTCTCTGAGAAGTTTCTAGTATCTAACCATACTTGGTAAACTAATTTTTCACCACGTTCAACTGTCTTAGTATTGATGTTTTCTGCTTCGTTGTTAGTAGTTTTATCAGCATACGGATCTGCATTCGTTTCTGTGTACTCATCCGTTAACTCGTTGTCATCATCAACCAACTTAGTACCAGTGATGTCATACTTTTCTTTGTTGAGTACAAATTTTTCTGGTTGGAAAACAGGTGTTTCTGGAGGAGTAATCTTGTTGTTGAATACTTTATCTTCCTTACCATCAGTTGATGTTCCGTTATCATCTACACCACCAGTTGATGATACGCTTGTTACTGTAGTAAGTGTATGACCGTTCTTAGCAACCTTAACTGTAATAGTTGCCTTCATCGTATCGTAAGTCATACCAACTTCTTTTGTTGTTGGAATAACTTCTTCTACAGTATAGGTATGTGTGCCAATTTTCGTATTGTCAAATGACAATTCAGTAAATGTCACTGTACCATCTTTTTTGTTGGCAACAGTTTCAACTTCTTGACCTCTTGAATCTTTAAGAACAAAGTTGAATTCTCCGTCTTTAAGTTCACGTCCAGCCAATTTCTTCGTGAAGTCAAATTTAACTTTTACTGGTGCTACTACATAGTTGTTGAAGATCTTATCATCATCACTTGATTTGAATCCACCTTCAGCACTGTATTTAACAGTTGCTTGCAATTCACCTTTAGAATTCTCAGTTACAGTAACTGTCATGGTAACAGTCATTGCGTCATAGTCTACGTCTGTATCAGAACCCTTTTGTTCAGTGATCTTGTATTTATAAGTACCAGCTTTGTTAAAAGTAAGCTTGCTGAATGTAGCTTTTCCATCCTTGTTGGTAACAGTTTCTTCGTGCTTATCAGGAGTACTTTTCTCTTCTGTTAATTTGAAAGTAAACTCGCCGTCTGTCAAGACACGTCCGTCCAATTGTTTTTCAACTTCTGGAGTGACTGTTACTGGTTCTTGTTTGACATAGTAATAAATTGGTTGCTTGTATGGTGTCAATGAGTTGAGCAAGTCAACGTTTGTACCTATTTGTACATATGCACCATTTCCTAATTGACTATTTGGTGAAAGGTGTCCGATACCATCTCCTAAGAATGGTACGAATACCGTTTTATACGGTGTATATCCAGCAGCTTTTTGGAAGTCAAATGGAACTTCTACTCCATTAGGATGGTTTACACCGTCATTACCGGTGAAGTCAATTGTGTTAAGAGGTGATTTCTTAACATTTAATTCTTGTTTGTTATAATCACCAGGTTTAATCGGTTTAGTTTCTGCTAGCAACATGTATCCATCAGTGCTCAATGTACCATCAGAACGTTTGCTTTGTTGTTTTGGATCTAGAAGATAAACACGAACGACTACAGTTCCATCTTCCCCTACGATTTCTTTAATCCGTTTAATCCCTGCACGCTCAGCGTCCATGAATTTAGTTCCAACTTTGTAAGGACGACTCACATAACCTGATTTATCGTTTGCATCAGCTGTTTGATACAATTTGTAGCCATCAAATTGGCGCTCACCAGATGCTGTGAAGTTTTGTCCTTCCATGGCTTTAGTTGTATATCTAGCCAAGTCTACTTCATTACCATTTGGTACGTAATCTTGAACAGTTTTATCTGTTTTATTAGCGTTAAATGTTGGGTTATTTTTATCAACTACTCTGTAGTAAGTTGTTTTATCAACGAATATTGGAATTTTAGCGTTTGTATCTGTGATTGTACGACCATTATAAGCTGGTTCTACAACGTTAATAATATCAGTTGATGTACGAGCATTATAAACATCTTGATATAATTTTTGTTCAGCTTCATTCTTTGGATTTACTAAAGCTTGAATACTTGCACCAACTTCATAACCTAATTGGATAAATGGTTGGTCAGTTTTACCCGGCCCTGCTCCTGTACCTGGGTTGTAATCAACTTGCCAAGTTAGTTCACCATTTGATGCCGTTTTAGTAGTAGTGAATTTTTGAATTCCACTTGTTGCTGTGATTGTTTTTGTTTCTACTACATTCCCAGTTGTTTTATCAATTAATTCGACAGTGGTATCTGTAGAAGCATCAAACTTCTTATAAGCACGTGTATAGTAATTTGTATTATAACGTTCGTTAAATTTGGTCAAATCTACAATACTGTATGTATACCAATCTCCTTCTTTTCTCGCGTAACCAGCTGGTACATCTTGAGACTTAACAGTTGCCCCGTTAGGATTAGTAATAGATGGATCAACAGTTTCCCCATCTTTTAAATAAGTGCTAACACTTACTGGTTTAGTGTTGTGATCTCCAGTAACAGCTTCGTCAGTAGTGGCACGACGACTACGTACTCTTGGTTTGTTTGATTCATCTATTGCTGGTTTTGCTTCAGTTGCAACTGCTTTCTCTGCTGCTGCTTTTTCTTCTTTTTTAGTTTCTCCTTCAGCAACTTCTGGTTTTGCTTCTTCTGCTTTTTCTGCTGGTTTAGCAGTTTCTTCTGCAGTAACTCCGCCTTCAGCTGTTGCTGGTTTTGCCTCTTCTGCTTTTTCTGAAGACACTGGTTCAGATTTAGGATCTTCTGTTTTAACCTCAGATGCTGGTTTTGCTTCTTCAACCTTTTTTGTTTCAGCAAGCTCAGTTGTTGCAACATTTTCGACAACATTCACTTCCTTCTTAGAGGAATCCTCGATGCCACTATCCTTTTTCACCAACTCTGTCTTCTCTTCAGAACTTGGTTGCGTAGGAAGTTCAGAAGCTTTTACCGCACCACCATTTGCCAGCATAAAGCTAAGGGTTGTTCCTAAAAATACGGATGCAACACCTACTTTATATTTCCGCAAAGAAAAACGTTGTTGTTCCTTTCTTATCATTTGGATATATTCTCCTTTTATATTTTTTTACTATCAGCAGAAGAAATTATACTATATCTGAATATAGAATACAATATTTTTCTCACACCTTAGCAATTCTATCATACCATAAGTCTTACCTAACTTCAAATAATTATGAGCTCTTGAAATCGTTTACTTCGTTATATTTTAGACCTTTTAAACCTACTCTAATTTATTATATATACTTATATGCAAATGTACATCATCCTATATTATGTCTATTTTTTTAAATAAATAAATCTAAAATTATACTATTTTTATATATTTACTCATGCGTTGGTTTTACATATAATTTTTTGTGAAAAATGATAGCAACGCTTTCAACAAAAAAAGATTCTCTTACGAGAATCTTTTTAATCCTAGATAGCCTCTGTAACAAAACTTCTGCTTTCTAAAACTTTTAACATCGCATCTGCTGTGTCTAGAGCTGTAAATAGTGGAACTCCATGTTCAATTGCTGAACGACGGATTTGTTCTCCATCTTCATCAGCTGTCCGTTTGGTACCAACTGTGTTGATGATAGCTTGAATTTTTCCTTTGCGAACGTAGCTTGGGATATCGTGTTCATCATCACCAATCTTTCCAACGAGTTGTGCCTGCAATCCATGACTTGCAAAGAAGTCAGCTGTTCCTTCAGTTGCAAGGATTCCATAGCCAATATTTTGGAAACGACGAGCTAAATCTAAAGCTTCTTCTTTTGCATCATCCGCGATGGTAAAGACAACATTCCCAAAGGTTGGCAAGTGAAGATAAGAAGCTTCAAAGGCCTTGTAGAGAGCTTTTTCAAGAGTGGTATCAGAACCCATGACTTCCCCTGTTGACTTCATTTCAGGGCCAAGAAGGCTGTCTACCTTAGCTAGCTTGGTAAAGGAGAAGACTGGCGCCTTGATATGAACGCGACTACTTTCAGGGTAAAGTCCATCTTGGTAACCAAGTTCTTCGAGACTTTGACCAAGAATTAACTTAGTCGCTACCTGAGCCATTGGGATGTTAGTTACTTTTGAAAGGAATGGAACGGTACGACTGGCACGAGGGTTCACTTCAATAACATAGACTTTCTCATCCTTGATAACAAACTGAATGTTCATCATCCCAAGACAGTTGAGGCCAATCGCAAGACGTTTAGTATAGTCTGCGATAGTTTCTTGCACCTTTTGCGACAAGGTTTGTGGAGGATAAACAGCCATGGAGTCACCTGAGTGGACCCCAGCACGTTCGATATGCTCCATGATACCTGGAATGAGAACATTTTTTCCGTCTGAAATGGCATCGACTTCACACTCTTGTCCGACGATATAAGAGTCAACAAGAACAGGATGGTCTGGACTTGCCTTAACCGCAGTACGCATGTAAGAACGAAGATCATCTTCATTCTCAACGATTTCCATAGCACGTCCACCCAAAACATATGAAGGGCGAACGAGAACTGGGAAACCAATTTTACGTGCAGCAAGTACTGCTTCTTCTTCATTGGTTGCTGTTTGTCCAGGAGGTTGTGGAATATCCAAGTCTTTGAGGGCTTGTTCGAAGAGGTCACGGTCTTCCGCACGGTCCAAGTCCGCAACTTGAGTACCAAGGATAGTCACCCCAGCTTTTGCTAATGGCTCAGCAAGGTTGATAGCTGTTTGACCACCAAATTGAACGATAACACCTTTTGGTTGCTCTAAGTCGATAACATTCATAACATCTTCGAACGTTAATGGTTCAAAGTAGAGTTTATCAGATACAGAGAAGTCGGTTGAGACTGTTTCTGGGTTTGAGTTCATGATGATGGCTTCGTAGCCAGCAGCTTGAATTGCCTTAACTGAGTGAACAGTCGCGTAGTCAAACTCAACCCCTTGACCGATACGGATTGGACCAGAACCTAGGACCAGTACAGATTCCTTTTCAGACTTGATGGATTCGTTTTCCCAACCATAGGTTGAATAGAAGTATGGAGTTTCTGACTCAAATTCTGCTGCACAAGTATCAACCATCTTGTAAACTGGGACAATCTTGTTTTCCAAACGTAGTTGGCGAACTTGGTCAGCTGTAGTATTCCAGAGTTCAGCAATCTTACGATCTGAGAAACCATTGAGTTTTGCCGTTTTTAGGACTGCTACATCTTGAGGATGTGCGCCCAATTCTTGTTCAATTTCAAAGATATGCAAAAGTTTATCAAGGTAGAAGATATCGATTTTTGTAAGCTCACCAATTTCCTCAGGTGTATAACCACGACGAATGGCTTCTGATACGTAGAAGAGACGGTCATCTTGAGCCTTAACAACCTTTTCAATCAAGGCATCATCTGAAACATCTGCAAGCTCAGGCATTTCATTGTGGTGAACCCCAATTTCAAGTGAGCGACAAGCTTTAAGGAGAGATTCCTCGATGTTCCGACCGATGGCCATAACTTCTCCAGTCGCCTTCATCTGAGTACCAAGACGGCGTTCACCCTTTTCAAACTTGTCAAATGGGAAACGTGGAATCTTGGCAACCACGTAGTCAAGGGCTGGCTCAAACATAGCATAGGTTGAACCTGTAACTGGGTTGATGACCTCATCCAAGGTCAAACCGATGGCAATCTTAGCAGCCAATTTAGCGATTGGATAACCTGTCGCCTTAGAAGCAAGGGCTGACGAACGTGATACACGAGGGTTTACTTCGATAACATAGTACTTGAAGCTATGCGGATCAAGGGCTAGCTGAACGTTACATCCACCTTCAATCTTGAGGGCACGAATAATGCTCAAGCTCGCGTCACGTAGCATTTGGTTTTCATAATCTGACATGGTTTGCGCAGGGGCAAATACGATGGAATCCCCTGTATGAATCCCGACTGGGTCAAAGTTTTCCATGTTACATACAACAAGGGCATTGTCAGCTGAGTCACGCATGACCTCATACTCAATTTCCTTGAAACCAGCAATGGAACGTTCAATCAAACACTGGGTAACAGGTGACAACTTCAAACCATTTTCAGCAATTTCTCGCAATTCTTCTTCGTTGGCACACATACCACCACCAGTACCACCTAGAGTAAAGGCTGGGCGGACGATAACTGGGTAGCCAATAGTTGCTGCAAAGGCAACTGCTTCCTCTACTGTGTTGACAATTTCTGATTCTGGAATTGGTTGCTTGAGTTCTTCCATCAATTGTTTAAAGAGATCACGGTCCTCCGCTTGATCAATGGCAGACAATTTAGTCCCGAGAAGTTCTACTCCCAATTCATCAAGAATACCGTTTTTAGACAATTCCATGGCCATATTAAGCCCTGTTTGACCTCCAAGAGTTGGAAGCAAAGCATCTGGACGTTCCTTACGGAGAATACGAGTCACAAACTCGAGTGTGATTGGCTCGATATAAACCTTGTCTGCAATTTCCTTATCAGTCATGATGGTTGCAGGGTTTGAGTTTACCAAGACAACCTCGTATCCTTCTTCTTTCAAAGACAAGCAAGCCTGGGTTCCAGCATAGTCAAACTCAGCAGCCTGACCAATAATAATCGGACCAGAACCAATCACCATAATTTTTTGAATATCAGTACGTTTAGGCATTTATAAGATATTAAGGGCGTCAAGCGGACAAAGCTAAAATAGGAGTTATGACGAAGAACTGTCAGTTCTAGTTATAACTATCTTTTTAGCACCGTCCGTAGCCCGTATTCAGTTCAGCAAATACGGACCACCCTTCTCCTTTCTATTCGTCGCCTCACAGAGCGACATTAAATAAATTCTCCGACGATTTCACACTCGTCATTATTTTGTTTGTTTAAAGGCTTCCATCATCTCGATGAATTCATCAAATAGATAACTTGCATCGTGAGGACCAGGAGCTGCGTCTGGGTGAAATTGCACAGAGAAACCTGGTTGGTATCTGTGGCGTACCCCTTCAACTGACTTATCATTAATTTCTTCATGGGTGATAATTAAGTGCTCTGGTAAATCCTCACGGCTAACGGCGTAACCATGGTTTTGACTAGTAAAGTCCACTCGCCCAGTTGCAATTTCGCGTACAGCGTGGTTAAATCCACGGTGACCAAACTTCATCTTGTAAGTCTTTGCACCATTTGCCATGGCAAAGAGCTGGTGCCCCATACAAATACCAAAGATTGGAATTTTCCCGAGAATCCCACGAATCATATCAAGTGCTTCTGGTACATCTTCTGGATTTCCCGGTCCATTTGACAACATAACTCCGTCAGGATTCAAATGTAGGATTTCCTCAGCTGTAGTTGTGTATGGAACTACAGTCACGTTACAATCACGTTTTGAAAGTTCTCGTAAAATAGAATGCTTAAGGCCAAAGTCTACTAGAACAACACTCAAACCAACTCCTGGAGCTGGATAAGAAGTCTTGGTAGAAACTTGTCTGATATTATCAGTCGGTAAAACAGTCGCTTTAAGTTGATCAGCAACATGATCCATACTGTCTCCAGCGTGTGTCAAGGTTGCTCGCATGGTTCCATGTTTACGGATAATCTTTGTAAGCGCACGTGTATCAATTCCTGAAATACCAGGAATTTTCTTAGCTTTCAAGAACTCATCCAGCGTCATTTGATTCCGCCAGTTACTTGCTCTACGTGCCTCTTCGAAGACTACAACACCCTTACAGGTTGGGCTGATAGATTCGTAGTCATCACGGTTAATCCCATAATTCCCCACCAATGGATAAGTGAAGGTCAAAATTTGTCCATTATAAGACTGGTCTGTAATGGATTCTTGATAGCCTGTCATCCCTGTATTAAAGACGATTTCCCCTGTTACATCAATATCTGCACCGAAGGCTTTACCTTCAAAAACTGTGCCATCTTCTAAAACTAGAAGTCGTTTTGTCATATTCTCACCTCTCGTGGACGCTCACTGGCGTCTTTTAACGTTTTGTGTCTTATTTGGCTTTTCTACTTGCCAATACGGATTCTAAAATTGCCATTCGAACAAAGACTCCATTGGTCATTTGTTGGACAATACGTGACTTTGGAGCTTCAACCAAGTGGTCAGCAATTTCTACATCCCGATTTACTGGAGCTGGATGCATAATGATTGCTTCTTCTTTTAATCGATTATAGCGCTCTTGGTTCAAGCCATGTTGAGCATGATAATCTTCTTTTGAGAAGATTACTCCACTTTCGTGGCGTTCATGTTGAACCCGAAGCAACATCAAAACATCCACCTGGTCAACAATCTCATCAATGGTTACAAACTGTCCATAGTCCGCAAATTCTTGACTTCGCCACTCTTCAGGTCCTGCAAAGTAGAGCTCTGCACCTAAACGTTTCAAAATCTGCATATTGGATTTGGCAACTCGTGAGTGGTCCAAGTCTCCAGCAATCGCGACCTTGAGTCCTTCAAAATGTCCGAATTCTTCGTAAATGGTCATTAAATCAAGCAGACTCTGACTAGGATGTTGTCCTGATCCGTCGCCACCGTTGATAATCGAAGTCGTGATCGTCGGACTCGCAATCAATTCTCTGTAGTAATCAACCTCTGGGTGCCGAATAACGCAGACATCTACACCAAGTGCTGACAAAGTCAGGATGGTATCATAGAGTGTCTCACCCTTGTTGACTGAACTTGTCTTTACATCAAAGTCAAGTCGTTCCAATCCTAGTTTGATCTCAGCAACTTCAAATGATTTATGCGTTCTTGTCGAATTTTCAAAGAAAAGATTTGAAACAATGGGATGGTCTTCGTAAGGCAACTGAGCTCCATTTTTAAACTCAATCCCTCGTTTAATCAATTTCATAACCTGATCCACAGTGAGATCTTCCATGGACACCACATGTTTCATTGCTTGTTGATTTTCTGACATGGCTACTCCTTTAGCTATTAAGCTTCTTCAGTAATCAAAACTCTATCTTGGCCATCAAGTTCTGTCATCTCAACGATGATTTCTTCCGAACGACTGGTTGGAATATTTTTCCCAACGTAATCTGGACGAATTGGCAATTCTCTGTGTCCACGGTCAACTAACACCGCAAGACTCACGCGCGCTGGGCGACCATGTCCGACAATGTTATCAATAGCAGCTCGAATTGTACGACCTGTATAAAGTACGTCATCCACCAAAATGACTTCGCGATCTGTCACATCAACAGAAATTAATGAAGTATCCTCACCACTCTTAACATCGTCGCGGAAAGGTTTAGTATCTAATTCTACAACAGGAACAGAGATATTTTCCAATTGTTCCAAGCGTTCTTGGATACGGTGAGCAATAAAGACACCACGTGTTTTGATACCCGCTAAAATGATTTTATTCAAATCTTTATTGCGTTCTATGATTTCATAAGTGATACGCGTAATTGCTCGCTTGACGGTTAATTCGTCTACAACTTCTTTTGTCTTCATGACAAACCTCCAAAAAGAAAAGTCTCCTTTTTCAAGGAGACTTGAGAATGTATAACTAAGCGAGCCTTACTGTAAACAGTATAGACTTACCCTTCTACTTAATCCAGCTCCTTGCCTGCCTCACGGGACAGGTTTAAAGGAATATTTTATTGTCCTTACTATATCACAAAGCCCAGTTCAAAGCAAGTAAAAACATTCAATATTTGACCTTATAATGAACTAAAATCATACAATTGTGGATAGTGTTCGCATTCTGGATTTTTCGGATGACAGATAGCACGACCAAAGTAAATCATGGCCTGATGTGCCGCCAACCACTTTTCTGGTGGCAAGACATCCATGACACGTTTTTCAACTTCTAATGGTGTAGCAGATTTTTTTACAATATCATGGTGTTTGCAAATGCGCTCCACATGGGTATCTACCGCAAAAGCTGGAATTCCAAAACCCACACTCATGACTACATTAGCCGTTTTACGCCCAACTCCCGCCAAACTTTCTAATTCTTCTCTAGTCTGAGGAACTTGACCATCAAAATCTTCTAATAACTGTTGCGCACATTTTTTAAGAAATTTTGCTTTATTTCGATACAGACCTAAACGAGAAATATGTTTTGCAATTTCACTCTCACTAGCATCTGCCATAGCTTGAGGCGTAGGGAACGCTTCAAAAAGAGCTGGAGTCGCTTTGTTTACTGCTGCATCTGTCGTTTGAGCAGACAACATGACTGCAACTAGCAATTCAAAATGATTCCGAAAATCTAGACTTGGTTTCGCATCAGGAAAAAGAGCAATGATTTCTTCTATGACATGACGGGCACGTTTTTTGGATAAAACCATCTATTCATCTCCATCAAACAGCCCTTGCAAACCTGCAAAAGGACTATTTTCTTCTTTTTTGACTGCTTGTTGAGCTTGATATTCTTCCTCAGTCATGATTTGCCAGTCATTTCCAGAGACAAATCCCTGACCAGCTTCCTCCTCAGCTGTTAAGACCTTGATTGGAATATTTAGCAAGATATTATCTGAAACACTTTCAGCCAAGTCAATTTCACCATTTTCAATCGGTAAAACTAAGTCATCATCTAGAACTTCTTGGTCCAGTTGATTGGTAGCACCTTCCATAAAGACTTCCGTTACTGGATATGATTCTTTCAATTCTACCGGTTCCATACTACGGCTAGAAGCTAGGACAATTGTATATGACAAGAGATAGTCTAGGAAAAACATTCGGTCTTCGTACTGAACCTTCCCTACTGCTTTGATATCTTTTACATCTAAAATTTCTTGATTACGAGCACGTAAGTCAGTTGCCAAGTCTAAAGTTTGCTCAAAGTGCAAGCCTTCAGGCTGCTTACAAATTTCTTGAATATTTAATTTCATACTTCCTCCATAAAGATTTACTCCCTTGATTATACCATGAAAAGAGCGCTAGCAAGGCAACTAAACTTTCAAAAAATCATTCTCTATTTTTTGATATATTTATTATGACAATTTTATTTTTTGTGCTATACTATAGGCATCAATTCATGAGCAAAGGAGGACGCTCATATGGAAGACAAAGTTCTTTTAGCTGAAGCCTATCAACTCGTTTCAGAATTAAATCAAACTATACAAAACTGTAAACAAGGATTACCTGATGATCTACGCTTACAGCAAAATATAGACGAAATTCTCAGAGCGCTTAAAAAAGCTGAGAAAGTAGACAACGCTATCTTAATTGAACTGGAAACTTTTTACCAACGGACTAGTCTTTTGATTGGACTTGGCTCACTAAAACTAAACGATCAAGCTCGCACTGCTTGGAGAAACTATGACAAGTTCCACTACGATCACGTTAAACATCCCCTGACACTTTATGGACCTGTTTTTGGGTTTTAAAAATAGAGGATTTTCTGTCTAAATCTTGACAAATTTTTTCAAAAAGAGTATGATGATTCCAACAATACTCGGAGGTAAAGGAGACATGAACAACTAAGTCTATCAAATAAAGAACCTTTATTTAGTAGATCTTGTTTTTGTCTCTTTTTGTGTGCTCTTTTATGCTCTTTCTTCTGGCATTTTATACTCAATGAAAATCAAAGAGCAAACTAGGAAGCTAGCCGCAAGCTGTACTTGAGTACGGTAAGGCGACGCTGACGTAGTTTGAATTTGATTTTCGAAGAGTATTAAAAGAGTTTTTTTGACATAGACTTTGGGCTCTACTAGGTAAAGTAGAGCTTTTGTTATGCACTATCGACATTCTAGAAAGGGCAACAATATGATAAAAATCAACCATCTGACCATCACACAAAACAAAGATTTAAGAGACCTTATTTCCGATTTAAATATGACTATCCAAGACGGAGAAAAGGTCGCTATTATCGGTGAAGAAGGAAATGGAAAATCAACCTTACTTAAAACTTTAATGGGAGAAAAATTAGCTGATTTCTCTATCAAGGGAGACATTCAGTCTGACCTTCAGTCTCTGGCCTACATTCCCCAGCATCTCCCTGAAGAACTGAAGAAAAAATCTTTACAGGACTACTTCTTTTTAGAGTCTACAGATTTGGACTACAGCATTCTCTATCGCTTGTCTGATGAATTACACTTTGACAGCAGTCGTTTTGCAAGTGATCAAGAAATTGGTAGTCTCTCGGGTGGTGAAGCTTTGAAAATTCAGCTCATCCATGAATTGGCTAAACCCTTTGACATTCTATTTTTAGATGAACCTTCAAATGACCTAGATCTTGAGACGATTGATTGGCTAAAAGGTCAAATTCAGAAGATGAGGCAAACCGTTATTTTCATTTCTCATGATGAAGACTTCCTCTCTCGAACGGCAGACACCATTATCCACTTGCGACTAGTCAAGCACCGAAAGGAAGCTGAAACCCTAGTCGAACATCTAGACTATGATCGCTATAGTGAACAGAGAAAGGCTCATTTTGCCAGACAAAGCCAGCAAGCTGCCAACGACCAGAGAGCCTATGACAAAACCATGGAAAAGCATCGTCGCGTCAAGCAAAATGTAGAAACTGCACTTCGAGCTACCAAAGACAGTACTGCCGGTCGCCTATTAGCTAAAAAGATGAAAAATGTTCTTTCTCAAGAAAAACGTTACGAAAAAGCAGCTCAGTCCATGACCCAAAAGCCACTTGAAGAGGAACAAATCCAACTTTTCTTTTCAGATATAGAGCCATTAGCGGCTTCTAAGGTCTTAATTCTACTGGAAAAGGAAAATTTGTCTATTGGTGAGCGTGTTTTAGCTCAGGAGTTACAACTAACTGTCCGTGGTCAAGAAAAAATTGGTATTATCGGTCCCAATGGCATTGGCAAATCCACACTTTTAGCCAAGCTGCAGCAACTTCTTAATAATAAGAGAGAAATCTCGCTTGGATTTATGCCACAAGATTACCAAGAAACATTGCAATTGGCTCTATCGCCAGTAGAATTTCTCAGCCAAACTGGACATAAAGAGGAATTACAGAAAATCCAATCCTTCCTAGCCAGTCTCAATTTCAGTTATCCAGAGATGCACCAGCAAATCCACTCCTTATCTGGAGGTCAACAAGGTAAACTCCTTCTTTTGAATTTAGTTCTGCGAAAACCGAACTTTCTCCTTCTAGATGAACCCACACGAAATTTTTCTCCAACTTCTCAACCAGAAATCAGAAAACTCTTTGCCACTTATCCCGGTGGTCTGGTTACTGTTTCGCATGATCGACGTTTCTTAAAAGAAGTCTGTACCAGTATTTATAGTCTGACAGAGCATGGTTTAAAAGTAGTTGATTTACAAGATCTTTAATTTTTGGAAAAAAAAACATCAAGAGAAAATCCTCTGGATGTTTTTTTTACATATGTTTCAAACGCTCAATCCGTTCTGAAATGGGTGGATGGGTATAGAATAGTTTTTTTAAGAAGCCTCTCTTTTGAGGATCATTGATATAAAGGGCACTACTAGCATCATCTACATGATGAGTCATTGGTTGACTATTTTCTAGTTTTAGGAGGGCATTGATCATCCCCTGAGGATTGCGTGTTAATTCCACACTTGAAGCATCCGCTAAGAATTCTCGTTGGCGAGAAATAGCTAACTGCACCAAAGTTGCTGCTAAAGGCGCCAAAACTATGGCTAGGAGAGAAATGACTAACATAATCACTTCAAGTCCTCCACTGTCACGGTCACTATTTCTTCTACTACGTGATGCTCCACCCCACCACATCATACGACCAGCCATACTCGATAAAAGGGTAATGGCACTGGCAAGAGCAACAGCAATGGTAGAGATTCGAATATCTAAGTTGCGAATATGACTAACTTCATGCCCGATTACAGCTTCTAATTCCTCACGATTCATGATCTCTAGAAGTCCTGACGTAGCAGCAACAGCAGCATTTTGAGGATTCGAACCTGTGGCGAAAGCATTCAAACCCGGGTCATCAATTACATAAACTCGTGGCATAGGAATTTGCGCCACCATAGCCATATCCTCAACAACATGATAGAGAACAGGTTCTTCATTCCTGTCAACTTCACGCGCACCATTCATACTCATGACAATCTCTGTAGATTGAAAAATCATGGTCAAGGCATAGATGAAACCGATAATCATGGCTATAGTCACGCCCCCAAATCCTGAGTTCATGAAAAGATATCCAACTGCATAACCTACAATAGCTAACAAAAGAAAGAAAATAATTAATAAAACCCAAGTTTTGCGTTTATTACTAGCGATTTGTTTGTACAGCATCTTAGTCACCTAAACCACTAAAATCAACTCTAGGAACAGCCTTTTCTTCTTCTGGAGTCTGAAGGAAATCCGCTGCCTTGAAGCCAAAGATAGCCGCAACCAGATTACTAGGGAAGGTTTCTAATTTAACATTGTAGTTGCTAACGACACTATTATAGAGCTGTCGTGCATAAGAAATTTTATTTTCTGTGTTAGTCAATTCTTCTTGTAATTGTGCAAAGTTACTGCTAGCCTTCAAATCCGGGTAGTTCTCTGCAACCGCGAAGATACCTGATACTTGACGAGTAAGGGCATCACTAGCCTTCATAGCTTCTGCAGGTGTGGTTGCTACTGCCACTTGTCTACGAAGTTCCGTTACCTTTTCAAGTGTAGAAGCTTCATATTTTGCGTAGCCTTTTACCGTTTCAATCAAGTTTGGCAAAAGGTCATTTCGACGCTTCAACTGAACATCAATTTGACTCCAAGCCTCCTTGGTTTGCATACGATTTTTTACCAAGCCATTGTAGCTAACGATCACCAAAAAAATAATGAGAGCAAGAACTCCAAAAAACATCCATTGCATCATAAAGCTCCTTTCTGCTTTTAGATTAGTACAAGTATATCAAATTTCCATGTTTTTGTGGTAAAATAAGATGATATACAAGAAGGATACAACTATGAAACCAGAAACTTTTTACAGATTACTCGCTGAACAAAATATTATTCTTACTGACAAGCAAAAAGCACAATTTGATCGTTATTTCCAACTCTTAGTTGAATGGAATGAAAAGATCAACCTAACCGCTATTACCGAAAAAGAAGAAGTTTATCTTAAACACTTTTATGATTCTATCGCTCCTATCCTACATGGGTTGATTGCAAATCAAGAAATTAAGTTACTGGATATTGGAGCAGGGGCAGGCTTCCCAAGTCTCCCTATGAAGATTCTCTACCCTCAGCTAGATGTGACCATCATTGATTCACTGAATAAGCGGATTAACTTCCTTCAGCTTCTGGCTGAAGAGCTAGGATTAGAAGGGGTTCACTTCTACCATGGTCGTGCTGAAGACTTTGCTCAAGACAAGAAGTTCCGTGCCCAATTTGACATTGTAACAGCACGCGCGGTTGCCCGCATGCAGGTTCTCTCTGAGTTAACCATTCCCTATCTTAAAGTTGGTGGAAAACTTTTGGCCCTTAAGGCCAGTAATGCCCCTGAGGAATTGACAGAATCCAAAAATGCTCTCAACCTTCTCTTTAGTAAAGTTGAAGACAACATCAGCTACACACTTCCTAATGGTGACCCTCGCTACATCACTGTGGTTGAAAAGAAAAAGGAAACTCCAAACAAATATCCCCGTAAGGCGGGCATGCCAAATAAACACCCACTTTAAAAATTTTTAAAAGTTTACCACAAAATCTTGCCTCGCTTTTTTGTTTCTTAGCTCGGGAAAAAATCGTTTACAAAATCATACCTCGCTTTCTCATTTCAAGGCTCGGGAAAAAATGATTTACAAAATCATACCTCGCGTCTTTGTTTCTTGGCTCGGGAAAAAATGATTTACAAAATCTCGCCTCGCTTTCTCATTTCAAGGCTCAGGAAAAATTCGTTTACAAAACGAATTTTTTCTGCTATACTATCCTAAGCAAAGGTTTTTAATGTCATCCCGTGAGGTGACGAAGGCGTGGAAATATATGAAATTCTTTAGGAATGAGATAATCCTCTTTTTAAAGATGTCTTACTCTGAGAGCCTATTGCTGTAAAATAATGGGCTCTTTTTTGATGCCCAAAAAGTGAGGTATTTATGAAACAAGAATCAACTGTTGATTTGTTACTCGACGTTGACCAACGTCCTTCTTTTGGTAAGGGAATTCTACTCAGTTTCCAACACGTTTTCGCCATGTTTGGTGCGACCATCTTGGTGCCACTGATTTTGGGAATGCCTGTATCTGTTGCCCTTTTTGCATCAGGTGTCGGTACACTGATTTACATGATTTCCACTGGCTTTAAAGTTCCAGTCTATCTCGGTTCTTCTTTTGCCTTCATCACTGCAATGGCTCTTGCTATGAAGGAATTGGGTGGAGATGTTTCTGCTGCTCAAACAGGGGTTATCTTGACTGGTTTAATTTACGTTCTTGTTTCAACTAGCATCCGCTTTGCTGGTACAAAATGGATTGATACGCTCTTGCCTCCAATCGTTATCGGACCTATGATTATCGTTATCGGTCTTGGTCTTGCAGGCTCAGCTGTAACAAATGCTGGTCTTGTTGCTGATGGCAACTGGAAAAATGCTCTTGTAGCAGTAGTTACCTTCCTCATCGCTGCTTTTATTAATACAAAAGGAAAAGGATTCCTTCGTATCATTCCTTTCCTCTTTGCCATTATCGGTGGATATATCTTTGCAGTCTTTCTTGGTCTAGTAGACTTCACACCTGTTCTTCAAGCTAACTGGTTTGAAGTTCCTGGTTTCTACCTACCATTTAGCACAGGTGGTGCCTTCAAAGAATATAACCTATACTTCGGTCCTGAAACAATTGCAATCCTACCAATTGCTATTGTAACAATTTCTGAACATATCGGAGACCACACGGTCTTGAGTCAAATCTGTGGCCGCCAATTCTTGAAAGATCCTGGTCTTCACCGTACCCTTCTTGGTGACGGAATCGCAACATCTGTATCTGCCTTCCTCGGTGGACCAGCCAATACTACTTACGGTGAAAACACAGGGGTTATCGGTATGACTCGTATCGCTTCTGTCTCAGTTATCCGTAACGCTGCCTTTATCGCAATTGCCCTAAGCTTCCTTGGAAAATTCACAGCCTTGATTTCTACAATCCCTAACGCCGTACTTGGTGGGATGTCAATCCTTCTTTACGGGGTTATCGCCAGCAACGGTTTAAAAGTTTTGATTAAGGAGCGCGTTGACTTTGGACAAATGCGTAATCTTATCATCGCAAGTGCAATGCTCGTGCTTGGACTTGGTGGAGCAATCCTTAAACTCGGTCCAGTTACACTTTCTGGTACTGCCCTCTCAGCTATGACAGGTATTATCCTAAACTTGATCTTGCCATACGAGAACAAAGACTAAAATGTATTCATAAAAAATCCACTCATTCGAGTGGATTTTTTTCTTAAGTCCTCCAAGCAATCAAGAGATATAAAAGACTGGATCCGAACATATCTGCAAGAGCATGCATGAGAAAGAATGGCAGTAAGTTCTTGACTAGATACTTGTACAAGAAATAATAGAATAGTCCATAAACAAGACCAATAACCAAGGCCCAGAGTAATCCTTGATAGGTATGGAATGAAATCCGTATGATGACCGAATATACTAAAACCAGCCACTGATGCTTTTCTTTTACTGAAGTCAGTAATCCTAAGAAGAAAAATTCTTCGTAAAAACCATTTAGCAGAGCATAGCCAATAGCCATTGGAGTTAAGGCCATGAATTTTCTAATGATTTCCATAGGGTCTATAAAAGGGAGCAGTTGAGGATTAAAATAATTGTACTCGCCACTGAGAGTTGTAATAATATCACCGAAGATCCCAACTACAGCAAAAATAAGGGGAACCCAAATGAAAACCGACCATGACAAGCGGATGGAGAGCTGTTTAAAATCGTAGTTTCGAATCAAGAGATAGAGTAAAGTAATCCCTAGCATGATCAATTGAAAAGTAAAATTACTCGAATAAGCTGCCCCATCACTTGCTACATTTGTTGTAGTTTCTGCAACGCTAGTCACAGTCGAAGGTGATAGACTCTCCATAAATTGCTGGGTGGATCGAATGATAAACTCTCCAAACATTAAAACAGTGATGATTACGATATCAAACCATTTTAAGTATCTTAAAGGTTTAGTAGGATGAATACTCTGGATAAAATTCATATTTCCTCCATAAAACTTTGTATTTGATAAAGTCATTATAAACTTTCAATCTTAAAATTAATTTAATTGATGCTAGAACATAAAAAACAACCTTTTTATCAGGTTGTTCTGTCTTTAAACGGATTTGTGTTTCTTTTCTAGCATTAAATCCTTTAAAGAGATAATAGTCACAGCCAATAAAATCATTGCCATTCCAAGAAAATCTACAGGATAAAAAATATCTCCCATAATCATAAAAGCAAAAAAGACTGCAGAGATAGGCTCAATCGAAGCCAAAAGACTTGACTTGACTGGTCCGATCATACTGGCTCCCTTAAGAAAGGCTGTGTAGGCAAATACTGTTCCAATAAGAATGATTCCCGAAAAGGCTAGAAAAATATCAAATGACATAGGAATACTGGCGCCGATAATCCCTGTAAATGGCACTGCTACCAACCCAGATATGGTCATACCGACACCAATAACCAGAATGCTCCCCCACTTTTGAATGAGCTTAATGGGTACAATGATATAAAGAGCATAGGTTAAAGCAGAAAACAATCCCCAAAAGAGACCTGCTGGTGTCATAGAGAGCTGATCCAACTGACCATGAGTCGCAATTAAAAAGGTTCCACCTATTGCTAAAATCATAGAAAGGATTTCGGCTATAGTAGGTGCTACCCTATCCTTTATACATGTGTAAGCCAAGATTCCAACAGGACAGACATATTGAAGCACCGTCGCTGTACCTGCATTTGTCTCCTGAATAGCCGATAAATAAGCCAATTGATTCAGAAAGAGGCCAAATAAAGAAAATAAGAAGAGAAAAAAGAGACTTGATTTATCTTTTAAAAAAGCTAGAAATTGCTCTTTGGACTTCATATACGATAAAAGAACTAAGAGGAGACCTGCGATTATTAAACGGATATTAGTTAGGACTAGAGCCGATATCCCATGAACCATTAGGTACTGACCACTGGTCCCAGACAAGCCCCAAGCAATACCAGCAATCACTGTAAAAAGAGTTCCTTTAAGAGCTTTTGACATACTTCCTCCCTAGTCTGCTTCACGGATCAAATCCATAATCTGATTACGGTCAATGATCCACTGGGCACGCTGGTCTTTTTCGTAGGTTCTATTGGACAAGAAAATCACAGCTTCCTGCTTCTTACGATTCCACATGATAAAGGTTCCAGTATAGCCTGTATGGTCTAGCCAATCACCTTCAAGATTCCAGGCCAAGGATCGTTCCTTATCACTCAAATCTGAAAAATTCTGGCTTAATCCTGCAGCAAAATCATCCTGTAAATAATGCTCTAGGAAGATTTTCAAATCCTTCACAGTTGAAAACAAGCCTGCACTCCCGGCATGTCTACCTAGTAAACGAGCCTTGGGATCATGCACCACTCCTGCCTTCTGTCCACGAACTGTAGGGACAGCACTGCTAACTGGTCCAAATTGAGTTCCCTTCATCTTCCATGGATCTAAAACTTGCTCTTGTAAAATCTGGTCTAAGTCCTTCTCAAAGTAGTTCTCTAAGAGAAAACCGAGTAAGAGAAAGTGCACATCCGAGTATAAAAAAGCTCTCTTCTCTCGGCGATTCAAATGAAACATGGCTTCTCTTAGTTGGTCCGCTGAGAGCTGATCTCTGTTAGGAATATAAGGATCCAAATCTGTCGCATGCGTTAGCAATTGTCGAATGGTGATGTCTGGATAATCCGCCTCTGGAAGATAGGTCTTTATGGATTGATCGAGCTCTATCTTGTCTTGCTTCCACATGAAGGTTAAGACGGTTCCTACGCCAACAACCTTACTCACACTTGCCAAATCATAGACTAAACCTTGACAAGTCTGCTCTCCAATTTCTGGATTTGCTTCTCCGAGGTAGCAATCAGACCATTCACCATCCCGATAATACGCAAAAGAGGCACCAGGATAAATCCCTGCCTCAATTTGTTGCTCTATTTTTTGAATGATTTCTTGTTTCATACTTTTTCAAACCACAATTCGATATTGTTGGCATCCTTGGTTAGGAAAAACTTCTCAGACTTAGGAATAAAGTAACCTGCAGTTTCAAAACGCTGACGCAGACTTGCCAATTCAAGTTCATTTACTTGGAATTTCAACATAGACAAATCCCAAGTTACATTATTTTCAACAAGCAAATCACTACCTTGGGCTTGCTTAAAAGTTATGCTAGTTTCGATTTCCTCTTTTTCAAGCAGGCTCGTCGTTTCAGCAGGCAAGTTAATTTCTGCTGAAATATCAAATGCTGTTAAATATTGCAGTTTCTCATCTTTTGTGAAAGTAACAGTTTCATCAAACTTTCTCAAATCTTTGATGTCATCTTCCGCATGGATTAGGACAAGATCCCCCTCTGGTGAAAGGATTTCAAAAGCATATCCCTTGTTTCCTTTATAGAGTTGAGGAAGTTTTTCCATTCTAGCTAGCAGTGCTTCAACCTCGGATGGATTCGCTACTTTTACAATCAATCTAGCTAATTTTTTGATCCCTTCAACCTTGCGGCTTCTCATACTTGGTGATTCTTCTAAAACCAATTTTTCAATGCCTGACTGGTCTCCTAGCGATAAGAAAGCCGACTCTTCAAGCAAGGGTTTCATACCCAAGGTTTGGATATAAAACAATTCATTTAATCTTCTATTATTTACCTTTAGCGTCGGGATCATACGCACAATTTGATTTACATTCATAAATTCCTCCAACACTTTTTATTTTAAA